>JBBRSN010000058.1:0-29197 GCA_038245375.1 Sphingomonadales bacterium | reverse complement strand
CGAGTCGAGGATCATCCAGGCGTCGGCGGTGAGCGTCGCGATCTCGTCGTCATCGGGGTAACGCGCGGCGAGCACGTCCATCGCGTTGGCGAATGCCCGGTCTCCGGCGCCGGTGCCGCCGCCGTTTACGTAGCGCAGTTTCAGCGCGGCGATCAGTTCCCGTTCCTTGGCGGGGCCATGCCCGGCAAGCCGCTCGGCGTCGGCCGTCATTGTTTCCAGCCTGGCCATCGCTGCCGCATCGATCGGGTAATTGATCGTCGGCCCCGACGCCCAGGCCTTGCCCCACAGGCACATCGCGCATTGCGGATCGATCCGCGCCGCCTCGCCGAACGCGGCGATCGAGGCGCGGTGCGCGAAGGCATGTGCCAGTTGCATGCCATTGTCGAAAAAGGCCTGCGCGGCCGGTGCCGCGGTCGCGACGGGAAAACCGCCGCCGCCATAGCCGGTCAGCAATTGCGCGTGCGCCGGAGCACTGCCGTCGCCGCCGCAGATATGTTCACTCGCGACCACTGCGGGTGTCGCGGAAGCGCTCGGCGGGGCAGCAGGATGATCCTGCGCGATGGCCGTCGAGAAAAACAGGGCGAGAAACCCCGACAACAGCGCGCGCAGCATCTAATTCCCCCCCGGCCGGCCGGCCCCGAAGCGCACGATGGCGTGTTTCCCCCCGCAGGGAAACGACTATCGCGAACGCGTCGCTATCCGGCCGCCCACTCCCGCAGCAGCGTATAGGCAATCGCATAGGGCGGTGGCGGCAGGAACGGACCCGGTTCGCCGGCCAGCACCGCGCGCACCACGTCGCGCTCGACCCAGATCGCATCCTCGAGCTCGTTCGGGTCGACGGTGAGCGCGTCGTCCTCGGCCGCGCCGACACAGGCCATCATCAACGACGAGGGGAACGGCCAGGGCTGGCTGGCGATGTAGCGCACCGCGCCGACGCGCACGCCAGCCTCCTCGAAGATCTCGCGCGCGACCGCTTCCTCGATCGATTCGCCCGGTTCGAGAAAGCCCGCCAGCGCCGAATAGCGCCCCGCCGGCCAACCCTTGCCGCGCCCGAGCAGCGCGCGACCGTCATGCTCGGCGATCATGATCACCACCGGGTCGACGCGCGGAAAATGCTCCGCGCCGCAATTACCACAGCGCCGTGCCCAGCCGGCGCGATAGGGATCGGTCTGCGTCCCGCAATTGGCGCAGAACTGGTGTCGCGCATGCCAGTCGATGATGCTGCGCGCGGCGGCATAGGTCGCCGCCTCACCCGGGAGCAACGTCGCCAGCGCGTGGATCATCGCCGGCGAGCGCATCGGTGTTGCCTCGGCGGCGCGAATGCCGGGCAGATAGGCGGCGAAATGCGGCCGGCGTTGCTCGTCGAGCCCGAGCAGGATCAGCATCGCATCGTCGGGGGCATCGGCGAGCGTCGTCCAGCCGAGCCGGCCGTCGTCGCCAACCTCGGGATGGAGGCCGTCGAGCTTGAGCAGCCGCGCGCGCCAGTCGCCCGTCGCGGCGGCGAGCCCTTCGGCATCGTGGCGCAGCTGGTCGGCGCGATCGAGCGTGCCGCCGGTCAGGCCCGGCGCGACCCTGGCTGGCATGGTCACTGGGCGTGCGACATCCGGGCAGCATCCGCGAACAGCGCTGGCACCACCTCACCGCGCAACCCCCAGCGCTCGCCCGGGAAGAAATTGACCATCACCGTGCCGCGCACTTGACGGGTGGGGTCGACAAAGGCGATCGTGCCGGCCGCGCCGCCCCAGCCATAGGTGCCCTTGGCGCCGCCGCCCGGCACATCCTCGAGATAGACCGAACCGCCCGCTCCGAAGCCCATTTTCGGGCCCGCGCTCGGCCCGCCGGTCGTCGCGTTGACGCCGCCGAAGGTCAGGCCGTTGGGGAGCAGGTTCGACATCATCAGATGCGCCGTCTCGGGCTTGAGCACCTCGACGCCGTCGAGCGTGCCGTAATTCTCCAGCGCGTGGAGGAACCGGTCATAATCGCGGGCGGAGGTCACCAGCCCGGCACCGCCATAGGGGAAGCTCGGCGGCGTGAGCCAGATCGACGTCGCGGCGGGATCGAGCGGGATGCGCGCGGTGTCCGGGATGGTTGTCGGGTCGGCGGGCTTGCCGAGCGCGGCCATCGCCTCGCGGGTGTATATATAGTTGGTGGCGAAGCGACCGACCTCGGATTTCGGCACCGTCCAGTAGCTCGACGTCATCTTGAGCGGATCGAAGATGTTCTTCTGGACGAAAGCGTCGAACGGCATGCCGCTCGCCTTCTCGATCACTGCGCCCATTACGTCGAGACCGATCGAATAGCTCCATTTGGTACCCGGCTCGGCGATCAGCGGCAGCGTCGCGACACGCGCGGCGAATTCCTGCAGGCTCTTGGGCCGCACTGCGCGCGCGGGCCCCTCAAGCTGTGCATTGACCTCTGCGGGGTTGATCCCGAGGCGATTATACTCGGCGAGCAGCGGGCCCTTGGTGATGATGTTGTAGCCGAGCCCGGCGGTGTGAGTCAGCAGGTTGCGGATCGTTACCGGGTGCACGGCGGGCTTGCTCGCCAGCGAATGGTCGGGGTCGGTCAGCACGGTCATGTGCGCGAAGCCCGGGATGAAGTCGCTGACCGGTTCGTCGAGCTTGATCTTGCCCCGCTCGATCAGGATCATCGCCGCCATCGCGGTGATCGGCTTGGTCATCGAATAGACCCGCCACAGGCTGTCGGGGCCGGCCGGCGCGGCGTTGACGCCATCGGCGATCTTGCCGGCGGTGACGAACACCGTCGGCGTGTCGCCGATCGCGAAGGCGCCGACGATGCCGGGCATCTTGTTGTCGCGGACATAGCCGGTGAACAGTGCCTGGGTGTGGGGGAGCTTGTTGTTCGCAATCGCCGGGGCAGGCGCCGGGGTCGGCTGAGGGTCGGCTTGCCCGGCCCAGGCGCCAGCGCCGAGCACCAGGGCAAGGACCGCGCTTCCCGTCACGACTCGTCGCATCAACCGCATTCCGCTCTCCTGATCGTCATTGCCGCCTTGGCGAACACCGTGGGCAACCCGGCCGACTCGATGTCGGCAACCGGCCACCACTCGCCGTCGACATGCGACAGCGCCGTGCCGACCGCAAGCGCGAGATCGAGCGTGAAGTGCGTGAAACCGTGCGATACACTGCCGTCGACCAGCCTCCAGCCATAGCCTTCGGGGGCGCCCGCCAGGCCCGGCGGGGCGTCGCTCCACGGTCCCGTCGGCAACGCCCGCATGCCGCCGAGCAAGCCCTTGTCGGGGCGGCGCACCAGCAGCACCGCGCCGTCGGCCTCGGCCCAGAAGATCGTGCCATATTTGTGCGGGCGCACCGCCTTGACCAGCTTGAGCGGATAGCGCGCCGGGTCGCCCCCGGCCTGGCCGCGGCATTCGCTGATCAGCGGACACAACAGGCAGCGCGGCCCGCGCGACGTGCAGATACTGGACCCGAGGTCCATCATCGCCTGGGCGAAATCGCCGGCGCGCGCATCGGGGGTCATCGCGTCGGCGGCGAGCCGGATGGCGGGCATCGACCCCGGTAACGGCGCGGCGATCGCGTCGAGCCGCGCGACCACCCGCGCGACATTGGCGTCGACCGCCACGGCACGGCGGCCAAAGGCGATGGCGGCGATGGCGGCGGCGGTATAGTCGCCGATCCCGGGGAGCGCGCGCAGGCCGGCCTCGTTGTCGGGGAAAAGCCCGTCATGGTCGGCGACGACGCTGCGGGCGCAGGCGATCAGGTTGCGCGCCCGGGCATAATAACCGAGCCCCGCCCATGCCGCCATCAGGTCGGCGTCGCTCGCCGCCGCCAGCGACTCGACGGTCGGCCAGCGTGCGACAAAGGCTTCGAAGCGCGGGCGCACCGTCGCGACCGTGGTCTGCTGGAGCATGATCTCCGACAGCCACACGCGATATGGGTCGGGCGCGTTGCTTCCCGGCGGGCTGCGCCACGGCAAGCTGCGCGCATTGGCATCATACCAGGCGAGCAGGCGGGCGGCGACGGTGGATGAGCGCTTGGCGGGCACGTCGTCGCTATGGCATGGACGGCGGGATGAGCAAGCGTGGCGTCCCCGCTCCCCCGACTGAACGACCGCGCGGCGGCCGCGCGCGCGCCGTGTCCGAGCTCGTGCCCGATATCGGCCGCGCCGCGTTTCGCCGCTTCGGCTTCGTGCAGAGCGCGGTGGTGAGCCGCTGGGCGGAGATCGTCGGCGCGCGCTATGCCGGTGTTTCGGCGCCCGAATCGATCCGCTTTCCGCATGGCCAGCGCAGCGGCGGCACGCTCAACCTGGTGGTGCGCGGTGCGCATGCCCCGATGATGCAGCATATCGCGCCCGAGATCGTCGAACGGGTCAATCGCTTTTTCGGTTACGACGCGGTGGCGAAGCTCCAATTCCGCCAGGGCGACGTGCGCGCGCCGGCGCCGCGCGCGGTGCCGCCCGCGCCGAAACCGGTGCCGGTCGAGCTCGGCGCGAGCCTGCGCACGATTGCCGATCCGGAACTGAAAGCGGTATTGGAGGCATTGGCCGCGGGGGTCGCCGCGACGCGCGGCACGCCGGCAGTGGGACAGACGGAGGAATGATGCGACTGATATTGCTGGCGGCGGCGCTGATCGGCGCACCGTTGTTTGCGGCGACCAAGCCGGCGCAGCATCGCCCCGTCCATCATCCCGTTCACCGTGTCGCACCGGCCGCGCCGCGTGGCCCGGTCGACTGGGTCAAGACCTTCGCTGCGACGCCCGAGGGCGGGGTGCGGATGGGTAATCCTGCCGCGAAGATAAAACTGATCGAATATGGCTCGCGGCTGTGTCCCTTTTGCGGGCACTTCCATGCCGAATCGATGGCTACCCTGCGTGCCGGCTATGTCGCGAGCGGCAAGGTCAGCTACGAGTTCCGCGACTATCCGGTGCACGGCGCGCTCGATCTTCCGGGGATCCTGATCGGTCATTGTGTCAGCACGGCGAAATTTTTCCCGCTGCTCGACGAGATGATGGCGGCGCAGCCGCAAATCCTGGCGCATGAGGACGAGGCGCTGCAGGCGGCGCAGCAACAGGACCTCGACAAGGCGCCGCCCGCCAAGCTCGCCACCGTTTTTGCCGAGAAGCTCGGCTTGATCGACTTCATGGCGAAACGCGGCATGCCGCCGGCGCGGACCCGCGCCTGCCTTGCCGACAAGGCCGGTTTCGCCGCGCTCGCCAAGCGCTATGACGATGCCGGCCGACTTTATAATGTCAGGAGTACCCCGACCTTCATCATCAACGGCACCGTCGTCGCCAATGTCAACGACTGGGCCGGGCTCGAGCCGGCGCTCAAGGCCGCCGGCGCCTGACCATGTTTTTCACCAGGAGTAACCGCGCATGAAATTCATCCTCGTTCTCGCCGCGTTGCCGGCCTTGTTGCTGGCCGCCTGCGGATCGGGCGGCTCGACCGGATCTGGCAACGATGTCGCCGCTGCCGCGCCGGTCGCCGCCGCCAAGCCACCGGCCGGAACCAACTGGCTCGACACTGTCAGTGCCACCCCGGAAGGCGGTTATGTGCAGGGCAATCCCAACGCGCCGGTCAAGCTGATCGAATATGGCTCGCGCGCCTGCCCCTATTGCGCCAAGTTCGACGCCGAGGGCGTGCCTGCGTTGCGCGCCGGGCCGATCGCCGCCGGCAAGTTGAGCTACGAGTTCCGCGATTATCCGGTTCACGGCGCGCTCGATCTCGCGCCGACGCTACTCGGGCATTGCGTCGAACCTGCCGCCTTCTTCCCGATGCTCGACCAGATGATGGCCGCCCAGCCGCAGCTGCTCGCCGACGAGCAGGCGATCGGGAAGCAACTCCAGTCGATGCAGAATGCAACGCCGCAACAGATTGCCACGGCACTCGGCGAAAAGCTTGGCTATCTCGATTTCGTGAAGCAGCGCGGCGTTCCGGAGGCGAAGGCGCGCGCCTGCCTCGCCGACCAGAAGGGCTATGATCTGATCGCGACGCGCAAGGACGCGGCTGACCAGCAATATAACATCTCCGGGACGCCGACCTTCATCGTCAACGGCACCGTGGCCCGCGACGTGAGCGACTGGACTGCCTTGCAGCCGGTGCTCAAGGCGGCCGGCGCGCTGTAAGGCGCGGGCGGCTCGGGGGGACAGCGCGGTTGCAGATCAAACGCCTCAGACTTTCGGGGTTCAAGAGCTTCGTCGACCCGGCCGATCTTCGGATCGAGCCGGGCCTGACGGGGATCGTCGGCCCGAACGGCTGCGGCAAGTCCAACCTGCTCGAGGCGCTGCGCTGGACGATGGGCGAGAACAGCGCCAAGTCGCTGCGCGGCGCCGGCATGGACGATGTGATCTTCGCCGGCACCTCGACCCGCCCGTCGCGCGATTTCGCCGAGGTCTCGATCCTCGCCGAGATTGCCGGCCAGGAAAGCGAGGTCGTCCGGCGGATCGAGCGCGGCGCGGGATCGGCCTATCGTATCGACGGGCGTGACGTTCGCGCCAAGGACGTTGGCTTGTTGTTCGCCGATGCTGCGACAGGCGCGCATTCTCCGGCTTTGGTCAGCCAAGGCCGGATCGGCGCGGTGATTGCCGCCAAACCGATCGAGCGCCGCGCGATGCTCGAAGAGGCCGCCGGCATCGCCGGCCTGCACGTGCGCCGCAAGGATGCCGAACAGAAGCTGCGCGCGACCGAGACCAATCTCCAGCGGCTCGACGAGCTGATCGCCGACCAGGATGCGCGCGCTGCCGCGCTGCGCCGCCAGGCACGACAGGCGGAACGCTATCGCCTGCTCTCCGACCAGATCCGTGTCGCCGAGGCACGGATGATATTCGCGCGCTGGCGCGACGCCGCGGCGGCAGCCGATGCCGCCAAGGCCGAGGCGGCGGGCTGCGAGCAACGCGTCGCCACCGCCGCCGAAGCGCAGCGCGCCGCCGCTGCATGGCAGAATGACGCGACCGAAAAGCTCGCCGCGGCGCGTGCCGAGGCACAGGCCGCGCGCGACCGCGCCAGCGAGGCCGGCCACCGCCTTGCCGGCTTGCGTTCCGACCATGCCGCGGTTGAGCGGCGCATCGCCGAGCTTGCGGGCAACAGCGCTCGCCTTGCCGATGACCGGGTGCGCGAGGGTTCGCTCGCCAGCGATGCCGCCGAGGCAATCGCGCGGCTCGCCGAAGAAGCAGCGATGCTCGACCGGCGCATCGCCGAGACGGCGGCGCAACTGCCACAGCGCGACGCGGCACTGGCCGAGGCCGAACGGCTTGGGCGCGATGCCGAGGTCGCGCTTGCCCAGGCGCTGGGCCGCCAGGCGAGCGAGGCGGCCGATGTCCGCGTCGCCGATGCCGCGCTCGGCGCGGCGCGCGCGCGGCATGACCGTGCGGCGCGCGACCTTGCACGGGTGACGGCAGAGGCCGCCGCGCTGGGCGACCCCGCGCCGCTCGTCGCCGAACGCCGCCGCGCCGAGGAAGCACGCGCCCAGGCGCTGCGCCATGCCGAGGGCGCGCGCACCGCGCTGGCGCGTGCCGATGCCGGCGAACGCGAGGCGATCGCCTCACGCGACCGCGCGCAGGCGGCGCGCGCTGCCGCGCATGCCGAACTCACCGCGCTCGACAGCGAGGCCGCCGCGCTGACCAGGGCGACGCGGCGCGACGGCAAGGACCGGCTGCTCGATCAGCTGCGCCCCGACCCCGGATACGAGCGCGCACTCGCCGCCGCGCTGGGTGACGATCTCGAGGCCGGGCTCGACCGCAGCGGCGAGCGATTCTGGGGCGGCGCCGCGCCGCTGCCCGGTGATCCCGCCGCGCCGGCCGGCACGGTGGCGTTGGGCGGGCACGTCGCCGCGCCGCCGGCGCTGGCGCGTCGCCTCGCCCAGATCTTCGTCGCCGCGGAGGACGGCGACCAGCCGCTCGCGGTCGGTCAGCGACTGGTGACGATGGCGGGCGTGCTGCGCCGCTGGGATGGCTATGTCGCCAAGTCGGGCGGTGCCGCGGCTGCCGAGCGGCTCGAGCGGATCAACCGGCTGCGTGCGATCGAGTCGGCGCGTCCGGCGGCGGTCGGGGCGGTCGAGCTGGCCGAAAACGAACTGGCGCGCATCGACGCCGCGATTGCCGAGGCGCGGCGTGCCGCCGCCGACGCGCGTCGTCTGCTCGAATCGGCCGAAACCAGCGCGCGCGATGCGGCGCGCGCCGAGGATCGTGCCGCCTCGGCGATCGAACGGATCGAGGCGCAGCGCGGCGATCTCGAAGGCCGGCGCCAGCGTGCGGCCAGCGAGCAGGACGAGGCGGCGGGCGAGGTGGCACGGGCCGAGCGCGACCGCGCGGCTTTGCCCGACGGCAGCGATACGCGCGACGCGGTCGTTCGCCTGTCCGGGGAAGCCGAGACGCGCCGCACCGCCATCGCCAATGCACGCGCCGAGCGCGCCGCGATCGACCGCGGCATGGCGCAGGACCGCGAGCGGCTTGCCGCCAGTGCTGCCGAGGTCCGTGGCTGGCGAGCGCGCGCCGGCGAGGCGGCGCGGCGCATCGGCGAGATGGACAAGCGCGCGGCCGACCTCGCGAGCGAAGCGGAGGCGCTGGCCGACAAGCCGGCCGGGCTGTTGGCTGAGATCGCCGCGCTCGAGATGGCGCATGGTGCCGCGCGCGCCGAGGCCACGACGCTGGCCGAGGCCGAACGTGCCGCCGATGTCGCGCTGCGCCAGACCGAGGCGCGCGCGCAGGCTGCGGCCGAAGCGTTGGCCGAGGCGCGCGAAGCGCGCGCCGGCGCCGCCGCGCGCGCCGAGAATCAGGAGCAGCGCCGCATCGAGATGGGGCGTGTATCGGGCGAGCGCTTCGAATGCCCGCCGCCGGTGCTGCCCGAGCGGGTCGGTTTTGAGTCGGCGACGGTGCGGAGCCCGGCGGAGGAATCTGCTGCGCACGACCGGTTGATGGTAGACCGCGAGCGCATCGGCCCGGTCAATCTCGTCGCCGAAAGCGAACTCGCCGAGCTTGAGGCGGCCAGCGTCGGCAACCTCGCCGAGCGCGAGGAACTCGGCCTCGCGGTCAACCGGCTGCGCGGCTCGATCGGCACGCTCAACCGCGAGGGGCGCCAGCGCCTGCTCGCCGCGTTCGAGGCGGTCGACGGCCATTTCCGCCGCCTGTTCACCACGTTGTTCAACGGCGGCCAGGCGCATCTCGCAATGATCGATTCGGACGATCCGCTCGAAGCCGGACTCGAGATCATGGCGCAGCCGCCGGGTAAACGCCTTCAGTCGCTCACCCTGCTGTCGGGCGGCGAGCAGGCGCTGACCGCGGTGGCGCTGATCTTCGGGCTGTTCCTGACCAACCCGGCGCCGATCTGCGTGCTCGACGAGGTCGACGCGCCGCTCGACGACGCCAATATCGAGCGCTTCTGCGACCTGCTCGACGCGATGACGCAGGAGACCGCGACGCGCTACCTGATCGTCACGCACAATGCCGTGACGATGAGCCGCATGCATCGGCTGTTCGGCGTGACGATGGTCGAACAGGGCGTGAGTCGGCTGGTCTCGGTCGATCTCGGCGGCGCGGAGAGTCTTTTGGCGGCCTGATTTCGGCTGCACCGAGGAAGGGCGCGCCCTGTCGAGGCCAGGGGACTCCCTCTCAACCCACCCTGCTGCCCACGCAGGCGAAGTCGGTGTCTCTGCTATGAAACCTCCGCGACGCTGGCTGGTTGTAGTGCCTGACAGACAGGAGATTTCCATGCCCGACGCCCGCATCTTCGCCGACCTAAAGGCCGATCACGACCGCCACCGCGCGCTGCTCGAACAGATCGGCGAGACCAGCGGCGACAGCGCGGAGCGTCGCGATCTGTTCGAGCGCTTCCGCGTCGAGGTGATGGCACATGCCGCCGCCGAGGAGGAATCGCTGTACGCGACGATGCTCGGCACGCCCGACCTGCGCGACGATGCGCGCCACTCGGTGTCCGAGCACAAGGAGATCGACGATTTCCTCGGCGAACTGGCCGACCTCGACATGGCGAGCGGCGCCTGGCTGACGCGCTTCAAGGCGATGCGCCACCGCTATGAGCATCATATCGACGAGGAAGAGGAAGAGATGTTCCCTGCCGCCGCCGCCGGCCTGTCGGATGCGGAAGAAGGCCGGCTCGCCAAGATATTCGAGGCGCGCAAGCCAAAGGAACTGGCCCGCGCCGAGGCGACCCCGGCGGGCGGCGACGACCGCGACTAACGATCTGCGGGACATGATCGCGGACGGCTCCCCGCCGATCGCGGCCGACGTGCCGTGGTCGCGCGGCGCGCTGGCCAGTGTGCTCGATTCTACCCGGAGTCAGGCTTGGCGAGGATATGGGGTCACGTGCCCTCTATGAACGCGCCGCCGGATGGTCATGATGCGCGTGTGATCAGAGGTCTGGAGAATCGATGAGCCGGAATTTTTCGCGTCCCATGACGTGTCTCGCCTTCGCCGCCATCGCGGGGTTGAGCGCCATGCCGGCCCGGGCCGACTTCGACCCCAAGATCGCCTTTGCCCCGCAGCCGTTGCCGGATGGCGTGAATGTGTATCGTTCTTCGAACGGGGCGCCGGGGCCGGGCTATTGGCAGAACCGGGTCGACTACGCGATCGAGGCGCGGATCGACACCGCCGCCAGGACGCTGACCGCCACCGAGGTAGTCGACTACACCAACAACAGCCCCGACAGCTTGCCGAGCCTGTGGATGCAACTCGACCAGAATATCTATCGCGCGGATTCGCGCGCGGCGGTGGTCGGCGGTCGGCGGAAGGGCGGCGGCGGCAGCGAACATAGCGACGGCTTTGCCATCGCTTCGGTAGAAGTGGAGCGCGGCAAGGGCTGGGTGAAAATCCCCTTCGTCGTGTCCGATACGCGGATGAACGTCCGGCTGGACCGGCCGCTCAAGGGCGGCGGGACGAAGCTGAAGTTCCGTATCAGCTACCGCTATGCCATCCCGGGTATTTGGGGCGGGCGCACATCGTGGGTCGAAACCAAAAACGGGCCGATCTTCGACATCGCGCAATGGTTCCCGCGCATGGCGGTCTATGACGACATACGCGGCTGGGACACGCTCCCTTATCTCGGCTCGGAATTCTACCTTGAATATGGCGACGTGGATTACGCGGTGACCGTGCCCGCCGACATGATCGTCGCGGGCGGCGGCGTGCTGACCAATGCGGCAGAGGTGTTGACGCCGCTCCAGCGCACGCGATTGACGCAGGCGGCGGCGAGCGACGCCACGGTGATGATCCGATCGCCGGACGAGGTGACGCGCGAAAGCGCCCGTCCCCCGGCGAAAGCCGAGAAGACCTGGCGTTATCACTTCGCCGATACCCGCGATGTGGCCTTCTCCGCCTCGCGCGCGTTCGTCTGGGATGCGGCGCGGATGAACCTGCCCGGCGGCAAGACCGCGCTCGCGGAAAGCGTCTATCCGATCGAGAGTGCCGGCGAGGCCGCCTGGGGGCGATCAACCGAATATATGAAGGATTCGGTCGAGCGCTTCTCGCAGCATTGGTTCACCTACCCCTACCCGACGGCGTGGAGCATCGCCGGCGGTTCGTCGGGAATGGAATATCCCGGGATGGCCTTTGACGGCATCCCGGACAAGGGCAAGGAGCTGTTCTGGATCACCGCGCATGAGATCGGCCACACCTGGTATCCGATGATCGTGGGGTCGAACGAACGGCGCGATGCCTGGATGGATGAAGGCTTCAACACCTTCATCGACACGTTCGAGAGCGACGAGTTCAAGGGCGGTGTGTTCGGCCCCAAGCGCGACAGCGAATATGCCGAAGGCGGCGGCAATCCCGTGGACGAGATCCTGCCGCTGCTGGCGGACAAGGATGCGCCGCCGATCATGAGCTATCCGGACGTGATGGGTGAAAAATACCGCCATTCGGTGAGCTATTTCAAAACCGCGCTGGGGTTGCGCCTGCTGCGCGATGTCATCCTCGGCCCGGACCGGTTCGACCCCGCCTTTCGCAAATACACCGCAGACTGGGCGTTCAAGCATCCCGGCCCGTCCGACTTTTTCCGCGAGATGCAAAGCGAGTCGGGGGAAGACCTCAGCTGGTTCTGGCGCGGCTGGTTCTTCAACAACTGGCAACTCGATCTGGCGGTGACGGGTGTTTCCTATACCGATGGCGACCCGGCGAAGGGCGCCAGTGTCACCCTGGAATGCCGCGACAAGCTGGTCATGCCGGCAGTGCTCGCGGTGAAATATGCCGACGGCCATGCCACGCGCATCAACCTCCCGGTCGAAACCTGGATGCGGATCAAACCCGTCATCGCGGTGCCCGCCGGCCGCATCCTTTCGGTCATGCTGGACCCCGATCATCTCCTGCCCGACCGAGACCGCAGCAACAACGGCAAGGAACTTTAGGGCGGGGCGCCGGCGGCCCGTTCGCCGGCCAATCTTGGTGGAGAAAGTGGGGAGCTTCTGTTGCTCGGTGCTCCCCGTACCGCCGGTTTCCGCTTCTGTTGCCCGGTGCGGTCCCAACCGCGCTTTCGTCCATATAACTTAGGTCGTTAAACCATCAGTTACGCGGCAATTGCGAGCGCCTCGTTATCGTTGGCACTTGTGTTCGGGCCGTTACGGTGGTCCCATTCCGAGCGAAAGCTGCGCCTTTCAACACACGTCGATCCTGGTTCGGCCCCGTCAGAACCCTTCGCTTGCGCGAAACGTTTTGGTGGAGCCGCCGGGTACTGCCCCCGGGTCCGCTGCGCCTAGTACATCGCCTCAGTTTATCGCCATAGCCGGGCGAACCCGGCACTTCCCCATATAGGGAGAGTCGTCGCAGGGTCCAGACCCATCGTAAAAAGCGCTGCGTCGACGCTGGATCCGGGAACGCCGCGAACACTTCTGGCACCGTGGCGCAGCGCGCGCTCCGCATCAGCGGCAAAGCCGGCAATCTTGCGGCCGTAACTCGCAACACAGGCGAGAACGATCATACATCTATTGTGCGATGGGATTGGTCTCTAAATAAAAACCCGCCTTTCGCTCGCCACAATATCCGTCCATAGCGGACATGTTATGTTGACACAGCGTTCCCGTTACGCGTTGCGCGCGATGCTCTTCCTCGCCGAGGCACCCGCCGGCAGCCCCCCGATCCCGATGAATCGTATCGCGGCCGAGGCGAACGTCCCGCGCAAGTTTCTCGAACTGATCCTCGCCGACCTGCGCGAGGCCGGCTTCCTGCACAGCCATCGCGGCAAGATGGGCGGCTATTGCCTGTCGCGCCCGACCCACCTCATCTCGCTCGGCGAGATCATCCGCGTGATCGAGGGGCCGCTGGCGCTGGTGCCGTGCGTCAGCCGCACCGCCTATCGCCGCTGCAACGACTGCAAGTCGGAAGCGACCTGCGCGATCCGCCACGCGATGATGCGTGTGCGCGACGAGACCGCGCGGATTCTCGACGGCACCAGCCTTGCCGATGCGGCGGCGGAGGATCTGGCGGCGGCCTGAGGGCGGCCTCCGCTCGGCAACGGCAGCCCGCGGCGTTACGGAATCGCAATACGGCATGGCGGACAGCTTGCTCTGCCGTGCGCATCGGCCTGTGGCGCGCCCATCCCCCCAACGCCAAAGGATCGCGCCATCCATCTGCCGATCTTGATTCTCCGCGCGCGCCAGCGTGCATGACCGGACGACCGTGGCGCGTCGCGGTGCGATGTTGGACACCCGGCATATCCACCGGCGGAGAGTCGAAGTATGGCGTGAGAAAAAAGTCGCAGTATTCGCAAAACCTGTACAATAAAGCGCTATTCGTGATGCCCGCCTTGGCAGGCGGCCCGGCCAGACGAGTCGAATAAGAGCATGGTGGATTCGCCCGCGATGTCGCCGGAAACGCGCAACCCGCCCAGTATTGTGCCCGACCGAAAGGCGACCCCCATCGGCTCGCAAAAGGCCGCTTTTACTTTGCAAACCCCGCCAGCGCGACGTGCGCGATACTTGCCCGCGGCGCGCCGGATTCAGCCTCGTCTTCGTCCCGCCCGGGCGTGCTGCCCGAAACCATCGGCGTGTCGCGACGACGGCTTCGTCGGTACCGCCGCCGGACCAGCGCTCAGCCCTTCTTCTTCAGTTCGTCCCTGATCTCGCGCAGCAGCGTGATATCGGCGGGTTCGGCGGCCGGCTCGACCGGCGCTGCCTCGGGCTTGGGCGACATCTTGTTGATTGCGCGCACCAGCAGGAAGATGATGAAGGCGATGATGACGAAATTGACCGCCTGGGTGATGAACGCGCCCCAGCCGAACAGCGGCACGCCGGCCTTCTTCAGCGCGGCATAATCGCTCAGTGAACCCGTGTAGGTTGCGGGCACGTCGCCGAGCGTGATGAAATGGCTGGAGAAATCGAGTCCACCGGTGAGCTTGCCGATGATCGGCATGATGATGTCGTCGGTCAGCGAGGTGACGATCTTGCCGAATGCCCCACCGATGATCACCGCGACGGCGAGGTCCATCACGTTGCCGCGATTGATGAAATCCCTGAATTCCTTGAACACGCCACATCTCCTGCCTGGCCGCCCGCCATCTTGATTGTTTCGGGTCACGATTCAACCGCTCTTTCGGACGAGCGGCGCTTACCCCTTTCCGCCAAGCCGCCGGGCGCTTACATTGCGGGCGCAAGGGTTGGAGGGATTATTCGATGAAATACCGTGCCGCGTTCGCACTCGCCGCTGCCGCCAGCCTGTCGGGCTGCGGGATCAACAGCGTTCCCACCGCCGAGGAGAACGCCAAGGCGAAATGGGCCGATGTGCAGAACGACTATCAGCGCCGCGCCGATCTGATCCCCAATCTCGTCTCGACGGTCAAGGCAGCCGGGGCGCAGGAGAAGAGTATCCTCGTCGAGGTCACCCAGGCGCGCGCCTCGGCCAGCCAGGTCAAGGTTTCGGGCGCCGACCTTACTGATCCGACCAAGGTAGCGGCCTATGAGCAGGCCCAGGCCGGCGTTACGCTGTCGCTGCAGCGCCTGCAGGAGGCCTATCCCGAGCTCAAGTCGCAGGGCAATTACACCACCCTGATGAGCCAGCTCGAAGGCACCGAGAACCGCATCGCCATCGCGCGGCGCGATTACAATGCCGCAGTGCAGAGCTACAACACGACGATCCGCACCTTCCCCGACGCGGTCGGCGCCAAGATCTTCTACGGCGCCAAGCCGATGGTGCCGTTCCAGGCGACGACGCCGGGCGCCGAGGCCGCGCCGACGGTCAATTTCGGGAATTCGAACTGATCCCTCGGGCGTTCGCGCTGCTGGCTCTGGCGCTTGCCGGATGCGGCAGCGCGGCGCCAACCGCTCCGGCGGTGCAGGCGACCGCGCCGGCCGGGTACGTCTTTCCCGCGCTGTCCGGCCGCGTCGTCGATGCCGCCGGCCTGCTCTCGCCGGAGCAGGAGTCGGCGCTTTCGGTAAAGTCGGCGGCGCTTGAAAAGGCCAATGGCCACCAGTTCGTCATCGTCACGGTGACCAGTCTCGGTGGCTACAAGATCGAAGATTACGGCCTTGCGCTCGGCAATTTCTGGCGGCTCGGCCGCAAGGGTGCGAATGACGGGGCGTTGTTGATCGTCGCACCGACCGAGCGCAGGGTGCGTATCGAGGTCGGCCGTGGGCTGGAATCGATACTGACCAATGCGCGCGCCGGGGCGATCATCAACGACGACATTTTGCCCGCGTTTCGCACTGGCGACATGTCGGGCGGCATTGTCGCCGGTGCCGGCAAGATCATTCAGGTGCTCGCACCTGCAGGAGCCACATCGACATGACGCTGTTCCGCCGCCTGTTGTTCGTCGTGCTCGCGCTCGTCGCGATGCCGGCGATGGCGCAGACCTTCCCGCCGCTCTCCGGCCGCGTGGTCGATGCGGCCAAGCTGCTGTCGCCCGATCAGACCAAGCAGCTCGAGGATCTCTCGGCGCAGATCGAAAAGGCCTCGTCGCGGCAGTTCGTCGTCGCGACCATCCCCGATCTGCAGGGTTATCCGATCGAGGATTATGGCTATCGCCTCGGCCGGGCATGGAATATCGGCCAGAAGGGCGCCAATAACGGCATCATCCTGATCGTCGCGCCCAACGAGCGCAAGGTGCGGATCGAGGTCGGCTACAGCCTTGAACCGATCATGACCGACGCGATGTCGAGCCTGATCATCAACGATACCATCCTGCCGAAGTTCAAGGCTGGCGACATGCCTGGCGGGATCATCGCCGGCGCCACTGCGATCGGCCAGCAGATGACGCTGCCGCTCGAGGCGGCCGAGCAGAAGGCCAAGCAGGCGGCGACCGCGGCGCCCGCGCACCGCGCGAGCAAGACCAGCCCGATCGCGGTGATCTTCTGGATCATCGTCATCGTCGTCATCATCCTGCCGATGGCGTTCGGCGGCGCGCGCGGCCGGCGCCATCGCAGCGGCCTCGGCGAGGCGATATTGTGGGGCTCGGTGCTGAGCAATCTCGGCAGCGGCCGCAGCAGTGGTTCGTCATGGAGCAGCGGTGGCGGCGATTGGGGTGGCGGTGGCGGCGGCGGTTTCTCCGGCGGCGGTGGATCGTTCGGTGGCGGCGGCGCGTCGGGGAGCTGGTGATGGCAGGGACATTTCTCGACGAGGCCGGGCGCGACCGGGTCGGCGCGGCGGTCACCGCCGCCGAGCATGGCACCGACGGTGAGATCGTCACCATCGTCAGCGCGACCTCGGACAGCTATCACGACGTCGCGCTGCATTATGCCATCGCTGCGATGCTGCTGGTCGCGGCGATCGCGGCCGCCACCCCGGCGACGCTCGAAATGAAGCTCGCCTGGTTCTCGAATGGCTGGAGCGGCGCGCCCGAACTCGGGCGGATGTTCTTTGCGGTAATGCTGGCCCAGGCGGTGGTCTTCCTCGTCATCCGCTACGCGCTGGCGTGGATGCCGCTGCGCCTTGCGCTGACCCCGCGTGCGACGCGCTCGCGCCGCGTGCGGCGCCGCGCGGTGCAATATTTCAAGGTCGGTGCCGAGCGCCGCACCACCGCACGCGTCGGCATCCTGCTCTATCTCTCGCTCGGCGAGCACATGGCCGAGATCGTCGCCGACGAGGCGATCCACGGCGCCGTCCCGCCCGAGCGCTGGGGTGACGCGATGGCTGCGCTCGTCGTCGAGGTGAAGGCGGGCCGCCCGGCCGAGGGCATGGCCGCCGCCGTCGCGGCGATCGGCACGATCCTGGCGGAGAAATTCCCCAAGACCGACGCCGACGTCAACGAATTGCCCGATCGACTGATCGAACTGTGAACGATTTCGTCGCTCCGGAAGAAACGGTCTGGGAAGGCCGCTTCATCGTCGCCAAGAAGCGCGGCAAATGGGAATATGTCTCACGCACCCGCGGCATCAGCGCGGCGGTGATCCTCGCGATCGATGCGGGCGAGGTCATCCTGGTCGAGCAATATCGCGTGCCGCTCGGCAAGCGCTGCCTCGAACTGCCCGCCGGGCTGGTCGGCGACGAGGATGCGAACGAGAGCGTCGAGGCCTCGGCCGCGCGCGAACTGGAAGAGGAAACCGGCTACCGCCCGGCGCGGATCGAGACGCTGGGTTATTTCCACTCCTCGCCGGGCATGGTCAGCGAAGGCTTCACGCTGGTCCGTGCGACCGGGCTGACCAGGGTGAGCGACGGCGGCGGCGAGGGCGACGAGGACATCACCGTCCACCGCGTCCCGCTGGCCGACATCTCTGCCTTTATTGCGGAGCGCCGCATCGCAGGCGTGGCGATGGACGTGAAACTGCTGACCCTGCTCGGGCCTACGCTGCTGGCGTGATGCGCAACCGGTCGGACGTCGCCTTGTCCCAGTAACCGCGCTGGAGTGCGATGCGCTGGTCGATGATGTGGAAGAAGCCGCAACCGCGCAGGCCATTGGGGTCACGCCATTCGAGGATCGCCCATTCGCCGTCCTCGAACAAATTTTCGGGCACGCATTCCATCGTTGCCGTAGCGAAGTCGGCGACGAACATCGCGTGGATCGCCTCGCGACCGGTCACCGGTTCGAGCGCGACCTGATGGTTGACCGCATCGTCGCGGTACAGTGCGGCAAGCGCGTCGGCGTCAGCCGCGTTGAACGCCGCGATCCAGCGTCGCACCACCGTTTTCGGGCTGCTCATTTGAAATTGTCGGCATAGGTCTGCAGCTTGAGCGTGCGTGTCGGTGCTGGAATGACGGTGAAGGCCAGCCCCTCACGCTCGGCATAGGCCTGCGCCGCCGTGACCGATGGGAAGCTCAGCTTGACCTGCTCGCGCGTGTCGCCGGATCCGGCCCAGCCGGTCAGCGGGTCGGGCTGCTTGGCCTCGGCGGGTTCGAATTCGAGCACCCAGCCATCGGTGCGGGCGCGACCGGACTGCATGGCGTTCTTGGGGCGTTGGTAGATGCGGGCGATGGGCATGCCGCCCCCTTATCGTGATCCGCCGCGTCGCGCATCCGCATTTTTGGTGCGCAGCGTCGGATTCGCCGCGGCGGGATCGTCGGGCCAGGGATGGCGCGGGTAGCGACCGCGCATTTCCCGCGCGACATCGGCCCAGCTGCCCGCCCAGAAGCCCGGAAGATCGCGAGTCGTCTGGATTGGCCGGCCGGCGGGCGAGGTCAGGCTCAGCACCAACGGTACGCGCCCGCCGCCAACCATCGGATGCGCCGCCAGCCCGAACAGCGCTTGCGGGCGCAGCTCGACCCGCGGCCCTGCTTCTGCGGCATAATCGATCGCATGGCTGCTGCCCGCCGGGCTGTCGAAATGGCTCGGCGCAAGGCGCTCGATCGCCTTCATGCCGTCCCAGCCGATGATGTTGCGCAAGGCGTCGGCGAGCCCGCCAGCGTCGATCTGGTCGAGCCGGCGCTTGCCGGCGAGCAGTGGGCCAAGCCAGGTCTCGGCCTCGGCAAGCAGCGCCGCATCGTCGAGCGCGACCGCTGCGCCGCCATGCTCGCCGGCGAAGCGCGCCCGCGCCCGCAGCGCACGGCTGCTGTCGGGCCAGGGCAGCAAGTCGAGGCCATGCTGGCGCACGCCGGCGAGCAGCGCTTCGGCGATCGCTGCCGGGTCGGCGGCGGAATCGGGGCCGCTCGACAGCCGCACCGCGCCGAGGCGCCGCTCGCGGAGCGCAACGATGCCACCGGTCGTCGGGTCGAAGCTGACGCTGCGCCGGGTTTCGATGCGCTCGGCGAACAGTGCCTCGACGGTGGCGGCATCGATCGCCACTGCCGAGAGGATGCGCGCGCCAGCTGCCATGCCCTGGGTCTCGGCAACCGCGAGCCATGCGGCGCGCGCCAGCGGCGAGGTCGGGTCGAGCTTGAAACCACGCCCGCCGACCGAGGCCCAGGTTTCGCCCGAGCCGTGGCGCCGCTTGGCGATGCGATCGGGGAAGGCGAGCGCGATGGCGATGGCGATCTCTTCTCCCCTCCCGCTTGCGGGAGGAGCTGGGGGAGGGGAAGCATGCTGTGAAGACGTCCCTCCCCCGACCCCTCCCGCAAGCGGGAGGGGAGATATTTTGGCCCACCGTTCCGCCAGGCGCCGTGCCGCCGTGGCGCGCGGTCCGCGCTCACCGTGCCAGCGGCGCAGGCGCGTCTCGAGGTCGACGTCGTTGCCGCCCAACCCGCGTTCGCCGAGCAGTACCGCCACCTCGGCCGCGACGCGCGCCAGCCCCATTTCGCCGGTACGCACCAGCATATGCGCCAGGCGGGGTGCGAGCGGCAGGCGAGCAATGGCGTGGCCATGTGCGGTCGGTCGCCCGTCCTCATCGATCGCGCCAAGCGTCGCGAGCCGCGATCGTGCCTCGGCGATTGCCGCGTCGGGCGGTGGGTCGAGCCAGGCGAGCTGGCGCGGGTCGGCCACGCCCCAGATCGCGCAGTCGAGCGTCAGCGCCGAGAGATCGGCCTCGAGGATTTCGGGCGGGTCGAAACGCGGCAGGCCGGCGGTCGCCGCCTCCTCCCACAGGCGATAGGCGGTGCCTGGTGATTGCCGTGCGGCGCGGCCGGCGCGCTGCGTCACCGCCGCCTGGCTGGCGCGTTCGGTCACCAGCCGCGTCATGCCGGCCGCGCGGTCGTAGCGCGGGCGCCGCGCCAGCCCCGAATCGACGACCACCGATATGCCATCGAGCGTCAGGCTGGTTTCGGCGATCGATGTCGCCAGGACGATCTTGCGCCGCCCGTGCGGGTCGGGGCCGATCGCCGCGCGCTGCGCCTGCGGCTCCATGCTGCCGTGCAGCCGGTGGAGCACCATATGATCGCCGATCGCATCGAGCCGCTCAGCGGTGCGCTCGATCTCGGCGACGCCGGGGAGGAAGGCGAGCACACCGCCGGTCTGCTCGCGCAGCGCGGTGCGGATCGCCGCCGCCATGCTGTCTTCGATCCGCGCCTCCGCCGCGCGGCCGAGATGGCGTAGGGTGAGCGGGTGGCTGCGCCCGGCGCTCTCGATCACCGGCGCCGCGCCCATCAGCGTCGAAAAGCGCGCCCCGTCGAGCGTCGCCGACATCGCGACCAGCCGCAAATCGGGGCGCAGCGCGCCCTGAGCGTCGAGCGCCAGCGCGAGGCCGAAATCGCTGTCGAGGCTGCGTTCATGGACCTCGTCGAACAGCACCGCGGACACGCCGGTCAGTTCGGGATCGGCCTGGATCCGCGCGACGAAAATGCCTTCGGTCAGCACCGTCACGCGCGTCTTCGCCGACCGCTTGCTGTCCATCCGCGTGGCGTAACCAAAGGTCGCACCGACCGGCTCGTCGGCGAGCGCCGCCATCCGCTCGGCGGCGGCGCGCGCGGCAAGGCGGCGTGGCGAGAGCAGCAGGATTTCGCCGACGCACCAGTCGGCGCCGAGCAGGGCCGGGGCCACGGCGGTGGTCTTGCCCGCGCCGGGCGGCGCGACCAGCACCGCGTTGGCACGGCTCTCGAGCGCGGCGAGCAGATCGGGCAGGACGGCGTGGATCGGCAGCATTGCTTCGCCTGCTGCCACAGGCCGCGATACATGTCCTAGTATTTCACGGCCGCGCAATGCTAGCCGTCGGCAAGAAGGAGATTCGCGTGGCCGGACATGCCCATCATCACGGCCATGCCCATGGCCATCACGGACATTCCCATGGCCACGACCATGGTCACGCGCATGGTCACGCCGGCGGCCATGAGCGCGCTTTTGCGATCGGCATCGTGCTCAACCTGATCTTCGTCGCGGCCGAGGCGGGGTTCGGTTTCTACGCCGATTCGGTCGCGCTGCTGGCGGATGCCGGGCACAATCTCTCCGACGTGCTCGGGCTGTTCGCCGCCTGGGCGGCGGTGCGGCTCGCCAAGGCGGCCCCCTCCAAGCGCTTCACCTATGGCCTGAAGGGCTCGACCATCCTTGCCGCGCTGAGCAATGCGCTGCTGCTGCTCGTCGCGCTCGGCGCGATCGTGCTGGAGGCGATCCAGCGCCTTGCCGCGCCGCAGCCGGTTGCCGGGCTGACCGTTGCCGCGGTCGCCGGGCTCGGCATCCTCGTCAACGGCGCGACCGCGATGCTGTTCGCCAGCGGCCGCAAGGG
Organism: Sphingomonadales bacterium; assembly: GCA_038245375.1. GTDB lineage: Bacteria > Pseudomonadota > Alphaproteobacteria > Sphingomonadales > Sphingomonadaceae > Sphingomonas. The sequence continues at coordinate 7,770 of JBBRSN010000058.1, read as the reverse complement.
CGATATCAACGTCCGCGCCGCCTTCGCGCACATGGCGGCGGACGCGGTGGTGTCGGCCGGGGTGGTGGTGTCGGGGCTGGTGATCTGGCGCTACGGCTTCGTCTGGGTCGATCCGGGGGTCAGCCTGGTCATCGCCGTGCTGATCTTCTGGCAGACCTGGGGACTGCTGCGCGAGTCGGTCGAGATGAGCCTCGCGGCGGTGCCGCGCGCGATCGACTATGACAAGGTGTGGATCGAACTGCGCACGCTGCCCGGCGTCGCGCGGGTGCATGACATGCATATCTGGCCGATGAGCACGACCGAGACCGTGCTGACCGCGCACCTCGTCGTGCCGGAGGGCCATCCGGGCGACGATTTCCTCGCCGCCGCGCGCGCGATGCTCAAGGAACGCTTCGCGATCGGCCACGCGACGCTGCAGATCGAGCATGGCGAGGACTGCGCGGGCGGCTGCTGACGGAGACAGCGAGCCCAGCCCGGCGCGCTATTTGATCACCATCGAAAAGCCCCGCGCTCGCGGATCGGATGAGGGAAAGGGCGTTCGACCGACGATCTGAATCGCGGCGATGTCGCCGTTCCAGCTCTGCTCTTCGACCTTATACCCTTTGGCTTCCAATGCCCTGACGAGATCGGGGGAGAATTTGGCCCATGGTTCGCTGAAGATGACATTTTCGGGCACGAACTGATGGTGGAAGCGGAACTGCTGCTGGGCTTGGGCGAGCGGCAGGTGGAAATCATAGACATCCGCCAGCACCTGGAAGATCGAGGTGAAGATGCGCGACGCGCCCGGCGTACCGATCACCATCGACACCTTGCCGTCGCGGATCAAGATGGTCGGGGTCATCGATGACAAGGGGCGTTTGCCCGGAGCGATGGCGTTGAAGTCGCCGCCGATAACGCCCGATCCATTGGGCGTGTTTGGCTTGGCCGAGAAATCGTCCATTTCATCATTGAGGACGAAGCCGGCGCCTTCCACGACGACACCCGAGCCGAACCAGCCGTTGAGCGTATAGGTGTTCGATATCGCGTTGCCCCATTTGTCGACGATCGAGAAATGGGTCGTCTGCGGCTTTTCCAGGCCCGGGCGAACCGAGGCCATCGCCGATGGCTTGACCGGATCGATCTGACGCGCGCGCATCGCGCTATAGGCCGGATCGATCAGGCGCCGCACCGGCACCTGGACGAACCCCGGATCGCCGAGATATTCGGCGCGGTCGGCGAAGACCCGCTTCTCTATCTCGGCCACCAGATGGATATATTGCGGCGAATTCAGCGGAACGCCGGCAAAAAGGGCGGCGGCGTCCTCCTTCATCTGCAACATCTGCGTCAGCGCGATACCGCCCGAACTGGGCGGCGGTGCGGTGATTGCCGTGAAGCCGCGCCAATGGGTGATCAGCGGATCGCGCCAGATCGCCTTGTAACCGGCCAGGTCGGCATGCGTGATCACGCCTTTGACACCGCCGCGGGCCATCTGCGCGACGAGCAGGTCGGCCGTGCGGCCGGTATAGAATTCGTCCGGCCCGTTGCGGGCGATGCGTGCCAGCGTGGTGGCCAGTTCGGGCTGGCGAAGGGTCTTGCCGGCGGCAACCCTGCCGAAATAGCGACTGAAGTTGGTCGTGTCGCTGAAGCTGCGCACGTCCTCGCTCTGCAACTGTGCGATCATGTTCTTGTCGACGACATAACCAAGCCGCGCGAGACGGATCGCCGGCGCGAGATCCCTCGCCCAGGACAGGCGGGCGAAGCGTCGGTGCAACGCGGCCATGCCCCTGACCGTGCCGGGTACGCCCGACGACAAATTGCCCACGAGGCTGAGATGCGGGATCACTTCGCCCGTTGCGTCGAGGAACATGTTTGCACCGGCCGCCGCCGGCGCGGTTTCGCGATAGTCGAGGAAATAGGGCTTGCCATCGAACCACAGCGTGGTGAACCCGCCACCGCCGATGTTGCCGGCTTCGGGATAGGTGACTGCCTCGACAAAGGCGACGGCGACGGCGGCATCGGCGGCGTTGCCACCGGCGCGCAGTATCTCTGCCGCGGCGCGAGCGCCATAAACGTCCGATGTCGCAATCGCGCCGGCGTCGAGGCTGGCAACGGGGCCTGACCTGGCCTGCGCCGGACTCGACAGCGGCAGCAGAACTGCCGCGAGCGTGGCGATCACAAACCGAACGATATTCCGCTGAGGCATGGGATCTCCCAAAGATGTTCGTGCATCGCCATTAGCATGGCAGCGGCGAAGGTGCATCGGCGACCGGGGCGCTCATGGCGGGCTTCGCCATGGCGGGTCGCAAAACAAGACCCATAGCCGCGCCCGCGACCGTCGTGCATGAGGAGCTTCATGCGCGTCCGTGATTTCCTGCTGCTGGCGACGGTCTGTATCGTCTGGGGGTTCAGCAATGTCCTCAGCAAGATCATTGTCAGCCAATGGGGGGTGCCGCCGCTTTTCTATGCGGCGCTGCGCTTCGCCGTCGTGCTGCTCGTCACGCTGCCCTGGTTGCGCCCGGCGCCGAAGCCGCTGTGGCGCATCGTGCTGATCGGCCTGCTGATGGGCGGCGGCAATTTCGCGCTACTGTTCATCGGCCTGCAGACCGCGTCACCCTCATCGGCCGGCATCGTCGTTCAGGCGAGCGTGCCGATCACCACGCTGTTGTCGATCGTCATGCTCGGCGAGCATATCCACTGGCGACGCTGGCTGGGCATCGCGCTGACGCTGTGCGGGGTGGTGCTGGTGATCTGGAATCCGCACGGCGTCGCGCTGTCGGTCGGGCTGTGGTTCGTGCTCGGCGCCGCCTTTGCCGGGTCGCTCGGCGCGATCCTGATGAAGCAGATGGAGGATGTCGCGCCGTTGCGCTTCCAGGCGTGGGTCGGGCTGGCCTCGTTCGTGCCGCTCACGATCGGCTCGGCCTTGGTCGAACATGGCCAAGGGTCGAGTGCGCTGGCGGTCGGCTGGCCGTTCGTCGCCGCGATCCTGTTTGCCGCGCTGGTCGTCTCGGTGTTTGCCCACACCGCCTATTACTGGCTGATTGGCCGATACGAGGCGACGCTGCTCGCCCCGCTCACACTGATGACGCCGCTCGCCACGATCGCCTTTGGCGTGGCGATGACCGGTGACAAGCTCGGCGGACGCATGCTGCTCGGCGCCGCGCTCGCGCTGCTTGGCGTGCTGGTCGTGGCGCTGCGCCCGAGCCGTGCGCCGGTTGCGCAGGTACAGGAGCATGGCTGAACGATGCTTCGCCGCGCAAAGCGCGGGCGTACTTACCCGGATCTCCGTCGCCGAGTATTTCGACGTGCCGTTGCAGGCGCCTGATGCAATGCTTTCCGTCAGAAAGGAGGTCTGAGTTGCTGTCGGTTTCGTGGGCAGAGGTCAGGCTATAGTGGTTCAGGCGGACAAGTGGGCGGGCCAGACTTTCGCTCACCCAACGCAACGAACGCGTTCCCACTCTATTATCTTACGAGGCCGTCTTATCGATGGCGCACGTGTCGCCCCCGGTGAGCGTGTGCGGGTTATGGTCGCGCAGGCGCGTGACGGTCATCGCCACTGCCGCCTTGCGCCGGATCGCATCGCGCGCGATGCCGAAATCGCACAGGCGGAGCTTGATGACCGCACGCGTCGGCCGATGCGATCACGCGCTACACGCTCGCCAGCGCATCCGCCGCGACGTCGCCGACGCAGTCGGCCCCCAGTGCGTGCGCGATGGCGGCATAGCGTTCGGGCGCCGCCATCTTCCTCCGGGATCAGCACCGACAGCCAGCCGGCCCGCGTCTGTGCCGGCGACGAACGCGGTCGGGCAGGTTCGCTCGCGGTCGAGCGCCTGACAATAGGATCCCGGGAAGTCCGCGCACCGCCGCCGCACCGCCGCACGGATATCGTCGAAGCTTTCGCGATCGCTCGCGACCGGCCTTCGCTGTCGCACCGCCGCTGGCGCCAAACGGGCCACGACGCCAGCAGGCGACGCCTTTTTGGTGACCGCCGCCCGGCGGATGCGATATGGCATGGAAATGATCCGCGCTTTCTCCTTGCCGGTCGCCTGAATGGGCGTGATCGTGCTGCTGAAGGGAACGCCGGCGCATGTGCAATGAGCAGGCGCGCCGCGTCGCCGCCGGGCAGCTGCGCGACGATATCCAACAACTACGCATCCCGCTGCGCTTTCCCGAAGGCGTGCCCAATCTCGAACCGACGCCGAATATCCGCATCACCGACCGCAACGCGATCCTGCGCGCCGCGCCCGATGGCGGTGCGGAACTGGTCGTGCGGCGCTGGAGCTGGCCGGGCGCGTATGGCAAACCGGTCTATAATTACCGCAGCGAGGGGCGGCAGTTTGCGGCGAAGCGCTGCCTGATCGTCGCGGATGCCTTTTACGAATTCACCACGCCCGAACCGGTGCCCGACGCACCAAAGGCGAAGCGCAAGGACAAATGGAGTTTCGCGCTGACCGACGGCGCGTGGTTCTGCATCGCCGGGATCTGGCGCGACGATCCGGTGGTAGGGGAAGCCTATACGATGCTGACCACCGACGCCGGCCCCGATGTGAGCCCGTATCACCACCGCCAGGTGATCGTCCCGCCGCGCGAGGCCTGGGCGCGCTGGCTTGACCCGGCGGCGGCGGTCGACGATTTGCTTGCCGCGTCGCCCCCCGGAACCTTCGTGGTCGACGCGGTGAGATAATAGGGGCCAGCGCGCGGTCGAGGGTGTAGGTGCATCGTGAGCGCTCCGCTCGACGAGGAAAGATCATGGCCAAGAGCCAGAAGAAATCGAACAAGGAAGTGCGCAAGCCCAAAGCCGAAAAGGCGCCGAAGCAGAATGCTTCCAACCCGACGACCAAGGGCAACCCGGTCGCGATGGTCAACATCAAGAGTTGAAGGGCGCAGGCATGGCGGAAGAGGAAGACGCGTTCGTCTATGACGAGGCGAGCGGCGAATGGATCAGCGCGGCCGACGCGGCAGCGAAGGCTGGCGGCGGCGCCGAGGGCGCGGTCGAAGTGCGCGATTCGGTCGGCAACCTGCTCGCCGATGGCGATCAGGTGACGTTGATCAAGGACCTGACCGTCAAGGGTGCGGGACAGACATTGAAGCGCGGCACGCTGATCAAGTCGATTCGCCTGACCGGCGACGCGCAGGAGATCGACTGCAAGTTCGAGGGCATCAAGGGCCTGGTGCTGCGCGCGGAGTTCGTGCGCAAGCGGTGAGCGCGGAATGGCCCGGCGGTCGCCGGATTTATTCGACCGAACCACTGGACAAGGCGCGGTAAATTCTCGAACTTCCCGGCATCGGCATCCGCCGATTCCCGGGGGGTGACCATGGCTTTTCCTGATATTCGCGGGCGCATGTCGCGCTCGATCGTGCGGTCCGTAGCGGGGATCGCGGCGGCGGTGTTGCTTGCCGCTGGCGCTGCGGCGTCGGTCTATGTCGATTCCAAACTGACCGAAATCAAGCCAGAGGAGCGGGTCAAGGTCGCCCATCCGCAGCCGGTCCAGCTGTTGACCGAATTCCAGACCAATGGCGCGACCAATGCCAGGGCGACCAAATATGCCGCGCCGCTGATCAGCGAGGAAGTGAAGACGAGCGGCCTCGCCAGCGCGGTGAGCGACACGCCCTTGCCGGACGGCGCGCGGCTGAGCATCGTGATCAACGACGTGCCGAGCAAGAGCAACAAGGGCAATGGCTTCGCGGCGGGCTTCACCTTCGGCCTGGCCGGGGTGGTCGCGGGTGACGATTACGAGACCAAGGCGACCTATACGCCGGCGGGCGGCGGTGCGCCGATCGTCAAGATCGAGCATTACCGGATCGTCTTCAAGTTCGGCAACAAGGAGCTGCCGGCCGACCTGATCAAGGTGAAGGGTATCACCGAGGCATCGAAGCTGATGATTCATCTCACGGTGAGCCACATGCTCAACGCCATTGCCGCCGACCCGGCCTTTGCCGGCGGGGCGGCACCGGCACCGGCCGCGCCGGCGCCGGCAGCGACCCCCGCGACGTCATGAGCCGGCGGCACCGCGCGGCACTGCTCGCGCCGCTGCTGCTGGCCGGTTGCGCCTACCCGCCGATGGCGGCGCCGCCGCCCTCGGTTGCGCTGGTCGATCGCATCGCCGCTGCCGGGCTGCCGGTGATGGCGGTCGGCGCGTTCGTGCCGGCGCCGACGCTGCCGCGCGGCGCCGATCGCGCGCTCGGCGTGCGCGCGGTGACGATCAAACCGGAGGGCGGCTCGTTCGCGCATTATCTCGGCGATTCGCTTGCGACGCAGCTGCGCGCCGCGGGCAAGCTCGACCCGGCATCGCTGCTGAGCGTGAGCGGGCTGCTGACCGAGACTGATGTCAGTTCCGGCATCGGCAAGGGGCATGGCGCGCTCGGTGCCGAATTCGTCGTGACGCGTGGCGGCCGCGAACTGTTTCGCAAGCGGCTGCGCGTCGAGCGGGAATGGAACAGCCCGTTCGTCGGCGCGGTGGCGATCATGAATGCCGATACCGAATATAACACGCTCTATACCGAACTGGTCGGCAAGCTGATCGACGATCCGGAGTTCCGCGCCGCGCTGCGCGGCGGGTGAGCGATCAGCGCCCGTCGCTGAACTGCACCAGATCCCAGCGATTGCCGTAGAGATCGGCGAAGACCGCGACGGTACCATAATCGTGGACCGTCGGTGGGCGGACCCAGTCGACGCCGGCGGCGGTGAAGGCGGCGTGGTCGCGGGCGAAATCGTCGGTGGCGAGAAACAGGAAGACGCGCCCGCGCGCCTGGTCGCCGACGAAGCGCGCCTGTTCGGGCGTAACGGCGCGGGCGAGCAGGATCGAGGTTGCGCCCGGCGGTGCACCCGGCGGGGCAATGACCACCCAGCGCTTGTCCTGCTCGGGCTGGTAGCTGTCCTCGACCAGGGTGAAACCGAGCTTGCCGACATAGAAGGCCAGCGCTTCGTCATAGTCGCGGACGATCAGCGCAAGATGGGCGATATGGGGCATGGACTGCCCTTACACCCTCAGCTGCGTCGGCGCAGCGTCTGCCAGCCGGTGAACAGGATCAGCACCAGCACCACGCCCTGGCTGGCGAGGACAGCCGGTTCGCCGCCGGTCGGCGCCAGTGCGTGGAGGAACGGGAGCTTCTGATAGCTCTGCACCACCAGCACGACCATGTTGAGCCATTGTGCAAGCAAGGCGGTGACGAGGAACAGCGTGCGCCATCCGCCGGCAAGGCGCTTGCCATAGAGCGCGAGCAGCGATGCTGCGAGCAGAATGAGCGAGACGACACCGAAGATGAAGGGCGGCCCGATCGGTTTGGGTGGGAAGAGGAAACCGGTAACGCTGGTCAGGATGGTGAAGGCGAGGAACACCGCGCATCACAGGGACAGCCAGCGCCCGCCGATCAGCGCGGCAAAGAAGATCACCCCGGCGGCAATGCCGATCAGGCTGATGATCACGTGAAGCTCGGTGAACGCGGACAATGAAAGGCCGAAGGTCATCTTCTGTCTCCCCTCGCGTGGAGCGACGAGGCTAACCGCCTCGAATCAATATGCCTAGCGATTTCATTACGATGGCGGTCCGGATTTTTCGTTGGCGAGCCGGCCGTCACGCCGCCGTTCGGATGGGATCTAGGCTGAGAAAGAGCGCCCGCCGCGCCGTCATCATGGCGGTGAGAATGGCGCAGGATCGTACCAGTTTGAATCAGCGCGCCCCTATGTATTGCCTGGCGGCCGAACCATTCTGCAAGAATATTTCACAAGTCATGTGACGGATACTGCGAAGTAAAGAAGGGATTTTGCGAGGCGATGGGGGGTGCCTTTCGTGG
>JBBRSN010000057.1:0-29273 GCA_038245375.1 Sphingomonadales bacterium | reverse complement strand
GCTCGCGATGCCCTGCGCGCCGCCTGACTAAAACCACCCGACGGCCCTGCGCGGCAAAGCGGTCGCGCGCCGAATGACGCCGAAAAAGACGACAAAGCCGATCGACATCGCCGGGTTGAAAGCGTTGCGCGACAGCCTGCCCTACCAGGAAGTCTCCGCCACCGATCTGATCCGCGAGATGCGTGACAGCCGCTACTGAGAATTTATTACCGCGACAGGTGCAACAACCCCACAAACCCCGAACCCCGCTCATCGGGCGCGGCGCACGCCGCGCGATGGCGCCCGGCACACCACGCCATACCAGAAGACCTTCTTCGCAAGGTCGCTGTCATCGGTAACGCGCTCGGGGTCATCGAACATGCCGCCCCCCGTCTCAAGATCGAGACGCGCTACCGGCGACGCGTAGCTGAAGTCGCACTGGCCGACCTGATCCATCACGCATCGCGACACTTCGTGGATACCCACCCGCGCGAATTGGGCGCCAATATTCTCGAACCCGCCAAACGTGACATGACGCGGTCGCCATCCTGCTGCCTTGAGCATTGCCCGGGCACGCATGATCGGCTGGCCATAGATATTGGGAACGTGCGCGCGCCCGCCACAATAGGTATCGACCGATGCCAGCGGGCCATAACGCAGCCGATGGCCTGTCAGGACCAGGTCGCCGCGCGGAGCGATGGGCAAGCTCGTATAGACACGCACCCTGCCACCTTCCAGCGACTGCAGGTCGCCGATGCCGACATGATTGCTCGCTTGCCGGTGCAGCACCGCAAGGACCTTGGCCCCCTCGAAAATCGCAACATTGCCATCGACGTGGAAGTCGAAACGACCCACCGCATATTTGTAGCCGCGTGCTATGCCTACCGCCGTCAGCGGGCCGATACGCGCCTCGCCGAGAACCGCCCAGCCGAGCGACCGCGCGACCTTTCCCCCTGCCGTCGTCGGCGGGTCGGGCTCGCCCTCGAAAAGTAAATTGATCGGGAGACGATCGACCGTCGGCAACGCGTCCAACGGGATAAACGTCGTGTCCTTGATGGTCGACACGAACGAATAGCTGCCGTGGCGCGCGGCGCCTGCTTTGAACGTAACCGTTTCCAGTTTTGCCGTATCGTCGATCCACTCGTCTTCCGCAGCCTGCGAAGCCTCTGAGACGACTGCCGCGTTTATCGTCGCAGTCGCGTTGGCCGGCGCGCCTCGATCGGTTTCAGCATGGCAGGCCGTTAGCAACGCCAACGATATCAATAGAATCAGGTGACAACGCATCCAGCCCTCCCCGCCCGAATCGCGCCCGGGCAGCTCAGAATAGCCAGCTTTGGCGATGAGAACAATATAAGAACATTTCGCTCTATCGACCATGCCGGTCGATATCACCGCGCTCAAGGCGCTGCGCGACGCCATGGCTATCAGGAAAAATCCGCCACCGATCGCCCGCCCATCCTGCCCACCCCCGTACGCACTATTGCGGATACCAACGCCGCCGCCCCGGCGCGACTATCCTCAAGCGTGGTTACCCCGTCCGCGCGCCGCAGGGAGAGCCGCTATGACCACAAGCCAGCAAGACCATAGCGACCCGATCGACGGCTCCACCGCTCCTTCGCCCCATGCGCCGTCGCCGGCCGACCCGATGGCCGCCGTCGAGGCGGTCGGCGAGGCGATGCTTGAGCCGTGGCAGTCCAGTCTCGCGCTCGGCACCGCCTGGTGGAACGCCGCGATCAGCCTGTGGTCGCCGCCACTGCCGGTGTCCCACCACCACGCCGAGGCCGTGCCGCCGCCGCTCGACGACGACGAGCCGGCGCTGTTTGCCTGATGCCGACACGTCGCGCGTTTCTGGCGGCGGCCGGCATCGCGGCGCTCGCGCCGCTGTCGCTCGCCCGCGCGGCGGTGCCGACCCCGGCGCTCGGGCGGCTGGTGACGTTGCTGGTCCGCTCGGCGCACGTCGCGTTGCGCCCGGTCTTCGTCTGGTTGCCCGACGGCTATGACCGGAGCGCGCGCGGCTATCCCGTCCTCTACATGCACGATGGCGAAGCGCTGTTCGCCGATGCGCCGGCCGGCGCGGTCACCCCACCGGGGATCGACGAGCATGTCGATGGCCTCGCCTTTGCCGGCACGATCCGCATGCCGATCATCGTCGGGATCGGCGGCACGCCGCAGCGCGCGCGCGAACTTCTCCCCGCCACCCCGCTCGCGCTGATGCCGGCCGACGCGCGCAGCGCGCTCGAGCGGCGGATCGGCGGGGGCACCTTGTCCGACCATTACCTGCGCTTCATCACGACCGAGCTGAAGCCGCTGATCGACCGCTCCTTCCGCACCCTGCCCGGCCCCGCCGACACGGCGATCCTCGGCTCGGGGCTGGCCGGGCTCGTGTCGCTCTACGCGCTGATGCAATATCCGCGCGTCTTCGGCAGTGCCGGCTGCCTGTCGGACCGCGCGCCATTGTTCGACCTCGCGCCGGGCGAGCGCGGCGCGGCGGAAGAACTGGCGACGCGCCGCTATCTGCAGCAGGCGCTGCCGCGCGCCGGCGGGCACCGGCTCTATGTCGATTTCGGCGATATCGATCACGATCAGGCCGGGCGGACCTTGCACGACGTCATGCCCGACGCGGCCCGGGCGAAGGGCTATATCGAAGGATTCGACCTGGTCAGCGCGGCACGATACGGCGCGACCGATAACGAAAGACAGCGCATCGACCGCACCGACGCGGCCCTCACGCTGTTGCTACGGCGGCTATGCCCGCCCCGCGAAGGACGTTCGGATTGAAGCATTACCTGTTGCCCCGACCCCGTCGCATGGCCGCGCCGCGGCGCAAGAACATCGCGCTGCTTGCCCCGGCGATGCTGCTCTGCGCCGGGTCGCCGGCCGCGGCACAAACGACTGTCGTGCCGCCGGCCACCGTCCAGCCGCTTCCGGCACCGCCCGCCACGGTACAGGCGCTGCCAGCGCCCCCCGCCATGGTCCAACCGCTGCCCGTGCCGCCGGCCACGGTGCAACCGCTTCCCGCGTCGCCCGCCATGGTCCAACCGCTGCCCGTGCCGCCCGCGACGGTGCAACCGCTTCCGGCGGCGGGCCCGCTCAACAGCGGGACAGTGCTCGACGCGGTCAAGCAGCTCAAGCCGGGCGAATTCATCTGGGCGCCGCAGGTCGCGCCGGCCGGGCCGACATTGCTGATCGTCAACATCGAGACGCAGCGCGCGGTGCTCTACCGCAACAGCCTGCCGATCGCCGTCACCACGGTGTCGACCGGCCGGCCCGGCCATCTCACGCCGACCGGCGTCTTCACCATCCTGCAAAAGGAGGTGACGCATTTCTCGAGCATCTACGACAGCGCGCCGATGCCCTATATGCAGCGCCTGACCTGGGGCGGCGTCGCGCTGCACGCCGGCAACCTGCCGGGCTATGCCGCGTCGCATGGCTGCATCCGCCTGCCCAAGGCATTCGCCAAACTGCTCTACGGCGAAACGCAGCTCGGCATGACGGTGCTGGTGGTGCGCAGCGACCTGCTGCCGCTCGTCGCCCCCATGCTCGCGCCGCTGGGTGATGCTCCGGCGCTATCGGCACCGCCGACGCCCTATATCTGGCATCCCGAAACCTCGCCCGTCGGTCCGGTATCGATCATCGTCAGCTCGACCGACCAGGCACTGCTGGTGTTGCGCAACGGCCAGTTGATCGGTTCGGCCGCGGCGCATTTCGACGCGCCGCTCACCCGCCCATGGCTGTTCATGCTCCAGTCGGTCGACGCGGCCGGGCAGCACTGGACGAGGCTCGCCCTGCCGGGCCAGGACGACGACCTGACCGCCCAGCCCCGGCCCGAGGCGCTGCATGTCGCCGAGGCGTTCAAGGCGCTCGTCGCGCCGGTGTTGACGCCCGGCACGACGATCATCCTGACGCCCGACGCGTTGCAGCGCGGCGGGGCGGTTTCCTTGCCCGGATTGGTCCAGAGCGAATAAGGTTCCGCGCAAATGCGCCCGACGGGGCGAACGGCGCGGCGAACCGAGCATACGGCGCTAACCGCATCATCATCAGTGATACTATATGATAAGGGTCCGGTCTGGACCGACAGAAGATTCCGACCGCGGCGCTGGAGCACTGGTAGATGCAGTACGACGCGATGCGACACGATATGGCCATGGGCGCATCGCGACGCCATTTCTTCAAGCTCGGCGCCGGCATCGCGGCAACGGCGGTATCGGCGACATTGCTCCCCACCATGGCACAGGCGGCGGTCGCGGGCGATTCCGCCTATCCGCGCGGCCTCAAGCCGGAGTTGCTGCGCCAGGCGCTGGCGGCGCTCAACCGGCTGGGCAGCGCGATCCCGTTTCACGATCGCATCGCGGTCGCCGATTTCAATGCACCGTCATCGCAACCGCGCCTCCACCTCATCGATCTGCCGAGCGGCGCGACCACCGCGCTGCTCGTCGCGCATGGCAGCGGTTCGGATCCGGAACATAGCGGCTGGCTGCAGCGCTTCTCGAACGAGCCAGGCTCCTACGCCTCGTGCGAAGGCGCGTTCCTCGCGTCGGATTATTACGTCGGCAAGCATGGCCAGTCGCAACGCCTGGTCGGGCTCGATCCGACCAATGACAATGCGCTGCCGCGCGCGATCGTCATCCATTCGGCGTGGTACGCCAACCCCGACATGCTCGAAACGCACGGCCAGCTCGGCCGCAGCGAGGGCTGCTTCGCGGTCGGCGACCGCGATCTGCCACAACTCTTCGAACGGCTCGGGCCGGGGCGGATGCTCTACGCCGCCAAGGTCTGACGGCCCGGCGCGGCTTTACAACAGCGGTACCGCCATCGCTCCCGCCGCAAGCGCCATCACCACCACGGTCAGCCACCCCAGCCAGCGGATCGGCGCGCGCGCGACGAAGTCGCCCATCACCGCGCGGTTCGACACCAGCAGGATCACCACCACCAGCAGCGGCACCGCGACCACGCCGTTGATCACTGCGCTCCAGAACAGCGCGCGCATCGGGCTGATCGGCGAATATTGGATCAGCAGCGCGGCCAGCACGCTGGCCGCGATCACCCCGTAGAAACCGCGCGCATCGGCCGCCTTGCGCTCCAGCCCCTCGTTCCACCCCATCGCCTCGGCCAGCGCATAGGCGCCGGAGCCCGCCAGCACCGGCACGCCGATCAGCCCGACGCCGAGAATGCCGAGCGTGAACAGCACGGCCGCGAAATTCCCCGCCAGCGGCTTGAGCGCGCTCGCCGCCTGCCCCGCCGTCTCGATCTGCGTCACCCCCGCCACACCCAGCGTCAGCCCGGTCGCGAGGATGATGAAATAGGAAGTGATGTTGGAATAGAACATTCCGCTCCACGTATCCCAGGCGATGCGCTTCAGCTCGGGCCGGGCATTCGCCGGGTCGGTCACGAGTCCCGGCGCACCGCGCATATCCTCGACCTCCTCCGATGCCTGCCAGAAAAACAGATAGGGGCTGATCGTCGTACCGAATACCGCGACGATCATCGTCGCCGCATCGGCGCCCCACGCGAACTGCGGCCAGACGGTGCGCCGCAGCACCTCGCCCCACGGCACGTGGATGGTCAGCAGCACCAGCGCATAGGCGAGCAGCGACAGCGCCAGCCATTTGAGGAAGCCGACATAGCGATGATAGGGCATCAGCACCTGCATCAGCAGCGTGACCGCGACGAACAGGAAGGTCGCGACGTGCCGGTCGAGGTTCGTCGCCAGTTCGGCCGCCTCGCCCATCGCCGCGAGGTCGGCGGCGATGTTGAGCGTATTGGCGATCAGCAACAGGATCACCACCGCGCGCAGCACGACCGGTGGGAACTGCGCCTTGATATTGGCCGACAGCCCCCGGCCCGTGACCCGGCCGAGCCGCGCGCACATCGATTGCACCGCCGCCATCAGCGGATAGGCGACGGGCATCGTCCACAGCATGTTGAGCCCGAACTGCGCGCCGGCCTGCGAATAGGTCGCGATGCCGCTCGGGTCGTCATCGGCCACGCCGGTGATCAGTCCGGGCCCGAGCCGCGTCAGCGGGTTGCGCGACAGTCGTTGCCGCAGCGTCGATCCAGTTGGTACAACAGGTGCGTCATCGGCCATAACAGCGCCCATCGTCGCCTATCGGCGGCGGCGCAAGCCGGTGATGCAAATACCCCACACACCGCCCACGAAGTGCGCCAGCCGCATGGCCATCCCGTCATATTTGTGTCACAGCCCATTCACACAATGCGGGGTAGCGTGACTACGACCGCCGGGGTCGTGGGATTACGTTTTGCCGCCGATTGCTCTCTCTTCTACTTTCGACGCCACCTTACATGCCTCGATTGCTCCCGAGACCGATCGTTCGGTCATCCCGGCGCGCTGGCTGGTGCTGGCGGCGACGCTCGGCCTCATCGCCCTGACGCTGATGATGGAATTCGAGCGCCTCTCGATCGCACCCCTGGCCCCCGCCACGCTGATCTTCGCCTCCGCCTTCGCGGTGATCGCCACGGTGCATTATGCGCTGCGCAATCCGGCCAGCCATGCGCAGCGCGTCGCGCGCGACATGGCCGAATATTATGGTCTGTTCACGCTCATCGCGCTGACCGGCGCGCTGGCCAGCTATCCGGTCTCGGCGATGACCAGCGGCTATGTCGATGAAGGGCTGGTCCGTGCCGACGAGCTGCTGCGCTTCAACTGGCTGGCGTGGTACGATGTCGTCGCCGCGCATCGTTCGCTGCAGATCATCGGCACCGCCTTCTACCAGAGCATCTATGCCAGTCCGGCGATCCTGCTCGGCTGGTTCGCCTGGGCCAACGAGCGCGCCGCCGCGCGGCGTTTCCTCGCCACCTTCTGGATCGCCGCGGTGCTCGCGCTGTTGCTGTTCCGCTTCATGCCGGCGGTCGGCCCGTTCGCCGCGTTGTGGCACGGCCCCTTCCCGTACATGCCGGAAAGCGCGCTGTGGATGGACCAACTGATCCCCGAACTGCGGATGCACATGGTCCATGTCATCGATCTCGGTGCGATCCGCGGGCTCGTCTCGGCGCCCAGTTTCCACACCGCCAGCGCGGTGCTGTTCATCGCCGCCGCCTGGCCGCATCGCGCGCTGCGCTGGCCGATCCTCGCGATCAACGCGGCGATGCTGCTCGCCACCCCGGTCGAAGGGACGCATTATCTCGTCGACATGATCATGGGCGCCGCCGTCGCCGGCGCCGCGCTTGGCGCGGTCGCGGCGATCAGCGAGGCGCTGTCGCGTCGTCCTGTAAATTAGGTCGCGCTATCAATCGGCGCCCCAATATCGCGCCGGCACCATGATCGACCCGTCGGCATAAAGTCCGGCGGCGAGCGGATCGTCGACCAGGAACCACGGGCCGTCGAGATCGACGATATCGCATTGCTGGCCGAGCACGAAGGCCGGGGCCGTCGAGAGCGTCGCGCCGGCCATGTTGCCGACCATCACCTTCAGGCCGAGGCGACGCGCATGGTCGGCCATCATCAGCCCCTCGGTCAGCCCGCCGCATTTGTCGAGCTTGATGTTCATCACCTGGAAGCGGTGGCGCTGCGCGTCGAGCTCGGCCAGGTCGAGCACGCTCTCATCGGCCGCAACCGGGATCGGCGAGTGCCAACCGTCGAGCACCGCCTCGTTGCCACGCCGTATCGGCTGTTCGAGCAAGGCAACTTTCTGGTCGACCAGCATGGCGACGAGCCCATCAAGGTCATCGCTGCCATAGCCCTGATTGGCATCGACCCCCAGCCAGAGATGCGGCCGCGCCGCGCGGACGGCACGGACCCGCTCGGTGTCGGCGGCAAGGTCGCCGTCGAGCTTGAGCTTGATCGCCTTGAGCGTCGGCAACGCGGCGAGCCGCCGCAGAATCTCGGCCGGCTCATCGGCCGGCAGCGTAAAGGTGGTGACCAGGGGCCGTGGCGGCGCAACGCCGGCGAGCTGCCACACCGGCACCCCGGCCCGCAGCGATTCGAGCTCCCACAGCGCACAGTCGATTGCGTTGCGCGCGCCGCCCGGCGGCAGCAGGTCACGCAGTGCGTGCCGGTCGATCCCCGCCTCGATCGCCGCACGGCACCGTTCGATCTCGCCTTCGATATGTGCGGGGTCGTCATCGAGATAATAGACCCCCGCCGCCTCGCCGCGACCGGTATGCACACCGTCCGAGACGGTCGCGATCACTGCCGGCATCGCCTCGAACATATAACCCGAAATGCGGAACGGCTCCCGCATGAGCATGGCCTCGCGACGATGGGTGAGCGCGAGCGGGGCGAGCGTCTGTACGGTGTTCATGACCGTCACATCACATGAATGCGCTCACGTTTCAATATAAGAAACACTGTTCCCAGACGAAGAACCCGCATCATGCATCGCAATCAGATTCAGGCTCTGGCCGGTGGATTCGATAAAACGTGCCATCCCTGGCCCGGCACAAACGGCGAGCACCTGGCACGGCGCCTCGCTCGTCCGGACGTAACAATGCGCCATGCCGCTGTCGAAATAGACCGAGTCGCCCTGCGCTAGCGGCAGCGGCGCATAAAGGTCCGAATGCAGTTCCATCGCGCCCGACAGCACGTAGAGATACTCCTCCCCCGAATGCCGGACGAACCCGCCAACCTCGTCGACGCTGCGGTCCGTCACGTCGATCAGGATCGGCACCATCATCTTGTCCAGCAGGTCGGCCGCGGGATAGTGGTGCGCATAGCGTTCCGAATTGGCTCCGGGCCATTTTCCGGCGCGCGCGACGCTACGGCGGCCGAGCGCGGCGGGTGCCTTGTCCGCGGCGGCCGGCCCGGAGACGAGACTGCCGAGATCGACCCCAAGGCCCTGCGCGAGCCTGACGAGCTTGTCGTACGTCATCGCCATCTTGCCGTTCTCGAGCTTCGACAGCGTCGAGAAGGGCATGTCGAGGCGGGCAGCGAGCGCGCGAAGCGTCAACCCCTGCTCGATCCGCGCCGCGCGCAGTGCGAGGCCGGGATGCGACGTGTTGGTGATCTTTTTTGCCATGGTCCCTCTCCTGCCCACGCTAGCGCAATGTCGGTCGGGGGGGAACTGCCGTGCACGTTTGAGAAAACAGTTGCCAATAATGAAACATGCGTCATGATGCCGTAGCATTTCGAGGGATGAGAGCAATGGCGATCGCGTTTCGATCAAGGGCGTTGTGGCTGGTTTCCACGGCGATGATGGCATGGGTCCCGGCCGCACATGCGCAACAATCGGCACCAACCGGCGCTGCCCCGACCACGCTCGACGATCGCCTTGATGGCGACATCGTCGTCACTGCCCAGAAGCGCCAGCAGACCCTGATCGACGTGCCCCAGTCGATCACCGTCGTGTCGGCCAAGCTGCTCGAGCAACGCCATGCCACCAGCCTGGTCGATTACGCCGCGCTCGTCCCCGGCCTCAGCCTGCAACAGCAGAATGCCGGCGAGGCTCGCGTCATCCTGCGCGGCATCAACACCGGCGGATCCAGCCCGACCGTCGCCATCTATATCGATGATACGCCGTTCGGCTCGAGCACCGGCCAGACCAACGCCGCGCATCTTGCCGGTGACATCGACCCTTTCGATATCGAACGGATCGAGGTCCTGCGCGGACCACAGGGGACGCTCTACGGCGCCAACTCGCTGGGCGGCCTGCTCAAATATGTCACGACTCCACCGAAGTTCGACCGGCTCTCGATCAGGGTGCAGGGCGGCGTCGAATCCGTCGACGGCGGCGGCACGGGCTGGTCGGGCAATGGCGTGGTCAATGTGCCGCTCAGCGACACGCTCGCGATCCGCGCCAGCGGCTTCTACCGCGAGACGCCCGGCTATATCGACAGCGTCGGCGTTGCCGGCCACAATATCAATCATTCGGCCAACTATGGCGGCCGCGCCTCGCTGCTGTTCAAGCCGACCGACGGTTTCTCGGTCAGGCTCACCGCGATCGCGCAGAATATTCGCGCCCATGGCCGCGACACCGTCGATGTCGACGCGGCAACGCTCACGCCGATTACCGCCGATCCCTTCACCGGCGCACCCGGCAAGGGCCTGCTCCGCTACCAGACCTTCCCGGAGAGCAATCGCGTCGACTACCGGCTCTATTCGGGCACGCTCGAATATGATTTCGGCCCCGTCAGCCTGACCTCGGTCACCAGCTATGCCACGCTGCGTCAGCATGAAGATATCGAGGCAACGGAGCTGTTGGGCGACATCGGCCCCTTCTACGGCGCATCGACACCTTATGGCGTCGACGAGCCGTCCAACATCAGCCAGAAGAAGTTTGCGCAGGAAGTGCGGCTCACCTCGTCCAAGTCGAACAGCTTCGAGTGGCTGGTCGGCGGCTATTATACCCGCGAACCCGGCCAGATCTACCAGCTCTACCGGCCGTTCAACCCTCTGACCGGCGCGTTCCTGCCCGAG
Source organism: Sphingomonadales bacterium (assembly GCA_038245375.1). GTDB lineage: Bacteria > Pseudomonadota > Alphaproteobacteria > Sphingomonadales > Sphingomonadaceae > Sphingomonas. The sequence continues at coordinate 18,925 of JBBRSN010000057.1, read as the reverse complement.
GCGGGCACCATCCCGCAGGACCTGCTCGGCCCGGGCACGCCCGCCGCGCCCCTACCCTTCACCCATTTCCTGACCGCGCAGCTCGATTCGACCTACAAGGAATATGCCGGGTTCGGCAGCGCGACCTGGCATGTCACCCCCGCCTTCGATATCACCGGCGGCGTCCGCTACAGCCACAACGAGCAACGCACGACCCAGAGCCTGGGCGGCGGCTTCGTCGTGGTGCAGGGCGCCGACGGAACGCTGCTCGGGAACTCGTCGGAGGGCGTGTGGACCTGGTCGGTGTCGCCGCGCTACGAGATCAACAAGCGGGTCGCGATCTATGCCCGCGTTGCCAAGGGCTATCGGCCCGGCGGTCCCAATGTCGTCCCGCCCGGCGCGCCGGCCGATTATCCTGCGCAATTCAGGGCCGACACGCTGATCAGCTATGAAGCCGGCATACGTGCCGAGACGGCCGATCGCACCTTCGGCATCGATGCCTCGGTCTATTATCTCGACTGGAAGAACACCCAGATCTCGACCACCTTCCAGACCTCGGTTGGTCCGGTCACCGCCGACGGCAATGGCGAAGGCGCAAAGAGCTATGGCGGCGAAGTCACCGCGACGCTCCGCCCGATCCATGGCTTCACCGTGCTGGGCTCGGTCGCCTACAACCACACCGCCCTGATCGGGAACATCCTGATCGGCGGGTCGGATGGCGATCAGCTTCCCTATGCGCCGCGCTGGACCGCGAATGTCTCGGCGGACTATGACTGGGCGCTCACCGACCGGGTGAACGCCTTTGTCGGTGCATCGATCATGGCGGTCAGCGACCGGCCGGCGGATTTCGATGCCGCCTATCAGGCCATTTTCGGTCGCCGGCTGATCTTTGATGGCTATGCCAGCGCCGATCTGCGCGCCGGGATCGAGATGAAGCCATTCACGCTGAGCATCTATGCCAGGAACATCACCAATGCCGGCGGCCAGACCTATGCGGGCCCCTATGGCAGTCGTTATGCCGGGTTGGTCGACGTCGCCTTGATCCGCCCGCGCACAATTGGCCTCACAGCAGGATTTGAATTCTGATGCGCACGCGATTGATCGACAAGGCCACGCGCCTGCTCAGGCTCGTCTTCCCCTCGCTGCTCCTGATCGCCGGGCCGATCACGGCCCAGGCGCCGGCAACACTTATTCCAGCCTCGGCACCGCATGGCGGGGCGCAGTCCGCAGTGGTCTCCCCCGCAACCGGCACCCCCGAACTGACCAAGACCGATGTCGACAGCTGGCTCGACGGGCTTGTTCCCTACGGTCTCGACACCGGCAACATCGCCGGCGCGGTCGTCGTCGTCGTCAAGGACGGCAAGGTGCTGACCCAGCGCGGCTATGGCTATGCCGACATGAAGACGCGCGAGCCGGTCGACCCCGCCAATACGCTGTTCCGCCCTGGCTCGATCTCCAAGCTGTTCACCTGGACCGCCGTCATGCAGCAGGTGCAGGCCGGCAAGCTCGATCTCGACCGCGACATCAACGACTATCTCGATTTCACGATTCCGCCTGCCTATGGCAAGCCGATCACGCTGCGCAATCTGATGACGCATACCGCCGGGTTCGAAGAAACCGCGAAATACCTCATCGCCACCGACCCAACGCAGATAAAGTCGCTCGAGGCATCGCTGAAGCGTTCGGTCCCGACCCGCATCTACGCGCCGGGCAGCACCGCCTCCTACTCCAATTATGGCGCGTCGCTCGCCGGCTATATCGTCCAGCGCGTCTCGGGCGAGCCGTTCGCCGCCTATGTCCAGCACCACATCTTCGCGCCGCTCGGCATGGCGCAGTCGAGCTTCGTCCAGCCCTTGCCCGCTGCGCTCGCACCCAAGCTTGCCAAGGGCTATGCCGTCGCTTCGGGCGACCCGGAGGCCTATGAGATCATTCCGCTGTCGCCGGCCGGTGCGCTGTCGGCGACCGGTGCCGACATGGCGAAGTTCATGATCGCGCATCTGTCCGCCGGCAATCCGCTGCTCGACGCGAAGACGGCGGCCCTGATGTACGCGACCGCCAATCGGCCGATCCCCGGCATGCCGGGCATGGCGCTGGGTTTCTACCATGAGGATCGCAACGGCCTCGACATCATCGGCCATGGCGGCGACACCGACTGGTTCCACTCGGACCTGCACCTCTATCGCGACAAGGGCGTCGGCCTGTACCTGTCGTTCAACAGCGCGGGCAAGGACGGCGCCGCGCACATCCTGCGCGAGCGCATGTTCGACAGCTTCACCGACCGTTATTTCCCGCACGCGGTCGCCCCGCTGCCCACGCTCGACACCGCCGCGGCGCATGGCGCTGCGATGGCCGGCCATTATGTCAGCAGCCGGGGTTCGGTCACCAACTGGCTGCGCATCGTCAATCTCATCGGCCAGGCTGCGGTAACGGTGAATGACGACAACACGATTACTGTCTCCGCGCTCACCAATGCCGCCGGCGTGCCGAAGCGCTGGCGCGAGACGGCACCGTGGCAATGGCAGGAAGTCGGTGGCGAGGATCGCCTCGGTGCCATGGTCAAGGACGGCAAGGTCACGGCCTTCGCACCGCGCGCCTTTGCCCCGATCATCCTCTTCGTCCCCGCGTCGACCGGCATGAACGCGGGCTGGATCATGCCCGTCCTGCTGGTGGCACTGGCCGTGATGCTAGTCATGGCGCTGAGCTGGCCGATCGTCGCGCTGGCACGCCGCCGCTACAAATATCGCCCGGCGATCGCCGGGCGGCCGCTGATGCTGTACCGCGCAAGCCGGCTAACTGCCTGGCTCACGCTGATTGTGGCGGGCGGCTGGGTCGGGATGATCGCGGCACTGACGAGCGACGTCGCCAATTTCGACGGCCGGCTCGATATCTGGATGCGCCTGCTGCAATTGCTCTCGCTCGCCGCGATTGTCGGCACCGCACTGTCGGTCTGGAATGTCCGGGTGATCGCCGCTGGCCCCGAACGGCGGCGCCTCGCAACGGCATGGGCGGCGCTCTTCGCGGTGTCGGCGCTGTTCCTCGTCTGGATGATGTTCGATATGCGGACGCTGACACCAAGCCTGAACTTCTGAGGGTGAACGCCATCGCCGGCATCGATCACGTTCTTGCGGGTCCCGTCGCGACGCGGGTTCGTCGGTGTCCGATAGGGCCGTGCCCGACATGACGGTGCCAGGGTCTCCATCACGACCATCGTCGCGGACACTGTTCGGCCATCCGCCCGGCCTGACCGTGCTGTTCATGACGCAGATGTGGGCCGAATTCTCCTATTTCGGCCTGCAGGCGCTGCTCGTCTATTACATGACCCAGCATCTCGGCTTTTCGCAGGCGCGGTCGTCGCTGATCTACGCCGCGTATGGCGCGGCGGCGTTCTTCAGCCCGTTCTTCGGCGGGATCGTTGCCGATCGCTGGCTCGGCCGGACCCGCAGCGTCGTGATCGGTGGGCTGCTGATGATGTGCGGCCATTTTGCGATGGCGTTCGAGGCGCTGCTGTTTCCCGCGCTGGCGCTCGTCGCGCTCGGCAACGGCCTGTTCCTGCCGCCGCTCGCCGTCCAGGTCGGCGATCTCTACGCCGATGACGATCCGCGCCAGGCCCAGGCGTTCAGCGCTTATTATATGGGCATCAACCTTGGTGGCCTGCTCGCGCCGCTGGTCTGCGGGACGCTCGGTGAAGTCTATGGCTGGCATTGGGGTTTCGCGGCGGCGGGCCTCGGGATGCTGGTCGGCATCGTGATCTATCTTCGCTTCAGGCATCTGCTGCCGAAGGATCCGCCCAGCCGGTCGCGGGTCCTGCCCGGAGCCCGCACCGCGCTGAGCGCGCTCGACTGGCAAAACCTGCGCCTGCTGATCGCGATCGTCGCCGTCGTGGTGATGTTCCGCATCGGCTATGAGCAGAGCGGCAACGTCATCGCGCTGTGGGTCGAGCACCAGACCGATCGCAGCATCGACCTGTTCGGCGCGCGCTACGAGATCCCGGCGACCTGGTTCCAGTCGATCAACCCATTGCTGATCATCGTGCTGACCCCGTTGCTGATGCGCTATTGGGCGAAACATGCCGAACGCCACGGCCCCGCCAACCTGTTGTCGCGGATGAGCCTGGGCTGCCTCGTCGCCGGGTTCTCGATGGTCGTGATGGTCGTCGCGGCCGCGCTCAACGCACGAACCGGCCAGCCTGTCGGCGCCGGTTGGGTCACCGCCTATTTCATCCTGCTGACGCTCGGCGAGTTGCTCGTCATTCCGGTCGGTCTGACATTGGTCGGCGCGCTCTCGCCGGTCCAGATCGCCGCGATGGCGATGGGCGGATGGTATATCGCCAAGTTCCTCGGCAGCCTGCTTGCCGGCGTGATGGGCGCTTATTGGGGCGTCATCCCGGCGACGGCCTTTTTCGGCGCGGGCGCGGCCTCGGTCCTGCTGGGCGCGATCCTGCTCTACATGTTGGGCCGGGTGCGACCGATTCGGCTGGGGCGGACACTACCCGCGTGAAGGCGTCACATTTCCCCGCAGGCATGGGTCTTGGAGGCACGCCGGTCGGCCCCTAACAAGACGGGCTCTCGCTGCACTGCGATCGCCCGCCCGGCATTGATCGCGAATTTTTTCCCGTGAGTTTTATTTCCATCGCTCGCCCATGCCGTTCCCCGGCGAAGGCCGGGGCCCAGTTGGGCAGGTCGCGAGGCGTGTCGCTGCGCTTGGTCACTGCGATCTTGCCAACTGGGCCCCGGCCTTCGCCGGGGAGCAGCGCGATTCACGCCGCCACGCCAGCGCTGCCCAGATCAGGCGGGCTCGACCGCCATCAAGGTCACGTCGCGATATTTCGCGTCGGCCGGCTGGAACAGCGGGTCACGGAAAAAGGTGCGATCGGTCAGCGCGATACCCGACAGACCGGCGAGCTTGAACGTCCCGACCTTGGGCTCGCGCGGCGGCAGGCCGTCGCGTTCGACCACCACGCCATCGACGAACAGCTCGTCATGCTTGGTGTAGAGGATGTGCGGTGCGAGCACGATCGCCGTGCGGTTATAGGTCGCGGCGATGCAGAAATTCCGCACGATCCCCTCGAAGATCGTCGGAACGTCGGCATTGGGGGCCGCCGGCTGGATGCTGCTTTGCTCGGTCACCCCTTTTACATAGGCGAAATGGTGCACTGCAACAATAGTATGCATACGTAAAAATGAGCGGGAAATGACGAATTCCGTCTCGCTTGAGCGCAGCCGAGCCCACCGCTAAGCCGTCAGGCCATTTCGGGAAGGACGAGCAAGCCATGCACGAGCCGAATCCGCTGATCACGACGCTCGACCTGCAGCCCCATCCCGAGGGCGGCTGGTACCGCGAAACGATGCGCCTTCCCGCCCCCGACGGCGGCCGCGACCGCGCGACGGCGATCCTGTTCCTGCTCGAAACCGGCCAGCGCTCGCACTGGCACCGCGTCGATGCCGACGAACTATGGCTATGGCATGCCGGCAGCCAGCTGGCGCTGATGATCGGGCAAGAGGAACATCGCCTCGGCGGCGACCCGCTGGCCGGTCAGGCACCGCAAATACTCGTCCCCAAGGGCGAATGGCAGGCGGCCCAGGCACGTGACGGCTGGGCACTGGTCAGTTGCGTCGTCACGCCCGCCTTCGATTTCGCCGGGTTCGAACTCGCCCCGCCGGGCTGGTCGCCGGACTGAAAAATCGGATGCCGTTATCGTGTCCACCCGCTCCCATGTGCGGTGACTCCCGCGCCTCGTCCTTCCGGTGTCCCCGCCGGCGCTTGAGCGCTATGGTGACTTCGTCGCCTTTCTGGGCGAAGGGGCATGACGACGAGATCGCGTGGCGCCGCCTGCGCATGGCCGAAACCTCGGGCCGCGCGCTGGGCAGCGAAGCCTGGCTGGAGACGATCGAGGCCGCGACCGGCCGTACGTTGCGCCCGCGCAAGCGCGGGCCGAAGCCGAAGGCGGCGAAGGATTAAGTGCATTTAGTAAACTGGCACCGTAATGCCATCGCCCATCGCCGCCGCAATGGCGCTGACGGCGGCTCCGTTCCCCTCGGCCGCGGGCAAGGTCAGCTATGCCGCCAACGGCGCCGTGTTCCGTGGCGAGGTCGCCTTCAGCGCCTCGTTTGCCTACCGGCTCGACACGCGGTCCCCGGTCGCGATCACCGGCGGCGTGGCCTATAGCCGGGGCGGCAACACCGGCGTGCGTGGCGGCGTCGCCGGGGAGTTCTGATCCTGCGGAGCTGATTTTCGGGCCGCGCCGTGTTGGCGCGGCCCGGCTGCCTCAGCATGATGCGTCAGGGTGCCAGTGCCCTTTCAGCGAGAAAGGTGCGGAGGATATTCAGGGGGTGGGCGGAGGCCGCCGCCAATGGCTAACCCGCGCTGCCCGCACCATGGAACACCAGGTCGCCCTGGCGGCGCACCGAGATGCGCGCGATCAGCCCGTCGCGCAGGGCATAATCGACGAACACGCGCCCCTCGATCCGGTCACCCTGCCGCATCGGGCGGAGCGCGAAGGCCGGCGCGTCGGCGATGGCGGTGAAGCACATAGTCGCGTCGAGCGTGATCGCTGTGTCGCTGGCCTCGACCGAATGGATCGTGAGGCGTTCGCGCACCGTCTCGAACATCGGGCCATAGAATCCGACAATGGCGTCCGGCCCGTGGAGTGGCAGGATCTGCGAGTTGAGGGTGAGCACGACATCATCGGCATAGAAACGCCGGAACCGCGCGCAATCCGCGTTGCTGAACGCAGCGACATAGGCATGGAAAGCGGCGATCTGGCTCGGATGCGCGCCGAGCAGGGGGAGGCGGGTGACGCCTTTCCCCGGCGGCCAGGTCATCGATTTGAGCTCGGCCACCTTGCCGTCGCGGAGCCGGTAGGTGACGAAGAACTTGACCGTCACGCTGTCTCCGGGGTGAAGATGCCCGAAGGGGAAATCGGCGCGCTCCCGGCTCGCGTGGAAATCCATATCCACCTCGGCGAAGAGGTGATCGGCGTCGCGCAATACCAGCTGCGGGCGCATCACTTCGCGAACGCCATCATGCGCCCATTCAAGGAAAGCGAGCAGTTGATCGCTCCCGTGATAGTCGCGCGAGCCGCCCGTGAAGCGCACATCCTTGCAGAAAAATCGCTCGACCAGCGCCCGGTCGTCACCCGTGTTGAACAGCGCCTCATAGGCCGCATAATCCATCGCCTGCACCCTCCTTTGCCGTTTCATGCGACGTGCGTCTTGAAGCAGGATTCCGGTGATAGCGCATTTAACACAAGCTTATTGGTCGTGTCCCGGGTGGTGGTGTAGCTCGCTGGTAGCGGAGCTGACCGGACGCGCGCTCACCGATGGCGCTGTAGCGGCCGGTCAGCTTCAAATTACGGTGCCAGTTTACTAAAAGCACAAAACACAGCAGGGTTGAGGCATGGCCCGTCTCCCGCGCCTCATCCTACCCGGCGTTCCGTATCACGTGACCCAACGTGGCAATCGCCGCGCGCCGACCTTCTTCGAAGATGGCAACTATACACTCTACCGTGACCTGCTTGCTCAGGCGGCAGAGCGGGGTTCCGGCGACACTGCACTTAATTGTCGCCGGGCCGCGGCGCCATACAAACGCCGTCAACTAGCGATGATAAAATCGCCCTCGCCCTCTCATCAGTCTGTCGTCAAGGCAGGTCGGCAGCGCAATTTGCTCGTAAAAGCGAAACCCCGAGGCGCACGACCGCTGGGCGCTGGTCAGTAGCGTCGTGAGGCCGGCCTTCGACTTCCCCCGGCTTCGAATGTGCCCCACCAGGCTGGTGGCCCGGCTGACTGATCACAATGACGCTACCGTGTTCACCCGCTCCCGCTTGACGGGACGGGCAAACACGGCGTGATTCAAATCGTCCGCACGGCGGCTATACGATTCGCCCTCAGTGCCAGAAGATCAGCAGCAGGATGATGATCGGAATCGGAATGCCGATCAGCCACATCAAGATTCCCTTGCCCATCGTCATCCTCCTGTTGGTGGTTGGTCGGGCAGGAACCAGCGAGCACGCCGGCGGTTCCCGCACGGCGCGACGATTGCACGGCAGCGCCGCACGCGGCATGGGGTCGTACGATGATCGATGGCCTGCCCCTGCCCCGCCGCTATCCCGCCATCGCGGCGCTGTCGCTGGGCAGTGCGCTGGTCATCATCGACGGCGGCGTCGCGAATATCGCACTCCCGACCATCGCCCGCGACCTCGGGGTCGATTCCTCGTCGGTGGTGCTCGTCATTACCGTCTATCAGTTGATGCTGGTCATGTTGCTGCTGCCCTTCGCCGGGCTCGGCGAGCGGATCGGGCTCAAGCGCACCTACCAGCTCGGCCAGACGATCTTTCTGATCGCCACCTTGCTCTGTTTCTTCGCCAAGAGCCTGCCCTTCCTGCTGATCGTCCGTGCCGCACAGGCGATCGGCGCGGCGGCGGCGCTCAGCGTCTCGTCGGCGCTCATCCGCGCGACCTATCCGGCGAAGAGCCTCGGCAGCGGGCTCGGCATCAACTCGGCGATCGTCTCGGCCTCGGCGGCGATGGCGCCGACACTGGGCGGCTTCGTGCTCGGCATCGCACCCTGGCCCTGGGTGTTCGCTTGCGCCGTGCCGTTTGCGCTCGGCTCGCTGTTTCTCGGCCGCGCCCTGCCCGATCCGCCGCCGCACGAAACCCGCTTCGACATTCTCGGCGCGGTGATGTGCGCGGCGATGTTCGGGCTGGTGATCGGCGGGCTGGAAAGCGCCGTGCATGGCAATTCGCCCGTCGTCTCGGCGGCGATCGTGCTGCTCGGCGCGCTGCTCGGCGTCAGCTTCGTGCGGCGACAGCGCGGCGAGGACAGCCCGATCCTGCCGGTCGATCTGCTCGCCAGCCCGGTCATCGCGCTGTCGGCGCTGAGCGGCTTTATCGCGTTCAGCGCGTCGATGACGCTGATCATCTCGATGCCGTTCCGGCTGCAGCACGAATTCGGCTTCACCCCGCCGGAAATGGGCATCATGCTCGCGCCCTGGCCGCTCACCAACGTGCTCGTCGCACCGCTCGCCGGCTGGCTGTCGAACCGCGTGCCGGCCGGGATCCTCGGCGGGATCGGCATGGTCATCTCGATCATCGCGCTGCTGCTGATCGCCTTCATGCCGGCGCATCCGCACTGGTACGACGTGGCCTGGCGGATGGCGCTGTGCGGCTCGGGCTTCGGCACCTTCCTGCCGCCCAATGCCCGGCTGATCATCGGCTCGGCGCCACGCGAGCGTGCCGCCGCCGCGGGTGGTCTGGTCTCGACCGTGCGGCTGGTCGGGCAGACCACCGGCGCGACGCTGGTCGCGACGCTGCTGGCGTTCGGCGTTGGCGGCAACATGACTCCGCCGCTGGTCGCCGCCGGTCTCGCCGTCATCGCCGGCGGCTGCAGCCTCGCCCGGCTGCGCCCCGCGATCCGCAACCCGCCGCGCGCCGAAATCCTCGACGAGGTACCGGTGCTGAAGCAGACGCGCTAGGCCTGCGGGCGAGGCTCAGACCGTCAGAACAACCCGTCCTCGCTGCCGAGCATCGCCTTGCGGACCAGCGGGATCGGCGGGCCGCCGAAGCTGAGGAAGGTGTCGTGAAACGCCTTCCACCCCTGCCGGCCGCCATGTTTGGCGGTCCAGTCGGCGCGCAGCTTGCGGATCATCAGCTTGCCCATCGTGTAGTTGAGATAGGCCGGATCATAGGTCCCGCGTGCCGCCTGCTGGTCGGCGGTGCCCTCGTCCTGATAACATTGCTCGATGAACATCTGCTTCGACTGCGCCATCGTCATGCCGCGCGCATGCATGCCGATCGCCGAAAGGTAGCGGCAGTCGCGCAGCAACGCCTCGGAGATCTGGCCGACATGCGTCTCGGGGTCGCCGTTGCCGAGCCCGGCTTCCCACATCATCTCCTCGCTGTAATGCGCCCAGCCCTCGGCAAAGGCATAGCCGACGAACAGGCTGCCGAACTTCGACGGCGAACGGTTGGCGTGAAGGAACTGGACGAAATGCCCCGGCATCACCTCATGCACCGAGGTGAACAGCAGATTGCCATAGCTGGGCACGAAGGCGTCCTGCTTTTCCTTCGTCCAGGACGGATCGGGCGGCGAAAGGTAATAGACCGACGGCACGCCCTTATCGAACGGCCCCGGCGGGTCGATATAGGCCGAGTTCTGCCGGTTATAGGGCGGGCTTTCCTCGACCAGCGCCTGCTCGGTGCCGGGGATCGAGACGAGATCGTTCTTGATCACGAAGGCGCGAAGCTCGGGGATCATCTTGCGCGCTGCCGCGACCGGGCCGCCAGCGGCCTTGTGTGTGCCCGCCTTCGTCGTGCACGCGACGATCGTCGCGCCCGGCGCATAGCGCGCGCAGGCGTCCTTGAGCGCCGCCTGGTTGCGCGCCAGATCGGCGCGGCCGGCTTCCTCCAACTGGTCGAGCGGCACGTCGACGCCCTCGGTCTGCTTGACCATCCGCGCGAAGCGGTCGGCGTCGAGCGCGAAGTCCTGCGTCGCGGTCGCCTTCTGCCCATCGAGCCAGCCGGCGAGATCACGCATCGCCTTGGCGGCGGGCGCGGCCGCCTCGTCAAACGCCTTTTGCAGCGCCGGATCCTTGACGCCGGCAAACGCCGCCTTGGCATCGCTGGTATAATAATCGGCGAAGCCGTTGAATCCGGCGACGCCCAGCTTCACGAAGCTCAGCGGCATCGGCACCTTGAGGTTCGCGCGAATGTTCGCGGCGGCGGTCGGCACCTGCTTGAAATAGGAGATCAGCGCCTTCATCCGGGTCGGCGCATCGGCATAGTTGCGCGCGACATAGACATTGGGGTCGAGACCGTTGCCGAGATACCAGGCCGGGTTGTTGTGCGGCTGGTCGGCGTCCTCGAGCCAGAACAGCTTGCCTTGCGCGACATTGACCAGATAATCGCGCTCGAACGCATCGTCCTTGCTCAGCTTGCTCGCATCGAAGCCATGTGCCTTGGCGATGGCGTCGCGCAGGAAATCGCCCTGCGCCTTCAGCCCTGCCGCGCTCCAGTCGCCGAGCTTGCCATCAAAGTCATGCTTGCCCTGATAAACCGCATTGGCCGGGTCGATCACGAACCAGTCGTTGATGAAGCTGTCGCGGAAGCTCGGCCAGTCGGTGGTCGGCAGCGGCACCGTGCCGGCGACATTGCTCGTCGGCGTGTTGGTCGACGGGGAACAGGCGGCGAGCGCGACGAGGGCCGCCGCACCAAGCAATTTCAGACGCATCAAGCTCTCCGGCAACGGTGATGGCACAATGCTGACAGATCGATGCGCCAAGCGCCAGCGGGCGCGGCGGATGAAATCGCGCGCGCTACTTCTTGAGCGGGACGATGACCTCGTCGGGATGCGCGACGTTGAGGTCCTTGCGCACCAGTTCGTCGACCATGTCGGGGTCGGCGCTCTTCGGGTCGAGCAGGTTGACGCGGTTGCGCAACTCGGCGCGATGCTGGTCGAGCGCGGCAAGCTCGACCTGACGCTGCGCCAGCTGGCGCTTGATGTCGCCATAAGCCAGCGCGCCGTTCGGCCCGAGCACCGCGTAACCGCCGAAGAACAGGCCGACGATCAGGAACGCGGCCGGTGGGCCGGCGCGGCGCAACATGGTGCGAAAAGTCGAGCGACGCCTGTTCTTCATCGTCGGTGATTCTTGCAGCAGGCGAGTCCGCGATCAAGTCCTTATTTCTACGATATTGCGTTACTTCTTGCGCAGCCGTCGCCAACCCCGCGTCAGCGGCCCATCGCTCAGCGCCAGCGCGGAAAACAGCGCGACGATAACCCCGACCGGGGCGATCTCGGCGAAGGTCATGCCCATGCGCTTCAACGGGTTGGCGTAGATCGCACGCATGCTCTCGCCCTCCGCGATGACCTTGGCCAGCGCCGCGCCGCTGACACCCTGCGCCTTTTTCGCGTGGATCATCGCGGCGATATACTCGTCCATGAAGGTGTAGTGGGTCGCCGCGAGATACAGCTCCCACACCAGGACATAGGCGATCGCCGCCACACCCGCGATGGCCAGCCCGAGCCCCAGCGCGCGGCCGAAGCGGATCACGCCACCGCGCTCGACATCGCGGTAGCGCTTCATCCCGACGAAGATGAAGACCAGCACGACCAGCATGACCAGATAACCGAACCACAGCGAGTGGCCGAACCCGCCGAACATCATGCCGGCCATGATCACCGCGATGATCACCGTTCCCGACAATGCCCCATAGATCAGCGCATAGCGTGCCATGTCGTCCCCCTGTCCCGTCCGCCGCACCGTCGCGACCGTCCCGCGATGCCGTGCTTCCCCTTCCCTCACCATCACCCGAAGGGGTGATTTTCGTGAAACTCACCCGGCCGGCTGATCGGCCCCGGCGATCATCGCCAGCTGGCGTGCCTTCTCGATCGCGAGGATACGTCGGTCGACGCCGAGCTTTTCGTAGACCCGTGCGACATGCGTCTTGACGGTGTTGGGCGAGATGCCGAGCGTCCGCGCCAGCTCCTTGTTCGAGCGGCCCGAGGCGAGCAGGTCGAGGATCTCGCACTCGCGCGCCGTCAGCCCGAGCGAACGGATCGCCGCCTCGTTGCGTTCGAACCGACCAGCCGGTGGATGGCGTGGCGTCACCCGGCGCCCCGCCCAGATGCCGAGGCCGGTGAAGCCCAGCGCGAGCAGGCCGATATAGAGACGGGGTGAGACTGCGCGCACGGCGTAGCGCTGCTGCAGCCATTCGAGCGCGAGCAGCGCCACGGCCAGCGCGGCGGCGTATAGCATGACCGTCCTCGTCATGGCACGAGGCTGCCAGAATTCGCGCCGCCGCGCCAGCAGTCGGCAATATATTGGCATTGATAATGCCATAATATCAGATCATAGATGGCGCCAGGGGATGAGGGAGCAAACCATGCGCACGCGCAGCCAGGTTCTGGTCGGCCTGATGGCATTGCTGCTGGTGGCCGGGTTGGCCGTCCGGTCGCAGCAGGCGCGGATCGGCGCGGCGCTGTTCGCGCGCGCGGTCGACGCCCGGGTCGGGCGCGATGCGACCGCCGGGCTGCCCGACGGACTGCACGTCGCTCTGTGTGGTACCGGATCGCCGCTGCCCAATCCCGCGCGTGCCGGGCCGTGCAATGTCGTGATCGCCGGCAAGCACGTCTTCGTGGTCGATATCGGCGAGGGCGGCGGACGCAACATCAACGTGATGGGTCTGCCGCTCGGGCGGATCGAAGGCGTGTTCCTGACGCATTTCCACTCCGACCATATCGACGGCATGGGGCCGCTGATGATGATGCGCTGGACGGCGGGCACCAACACGTCGCCGCTCCCGGTGCATGGACCGCCCGGCGTCGAACGCGTCGTGGCCGGCTTCAACGAGGCCTATGCGATCGACGACGCCTACCGCACCGGCCATCACGGCCCGAAGATCGCGCCGCCCTCGGGCGCCGGCGGCGTTGCCCTGCCCTTTGCGCTGCCCGATCCCGGCAAGGGCGACAGCGTCGTGGTGCTCGATGAAGACGGGTTGAAGGTCACCGCGTTCCGCGTCGATCACGGCCCGGTCAAGCCGGCGGTCGGCTACCGCTTCGACTACAAGGGCCGCTCGCTGGTGCTCAGCGGCGACACCGCCAGGTCGCCGTCGCTTATCGCCGCCGCGAGAGGGGCCGACCTGCTCGTCCACGAGGCGTTGCAGCCACGCCTCGTCGCAATGATGACGAAGAGCCTCGCCGCCAAGGGGAGCGCGAACCTCGCCCAGATCACGCGCGACATCGTCAATTACCACACCACCCCCGAGCAAGCCGCCGAGGTGGCCAAGGCGGCGGGGGTGAAGGAGCTGGTGCTGAGCCATATCGTTCCGGCGATCCCCAACAGCTTCTTCTACCCGGCGTTTCTCGGCGACGCCGCGTCGCGCTTTAGCGGGCCGATCGTGGTTGGCGAGGACGGCATGATGTTCAGCCTGCCGGCCGGCTCGACCGAGATCAAACAGACCAGACTGATGTGACGGGAGAGATATTTGTCCAACCGCTTCCTCGACGCGACCGGCGCGCGCTACCCGATCATCCAGGCGCCGATGGGCTGGATCGCCCGTTCGCAGCTTGCTTATGCCGTGTGCGCGGCAGGCGGCCTCGGCATCATCGAGACCTCGTCGGGCGAGACCGAAGCCTGCAAGGCCGAGATCCTGAAATTGCAGGCGCTGACCGATGCGCCGTTCGGGGTGAACCTGCCGATCCGCTTCCTCAAGGATGATGCGATGCTGCATTTCATCTGCGCATCGGGCGTCAAGTTCGTCACGACCTCGGCGGGCAGCCCGGCGAAGTTCGTCGCGCCGCTGAAGGACGCCGGCATCACGGTCTACCACGCCGTGCCGACCGTCGACACGGCGGCGAAATGCGTCGCGGCGGGGATCGACGGGCTGATCGTCGAGGGGTCCGAGGGCGGCGGGTTCAAGAACCCCGAGGAAGTTTCGACGCTGGTGCTGCTCCAGGCGATCCGCCGGATCACCGATATTCCGCTGATCGCGGCGGGCGGGATCTGCGACGGCAAGGGCATGGCGGCGGCCTTCGCGCTCGGTGCCGAGGGCGTGCAGATGGGCACACGCTTCGTATCGTGCGCCGAGAGCCCGGTGCATGACAATTACAAGCAGGCGATTATCGACGCGAAGGAGACCGGCACGCTGGTGCTCAACCAGAAATCGACGCCGTGCATCCGCGCACTGAAGACCCAGCGCACCGCCGCGATCCACGAGGCGGGACTGATGCCGGCCGACACCTTCGCGCGGCTGCAGGAGCTGTATTTCGGTGGCGACATGGAGGCTGCGGTCGGGCTGGCAGGGCAGACCGCGGGGCTGATCGACAGCATCAAGACCGCGAAGGAGATCATCGACGAAACGGTCGCCGAATTCCACGCCATCGCCGCGCGCATGGGTGCGATGGCGGCGGGCGGCAATTTCGGCTGAGGCGCGGCGGCGATGTACACGATCAACGGCGCGCTCGGCTCGCCCTACTCGCTGAAGATCCGCGCGCTGATGCGCTATCGCCGGCTGCCGCACATCTGGCAGCATGGCGTCGCGACACACGGACCGGCCACGGCCAAGGTCAAGGCGCCGGTCATCCCGGTGGTCGAATTTCCCGACGGCAGCTTCCACAATGACTCGACGCCGCTGATCTACGCGCTCGAAGCGCGCCATACCGCGCGATCGGTGCTGCCGCCCGATCCGGCGCGCGCGTTCCTTGCGCACCTGATCGAGGACTTTGCCGATGAATGGCTGACCAAGGCGATGTTCGGTTATCGCTGGCTGGCCGAGATCGACCAGATCCAGACGAGCCGCTGGCTGGCGTTCGACGCCTTCAAGGGCGGGGGCCTCGACCGTAGCCTCGCTTATGCCGAGCAGTTCCGGGAGCGCCAGGTCGGACGCATGGCGATCGTCGGCTGTACGGCGGAGAATTTCCCGCTGATCGAAGCATCGACCCGCGCGGTGCTCGACGCGCTGGAGGCGCATGTCGTCAACCGGCACTGCCTGTTCGGCACGCGGCCGAGCATGGGCGAGTTTGGCCTTTACGGCCAGATTTCGCAGCTCGGCGTCGACCCGACCGCGCAGACGATGATGCGCCGCGACTATCCCTATGCCTTCCGCTGGCTGCTCCACATCGACGACATGTCGGGGATCGACGGCAACTGGGATGACGTGGACGCGCCGTTCGACCCGGTGATCGGCCGGCTGCTGCGGGTCGTGGGCGAGGTCTATCTGCCCTTCCTGCTCGCCAACGCGGCGGCGCTCGCCGCCGGCGAAGAGACCTTCGCGATGACCGCGATGGGGCTCCCCTATCGCCAAGGCGTGTTCAAATATCAGGTCAAGTGCCTTGCCGAGCTGCGCGCTCGCTACGCCGCGCTCGACGCCGCGGCGCGCAGCACGATCGATCCCCTGCTCGACGAAACCAACATCAGAAAGGCGCTCTAGATGAAATACATGCTTGCCATGGCCGCAATGCTTGCGGCTGCCACACCGGCCGTCGCCCAGCTCAGCGCGACGACCGATGCGCTGCTGACCGCGCGCTTCGCCGCGGCCGACAAGAACAAGGACGGCAAGCTGACGCTCGACGAGGCCAAGGACGGCATGCCGCGCGTCGCCAAGGGCTTCGCGCTGATCGACAGCGGCCATCACGGCTTCGTCACGCTCGCCCAGATCAAGGCGTTCGCGGCGACGCATCTGTGACATGGTCAGCGCGCCTCCGCGGCGTGGCGGCGCTCGGCGCGCTGCTGTTCGGCGCGACGCCGGCGCTGACCGGCGCGCCGGCCAGGAAGCCCAACATCGTCATCCTGCTGGCGGACGACTGGGGCTTTACCGATGTCGGCGCGTTCGGCGGCGAGATCGCCACGCCCAATATCGATGCGCTGGCCGCGCGCGGGGTGCGCTTTTCCAACTTCCACGTCGCCGGATCGTGCGCGCCGACGCGGGCGATGCTGCAGACCGGGGTGATCAACCACCGCGCCGGGCTCGGCAACATGCCCGAGACGATCCCGCCGGCGCATGTCGGCCAGCCCGGCTATGAGACGCATCTCACCGACCATGTCGTGACGATCGCCGAGCAACTGCGCGCCGCCGGCTATCGCACCTACCTCACCGGCAAATGGCACCTCGGCCACACACCGGCGACGCTGCCGACCGCGCATGGGTACGACCATGCCTTTGCGCTGTCGCAATCGGGCGCCGACAATTTCGAGGAGAAGCCCAACCTGCTGCTGTACGACAAGGCCGACTGGACCGAGGATGCCCGGCCGGCACATCTGCCAAAGCCGTTTTACTCGTCGACCTTCATCGTCGACAAGATGATGCGCTACATCGATGCCGACGAGGCGAGCGGCAAGCCGTTCCTCGCCTCGGTCAATTTCCTGGCCAATCATATCCCGGTGCAGGCGCCCGATGCCGACATCGCGGCCTATGCCCGCCGCTATGCCGCCGGCTGGACGGCGCTGCGCGAGCAACGCCGCGCGCGTGCGATGGCGCTCGGCATCATGCCGGCCGGCGTGCGGATGGGCACGATGAAATCGACCGGCGACTGGGCCGCGCTGAGCGCCGAGGAGAAGGCGCAGCGGGTCGGCGCGATGGCGGCCTATGGCGGCATGGCGACGGCGATGGACCGCGAGGTCGGCCGGCTGGTCGCGCACCTCAAGGCGACCGGCGCGTACGACAATACGATTTTCGTATTCCTGTCGGACAATGGCGCCGAGGCGATCGACCCGATGAATTCGGGCGCGTTCACGCGCTTCAACGCCAATCTGCATTACGACCAGAGCATTGCGCAACAGGGCCGGCCGGGATCGCTGACGGCGATCGGCGCGGGATTTGCCAGCGCGGCGGTCGCGCCCTTGCGCGGCTACAAGTTCAGCGCCAGCGAGGGTGGATTGCGCGTGCCGCTGATCATCGCCTGGCCGGGCAACCCGGCGATCACCGGCGGGCGGGTCAGCGGGGCCTTCACGCATGTCACCGACATCGTCCCGACCTTGCTCGGGCTGGCAGGCGTGCCGGGGCAACAGGGCCGTTTCGACGGCCGCACGGTCGAGCCGATGATCGGCTATAGCCTGGCACCGCTGCTCAGCGCGACGGCGACACAGGCGCATCCGGCCGATGCGCCGCTGGGCTACGAACTGTCGGGCAATGCCGCGCTGTTCAAGGGCGATTACAAGCTGGTCGAGAACCTGCCGCCTTACGGCAATGGCCGGTGGCATCTCTACGATATCGTCAGCGACCCGGGCGAGACCAGCGACCTGTCGGCGGCGCAGCCGGCCCGCTTCGCCGCGATGCGGGCAGATTATGCCGCCTTCGCGCGCGACAATCACGTGCTGGCGATGCCGGCGGGATACAGCGCGCCGCAACAGATCATGGACAATGCGCTGCACGACCTGCTGATCCCGCGCCTGCTCGCGCTGTGGCCGTGGGTCGCCGGGCTGGTCGGTGCGATCGCCGGCCTGATCTGGTGGCGACGGCGAAGGCGGCGCGCGGTGAAAGCGTCGACCGCGGGCTAGGCCGGCCGGCATGCCAGGCGCCGCGCTACCTCGGTCTCGACCTCGACCTTGAAGCGCGCCTTGTTTTCGACCGCCTGCTTCGCGCTATCGCGCGCAACGCGCCTGCGGCGCTCGGCGATGATGCGGGCGATATCGACCTCGGCTTGCTCGGGGACGCCCGCCCAGGGTTTGGGCCGACGGATGGCGAGCCAGTGCAGAGCGGCGCGGACATCGGCCGGGACATGGACCATATACGGCATGACGATCGGCGCGCCGCCGCGCGGGGTGACGATCTTCTCGGCGACGTAATCGTAACCGACGGCGCGCTGGTAGAGCGAACGCTCGACGCGGTCGTCGGCGGCATCCTTGCCGACCCGCACGGCGGCGGTGAAGTCGTCGTGGAGCAGGCACCAGCGATAGAAGGTGCGCACCGAGATGCCGAGAATGTCGGCGACCTCGATATCGGTGGCGCCGTTGCGGCACAGCCGCTGGGCGATACCGGCGAATTCGGCCTTGTAGGGCGTGGGGCGTCCGATGGTCATGGCGGCGGCAAATAGTGCGTTCGGCGAAACGTTGAATCACGCTGACGGTGGAGCACGCGCGAAGATGCCATTTATGGCGGAGCGCCAGATCGTTTTGTCAGGGGTCCCTGGCGGATGATCGAAGTGAGCCGACAAAGGGCGCGTTGTTTGAATTTATATTGTTTTTTATTAATGACTTAACCATGTTATTGATCGGAACGGGATGTGCCACGATGGATAGCTGCCCATGTGGCAGACGTTCGATCGCGGCGCCGGATCATCGAAGGGGGCTCGTTAGATCGCGATCCTGAAGCGTTGTTTGTCAAACGGCGTCCAAAAGGGACCCCCGATCGGCGTCCAACAGGGACCCCCTTGGCGGAAGGTGTAGATCGATCGAGCGGTGCGCTTTTCGCCCTGCTTGCGGCGTAGGGAGGGCGTAGCCCGACCGGAGGCGCAAGCAG
>JBBRSN010000056.1:0-29864 GCA_038245375.1 Sphingomonadales bacterium | reverse complement strand
GGCCGGAATGGCCTCCTGATGGGAAGGTTTGGTTGCTGATACCAACCCCTGACCAGGAGACCATCCCATGGCTGAGGCCACGGCAGCGGTAAGCCCGCTGCGTCGTCGCATGATCGACGACATGAGCTTGCGCAACCTGTCACCCGCGACGCAACGATCCTATCTGCATGCGGTGACGAAGTTCAGCCGCCATTTCTGTAAATTCGCGAGCAATAACGACCCCCTGAGGGGCGGATTTCGCGTCCAATAGCGACCCCTCTGACGTTGCGTGTCAGTTTCCTTTCCGTTGGCTTTTGGCTGTCGGGAAGGTCCTTTGGGGATGATAAGTGTGGACCTGATTGGCCAGATACGGCGTGCCTATTTCGATCAGGGGCGGCCGATCAAGGAGATCGCGCGGACGCTGTCGGTTTCGCGGGCGACCGTTCGCAAAGTCATCCGGGGCCAGGAGACGACAGCGTTCAGATACACGGCGCGGGCTGCGCAACCGTCGCCCAAGCTGGGGCCGTGGATCAAGGATCTGGTCGAGATCCTGGAGGCGGAAGCCAAGCTGCCCCGGCGTGAGCGGCGTTCGACGCAGCGTTTGTTCGAGACGTTGCGGGGTCGCGGTTATGAGGGCGCGCACGACAGCGTACACCGGTACGCCAAGGCATGGCGCAGCGATCAGCGGCGGACGCCGGCGCAGGCCTATGTGCCGATGAGTTTTGCTCCTGGCGAGGCCTACCAGTTCGACTGGAGCCACGAGACGATCACGTTCCAGGGGCTGCCGCTGATGGTCAAGGCAGCGCACATGAAGCTTTCGCACAGCCGGATGCCGTTCGTGCGAGTCTATTTTCGAGAGACGCAGGAGCTGGTGTTCGACGCCCATGACAAGGCGTTCGCCTTTTATGGCGGGGTTTGCCGACGCGGCGTCTACGACAACATGAAGACGGCGGTGGAGGCGATCCTCGTCGGCAAGGCGCGCAAGTACAACCAGCGCTTCCTGCAGATGTGTTCGCACCATCTGGTCGATCCGGTGGCCTGCTCGCCGGCATCGGGGTGGGAGAAGGGGCAAGTGGAGAACCAGGTCGGCAACATGCGCGACCTGTTGTTCCTTCCCAAGCCGCGGGTGACCAGCCTGACCGAGCTCAACGCCTGGCTCGAGGATCAATGCATCGCCTACGCCAAGCGGACCCGGCATCCCGAGTTCCGGGACCGGACGATCTGGGAGGTGTTCGAGGACGAACGGGCGAGCCTGATGGCGCTGCGCGGGCCGTTCGACGGCTTTGTCGAGAAGGCGGTGCGCGCCACCACCACCTGCCTGATCATGGCCGATCATAATCGCTACAGCGTCGATGCCCGCGCTGCCGGCCAGATGGTGCTGGTGCGCTCGCATGCCGAGCGTATCGTCGTCCTCTTCAACAACGAGGTGGTCGCCAACCATCCGCGGCACTTCCGGCGCGATCAGATTATTTACGACCCCTGGCACTATCTGTCGGTCCTGGTGAAGAAGCCCGGTGCCTTGCGTAACGGCGCACCGTTCAAGGACTGGAACCTGCCGCCGGAGTTGGCCAGGGTCCGGATCAAGCTGAAGAGCCACGCCGACGGCGACCGTCAGTTCGTCAAGCTGCTGGGCGCGGTGCTGGACCACGGCCTCGATGCCGTCGAGGCGGCCTGCGCCGAAGCCCTGGAGGCCGGCATCGCCAGCGGCGACGTCATCCTGGCCGTTCTGGCGCGCCGGCGGCAGCCGGCGGTGCCGACCAGCATCACCACGCCAGATGCGTTGCGGCTGAACATCGAACCGATGGCCGATTGCGGCCGCTACGACAGCATAAGGATGCTTGCCTGATGGAACGCCATGAGATCATGGAGGCCATGACCGAGCTGAAGCTCTACGGCATGCGCGCCGGCTTCGACGAGATTACCGGCAAGGGGCTGGCGCGGCGCGACGACATCTATCCGCTTGTCGCCAGTCTGATCCGGGCAGAGCGCACCCACCGTCAGGCGCGCTCGATCAGCTATCGCATCGGCGGCGCCAAGTTCCCGGTCCTCAAGGATCTCGACGCGTTCATCTTTACCGGCACGCCGATCGACGAAAGCCGGGTGCACGAGCTGGCCACCGGCAGCTTCCTCGAGGGGCAGCGCAATGCCATCTTCATCGGCGGCACAGGCAAGACGCACCTGTGCATCGCGGTCGCCTCGGCGGTCATCCGCGCCCAGGCCCGCGGCCGCTTCTTCAACCTCGTCGATCTGGTCAACCAGCTCGAGCAGGAAAAGGTCGCCGGCCGCAGCGGGCGCCTGGTCGAGAAGCTGCTGCGCTACGATCTCATCGTCATCGACGAACTGGGCTATCTGCCGTTCAGCCAGTCAGGCGGGCAGCTGCTGTTCCACCTGATCAGCAAGCTTTACGAAAACACCTCGCTGCTGATCACCACCAATCTCGCCTTCGCCGATTGGCCCCAGGTCTTCGGCGACGCCAAAATGACGACCGCCATGCTCGATCGCCTGACCCATCACTGCGATCGCATCGAGACCGGCAACGACTCATGGCGCTTCAAAAACCGCAGCTGACCCCGCGGACCGACGGGAAAGAGAACTTGCTGCTGGAGCGGCTGAAACTCCGGTCGGGCTACGCCCTCCCTGCGTTCCAGTCGCTCCAGCAGCCCCACCCCGATCACTGCGCCGAGCCCCTGCAAACCGTCGCATCCGCGACCGCGCGGGGGTCATTATTGTATGCGAAAAGGGGGGCACCTTTGGATGCGATTTGACAGACATGCAGCGCATGACCGGCCAAGGCCTGCCGGTGCTCGAGCAGCAGAAGATCGCGCGGGATAGCGCGGCGGTGGCGCTCGACAAGGTGCAGGCCGGTGCGACGCGGGACCTCGATGCTGCGTTCGCCCGTGGGCCTGCGCTGGTCAGCGAAGCTGCGAATGGCCGCACCGCCAATGCGATCCGTGCGCTGCAACTGGACTGCGAGGTTCGCGCCAACCCTGAGCTGCGCGCCGACCGGTTCGTCCAGGCCTGGCAGCGGCTCGGCGCGCAGCGTGACAAGCTCACCGGCTGGCAGAACGAGGATGCAAGGGTCGGCATCGAAAAGCGGATGACCGCCATGGCCAAGGGGCTGGAGCGCGATACCGCGCTCGGCGGGGCGCTGAGCAAGCGCGGCAGCGAGCTGATCGGCAAGCAATGGTCGCCCGAATGGTCGGCCGGCAGCCCCGATGGCGGCATGGTTCGCGAACTGACCAATCACCGCCGCACGGTCGGGGTCATCCAGCAGCTCACCGAATCCCTCGGTCGAGGTCGCAATCTCGGAATCGGTCTATGAACGAACTGGTCTCATCATCCGCATCCAGGTCCAATAGCGCGAACGATCCGGTCGCAGCGTTCGAGCGGATGAGCCACAGGATCGCCGGACTTACCGCCGCGGTCGAAGGGTTCGCGGCGCGCCAACAAGAGCTTCATGCGCGCGACTATGGTCCTGACCTGGCGAATATCCACAAGCGGCAGGATGACGCGAAGCACGCGATCCTCACACTCACCGATCGGCCAGGCGTCAAGCTGACGCCGCGCGAAATTGCGGAACAGATCGAGGCGGCCGGCGCGCGGGTGAGGGCGCGGGATCATCAGGCCTGGGCCGAGGCGCATCGCGCTCAGCAGCAGGCGGCCAGGGCGCTCGATGCGGTCGTTGCGTCGGCGCTCACCGCGCGCATGCAATGGCGCTGGATCTGGGGCGCCGCTGCGGGGGCGTTCCTGCTTGGCATCATCCTGTGCGCGATCATACCCGGCGCGGTCGATCGCTCGGTGCGGCCAGCTGGATGTGGCCCGAGCTGCGTGCCGCACACGTCCTGCGCATGGATGGCTGGTCGGCCGGCATTCGGTTGATGCAGGTGTCTGATCCGCACCAGTGGCGAGCGCTCAGGGAAGCGGCGCAGCTCTCGGCCGCCAATGCCGAAGCGCTCAGGGCGTGCCGTGATCACGCCGCACGGACGAAGAAGGCATCTGCATGCGCGATCCGGGTCGAACCGGTTGGAACGATGGAATAGCGCCCAATCATCGTCGTGCGAGGTGCGAAACGTTGATTCCGAGAAATGCCGCTGCCCTGTTTGACGCACGAGCCGTTTGAGCCGCTGCATTTTGGACTTGGCCGTCATTCGCTGCACGTCCCGAGAACGGCAACTCCCAAACACCTGACATTCAAGCTGCACGCCAACGATGGCTCGGAACGGGAATGACTGGCCGACGGCAGACAGGCTGCTCTCGGGGCAATTATCAGAATAGCGGTTGTGCAGTCGCGATCGCCTTTCACGCGATGAGGAAATCGTGCACCGTGTCATTCCCGCATTTGAAGACAGGTCGTGGGTCGGATGGACGATGATGTTCCTTACTGGAGTCAGAGTGTGCCCGCGCTTGCGAAGACCCTGGGGTCCAGCACGGCCGGTATTACGTCCGAACGGGCAGCGGCTCAGCTTGCTCTCGTCGGCCCCAACAGCATGGCAGACGCGCCGCGCCTGAACGCGCTGCGGTTGCTGGCGCGTCAGTTTGAAAGTCCCCTTGTTCTCATTCTGGTGTTCGCTGCCGTCATCTCGCTCTTGCTCCGGCAATGGGTGGATGCGGGCATTGTTCTGTCAATCGTTCTGGGAAGTTCGCTTCTGAGCTTCTTTCAGGAATATCGTGCGTCGGCGGCAGTCGATGAGCTGAAAAATCGTCTCGCCCTGACGTGCCGCGTGGTGCGGGACAAGGTGGAGCAGCTGGTGACGGTCGGCTCGGTCGTGCCCGGCGATCTGATTCTGCTATCGGCAGGCAATCTCATTCCGGCCGATGGTCTGGTCATCGAGGCACAGGATTTTCTCGTCAGTGAGGCGAGCATGACGGGCGAGTCCTTCCCGGTCGAGAAGCGGGCCGGGATCGTCCGCCCCGACGCGCCCATCACGGAGCGGACCAATGCCGTCTTCCTTGGCGCCTCGGTCCGCAGCGGCACGGCCAAAGTGCTCGCCGTCAAGACCGGCCGTCGGACCGAGTTCGGCGCGATCGCGGCACGGCTGCGCGCGCGTCCACCCGAGACCGACTTCGCGCGCGGGGTTAGGCAGTTCGGCTATCTGCTGATCCGCGTGATGGTGGCCATGGTCCTGTTCGTCCTGACGATAAACCTGCTGCTGCATCGCCCGGTGATGGAGTCACTGCTGTTCGCCGTGGCGCTGGCTGTCGGCCTCTCGCCGGAACTGTTGCCGGCAATCATCAGCGTGACGCTGTCCGCCGGCGCGCGGGAAATGAGCAAGCGCGGTGTCATCGTCCGCCGCCTCAACGCTATCGAAAATCTGGGCAGCATGACCATCCTGTGCACCGACAAGACGGGCACACTGACCGAAGGCGCGATCAGGCTGAGCGATGTTCTCGATGCACAAGGCCAGGCTTCGGATGCGGTGCAAAGTCTCGCCTTTCTCAATTCGGTCTTCCAGACCGGAATCGAGAATCCGCTCGATACGGCGGTCGTAGCCGCAGGCGAGAGCGCCGGGCTGGTGACCGGCGCCTACGCCAAGATCGACGAGATCCCTTATGATTTCATTCGCCGCCGGCTGACCATCGTCCTCGCCGAGGGGGGAGCGGCGCGGCACATCATGGTGACCAAGGGCGCTTTTACCGAAGTTCTACAAGCCTGCACGTCGCTGACGCAGGGGGAACAGGAAGTGCCGCTCGACGAGGCCAGCCGCGCGGCCTTGGAGCAGATTTTCAAGGCCAGGAGCATGGCGGGGTTCCGGGTCCTTGCGCTCGCCACGCGCCTATTCGCGCCGCAACCCGACTATGACCGCGTCGACGAGCGAGCGATGTGCTTTCGTGGCTTTCTCGTCTTCCATGATCCGCCCAAGACGGATGCAGGACAGACAATCGGCGATCTGGCGCGCCTTGGCATCGGTATCAAAGTGATCAGCGGCGACAATCGCTATGTGACTGCGCATGTCGCCGAGATCGTCGGCCTCAATGCCACGGCGATGCTCACTGGCGAGGCGCTTGCGGCCCTCAAGGACGAGGCGCTCTGGCATCTCGCACCGCTGACCGACCTGTTCGTCGAAATCGATCCGCAGCAAAAGGAGCGGATCGTTCGCGCGCTCCAGCGCACGGGCCATTCGGTCGGCTATCTGGGCGATGGCATCAACGATGCACCGGCCCTGCATGCCGCCGATGTCGGAATCTCGGTGGCCGAGGCCGTCGATGTCGCGCGGGAAAGCGCCGATATCATTCTCCTGAGCCGCGATCTCGACGTGCTGCGCGCAGGCGTCGAGGATGGCCGGCGGACCTTCGCCAATACGCTTAAATACATCTCGATCACCACGAGTGCGAACTTCGGCAACATGATCAGCATGGCGCTGGCGACGCCGCTCCTGCCGTTCCTGCCACTGGCCGCCAAACAGATCCTGCTCAACAACTTCCTGTCGGACCTGCCGTCGATGGCGATCTCCAGTGACAATGTCGACAGGGATCGGGTCACCAAGCCTCAGCGCTGGAACATCAAAGAGATTCAGAAATTTATGATTGTCTTCGGTCTGATCAGCTCGATCTTCGATCTCCTGACATTCGCGGTACTGCTGCTCGTGTTCCATGCTGACGAACCGGTGTTCCAGACAAGCTGGTTCATGATTTCGCTGCTCACCGAGCTTGTCGTCGTCCTCATTCTACGCACCCATAAGCCCGCCTTCCGCAGCAAGCCCAGCCAGTTGCTCATATGGTCGACTCTGGCGGTCATCGCCGCCACATTCGCCATTCCTTATCTCGGCGAGGCGAGCACGATATTCGGTTTTGTGCCGCTGTCGGCATTGGAGGTCTTGGCCGTCGTCAGCATCGTCCTCGGTTACGCCGTCGCCACGGAAGTCGCGAAAGCATGGTATTTCCGGTTGGAGATCAGGCTCAATACGAGAGGCTGAACTCCATCTATCGTGTGTCGATGACGACCCAGAAACCGACATTCGCGCTTCCTTCGCTACTACCCAAACCGGTCGCTCGTTTACCACGCAAGGGCCGACGCTAGCGATGCACTTGCAAAGGGGACGCATTTGGCGATCAGTTCTGGTCCGCTTAACGGCACCGCCGATCCGATCTTTTTTTCGAGCTCCGCCGCCAGCTGAGCGGCAGTACGACTTTCCTGCGACGGCCAACCCATCAGCTCTGCGAGCCAATCGATCAAGACATGCATCCCCTCAAGGACTGCGACGAATGCTAGCGCCGCCTGGAGCCAGGATGTCTGCCGGGCCAGCAGGTTAAGCTGCCAGTCCGCGCTGGCGCGCTTGCGGCCCCATTGTCCCGTTCCACATCATCGCGTTCAAGATTGCGCCTGCCACTTCTCCACGATCGCGCCGCCGGGCGCGACCCAGGCTTCGGCGCGCCCGGCAAGGTACTTCAGAAGCGCTTCGAACGCGTCGATCCGATACGGCAATGCCGTGATGTACGGCGTGACGTGGAGCGGCAACAGACGCCCACCATGACTGCGAGCCTCGCCTGCGAGCCAGTCGAACGCGTCGCGGATCTGTTCGGCATAGCTGTCGGCCGATTGCTGCTGCACCGTGATGATCTGGCGGTCCGACAATTCATGGTTGAGCGGTAGGTTGATGAGTCCGTTGGTGAAACGATAGGGTAACTCGTCGTTCACCCAGTCACAGGCATAGTCGAGGCCGGCCTCGCGCAGCAGATCGGGCGTGTTCCAGCTTTGCGAGCGCGCGATTGACAGCCAGCCGCGCGGCCGCGTCCCCGAGACACGCTCCAGCGTATCGAGCGAGGTGGCGATTAGCGCTCGTTCCTGCTCGATCGGCATGCCGGTGGCGATGGTGCCATTCATGTCGGTCGAGTGTGCGACGATCTCATGACCGGCCGCGACGATATCGGCGATCAGCGCCGGGTAGCGTTCCGCGATCGCCGCGTTTGTGGCGATCGAGGCGGTGACGCCGGCGGCCGCGAAGGCATCCAGCAGCCGGTAGAAACCGATCCGCGTGCCATAGTCGCGCGACGTATAGTGGCGGTAATCGGGATAGGGCGTGACCATATGGCCGGGCGCGCGGAAAGGCGTGTCCGAAGGCATGATCGGAAACCATTCGAGGCTCACGCAAATCCACACCGCGACCTTCTTGCCGCCCGGCCAGGCAACGGGCGGACGCGAGAAGATCGACGACCAGGGATAGAGATCATGGTCGTAGCCGAGATGGCGCTTCGGATAGTCGAGATAAGCGGGATCGAGGGTCATATCGCGGCTCCCGCCTGGGCGCGCCAGGCATCGACGACCTCCCCGGCGCGGGCGATCCAGGCACGGCTGTCGCCGGCAATATGCTCGAGCACGCGCTCGAACGCGCCGATGCGGTGCGGCTGGCCGATCAGATAGGCGTGGAGCGGAATGCACATCACCATGCCCGACACCGCGCCCTCTGCCGCCAGCCGGTCATATTGGCGTATCAGCGTATCCGCATAATCGCGCGGGCTCATATTATAGATAAAGAAGCCATAATGGTCGTTGACCTCGAGGCTGTAGGGAATCGAGGCGAGCCGGCCCGACTTGACCTTCACCGGCTGGACCTGATCGTCATGATAGAGGTCGCAGGTATAGTCGAGGCCATATTCGGCGATCAGATCGAGCGTGTGCGGCGTATGGGTCAGCGCCGGCGCGAGCCAGCCGCGAATGCGCTGGCCGGTCGCGGCCTGCACCGTCGCGATCGAGTCCTCGATGATCGCCCGCTCCTGCGCCTCGTCCATGCCGTAAGCGTAGCGTGTGTTGTAGATGCCGTGACTGAAGAACTCCCAGCCGCGTTTCGCGCCGTCTTCGACCACCTCGGGATGGTGCTGGCACAGCGCGACCGACAACGAGACCGAGCCGGGAAAGCCGTGCCGGCTCATCGCCTCGGCCATGCGCCAGTGCGACACGCGATTGGAATGATCGCGATGGCTGTAGCCAACCACGTCGGGATGCGGCCTGGTCCAGCTCTTGCGGAGCGGGTTGGCGGGCGGATCGATCTCGTAATATTCGAGGTTCGGTGCGACCCAGACGGCGACGGTCTTGCCGCCCGGCCAGACGATCTTCGGGCGATCGCGATAAGGCGCGAAATCGTACAGTTCGGGATCGCCGGCACCTTCGTGCATCAGCGCGCCTCCAGCCAGTCGATCACCACCTGGACCGGTTCGACATCGGCATATTTCAGCTGCAGGTCGGTGAGGTTGGCGAAGTGATAGCTGGCATGCTTGTCGGCGCAGGTCTCGATCGGGACGATCGTGCGATAGCCGTGGCTGAGCGCTTCCACAGCGGTCGCACGCACGCAGCCGGAGGTCGAACCGCCGGTGACGATCACGGTATCGACCTTGTGCCACACCAGATAGCTGGCGAGCGGCGTCTCGAAAAAGGCCGAGGGCATGCGCTTGGTATAGACGAGGTCGCCCGGATCGATCGCGCAGCGCGGATCGAAGGCATGGCGCTCGCTGCCATATTTGATGTTCTGCAGCGAATCCGGCGTGTTGGTGCGCGTGCCCCACACCCCGGCATCGCCGGCATTGTCCATATAGGCGACGTGGCTCCAGATCACCGGCATGCCCTTCGCCCGCGCCAGGGCGGAGATGCGGTTGACATAGTCGATCTGCAGCGGATCGGTTTCATAGGCGGTGGCGAAGCGGTCAATCGCGGTATAGGCTTGCTGGAAGTCGACATTGACGATCGCGAGCTTCTCGCCAAAGCCGAACTTGCGGCGCGCCGGATTGGCCATCACCTCCTCGAAAATCTCGCGCGCGGTGCGCCCGTCATCGATCATTCGCGTTCCGATCACGTCCGTCATCCATCGTCCTTCTTCACGCCAACACGATATCCAGCCCGCATCTCAATCCCGCAGCGGGCGCCCGTCGGTCGGCGCGCGCGGGTCGATCAGCACGCGCAGCACGCGCGCCAACAACGCCTCCATCGCCTGTTGCCGCTCATCAGCGGCAGCGCCGTCATAGCGGATGTCGCGCAGCTGCTCGACCGTCGTGCCGCCCTGCACCGCCACGATCCGCTCCAGCCGGTCGATCCGGTCGTTGGACACCGACAGCTCGACGACCAGCGCGAGTGCGATGTTGAGCACTTCCTCGACCTCGCGGTCATCGAGGCTTTGCGGCCGATTGCCGCGCGCCGAATCGACAAGGGCGAGGATCGCTTCGGTGGCGGTGACCATCTCAGCCCTGCTTCCGTGCGGAAATCGCGTACCAGCGGATCGCACCATGCACCGCCGGCAGATTGTGCTCGACGATGCCGTCGGACGCAAAGCCTGCAGCGCGCATGTCGGCGATCAAGTCGGCCGAGGCATAGGTATGCCAGTGGCGTTCGTCGTTGAAATGCGTGTCCCAGTCGCGCTCGACCTGATGGACCAGGGTCGGCTCGAAGCGGATCGCGACGTCCTGGTGGATGACGACGCCGCCCGGCCGCACGACGCGGGCGGCTTCGCGGATCATCGCGCGGCGCTTCTCCGCGCCGATTTCGTGCAGCACATTGTGTGAGACGACGAGATCGAAGCTGTCGTCGGGGAAGGACAGCGAAGAGGCGTCCATCTGATGGAAATGCACCGCGACACCGAGCGATTCGGCGCGAGCATGGGCGTAGCGCAACATGCCGGCACCGATGTCGACCGCATGCACCTCAGTCTCGGGATAGGTCGCGGCATAGGCCGCGGAGGCCGCACCCGCCGAGCAGCCCAGATCGAGGATCCGCGCCGGGGCGACGTCGGGGAAGTGTTCGGCGAGCAGACGGACGACGACCGCGGCCTTGCTGTCCGAACGACCGGCGCCCTGACCGAAGGAAAAGACGTTGCCGCCGGTCTCATACAGCGCGCCCGCGACGACGTCGTCCGGTCCGCGATCCAGGCCATAGCCGCCCGGCTGGAG
This sequence comes from Sphingomonadales bacterium, assembly GCA_038245375.1. GTDB lineage: Bacteria > Pseudomonadota > Alphaproteobacteria > Sphingomonadales > Sphingomonadaceae > Sphingomonas. The sequence continues at coordinate 19,013 of JBBRSN010000056.1, read as the reverse complement.
ATGGATGTCGATATCGGCGACTTCGGGCGAAGGCTCGTAGGCGGAATCTAGCGTCAGCGATCCCTTGCGGTCCGGCGCGTCGGCCAGCGCGCGCGCCGCCGCCTGCATCCGGTCGAGATCGCGATAGACCGGTTCGCCGACCGAAACCCACAGCATTTCCTGCGCCGCGCGATTGGCCGCGCTCCACATGCGATAGCGCTGCGATTCGAACAGCGCGGCGCGGATGTCCTCGGGCGATTGCGGCTGGCGGCCGCGCCGCGCCGCAAAAGCCGGGGCGCCCTCGCTGGCGAAGCGGGCGACATTGCCCGAGCGCACCCGGGCATTGAGCAGCTTGCGCAGCGACACCACCGCGCGCTGGCGGCTCAGCTCATCGGGCGTCACCTCGGGCAGCACTTCGTGCTGGAGATCGCGAACCTTCACGACGCACTCCTTCAAATCAGTGACGGCCTTGAAACCGGTGACGGGCCACCAACGGCGCTTGCCATGCTATGTCGTTGCCGGCGGTACGGCAATGGTTTTGTTCTAGCATTGATACAATTAAAGATCAGGCTTCGATCAACTCGACCAGTTCCCCGGCCGGACCGACGACCGTGCAGCTCCGCCCGCCATCATAGCCGAGCCCGTCCCGCACCACCGGCGGCGCGATCGCGATGTCAGCGACGAGGCCGAGGTCGTCGATCGCGAAGCTCGCCATGGCATTCCCCATCGGTAGCATCCCCGGCGCCGTGGCGCGCGGGCCGGCGATACGGCCCGGCCCGGTGAGATAGCCGTCGAGTTCGATCAGAAAGCCATGTTCGGCGAGGCCGAGCGTGGTGAGCGGGAAACTTTCCTCGGGAGCGAGACCTTGCGCGCACTGGATGATCCGGACGCGCGAATCGCGGATCGGGCGTTGGCGCAGATCGAAGCGATCAACGTACCAGCGGTGCATCGCCGCGAAATCCGCACCGGCCAGAACAAGGATGAACGGCCGATCGACCAGCGCGCGCGGGCTCGGCAGGATCGAGGTCGCCCGGTCGCCGCCCTCCATGGTGAGATAGAGGCATTCGCCGGCCGGCCCGATCAGCTGCATCGCCTCGATCGAGGGCATGAACTGGAGCGGGTTGGGCCCGTCGAGAATTTCGAACGGCGAGCCGCGCAGCCGCGCGGCGAGCGCGTGAACGTCATCGACGATGATTTCGCAGGCATTCCACCCGAAGGTCGTCAGCGGCCGATAGCCCGGGATGACATCGGTCTCGACCGCGCGGATATGAACGTCATCCGCGCCGTCGCTGCTCAGGATGAGATAGCGTCGCCCCGCCATCCCCGGCGTACCCCAGCTAGCGGCGAGATCGATGGCGATCGCCCCGCGTTCGCGTACCCGGTAGCCAAGCCAATCGACGTAACAGCGTTCCAGCCGGTCGAGATCGGGCGCACCCATCGTCGCCATGCGAAAGCGCGACAGCCGGGGCGCGGCAGTGGAGGTCCAGTCCGCCATCAGCCGAAGTGCAGGTCGGTCTTGGATTTGTGGAGATCGAGGCGGATCTGGTAGCGGTCGGGACGATATTGCGCGAGGATGTACTGGACCGGTCGGCCGGTGGTATCGGTCACGGTGCGACTGATGCGTAGAATCGCCGACCCGATCTCGACCGACAGCGCCGCCGCGAGCGAGGCATCGGCCAGCGTCGCCGAAATGGTCTGGGTCGCGCTGCCGATCTTGACCCCGGCCTGCTCGATCAGCGACAGGATCGGCGTGGTGCGGAGCGCGGCCCGCGTGATATGCTCACCGAGGTCGGCCGGCACATAGCTGATGAGGTGGCCCAGCGGTTCTCCATCGAGCCAGCGCACGCGGACGACACGGATCAGCGGCGTCTCGACCTCGACGCCCAGCGCATCGCTGATCGGCGAGCGCGCCGGTGCCTCATCGAGCTCGATCAGCTTGACCTGGGTCGAACGGCCGAAGTTGAGCAGCGATTCGATCGCCTGATCGATGCTGCCCTCGATCGGACGCGCGGGCGGCTCGAAGATGACATGCGTGCCGACGCGACGCTTGCGCGCGACCAGGTTGGTGCTGGCCAGTTCGGCCAGTGCGCGCCGTGCGGTGATCCGCGAAACGCCGAACGCAGCGGCGAGTTCCTGCTCGGTCGGCATGCGCGACCCATGCGCGCGTTCACCGCTGGTGATCTCCTCGCGCAAGCGCAGGAAGATCTGGTGATACAGCGGCACGGCATGCAAGCGATCGACGCCCGCGACCTCCTCCTCTGCTTTTTTCAACGAATTACGCTCCCCGGTTTACTCTGCCCACGAACGCGATAGTGCCCGATCGTCGCCATGACGGAAAGAAGCCTTTGATGAAGACCAAGCCCGTTCTCACCGCCGCCGAACTCGACCCGATGCTCGCCGCAGCACGCGCCGAAGCCGTCCGTCGCGGCCTCGCCATGTCGATCGCGATCGTCGACGATGGCGGCTATCCGCTCCGGCTCGAACGCCTCGACGGGGCCGGCGTGATGACCCCGTCGGTTGCGCTGGCCAAGGCCCGTACCGCCGCGCTGATGCGCGGATCGACCCGGCTGCTCGCCGAGCGGGTGACAAACGAACCGGCGCTGCTCCGGCTGACCGAGTATCTGCCGATGGAGGGCGGCCTGCCGATCGTTTTCGACGGGACCTGCATTGGCGGCATCGGCATTTCCGGCGGCAGGCCCGATGATGACGAGGGCGTCGCCCAAGCGGGACTCGACACGCTCGGCCGCCCGGCTGACTAACCGGTCAGCCGCACTGGCCGGCATGATCAGTGCATTTCCTCGCCGCCGGAGACATTCATCGCCTCACCGGTGATGTAGCGCGCCTGGCCTGAACAGAGGAATGCGCAGGCATTGGCGGTGTCGTCGACCTCGCCGACGCGGCCGAGCGGGATGCGCCCGCGCATCGCGGCGAGATATTCCTCGACCGTCTGGCCGCGCATTTTCGCCATATAGTCGTTCTGCCATTCGCCCAGGCCAGTGGTGACATGATTGGGGCACACTGCGTTGACGGTGATCTGCTCCGGCCCCAATTCCATCGCCGCCGAGCGCGTCAGGCCAACGAGCCCGTGCTTCGACGCGACATAGGACGAGGTGAGCGCGGAGCCGGATTTCGCGGCGCGGCTGGCGATCGAGACGATGCGGCCCCTGCCCCAGCCCTGCTCGATGTCCTGCGTCAGCATCTGTTTCGCCGCGTGCTTCATCGCGAAAAAGGCGCCGCGCAGATTGACGTTGAGCACCGTATCCCAGCGATCCTGCGTCGCCTCGATTAATGGGCCGAAAAGATAACCCACCCCGGCATTGTTCACGAGAATGTCGAGCCGACCGAAGGTCGCGACCGCATGCGCGACCAGCGCCGCAACCTCGTCCTCGACCCGCATGTCCGCCGCGAACGTCGTGACGTCGGCGCCCATCGCGCGAATGTCCGCCGCCACCGCGTGCATTTCCTCGTCACCCCCGACGCCATGCGCCGGCGCCATGTCGCCCGCCGTCCGGCCGAGGTCATGGATGACGATCCGTGCGCCGTCGGAAGCGAGCTTGTGCGCGATCGCCTCGCCCAGCCCCTTGCGGCGGCCGGCACCGGTGACCACGGCAACCTTGCCCGCGATATCGGGGTACATCGTCATGTCAGATCTCCATTCCGGCGCGATAGCCCTCAGCCGTCGCCATCAATATCGTACGCGGCGCATAGGCATCGCCGACGAGCGTCACCGCCAGGCCGGCCGCGCGCAATTCGGCGGCGATCGCGTCGTTCGGCCGGCGCGGGGTCGCAAAGGTGAACAGCGCAACATCGCCGACGACACCCCGACGCCCGCTATGGACATTGGCATAGGCGACCTCGCCTTCCTCGAAGCGTGAATCGGCTAGCGGCCGCACCGACGGGACGATCTCGACGCCGAGCCGATACAGCCGATCATAGGCGCCCTGCCGCACCACGATCGCCGCATCGCTGGCGATGCGGTCGCGCGGCGTGAGGAGCACGACATGTTCGAATTTCGCGCAGAGCATTTCCGCCGCGTCATAGGTGAACGCGCCGTGATCCTCGTCGAAGATCACCGCCGTACCTGCCTGGCGCGCTGTGAAGCCGGCAAGCATCGCGACAGCCTCCCGCAGATCGGGGAATATCCCCTCGCCGCGCCAAGCATCGGGCAGGAAGGCCGGCCAGTTGGGGGTCGAGCCAGTAGCGAGCACCACATGATCGGGCTCGGTCGCCATAACCTCCGCGGCGTCGGCGCGTCGACCGAGACGGACGTCCACGCCACCGCGATCGGCGCGCAGGCGCTGATGATCATAGATGCTGCTGAGATTCTCGCCGCCGGGCAGCAGGGCATGGAGGCGGGTCTTGCCGCCGACATCGTCGCTCGCGCCGAGCACCGTCACTGCATGTCCACGGGCCGCCGCGACCCACGCCGCCTCCATGCCGGCGATGCCGGCACCGACCACCGTCACGCGTTTGCGCAACGGTGCCGGTTGGGGTCGCCAATCGGCTTCGTCGGGCGCGCCGACGCGCGGATTATTGTCGCACAGTAGGCCGCGGCCGCTGGTGATCATGTGCCAGCAGGTGTTGCACGACACGCAATAGCGAATATCCGCCTCGCGGCCGGCGCGCGCCTTGGCGCCCCAGGCCGGGTCGGTCACGAGCGGGCGGCCGAGCATCACGAGATCGGCCAGCCCGTCGCGGATAATCCGCTCGCCTTCATTGGGATCGGTGATCAGGCCCAGCGCACCGATCGGCGTGCCCGGGGCGGCGCGACCGAGTTCGGCGATGCGATCGACATAGGGCGCGCGCGGGCCGTGCAGATCCGGCAGGTGCCGGTAGAGCGTGTCGCCATGCGCGCCCCAGCACCAGGTGAGATAGTCGGGCACGCGGGTCGCATGGACGATCGCGGTGATCGCCGCGGCCTCAGCCAGGTCGATTCCGCCGGCGATGCCATCCTCGCCGGGCAGCTTCACGCCGATCAGGAAATCAGCGCCGCAGCTTGCGCGCAACCCCTCGATCAACTCGGTCAGTAGCCGCGCGCGGTTGGCGCGATCACCGCCATAGGCGTCGTCGCGAATGTTGGCCTGGGGTGACAGGAACTGGTGGAAGAGGTGGCCGTGCCCGGCGGAAATCTCGACCCCGGCAAAGCCCGCGCGCGCCAACCGCAGCGACGACGCGACGAACTCGTCGATCATGCGCCGCACCTCGTCGGTCGACAGCGCGTGCGGGACCGTCCAGCTCAGATCGTCCGGCAGCGGGGAAGCGCCGAAAGCGAAGTCGTTGCGCCCGCCTCCGCGAAAGCCGCGCCCATTGTCCTGGATCTGGCCGAGCATCAGCCCACCCGCCGCCTCGACCGCGCCGGCCCAGCGCGCAAACGCCGCGTCGTTTTCGGATGTGAACGCCATCGGGCGCGTCGGCAATGTATGCCAGCGCAGCATCGCCATCGGTTCGCTGACGAGCAGCGACGCGCCACCACGGGAACGATTGACATAATAGTCGACCAGCCGATCGGTGACCCGGCCGCGATCGGCATAGTGCGTCGACATCGACGCATGGACGATGCGGTTCGGTAAAGTGCGCGCGCCGATTTCGACCGGGGAAAAGAGATGCGGATAGGCGGTCATTGGACGCTCAGGCCGGCGCGTGCATCCTCAGCACGCGCGCGATGAAAGCCTTGCGCCAGGCGGTCCGTTCGGCCTCGATCGCGTCGTCGGCGCGGAAGGCCTCGATATCCGCACGGCTGACGCTCCCCTGGGAGTCGAGCAGGCGTTCGATCGTATCGACACGGTCGCGCAACGCCGATGTCTCGGCCATCAGCTCGAGCAAGAAGGTCATCATCTGGTCGATCGCCGGATCGTCGAAGAAGTGCGGCCGCTTGCCCTTGCTGACGCGCGGCAGGCTGACTTCTGCCGGGGATGTCTTTGCCATGTCCGCACCTTTTCGCGACTCGGATAAAATAGAAGGGCAGCAGGGATGCGCCCCGCCGCCCTTCCAGTACAAGCCCGATCAGAAGTCCTTGCGGACCCGCACCATCCAGCGGCCCGGATCGTTGAGATACGGGTAGATCAGGAACGAGGTCTTGTAGGTCTGATTGAAGCAATTGGTGCATTCGGCGGTGATCGATGCGCCGATCGCGCTGTTGCGCAGCGAGAGGCCGAAATTGAATAGGCTGTGCGCATTCTGATAACCACGCGGATCATCCGATGTCGAAACCCACGAGCCGTCGGTATATTCCCATGCCGCGCTCGGCACGAGCGACGTCGTGTCGTTCAGGCGGAAGGTATAGTTGACACCGAGCGTCGAGGCGAAGTTGGGCACGCGGACCGGCTTGGCGATCTCTCCCGTCGGCGTGACGATGCCGGCGTTGCAATTGTTGGCGGTGGTGCCGCCCTTGCAGCGGGCTATCTGCGCATAGACCGACGCATCGATATTTTCGTACCGCGCCTTTTGTAGCCCAAACGACCAGTACACGTTAAGCCCCTTGAACGGTATAACCGTGACCTCGCCCTCGAGACCGTAATTCTTCAGATCGGCAAAATTGCGGGTGAGATAGAGCACCGTGTTGGTGACGGGATCCTGATAGCCGGCCGGCAGCTGGAATGCACGATCGACAAAGGAGAAACCGGTCAGGTTGACGCGCACGTGCCGGTCGAAGAATTCGGAGCGAATGCCGGCCTCGTACGACCAGACGGTTTCGCGCGTGAAGGGCACCGCGAGCGCGGCATAGTTGGCGCGCGCATTCCAGCCGCCCGACTTAAAGCCCTTGGTCGCCGAGGCGAAGATCATTACGTCCGGCGTGACCTGATAGTTGACCGCGAAGCGCGGCGTCCAGACGCGCGCGCGTTGGGTGACCGGGATGCCCGCATTGGTCACGTCGATCGTCGAGAAGGGCTGATTGTTGGCGCCGGAGCGCGGTAGGCTGTTCGCGTTGGGCGCGAACTGGATGTCCTTGAATTCGTCGGTGTAGCGGATACCCGCAGTCAGCGTCAGCGGCTTGATCGGGTGCAAGTCGACCTGTGCATAGCCAGCATAGGCATCGGTCCCGTTATTGACCGTGCGATCCTGCGTCACCGTCGCCGAACCAGTCAGCGGCACGTTGACATTGGCAAAGATCGTCTTGTTCTTCTCGTTCAGATAATAGAATCCGCCGACATAATCGATCAAGCCGTCGAACGCCTTGCCAGTGACCTTGATCTCCTGGGTGAACTGCTCGGAATAGCTGTCATTGGCCAGCACGGTCGTGGTGCCAGGATTCGACGAGATATAGTTGTAGTCATTGTAGACAACCGAGCTGGACGAGCGGCTGTCGAAGCTGTCGGTGACATATTCCTGATAGAGGTGGCGGTAGCCGGTGATAAGGTTGATCGTTGCCCCGCCAGCCACAACCTGAAAGTTCGATATGAGGGAGTAGGACCGCGCGGTATTGCCGAGCGTGTTGTCGGCCAGTTCGGGCGACACGATGGACCCCAGCGGCGTGTCCGAGCGCAGCTTGGTGAAATCGACCCGCTTCCCGTCACTGCTACGATAGAAATTCACCAGGTTCGCGCCGTTGGCGTAGATATAGTCCGCGGAAAGATCCCAGGTGACATTGTCGGCCGGAACGGCGCGAATCGCGCCGCGGAGGCCCCAGCTGCGATCGCCGTTGAGCCGCTCGCCAGTCGTCTGATTGTAGACATAACCCTTGGCGTTGGTGAAATAGCCAGAGAACTTGGTGAGCAGCTTGTCCGCAATGAGCGGGATATCGACCGAGCCGCGCAATTGGGTACGATTGTAGCGCCCGTATCCGGCCTCGGCGAAGCCTTTGAACTCATTACCCGGCTTCTTCATGATCACGTTGATCGCACCGCCCGTGGTGTTGCGGCCGAACAGCGTACCCTGCGGCCCACGCAGCACCTCAACGCGCTCGACATCGAAGAAGGAGAAATTGTTCGCGCCCTGGCGGGAGAGATAGACATCATCCACATAGGTGCCGACCGGCACATCGAAGGTGGCGATCGATTCGGTATTGCCCAGGCCGCGCAGCGTATAGGCGTTGGCCGTACCGAGCGCGGTGTTGTTGTGACCGATCAGATTGGGAACATAGGCGATCAGGTCGAGCGTACGCGACACCTGGCGAACGGCGAGTTCGTCGGCGGTGAAGGCGCTGACCGCCAGCGGTACCTTCTGCAGATTTTCCGAGCGACGCTGCGCCGTGACGACGATTTCGGCGATTCCGCCAGCCTTGCTCGCATCGTCCGCCTGCGCCGCATCGGCGGCGGGGGCGGTCTGCGCCCAGGCGGATGTCGTGCTCATCAACAGGGCCAGCCCGAAGGTCGCCCCGATCATCTTGGTGTTTCCCGTCATGTCGCGTCGTTCCCCTTATGTCGATTGAACGGCCCGCTTCCACGCGACCGCGAGTGACATTCCCACTGCAAAATCGGCCACGTTGACGCGGCTCTCAATCTTTGCCGCGCGCTCATCTTTATCGCGGCGAGGTCATGATTATGTCTTAACATTAGGGCAAATCAAGCGCTAGTTTTCACGATGCCGTGAGATGGCCAACCAGAAACGGAAAGAACGTACGAAACCAGATAGTTGGTTGATCGAAAAGCATGCCGGCACCGCCCGGCAACACGGCATAATCCCAATCCGGACGGCGGTCGATGAGCGCCTTGCCGCACGCAAAGAGGGGATCGGCCCGCCCTGCAACGACCAGTGTCGGGCAGGAAATGCGATCGAGATCGGCATCGAAGTCGTAGCGCGCGGCGGCATGGTGGCCATGCTCCCGCGTCGGGCCGTTGGCGAAATAGGTCAGCACCGAAAGATGGACGGTCTCGTCGCTCCACGCCGGATCGGCGATGCGGCGCACCAGCGACCAGCGATCGGTCAAATGGCTGCCGTCCGCCGCGATCCGCTGGGATTCGTCGATCCCGGCGCGCCGCTGCGCGCGCTGATCGGCGGTGTAGAGCGGCGCATTGTCCATCGCCAGTGCGGCGGCGCGATCCGGATGGGCCGCCGCCATGCGCGCGGCGACCAGCGCGCCGCCATGGTGCCCGATCAGCGCCGCCCGCGGTATCGCGAGCGCATCGAGCAGCGGCGGCAGGATCGCGGCGAATCCCTCGATCGTCGGATCGTCCAGCGGATCGGACATGCCGTGCCCAGGCAGGTCCGGCGCGATCGCGCGATAGCCGGCGGCGGCGAACAGCGGCATGATGCGGCGATACTGGATCGACGCCCAGGGCGCCTGGTGGAGCAGCAGGACCGCAGGACCGACGCCCCGTTCGCGGTAGTGGATCTGCCCGTGTTGCCCCGCGGCATAGCCACGCCGCTCGCCGGGAAGCGCGCCCATTGACGGCAGGGTCATGCGGCGTCGACCGCGCCGGAGGAGCCGGTCGTCATCGCGCGCCCCAGGCCGCTGAATCCGGCAAGGCGCACGGACAATTGCTAGACCGCGAGCGCATCGGTCGCCAGCGGGTCAGGCACGCCGAGCGTCGCCTCCAGTTCGGCCAGCGCGGCGCGATAATGCTTTAGGCCGAGGACCACGAAGAGGATCGAAGGAATGCCGACACAGACGACGAATAGCGACAACACCATGCCGATCGACTTCGGATCGCCCGAATAATCGGTCGCCCAACCGATGATCGGCGGGCCGAGCAGCGGGCCGACCAGGGTGATCACCGTATTGAAAATCGCGACCGAGCGGCCGCGGATATCGCCCGGGGTGACCAGCGACAGCGCCGAGGGACCGCCGGCGGTGGCGATCGACTTGCCGACGAACGCGAGGAACATCGCGGCCACGGCGAGACTGGCGGTGGGCATAATGGGGTAGAGCGCGCTCATCGGCACGGTGATGACCAGCCCGAACAGCAGCACGCGCATCGCCGCATCGGCATGACGCTCCACCAGGTGGCGCGTCGCCCACACGGCGATAAACGTGCCGAGTGGCCCGGCGGTGAAATAGAATAGCCCGGTGACGGTGCCGATCGTGGCGATGTCCCAACCCCACAGGCGCTGGAACAGCGGCACGTTCCAGAAGGTGAGCGTGCTCATCGCGAAGTTGCAAGTCGCGCCGATAAAAAGCGCGCCGAAGCCGCGCCAGCGCGCGATAATGTAGCGGAAGGCGCCGATCCGCTGGGCACCGGTAACGGCGTTGATCCGTTCGCTATGTGCCGGCTCGCGCACAGTCAGCATCAGCGCGGCGAAGACGAAGCCCGGGAGACCGACGAGAAAGAACGCCATCTGCCACATGTCGAACGGCCCCATGCCAAGAAAATGGCTGTGCCCCACCCGCGTCAGCCAGCCGACGAGATTGCCGCCGACCAGAAAGGCGAGGCCGGCGCCGAGATAGGGCCCCGCCATGTAGACGCTGATCGCGCGGCCGCGGCGGGCGCGATCGAAATAGTCGCTGATCATCGAGATCGAACTCGGGCTGACCACCGCTTCGCCCAGGCCGAGGCCGAGGCGCATCACCAGCAGCAACGCGAAGCTGGTCGCGAAACCGCTCGCCGTCGTCATCGCGCACCAGAAGACGATTCCGCCGATCAGGATCCACTTGCGGCTCGCCCGGTCGGCATACCAGCCGAGCGGAATGCCGGTCAGCACGTTGAACAGCGAGAAGGCCGGGCCGAGCAGCAGTCCGACCTGGAAATCGCTCAGATGGAGCGAGTGCTTGATCGGCTCGATGACGAGCGTGAGGATGTAGCGATCGAAATAGGACAGGATGAAGACCAGCAGCAGCAGGCCGACGACGTACCATTGATAGCCAACCGAGTGCGTCCGCTGCGTCATCGTCGTCCCTCTTGTTGAGTGCTAGCGCGCGCGGCTGCCGAACACGTACCAGCCGCCGCGGCCGTGCATCGGCCGTCCGGGCTCGCCCCAGGCAAACGCCGCGCCGCGATCCGGATAGGCGCCGAGATCGGGCAGGATCAACGCGAAGCTATCGGCCGGATCGAAACCCGCCGCGACGCACATCGCGGCATGATCCTCGGCGCGCCACGCGGTATAGGCCGGCTCGTTGTTGTTGAGCGTGTCCCAGTTCCAGAAATAGTCCTCATAGGCATCGACGAGATGCGACGAGGGCAGTTCCTGGTGCACCATGATCCCGCCCGGCGCGAGCAGCCGGCGGCATTCCGCCAGCACGCGACGCGATGCCTTGACCGGGATCTCATGGAAGAAGAAGCTCGAAACGATCAGGTCGAAATAGCCGTCCGGAAAATCGAGCGCCTCGGCATTCTGCTGGCTGAAATGGAGCGGCACGCCCTCATGCTCGGCCACGGCATGGCCGTAGCGCAACAGCGGCGCGGCGACATCGACACCGTGCGCCTCGACCCCGGGAAAGGCCTGCGCATAGGGCAGCAGATTCTTGCCCGAACTGGTGCCGATGTCGAGCATCCGCTTCGGCGCAAAACCGGGATGCTCGGTCTTCAGCCAGCGCGAAATCACGCGCGCGACCCCGCCCCAGCTGCGGTGGCTCTGATTGGCGGTGAACACCCGCGAACCCAGGCTCGCCACCGCGCCCTGCGCCACATCGTCCTCGGCATATTCGCTATGGAAGCAGCCGGGCATGAGATGCACGTCGAGCGCATCAACATAGCGCGGTGCCACCAGCGCGGGGTCGAGCTTGAGCGAACCGCCCGCCGGGCTGAGTTCGGCCGCATCGCGTGCGACCGCGATCATCGCCGGCAACGCGCGCTCGACCTGCGGCTGCACCGACAGGAAGCACATCTCCTGCGCGTTGTAGCGAACGCTGCTGTAGAAGCGGTACGATGCCTCCCCTTCCATCGACCGGTCGATCGCCCGCCAGTCAGCGAAGGTTTCTCCCCGCGCTGCGGCCGCAGGGCGAATGCGATCGGTGAAGTCGCGCTCGAGCACGCCGGCCATTTCCTGGATCGCGTGGCGGCGCAAGGCGCTGCAGAAACGCTGACGGCCCATCTCGTCCTGCGTCGCAATGGCGAGCGCCTCGATATCGGGAATCGCCTCGGGCGTGTTCGCCCCCGGCACCCTGTCTTGGGTCGTCATACAGACCTCCTGAAGCTCACAACGCCAGCATAGCCGCGCGACGTATCGACGATGTACCGAAAAAAGTCGTTGCGCCGGTTTGATTTGCCATACATCTAGGACAAATCATCGTCGGGGAGTGACGCGGTGTCAAGCGGGGATCGTAATCGGGTTATCATTGCCGGAGCAGGGCCGGTCGGGCTCGTCGCGGCATTATTGCTGGGGCGGCGCGGAATCCCGTTCACGCTGATCGAGGCCGGGGAAGCGCTCGCCGATGATCTGCGCGCCTCGACCTTTCATCCGCCGACGCTCGATCTGCTCGACGATCTGGGCCTCGCCGCCCCGTTGATCGCCCTGGGGCTGATCAGCCCGACCTGGCAGATCCGCATGCATGAAACCGGCGAGCGGGCAGTTTTTGCCCTCGCCGCGATCGCCGGCGACACGCGGCACCCCTATCGCCTGCAATGCGAGCAGTCGAAGCTTTGCCATCTGCTGCTGACCCAGGTGCTGGCGGAAAACAGGGGTGAGGTGCGCATGGGCACGCGTCTGGAGGATGTCGCGCAGGACGATGACGGGGTGGCGGTTCGCGTCCTTGCCGGTGGCGAGGCCGCAACGATCGCGGGGCGCTACCTGATCGGTGCCGACGGATCGCGCAGCGCGGTACGGCACAGCCTCGGCTTCTCCTTCGAGGGCAAGACCTATCCGGAAACGACCATCCTCGGCACCACGACCTTCCGGTTCGAGGACCATCTCCCGGGCCTGTCCAACGTCAATTATGTGTGGAAGGCGAAGGGCACCTTCAGCCTGCTACGCTTGCCGCAGCTGTGGCGCTGCAGCCTTTATCCCGACGAGAGCGAATCGATCGAGGACGGTTTGCGGCCGGAAAGCGTCCAGCGCAAATTGCAGGCGATCGTGCCGCGCAGCGAGGATTATGAGGTGCTCGAGATCCGCGCCTATCGGATCCATATGCGCATCGTCGACGATTATCGCGCCGGCCGCGTGCTGCTTGCCGGTGACGCGGCGCACGTCAATTCGCCATCGGGCGGCATGGGCATGAACGGCGGCATCCACGATGCGGTCGAGCTGGTCGAGACGCTGGCCGAGATCTGGAACGGCGCGGACGACCGGCTGCTCGATCGCTACACGCGCCGCCGCCGTCCGGTCGCCGAGGCGGAGATACTCGGCCAATCCGATCGCAACCGCGCGCGCATGCAGGAGCGCGACATCGCCAAGCGCCGCGCGATGCTCGCCGATCTGCAGGGCATTGCCGAAGATTCGGCGCGTGCCCGCGACTATCTGCTGCGCAGTTCGATGATTTCCGGTCTGCGCCAGGCGGCAATGACCGCATGAGCGGCGGCACCGATTATGGCCGCGACGGGATGGTCGGCATCGGCACGCCACAAGCCAATCCCACCGTCGAGGCGGAAATGGCGATCCTGCTGCCGCCGACCGTCCAGCGCGTCACAACGCGCCTGACCAGCGCGGCCGTGGCGTCCGAGGATCGGCTGCGCGCCTATCTCGACCGGCTCGATCACGCGCTCGAAGCCTTCGACAAGCTCCGCCCCGACGTGTTCGGCTTCGCCTGCACGGCGTCCTCCTATCTCGTGACGCCGCAGCGTGAAAAGGATGTCGTGGCAGCAGCACAGGCGCGCTTCGGCTATCCCGTGGTCACCGCCGCCGCCGCGATCGCCTGGAAGCTGGAGGCGCTCGGCGCTCGTCGGATCGCGCTTGTCTCGCCCTACCCGCCCGCGCTCGGACAGGCGGCGCGCGATTATTGGTCGGCGAAGGGCTTTACACCGGTAGCGGTGGGATCCGCACCGATTGCGGGCACCGACACCCGCGGCATCTATGCGCTCGGCACCAGGGAGGCGCGCGCCGCGCTCGCGGGGCTTGGCGACATCTCGGTCGATGCGATCCTGATTACCGGCACGGGCATGCCCTCGCTGCCGCTGATCGCCGATCCGCCGCCGGGCATGCCGCCGATCATTTCGTCCAATCTCGCGCTGGCCGAGGCGCTGCTCGCCTGCCTCGACCTGCCGTTTCCCGACTGGCGCGCGCGCTGCCGTGCCGCAACCGAAGGACCGTTCTCTTGATCCAGCCCATCAGTGCCATCATTGATGGCCAGACCATCACCACCGCTGCCGGCGCGCCGTTCGCGGTGATCGACCCGGCGACCGAGGAGACGATCGTCACCATCGCCGAAGCGGACGACGCCCTGGTCGATCGAGCGGTGAGCGCAGCGCGGCACGCCTTCGAGCATGGTCCGTGGCGGCAGACGGAGGTCGAGGCGCGCCAGGTGATGCTGCGCGCCTGTGCGGACCTGATCGATGCCTCGACCGACGTGCTCGCCGCGCTCGAAACGGCCAATACCGGCATCCCGTTCGCGCAGATCCGCGACCGGCAGGTGGCTCGGGCATCGTATAATTTCCGCTTCTTCGCCGATTATATCGGGCAGGCGACGGCTGAACTGTACGAGCAGGACCCGAATTATCTGACCTTCGTGCGGCGCGAGCCGGTCGGCGTCGCGGCGCTGATCGCGCCGTGGAACGCACCGATCGCGCTCGGGTCGATGAAGATCGCCGGCGCGATCGCGTTCGGCAACAGCTGCGTGATCAAGCCCTCGGAGCAGGCCCCGCTCGGCGTCAACCGGCTGGTCGAATTGCTGCAGGAGATCCTGCCGCCCGGCGTCGTTAACCTCGTCAACGGGCGCGGCGCGACCACCGGCGACCGACTCGTCCGGCATGACGAGGTCAACCTCGTCTCCTTCACCGGCGGCACGGCGACCGGTCGGGCAATCATGGCGGCGGCTGGCCAGGGCCTGAAGCCCTCGACGGTGGAACTCGGCGGCAAATCCGCCAACATCATCTTCGACAGTGCCGATTTCGACCAGGCGCTCGACGCCGCATTGCTCAGCATCTTCACGACCAACGGGCAGCAATGCCTCGCCGGATCGCGCATCCTGGTCCAGCGCGGCATCGCCGACCGATTCATCGCCGCGTTCGTCGCGCGCGCACGCGCGCTGAAGATCGGCCATCCGCTCGAGCCCGACACCGAACTCGGCCCGCTCGCTTCCCGCCAGCACCTCGACCATGTGCTGAGCTTCGTCCCCGAACCGGGCCGCGACGACGTACGCTTGCTCACCGGCGGGCGGCGGGCGGCGGGGTTCGATCGCGGCAACTACATCGAGCCCACCGCGGTCCTGGTCGAGCGGATCGAGGACCGGATCTGCCAGGACGAGATTTTCGGCCCGTTCGCTGCCTTCATGGTCTTCGACACCGCCGAGGAGGCGTACCAGCTCGCCAACGGCACGCGTTTCGGACTGGTAAGCTATGTCTGGTCGCAGGACATGGCGACGATCATGGAAGCGCAGGACCGGCTGTCGAGCGGTATCGTCTGGTGCAACACCCCGATGACCCGCGAGCTGCGCGCGCCGTTTGGCGGCTATGGCGATTCGGGCGTTGGCGCCGAGGGCGGTCGAGCCTGCGAAGCCTTCTATACGCGACAAAAGACCGTCAGCATCCCGCGCCGGCCGCTCAAGCTGCGCAAGCTCGGCGCCCTGTGAGGAACATGACCATGTCGATCGACGCAGAGATCACTGCCTGGCTCGACGCCTATTTCGCGGCGTGGAACCGCTATGACGTCCCCGCGATGACGGCACTGTGGGATGAAGAGGATCCCGTGCCGGTATACCTCGCCGAGGAGTGCGATCCGCATATCGGGTGGGAGGCGGTGCTCGGCTACTGGAATGTCGACCGATCCAGGTCCGAACGGCTAGTGAGCTGGCATAATCTGACCGCGAAGGAGGCGGCGCCGGACCTCGCGATCCTCCTGATCGACGCGAACTGGAGTACCTATATTCCCGGCTCGCGGCTCTATCCCCGGCCCTTCGGCGGCCCAGTGCGAATCACCGCGGCGTTGCGGCACAAGCCGGAGGGTTGGCGGATGTTCCACTATGTCGAGGCACCGCTCGCGTCGATCGTACAGCTGCGCCGTGCTCATGAGGATGCGGTCGAGCCGGCGCTCCACGCACGCCTCGCGGCCAAGGGCATAAGCTATTGAGGAACGTGTCCGCGCGGTGGAATAACCGCACGCGCAGATTGATGTTTTCGAATGTGGCCGCTAGAGCATTACTCATAAGACTATGACAAATCCGCGCACCCTTTTCGCCAGGCTCTGGGACCTGCATGTCGTCGCGTCGCTTGGCGCCGGCGAAGATCTGGTCGCGATCGACCGGGTGTTCCTGCATGAGCGTACCGGCTCGGTCGCGCTGCGGTCGCTGGCGGCGAGCGGCCGGCGCGTCGCCGACCCTGGGAGGGTATTCGCGGTAACCGACCATATCGTCGACACCCTGCCCGGTCGCACCGGCACGCGCGTCCCCGGCGGCGCGGCGTTCCTGACGGCGACCCGCGAGGAAACGCGCAAGGCAGGCATCCGTCTGTTCGACGTCGAGGACCCGGACCAGGGCATCGTCCATGTCATCTCTCCCGAGCTAGCCATCGTGCTGCCGGGTGCGACGCTGGTCTGCCCTGACAGCCACAGCTGCAGCCAGGGCGCGTTCGGTGCGCTGGCCTGGGGCATCGGATCGACCGAGGCCGAGCACGCAATGGCGACCGGTATGCTGCGCGTGAGCAGGCCACGGACGATGCGCGTGACCTTTACGGGGCGAGCGGGCGCAGGCGTGACGGCCAAGGACTTGGCGCTGGCGCTGATCGCAGCGCATGGCGCCGGCGGTGGCAAAGGTCATGCGATCGAGTTCGCTGGAGAGGCAGTCTCAGCGCTCGACCTCGAGGGCCGGCTGACCTTGTGCAACATGGCGGCTGAGTTCGGCGCGATGACCGCCTTCATCGCACCCGACGACGCCGTCTTCGCCTATCTGAAGGGCCGGCGCTATGCGCCGATGGGCGCCGCCTGGGATGCCGCGCTCGCCGCGTGGCGGATGCTCGCCACCGATCCCGACGCCGTGTTTGATCGCGAGATCGTGATCGACGCGGGTGAAATTGCGCCGATGGTGAGTTGGGGCGTCAGCCCGCAACAATCCGCCGCGATCACCTCGGCTGTTCCCGCCATCCCGGACTCGCCCGAAAACGCGGCCCAGGCACGGGCGCTCGACTATATGGCGCTTGCCCCCGGGCAACGCCTGATCGGCACGCCGATCGATGCCGCCTTCATCGGCAGTTGCACAAACAGCCGGATCGCCGATCTGCGCCGGGTCGCCAGGATCGTGCGCGGTCGCCATGTCGCACCGGGCGTTACCGCGATCATCGTTCCCGGCTCCTCGGCCGTGCGCCGCGCGGCGGAGGCCGAGGGACTCGACCGGATTTTCACCGAAGCAGGGTTCGACTGGCGATTGAGCGGCTGCTCGCTGTGTTTCTACGCCGGTGGCGACGGCTTCGCTCCAGACGCCCGGGTAATCTCTTCGACCAACCGCAATTTCGAGGGCCGGCAGGGCCCGGGGGTGCGGACCCATATCGCCAGCCCGGAAACGGTCGCCGCCAGCGCGCTGGCGGGCGCGATTGCCGATCCCCGCGACTGGCCGCCGCTCCAGGACGATGCCGAGAATCGCCGCGAATACGTCGTCGGCGTGGAAGCACGCTGATGTCCGCCTTCCCGCCCGTTCCCCGCGTTTCCGGCATCGCAATGCCTTTGCTGCGTGCCAATGTCGATACCGATGCGATCATCCCGTCGCGCGAGATAAAGGGCGTCGGCAAAACCGGCCTGGCCGAGGGCCTGTTCGCGGGCTGGCGCTATCTTGCGCCGGGCAGCCGGGTGCCAGCCCCCGACTTCGTCCTCAACGACCCGCATTTTGCCAACGCGCCGATCCTGTTGGCGGGTGAAAATTTCGGCTGCGGATCAAGCCGCGAGCATGCCGTCTGGGCGTTACATGAATATGGCGTCCGCGCGGTGATCGCACCGAGCTTCGCGCCGATCTTTCGCGGCAATTGCGTTACCAATGGGATCATTCCCGTCGTGCTCGATGCTGCCGTCATCCTCGCCCTCACGTCGACGGGCCTGCCCCTCACGATCGACCTGCTCGCCCAGACTGTGACGTCCGGCGAAGTCGTCTCATCGTTCGCGGTCGACGCCGAGGCGAAGGCCATGCTCGCCGAGGGACTCGATGCCATCGACCTGACGCAGCAGCATGCAGACGCGATTTCGGCCTTCCTTGGCGCGGATCGAGCCGCGCGACCCTGGATATATCTGGAACCCCTGCCATGACCGCAATTCTGATCAGCGAAGTCGGTCCGCGCGACGGTCTGCAATCGATCGACCGCATCATGTCGCTCGCGGCGAAAAAGGCGTGGATCGCATCTGAAGCCGCCGCTGGGGTGCGCGAGATCGAAGTGGGCAGCTTCGTGCCGGCGAGCCTGTTGCCGCAAATGGCGGACACCGCCGCGCTGGTCGCCTTTGCCACAACGATACCTGGGCTGACGGTCGCCGTCCTCGTACCCAATCTCAAAGGCGCGGAGCTCGCAATTCGGGCCGGCGCGCGCAAGCTCTCCATCCCCTTCTCCATGTCCGAGACGCATAGTCTGAAGAATGTCCGCAAGGACCACCGCGCGATGATCGCGGAGGTCGCCGCGATCGCCGCGCGGGTGGCACAGGAAGAAGACCCCCCACATTTCGAGGTGGGTCTATCGACAGCGTTCGGGTGCACGATAGAGGGTGCGGTGCCCGAGGATATCGTTGTCCGCCTCGCCGAGGCCTCGATAGCGGCGGGCGCGGCCGAGGTCGGTCTGTCGGACACCACCGGCTATGCCGACCCGGCGCAGGTCAAGCGGCTGGTGCGCAGGGTGAAGGCCGCAGTGGGCGAAAAACGGATGAACAGCCTGCATCTACACAATACGCGCGGACTCGGGCTCGCCAATGCGCTGGCCGGGCTGGAGGAAGGCATCACCACGCTCGATGCGTCGCTCGGCGGTCTGGGTGGCTGTCCGTTCGCACCGGGTGCCTCGGGAAATATCGTTACGGAGGATCTGGCGTTCATGCTGACGGCAATGGGATACGACACCGGGATCGATCTCGATGCCCTGATGCGCGTTCGCGCTATTCTCACAGAAGCG
>JBBRSN010000055.1:0-29963 GCA_038245375.1 Sphingomonadales bacterium | reverse complement strand
GGCAACAAATATCCAGTGTCACGGTCAATCGCTCGGAAATTGCTCATTCAACTCGCCTGCCGCCGCTGCATAATCTACCGATTCTACAATCACCAGCAGGACCGATCAAACCCAATCGCGCTAAGTCCGACAGGCTGCTAGTCTCTGCATCATGTACAAGCCGCTCCTGCTCGCCACCGCCGCGTTCGTCGCGCTGACCGCCCCCCCCGTCATGGCCAAGGGCATCGCGCCCGGCACCGACTATGCCGCCCGCGTCGCGCGCGTCCTGAAGGACACGCCGCTGATCGACGGCCATAACGACTGGGCCGAGACGCTCGCCGGGCGCGCGGGCGACAAGCGCTGGACGATCGACCTGCGGCGCCTGCCGGGCAGTGGCGAGGAGCGCTACAACACCGATATCGAGCGGCTGCGCACGGGCGGGGTCGGCGGGCAGTTCTGGTCGGTCTATGTCCCCGCCGACCTGCCGCCGCTCGAACAGGTCAAGGCGACGCTCGACCAGATCGACCTCGTCCGCGACATCGTTGCGCGCTATCCCGAGACGTTCGAACTGGCGCGCACCGCCGCCGATGTGCGGCGCATCTACAAGGCCGGGCGGATCGCGTCGATGATGGGGGTCGAGGGCGGCGGGCAGATCGCCGACGACCTGTCGGTGCTGCGCGCCTATCACGGGCTCGGTGCGGGCTATCTCACGCTGACGCACGCGCTGACGATCGACTGGGCGGACTCGGCGACCGACAATCCCAAGCATGGCGGGCTGACCGCGTTCGGCGAGGCGGTGGTGCATGAGCTCAATCGGCTCGGCATGCTGGTCGACCTCAGCCATGTCAGCGAGGATACGATGCGCGACGCGCTGCGCGTGACGAAGGCGCCGGTGATCTTCTCGCATTCCAGCGCGCGCGCGCTCGACGATCATCCGCGCGACGTGTCGGATGACGTGCTCAGGCTGGTCGCGGCCAATGGCGGCGTGGTGATGGTCAATTATGCGCCCAATTATGTGTCGGAGGCCGCGCGCCACTGGTCGGCCGACCGCGCGGCGGAGCGCGCGCGGCTCAACACCCCGCCTTATGGTGGCCTGTTGATCGGCCAGCCCGACAAGGCCGAGGCGGCGATGAAGCAATGGGAGGCGGATCATCCGCGCCCGGTGGTGACGCTGGCGATGGTCGCCGACCATATCGACCATATCGCGCACGTGGCGGGGGTCGACCATGTCGGGATCGGCTCCGATTTCGACGGGCTGGGCAACGAGCTGCCGCAGGGGCTGGAGAATGTCGACACCTACCCCGCGCTGCTCGCCGAGATGATGCGGCGCGGCTGGAGCGATGTCGACGTCGCCAAGCTCGCCGGCGGCAACGTGCTGCGCGTGATGGAACGCGCCGAGGCGGTGGCGGCAGGGATGAAGGGTGAGTTGCCGGGGACGGCGACGGTCGCGGAGCTGGACAAGCCGGTGAAATAAGCTGCTTCACCTTCCCCGGCGAAGGCCGGGGCCCAGCTGCGGGGCATTTGCGAGCAGGCGAGTCGCTTCATTGCTTCTGCCACTGGGCGCCGACTTTCACCGGGATTGTAGCAGGGGTTAACATTGCGGCGTTGGACAAGGTTGCGGGTAGACGAGCGCTTTAAAGGAGTTCGATCTTCGTTTGCGTAGCATCTTTTGCCATTTGGCGTAGCGCGTCTAGGAGCGAGCCGCTGCCATGCCCGGGGATATCCGCAAGGGCGTCGCTGTTGATGAAGCGCAGGCCGCACTCACCCGGCCATCCCGGACCACCGCCCTCGATTGCATCCCAGAAGGCATCGAGATTACGCCCGAAATGGCCGGCTCCCTCCGGCTCGGTGGCATCGAGGTATCGCTGCCAAAAAATCGCTGCCGTATGCACATCGGTGCAGTCGATGGAGATAATTTGAATTGGCGATCTCCTTGCCAACAAATGGTTCATGAGCGGCGCTGCCCTCCCCCAACCCCTCCCAAAGGGAGGGGAGTCTAGGAAGCCACCCCGTCGTCGCGGTACTTGATCTCCAGAAACCGCCCGCGCGTCGCGAGGCCGTCGAGGTCGCCCTGCGCCAGCTTCACGGTCATCTCGGCGATCTCCTCGTCGATCACGCGCAGGCCGTCGGCGAGTTCGGTGTCGGGCGACTTGCCGTTGCGCGGCACCTTGCGCAGCGGCTCGGGGACACGGGCATAGCCCTTGAGGAATTCGGGCAGCTGCTCGCCGACCAGCTTGCGCACCTCGACTGCGGCGGGATCGTCCTCGCCCAGCGTGGCGAGTTGCGGGGCGAGCGTGTCGAGCTTGATGCCGATGCCGTCGAGCAAGGGGCGCGCCGGGGCGGGCAGGGCGGGGCGCTGCGTGTCGAGCCAGCGCGCGGTCTGCGCCGGCAGCGCCTTGAGCGGCGTCTCGCGCAGCCGTTCGGGCGTCGGTTCGGGGCCGACCGGCATCGCCGCGAAGAACAACGTCGCGAGCAGCAGCATGACGAGCACGGCGCTGAAACCGAGGATGCCGAGCGGGACGAACAGCCCGATCGCCACCGCCGCCGCGACGATCACCCCATCGGCGATCACCACGCGGGTCAGGCGTGAGCCGGCCTCGCCGACGCGCGCGCGCTGGCGGGCGCCGACGCGGCGCTCGTCGGCCACGCGGTTGAGCAATTCGCCGGCGCGGGCGACCGCGCGGTCTACCTCGCTCATGTCACACCGACTCCAGCTTGAACTGGTCGGTCGCGGCCTTGCCGGCATTCTGCGCCTGGCCCTCGGCGCGGGCGATATAACCCTTCGACTTCTCGACCTCGGTGGTCAGCGCGCCGACCGTCGTCTTCATCGAATCGAGCGCCTTCAGCTTGAACACGTCGATCGCGTCCATCGTGTCGTAGATGTTCTGGAAGGCGCGCTGCAGCACCTCGACCGGGATGGTCGCGCTGGCGGCCTGTTCGTGGATCGCCGCGCTCTGGCTCTTCAGGAGCTTGCCGGTCGAATCGATCAGCCCCGCCGTGGTCGTGTTGAGCGCCGTCACCTGGTCGAGCACCAGCTTCTGGTTCGACAGCGCCTGCGCCACGGTGACCGCGGTGCGCAGCGCAGCGACGGTGGTGGTCGAGGCGCGATCGACGCCCTTGACCAGCTCGACATTGTTCTTCTTGACCAGATCGAGCGCGAGATAGCCCTGCACCGTCACCGCCATCTGCGTCAGCAGGTCCTGGCTGCGCTGGCGGACATAGAATAACGCGGTCTCGCGCAGCGCCTTGGCCTTGGCCGGGTCGCTGTGGTCGAGCTCGTTGGCCTTGTCCTCGATCCGTCCGTCCATTGTCTTCGACAGCACGATCATCTGCTCGAGCTTGCCCATCGAGGTCCACAGATTGCTGCGCTCGACGTCGATCGCGGCATTGTCCATCAACAGCTCGTCCTTGCCGCGTCCGAGCGCCTTGAGGATCGAATTGATGTGCGACTGCGACGATTTGTACTTGTCGAAATAGCCGGTGATGCGGTTGCCGAAGATCTTGTCGAAAAAACCGCGCGAGGTCAGCGCGCCCGACGGATCGAGCTTCTCGACCGTGCGGCGCAGTTCGATCAGGTCGGCGCCGACGCCACCCTCCTGGTCCATCGCCTTGACCGGGCGATCGAGGAAGCGGTTCGACTGGCCGGCGGCGTCGCGGATTTCCTTCTGGCCCATCGCGGCGATGGCATCGACGCGCTTGCCGAATTCCGGGCTGTTGACGTCCTGCGCGACGAGGTCGTCGACGAACGTATCGACCCTCGCCTCGAGCTGGGTGCGCGTGCCGGCATCGACCGGCACCAGGCCGATCGCCTGTGTTGCCGTGACGACCGCCACCGGTTCGGGCGGCGTCAGCACCAGGGGTGCCTCGGTCGGGGCAGTCATCGTCTCAGGCGTCGTTGCCATGCCAGTCTCCGTGCGGTGCGCGAGATACGAGTCTAGTGCACTCGCGCGCCGGTTCAAGTGTGTCATTCATGTAATACGGTTGGCGGCGGGGCGCCAGTGCAGATTGCTCATGGGCGTTCGACACCCAAAAATATGTTCCCCCGCGAACGCGGGGGTCCAGAGCCACAAGCGCCGGACTCCATACCCCTGGGTTCCTGCGTGCGCAGGAACACTGCTACACGTTTGCAAATAGTCCCTGTCCCAATGCGGCGCAGTGCTGCATGTATCCTCCATGACCAAATCCCCTCCGCGCCGCGCGCTGCTCCTCGCCCTTGCCCTGTTCACCTCGGCGGCCGCGTCCGCCAAGACGGTGGTGGTGAGCGCCGACCATATGATCGACGTGCTCGCCGGCAAGCGCGTCGACAATGTCCAGGTGACGGTGGTCGACGGGCGAATCACCAGGGTGGGCCATCGCGGCGACGCCGTGCCGGCCGGGGCGGAGACGATCGATCTCGGCCCGCGCACCTTGCTGCCCGGGCTGATCGACATGCATGTCCACCTCACCAGCGACCCGCGGCTGAGCGGCTATCGTGCCCTGGAATTCACCGACAATCTCGCCACCGTGATCGGCGTCGCCAATGCGCAAAAGACCGTCGAGGCCGGCTTCACCACGGTGCGCAATGTCGGCTCGGGCAATTTCGACGACGTCGCGCTGAAGCAGGGCATCGAGGGCGGCTACATTCCGGGCCCGCGCATCGTGCCGGCGACCTATGCGCTGGGCGTGACCGGCGGGCATTGCGACGCGACCGAATTTCCGCCCTCGGTCACCGTGCCGCATCCACAGATCGCCAATTCGCCGGCCGAGTTCCGCGCGCTGGTGCGCTGGATCCGCAAATACGGCGCGCAGGTCGTCAAGGTCTGCATGACCGGCGGCGTGCTCTCGAAGACCGACTCGGTCGGTGCGCAGCAGTTGAGCTATGACGAGATCAAGGCGATCGTCGATGAGGCGCACATGCTCGGCATGAAGGTCGCGGTGCACGCGCATGGCACCGACGGCATCAACACCGCCTTGCGTGCCGGGGTCGACACGATCGAGCATGCCAGCCTCGCCGATGCCGAATCCTTCCGCCTCGCCAAGGCGAGCGGCGCATGGTTCGACATGGATATCTATGACGACGACTATATCCTCGCCGAGGGCGCGAAGAACGGCGTGTTCCAGGAGAGCCTCGACAAGGAGCGCGCGATCGGCCGGCTGCAACGCGAGACCTTTCGCGCGGCGCATGCCGCCGGCGTGAAGATGCTGTTCGGCACCGATGCCGGGGTCTATCCCAATGGCAACAACGCGCTCCAATTCGCGACGATGGTGCAATGGGGCATGACGCCGATCGAGGCGATCGAGGCCGCGACGCGCAGCGCCGCCGAGGCGCTCGACAAGACCGGCGATGTCGGGGCGATCGCGCCGGGGCGCTATGGCGACATCATCGCCGTCGATGGCGACCCGCTGGCCGATGTCCGCGCGCTGCAGACGGTGGCGTTCGTGATGAAGGGCGGCGTGGTGGTGAAGCCGGCGGCAAAATAAGCGCCCGGTGCGGGCTGCGTGAAATCTGCGCCGCGAAGCGCCCCGCCAGCTTTCCTTCTTCGCCGGGGAAGCCAATAAGAGAAAGTGGCTAACCCGCGTCGCGGTTCAGGTGTCGCGCCGTCAGCCCACCCCGAGCAGCGCCAGCGTCCTGCCATCCGGCGCGCCGCACCAGCGCGCGATCGCCGCGTCGAGCGACGCCGACGGGCGCGCCGCGGCGAACAGCGTCAGCGACGAACACAGCTTGAGCGCATCGATCTCGCCGAACACGCCGCGCGCCGTTGCGGCAGGCGGCAGGGCGGCCAGCGCCGCCACGCACGCCGCATAGCGCGGGCCGAGCAGCGCGTGGTCGAGATAGGCGCGCGTCTCGTCGAGCGAGCCGATCGCAAAGCGCCGCGCCATCATGCTCGACCCGAGCCCGGCAAGCTGCGGGAAGACGAACCACATCCAGTGGCTGCGCTTTTGCCCGGCGGCGATCTCGGCGAGTGCGGCGTCGTAGCTGCCCGCCTGCGCGGCGACGAAGCGGTTCAGGTCGCGGCGATCTTCCATCGCGGCCTTTTGCCATAAGCCAGCTCGGGTGCGCTAGCGCCGCCGCTTCGGCCCGCCCTTGTGGCGCAGCGCATCGGGTTCGGGCAGCGCGTCGAGCGTCAGAAAGCCGCGCTGCTTCTGGTCGAGGATACCGAAGCGCCGTGCCGCCGCGGCATGCAATTCGCGGCGGGTGATCGTGCCGCTCAGGTCGGTGTCCATCGCCGTGACCGGCTCGGGGATGGCGATCAATTCGTACCGCGTTGCGCCGCCCTCGGGCACATAGAGCGGCGCCGCCCGCGTGCCGGGGTCGCTCTGCTCCTCTTCCTGGCCGCCATCCTGCCCGGCAACGCCGTCGTCGCCATGATAGCCGCCGGCACCGCCGCCGCCAAAGCCGCCTGACCCGCCACCGCCCGGACCGCCACTGCCCGGACCGCCACTGCCACGCCCACCGCGGCGATGCCCGCCGCCGCCCGGCCGTTCGCCGCCGCCGAACCCGCCGCTCGCAAAGCCGCCGCCGCCGCGCAGCTCGGGTACCATCCGCTCGTAACGGTTGATCTCGTCGGAGCGCAGCGTGCCGTCATGATCGGTATCGAGCGCGTCGAAGAAGCGGTCGAAATCCCAGGTGAATTCGCTCAGGTCGATCCGCCCGTCATGATTGTGATCGGCACCGGCGAACCATGTCGCGAGCGGATAGGCGGCATCGAGCGGCGCGCGGAACGGCTCGCCCGACGGGGCGATGAACAGCCGCGTCGGCGCCGGGCGCGGCGGCGGCGCGTCCTGCGCCAGTGCGGCGACAGGCAGGAGGATCGACAGCAGCGGCAGGAAACGCATGGCAAGGTCCTTGCAACCAGAAATATGCAGACGCGGCCCGCGCGGGAAGAAGACACGGACGACGGACGAATAGGGTAACGATCGTCATCCGTGCCCGAACGGCACCCTAGGCGCGCCAGACTGACGCGAACATGACGATCTGATGGCGTGCCCGTGAAGGCAAGCGCGAACTTGACTATGAGATATTTCTCATATAATGACCGGGACGCTCGCATGTCGCACGATTCGTCCCGCTCCGGCGAAACGCCCCAACTCGTCCACCTGGCGGCGTTGCGTGCGGCATGCGAGCACGCCATGGCAGATGCCGCGCGCGGCGCGCTGTTCGACGGCATCGCCGGCATGCGGCTGTGCAACGCCGCCTATGACCTGTTCGAATGCGACGCGCTCTACGACATGGCCGGCGACATCGCCGCGCCACTCGGCCTCGCGGCCGACGGCAGCGCGGTGCTGCATCTCGCCGATCGCCGCCACCGCGACGCGGTTGCCCGGGGCGACGTCACACCTTAGGCAACGCGATACAGGCGCGGTCGCAACCGCGTCCGCGACCGACCTGCAAGAGAGTGACTGACCCATGGCCTATTGGTTGCTGCGATCCGAGCCCGACACCTATGGCTGGGACGATCTGGTGCGCGACGGCACGACCGAGTGGGACGGCGTGCGCAACTACACCGCGCGCAATTTCCTGAAAGACATGGCGGTCGGCGACCGCGCGATCTTCTACCACAGCAACACCGAAAAGGCCGCGGTCGGCGTGATGCAAATCACCCGCGCCTGGCGCCCCGACGGCGACAAGGAGCAATGGGCCAGCGTCGCGGTGAAGGCAGTCGAAAAGCTCCCCCACCCGGTGACGCTCGCCCAGATGAAAGCCGAACCGCGCCTCGCCAAACTCGAGGTGCTGCGCCAGAGCCGCCTGTCGGTCACCCCGGTGCGCGACGACGAGTGGACGGTGGTGATGGAGCTGGCCGGGGCCTGAGCTCGGCGTCCTTAAGCCCCTCCCCTTCAGGGGAGGGGTTGGGGTGGGGGAGTGCCGCAAACTCCTCAGGCGTTGAGTGCGGGGATAGCCCCCACCCCCAACCCCTCCCCTGAAGGGGAGGGGCATAGGAGAGTCCTCCCCGCCGAAACACCGTCCTGATTCAATCCCGCGCCCATCCCCGCCAAACTCGCCGCAGCCCGACAGCTCGCATCATCCCGGTGCGTGTTGGATCGGCGGCGGCGAACGAGACGGAACCGACCAATGCTTGCGCAGATAAAATCACCGCGCCTCCATAACTATTCGAAAACCGAGGCTATTCACGACGTGATTTCGGTACGCGCGCCACGATCAGCGTCACTAACGGCTGTTGGCTTTGGCGCGATGTTCGTCGCGCGACTTGGCACGGGCGGCGGCACCGAAGACGAGCAAAAACGCCCCATGACGGTCGTCAAAAGTCCTGAATACTTGCGATATCGCGTGACGAATACTTGGCCGTTACGCAAACGAAGAAGCGCGCCAGGTCCAACACCCGACGCGCTTCTCTTCGCTCCTGCAAGGCTGGGGCTGGGCCTGGGCCAGCGCCCGCCGGCCTGCCGCCGCTTACGCGGCCTGCTTCGCCCGCGAGGCGCGCTTGCGCTCATTGGGGTCGAGGAAGCGCTTGCGCAGGCGGATCGACTTGGGGGTCACCTCGACCATCTCGTCGTCGTCGATATAGGCGATCGCCTGTTCCAGCGTCATCTTCTTCGGCGGGGTGAGGCGGATCGCGTCATCCTTGCCGCCCGAGGCGCGGAAGTTGGTGAGCTGCTTGGCCTTCATCGGGTTGACCTCGAGGTCGTCCGGCTTGGCGTTCTCGCCGATCACCATGCCCTCGTACAGCGCCTCGCCGTGGCCGACGAACAGGATGCCGCGCTCCTCGAGCGGGCCGAGCGCATAGCTGTTGGCCTCGCCCGATCCGTTGGAGATCAGCACGCCGTTCTTGCGGCCCTCGATATTGCCCTTGTGCGGGCCGTACTTCTCATAGAGCCGGTTCATGATGCCGGTGCCGCGCGTGTCCGACAGGAACTCGCCATGATAACCGATCATCCCGCGGCTCGGCGCCGAGAAGGTGATGCGGGTCTTGCCGCCGCCCGACGGGCGCATGTCGGTCAGCTCGGCCTTGCGGATCGCCATCTTCTCGACGACCGTGCCCGAATATTCCTCGTCGACGTCGATGATGACGGTCTCGTACGGCTCGGTCTTCTTGCCGTTCTCGTCCTCGCCGAACAGCACGCGCGGGCGGCTGATGCCGAGCTCGAAGCCCTCGCGGCGCATCGTCTCGATCAGCACGCCGAGCTGGAGCTCGCCGCGCCCGGCGACTTCATAGCTGTCGCGGTCGGCGGCTTCGGTCACCTTGATCGCGACGTTCGATTCGCCCTCGCGCAGCAACCGGTCGCGGATCATCCGCGACGTCACCTTGGTGCCCTCGCGGCCCGCCATCGGCGAATCGTTGACCGCGAAACGCATCGACAGCGTCGGCGGATCGATCGGCTGGGCGTGCAGCGGCTCGGTCACGCTCGGGTCGCAGATCGTGTTCGACACCGTGGTGGTGGTCAGCCCGGCGATCGAGATGATGTCGCCGGCCTGCGCCTCGTCGGTCGGCACGCGCTCGAGCCCGCGGAAGGTCATGATCTTCGACGCGCGGCCGGTCTCGACGATGTTGCCGTCATTATCGAGCGCATGGATCTGCTGGTTGGTCTTGACCGAGCCGGAGAAGACCAGGCCGGTGAGGATCCGGCCGAGGAAGTTGTCGCGGTCGAGCAAGGTCACGAGGAACTTGAACGGGCCATCGGGGTCGGCCGCGGGCGGCGGGACATGGTCGACGATCTTCTGGAACAGCGGCCGCAGCGTGCCTTCGCGCGCATGATGGTCGTCATTGGCATAGCCGTTGCGGCCCGAGGCATAGAGCACCGGGAAGTCGAGCTGCTCGTCGGTGGCGTCGAGGCTGACGAACAGGTCGAACACCTCGTCAAGCACCTCCTGGATGCGCTCGTCGGGACGGTCGACCTTGTTGACCACGACGATCGGGCGCAGGCCCAGCGCCAGCGCCTTGCCGGTGACGAACTTGGTCTGCGGCATCGCGCCTTCCGACGCGTCGACCAGCAGGATCACGCCGTCGACCATCGACAGGATGCGCTCCACCTCGCCGCCGAAATCGGCGTGGCCCGGCGTATCGACGATGTTGATTCGCGTGCCTTCCCACTCGACCGAGGTGCACTTGGCGAGAATCGTGATGCCACGTTCTTTTTCGAGGTCGTTCGAATCCATCGCGCGCTCTTCGATGCGCTGGTTGTCGCGGAAGGTGCCGGACTGACGGAACAGCTGGTCGACGAGGGTCGTCTTGCCGTGATCGACGTGGGCGATGATCGCCACGTTACGGAGGTTCATATGATATCCTGATTGTCGCGGGTATGCGGGTTCGCGGCGCCCTTAGCCGAATTTGTGCGATGCGGAAAGAGGCCAGCGCGATATGGACACGGCTTGTTCGTGTGTTATTAAGGCAACACACATGGCGGAGATACGGCGATGAGGGTAGTTTTTCGGCTGGCGCCGCTGGCACTGGCGGCGGCGCTGGCCGGCTGCGGCAAGACCGAGCGCAGCGCGATCGCGCTCGAGGTGACCGGCGACCTCACCAACGGCACCGCGACGATCGGCTGCACCAGCTCGACCAGCGGCACCTGCCATGTCCTGTTCCTCGCCGGCGATGTCACCAGCGCCGCGTCGGCGGCGGTCGGCGCCAGCACGACCGTCACCGGCCTCAAGCCCGGGGTCGGTTTCTGCAGCGGCGTCACCGCACCCGAGCCGGCTGGTTGCAAGCCGACCGTGCTGGTCGATGGCCGCCAGATCGTGCGGCGCGAGATGAAGGTGACGAACTGAGGCTGGTCGGCGCGGTGCGCTAGCCCTCGAAATAGCGCCCCGGCGTGGTGCCGAAGGCGGCGCGAAACGCCGCGACGAAGGCGCTCGGCGCGGCATAACCCGCCGCCGCCGCGACCGCCTTGACCGGTTCGCCCGCCGCCACGCGCTCGAGCGCGGCGAGCAGCGCATGGTGTCGCCGCCAGCGCCCCAGCGACATGCCCGTCTCGTCGCGAAAGCGCCGCTCGAGCGTGCGCGTGCCGAGCCCGACGGCGCGCGCCAGCGCCATGACGCTGGCGGCGTCGCGCCCGCCCGCCGCGATCAGCGCGGCTGCCCGGCGCGGGGCAGCGCTCTCGGGCTGGGGCAGGTTGAACGGCGGCATCGCCGCCTGGGCGAACTCGGCGACGATCAGCGTCGCGATCGCCCGCTCGATTGCGTCGCGCCGGTCGAGCGCGCGCAGCTCGGCGGTGCGCACCACCAGCGCCGACAGCAGCGGCGATACCGCGACGACGAGGCAGGTGTCGGGCAGCCGCGCGCTCCATCCGGGCATCACATAGAGCGTGCGAAAGCGGCTCTGCCCGGCAAAGCGAATCGCGTGGCGCATCCCCGCCGGCACCCACACTGCGCGGTTCGGCGGTACGATCCAGCTGCCCGCCGCGGTGGTCACCGTCATCACCCCGGACGCGGCATAGATCAGCTGGTGCCAGTCATGCGCGTGCGCGGCGATCGTCTGTCCGCTCGCCAGGTCGGATGCGGCGGCGCGGATCACCAGAAAGGGCTCGTCGGCCACGTTGCGACGTTTTCGCGACATCGATTGCCGAAATATCGCGATTGCGGCGTCAGGCCAAGCGCGGAATAGATGGCGCAGTGCCGGAACAGGGGATTCAGACCATGCCCGCCAACCTTGCCTCCTTCGCCATCCATGTCGACGATATCGATCGCGCCCGCGCCTTTTACGAGGGCGTCTTCGGCTGGGAATTCGAGCCCTGGGGTCCGCCCGGTTTCTACCTGATCCACACCGGCGATGAAGCCTCGCCCGGCATCACCGGGCTGATGCACCGGCGCCAGACGCCGCGCAGCGGCACCGGCCTCAACGGCATCGAGGCGACCTTCGCGGTCGACGATGTCGACGCGATCGCCGCGCTGGTCGCCGCGCATGGCGGCACGATCACCTATGCCAAGGGGGTGATCCCGACGGTCGGCGCGCTGATCCGCTTCCTCGATCCGGAAGGCAACGACATCGGCGCGATGGCCTATGAGACGCCGCCGCACACCTGAAGCGGGCGTGCCGCGCGTAATGCCATGATGATAATCGCCATTGCCCGCCGTCAAATTGTCTGAGTATTAATGCCCTGCGCCGGGTTGCTCGGCGTGCGCGACGCGCTATTCGCCGCGCTCAAACTCGACATCTTCATGTGCCATGCCGATCGCGTGCGGCTGACCAATATCGATCCGGACTGCCCGCTGGCGATCGTCCCGACCATCGCCGGCAAGCGCATCCGCGCAATCACCGGGCAGGTGCTGACCGCCGCCACGGTCGACGCCGTCAACACCGTCGCGGCGCCCGATGCGGTGGCGCCGTGGCCGATCGCGGCGCGGCTCGTGGGCGGAAAGCCGATGCTGCTCCTGCCGCCCAAATCGGTGAGCGTGGTGGAGGTGACGTTCGCGCCGTAGCGTACGGCCCGATGTGCCCCGCAGTCGATGGCGCAGTGAACATCGCGCAGCACATAGGCGAAACAGAGCCGCGTTCTTGTCGACAGTTAAGTCTTAACCGTCAGCGCTCATTCGCAAAGCCAGGTCGCCTTTATGCCAGCCGCTGCCGGTTGGCGCGCACCTTGCCGCGGTAGAAGCCGATCGCCTTGCGCGTCACGCGGGCAGGGGCGGTGCCGAGCCGGCCGGTCATCGCCGCAGTGTGCAGCTCGAACGATGCCGTCATTTTTTCGGTGAACATAAGGTTGAACTCGTCGACCGCGGCTGATCCGCCCATTGCAATCCGCGCAGTACGCAGCGCCATCACGGTCGAGGCTTCGGTGCCGAGTGCCCATGCGTCGATGCTCGCGCCGAACCATTCGCCAAAGGGCCATTTGTCCATTGTGATTTTCCCTGGCCGCCTGTTCGCGCCGGACGCTCCAACGGATGAATGACTGTATCGGGCCCCGACCGCGATTCGTCCAGCGTCGATGGCTAGGAAAGCCTTACCCATTTGATGAGTTCGAACGCTGCCACGATGATTATCAACCAAAGCGTCAGCGCAATCGGCAGCGTGGCGAGAATGCCGAGCGAAGGACTGGCCGTTACGCGCTCACGATGGCGAAGTGCGCCGTTCGAATGTCCCTCATTGGCGCCCTGCATGTCTTGCTCCCTCGACCTTGTACTGACATCGGCGGCCGGGGGTGAGAAAGCGGGGAATTCTACGTAAAGTCGTACTGGCGCGGGGTCAGATCGTCCGGCGTCAAGCCGTCTTTAGCGGCCAGGCGTTATCAGCGCGGGCGTGAAGAAATTCGTCGTCCTCGCCGCGCCCCGCCTGATGCTGGCGATGCTCTATTGCTGCTGGCGCGCGATGACAATTTTCGGCACGCGCAAGGTGGCGGTCGCGGTGGTACGGGACAGCGACTATGGCGAGCGTGAGCGGCGTGACGATTTCTGGCATTTCGGCTTCACTATCGGCACCGGCGCGGCTGGCGGCCCAGCGACGCCTATGTCGAGTGGTACGACCCGGCCGATCCGGCACGGGTCACGGCGCTCGGCCGGGTCTTTGGCTGATGATCGCATTGGCCTTTGCCGTGCCGCTGGCCGGTGTGCTCGGCGCCTGAATCGAGCTTGCAATACCCTGATCGTCGCCGCCACGGACCCGTTCGTCGCGCCGGCGCGTTGGCCGGGAAACAGGTCAGGGATGAAATAATGCCAAACTACCTGTGTGGATGTCGCGCGTTTCTTGCCGCCACCACCCTTGCCATGCTGCTCGCGGCTTGTGGTCACAAGTCCGACACGGCGCAGGCGGAGGGCAATATGCAGGGCTTCGTGCCGCCCGCGCCGGTCGCGGTGAAGCCAATGCCGGGGCAGGCGACGCTGACTTCGCTCGATGCCTATATCGGCCGCCTCCCGCGCGATGCTGTCGATGGCGTGATGTTCTTCGATCGTACCGATGTTTCGACGGCGCTGGTTGCCGCAGTGAAGGACGAAAAGGTGCGCCGCGAGTTCCGCGAGGGCAGCGGCCCCGCCAGCCCGATCTTCGCGCGCGGTAACAGTGTTGGCATCTGGGCCTGCGCCGCAAAGGATTGCGCGGCGCACAATTGGGCTTTTTTCCTCGACCGCGACACCGGCAAGGGCGAAGCGTGCTACCACGACGCCGCGACGATGGGCGCGAAAAGTCACTGGTACGACGGTCGGTATAAGCCGGTGGTGCAGGCCGGCGCTTGCCCCTCGACTTGAGGCACACCCCCATTGCCGCCATGCGGCGGCGCGTCTAATCTCGATGCAAAGGAGCAGGAGGGATGGCCATGAAGCGCATCGTGACGGGATTTGCATTGGCGCTTGCACTGGCGGGCGGCGCCCTCGCGGCACGACAGGATAGCGGGAAGGCGATCGCGGCCGCGCTTGCCGATCCGGGCCGGCCGAGCGAGGACAGCAGTCGCGATGCGGCGCGTCATCCGGGCGAACTGCTCGCCTTTGCTGGCGTCAAGCCGGGTGATCGGGTGCTCGATTTCATCATGGGCGGCGGGTATTTCACGCGCATCCTCGCCAAGACGGTCGGGCCGAAGGGCCATGTCTGGGCCTACACCCCGGACGAGTTCATCAAGTTCAAGGCGTCCTATGGCGAAGACCAGAAGAAGGTCGCCGACGCGTATGCCAACGTCACCGCGCTGAATGGGGGGCTCGGTTCGGTTGCGCTGCCGGGGTCGCTCGACGTCGCGATCACGGTGCAAAACTACCATGACCTGCACCTCGATGTTTTCCCGGTCGACACCGCCGTCAAGGTCGACGCCGCGCTGTTCAAGGCGCTGAAACATGGCGGCACGCTGCTGATCGTCGACCATGTCGCGGCCGCCGGATCGGGGCTGGCGGCGCCGACCAAGCTCCATCGCATCGACCCCGAAATCATCAAGGACGAGGTCGTCGCGGCCGGCTTTCGCTATGACGGCGAGCTTGCGGTGCTACGCAACGGCAGCGACAGCCATGGCGTGTCGGTGTTCGACCCGGCGATTCGCGGGCACACCGACCAGGTGGTGTACCGCTTCCGCAAGCCATAAGGCACGGCGTTCGCGACAGGCGATGGGGGAATATCGTGACTCACTCGCCTGATCCCGGACGCATCGCCGGCATTGCCGCGTTGTTGCCGATGGTCGAGGGCCAGCCGCTGGCGATGGTCGCGCTGGCCAATCAAATGCAGGGAGCGGGGCAGGTGGTTGCTGGCCTCGAACTGGCGGCGCGCGCGCTGGCGCTGGCGCCCGGTGACGGCGAGGTGCGCACGCGGGCAAGCGAACAGCTTAGCGACGGCATCCCGAGCTGGCATTTCACGCTGGTGCGCGACCGGCTGCGCAACCAGGCCTATGACGCGGCGCTGCGCCGGGCGGTGCGCCCCGGATCTACCGTGCTCGAAATCGGCACCGGCAGCGGGCTGCTCGCGATGTTTGCCGCTCGCGCCGGCGCGGCACGGGTGATCACCTGCGAGGCCGACCCGGCAGTCGCGCTGGCGGCGCGCGAGATTATCGCCGCCAACGGGTTTGCCGACCGCGTCACGGTGATCAACAAACATTCGACCGCGCTTGATCCGGCCGCCGACATGGGTGGCCCGGCCGATCTGCTGGTGTCGGAAATCGTCAGCAACGACATGGTCGGCCAGGGGACGCTGCCCGCACATGCCGATGCGCTACGCCGCTTGCTGGTGCCCGGCGCGCCGGTGATCCCGGCGCGCGGGCGGATCCGCGTCGCGCTCGCCGAGGACAACAACTGGGTGCCGTCGCGCATGGGCGTTGTCGATGGCTTCGACCTGTCGGCGTTCAACCGGCTGGCACATCCGCGCCGCGACATTGCCGTGGGCAGCGAACGGTTGGCGGTGCGCGGTGACCCGGCCGATCTCTTCGCGTTCGATTTCGCTGCTGGCAGGCTCGCCGAGCGACGGGTCGCCGCATTGACGCTGACCGCCACCGGGGGGCGGGTCAACGGCGTGGTGCAATGGATTGCGCTGGAGATGGACGATGCCGTCGGCTATGAAAACCAGCCGGGGCCCGAAGCGCGGTCCTGCTGGAGCAGCGTGTTCTGGCCGTTCGAACGGCAGATCGATGCGCAACCGGGTCAGCAGGTTCCGATCGCCGCGCAGTGCGGCGACACGCATATGCGATTGTGGCCTACGGGATAAGGTGACTGTCCGGTCGGTAACGTAGTCGATCCGGACGAGCGGAAAGGGGTTCGATGAGCTGGAGCAAGGGGCGCGGGCTGCTCGGCCCGCTCAAGCCACTGATCGGGAGTTGGGTGACGCCGCGCGGCGCGGGTGACAGTCCGGCGGCGGCGATGCGTTGCACGCGCAGCTTCACGCCATTCGGCAAGGACTGGATCATGCTCGACGCGCGCTGGTCTATGTCCCCGGCGCGCGAATATCGCGAAGTGGCGATGTTCGGCAAAGGCGATAATGGCACGCTGGGTTGTTTCTCCTTCACCAACGACGGCAAGCGTTCAATGGGCACCTTGAGCGACGGCAGCGATGTTCACCCCATGGCGATCGCGTTCGAAGCGCAGATGCCCGCCGGGCTCGCGCGGATGATATACTGGCCGCTCGAGGATGACACGTTGGGCTTCCGCTTCGCCGTGGAGAGCCGGACGGCGAAAGGATGGAACCGCTTCCTCGTGCAGAATTTCGTGCCCGCCTGACAGTCACGGGCGGCGACGGCCGACACGCTTGCGCGCGCCGGCCGGTAGCCTTGGCGCTCAGTCTTGCGGCGCGCCGGGACCGTCCATGCCGTCGGGGCCGGGATGACCGCCACGCATGTGTCCGCCCATGCCGCCTTGCTTGCCGCCGCCGTGACGCAGCCGCATCACCGCCTCGAACAATTGCCGCTGATGCGGGTCGAGGCTCTGGTAGAAGGCCTTCACCGCCGCGACGCGCTGATGCTGGGCATCCGCGCGACGCGTCGCGGCCTGGTCCATGCGGTCGAGATGCTCGGTGAAGGTTGGCGGCGGCGACGCACCGTCGACCGGCTCGCCCCCGGCGCGGTGGCCCATCGGACCCATGCCCATGTCCATGCCCATGTCCATGTCCATGTTCATGCCCGGGTGGGACGCCTTGAGGAAGGCGTCGAGCGCCGGGCGCTGCGCCGGCTTGAGATCGAGCAGCAAGGCAAGGTCGTCAGCATGACGCTTCTGCATGTCGGCGACATGCTGCTGCATCGCCGCGCGGTGTTGCTGCATCATCGCCGGGTCATGGCGCATCATCGGGGCGGCGGCGGGTGCGGCCGGGCTGGTTTGTGCGGCGGCGGGCAGCGCGGTTGTCATCAACAACGCGGCAAGCATTGGCTTCAGGGTTATCATCGTCTTCTCCTAATCGAAACTGACACTAGCGTGATGGCACCGACTTGTATCAGCAATATGCCCGAATTGTATCAAACCTTATCAACGCGGGTCAGGTCGGGTATTTCGTACCGCCGTCGACCCACGCTTTGCCCGGCTTGCCGAATTCGGCCCGCTTGCCGCGGCACGCAATGCCGAATGGCCGATAAACGCTAGCTATTATGGCGAAATTCTTCGCGGTCGCCGGCCAATGCCATCACGCGATCCTCGCGCGTGGTCGCGCGCTCGAAATCGCGGACGATCTCGGCCAGCGTCGAAAGCGCAAGGACCTGCGGGTCGCGCGACGACGGGATGAGGCCGATCGGCGCGTGGAGGCGGGCGATATCGTCGGACGATACCCCGGCCGCGGCGAGCGCCGCAGCGCGGGTGCGCTGCGCGACGCGGCTGCCCATCGCACCGACATAGAAAGCGCGGCCGGCGAGCGCGCGACTGATCAGCGCGGTCTCCCAGTCATGGTCGTGGAACAGGAAGGCGATCGCGGTCCATGGGTCGACGGTGAGATCGACCGGTTCGTGCGGCGTGTTGAGCAAACGGACCGGGATGTCGGCCTCGGCCAGCCGCCCGGCGATCACGCGGTCGGGAGTCATCGCCATGACGCGGGCATCGACGGTGACGGCGAGCGCGGCGAGCGCCTCGACGCTGGCGCCGTGACCGATCACGGTCAACGCAAGCGGCGGAAGATGCGCCACGGTGAAATATGCGGCGTCACGGCAGGTGCGCCACGGCGCGCCGCCGGGCGTGACGGTGATCGGGGCCTCGCCCAGCGGCAATGCGAGCAGAGCGGGGATGCGGGCAGCGAGCAATGCGGCAGCGTCGGCGATCGGCGCGGGATCGGTGATCGGGTTGATCAGTACATCGACCGAGCCGCCGCACGGCAGGCGGATGTCGAGATAGGGCGAGCCGACGCCGAAGCGGATTTCGCGCGGGGCGCCGGCGGTGATCGCATCGACCGCATCGGCGACGACCGCCGCCTCGATGCAGCCGCCCGACAGCGAGCCGCGCCAGCTGCCGTCCGCCGCCACCGCGAGATGTGCACCGGGGTTGCGCACCGAGCTGCCCGACACGCCGGTAATCGTAACCAGCGCGGTGCGCAGCCGGGCGGCGGCTTTTTGCGCGAGGAACGGGAAAATGCCGCTATCATCCATCGCGGCAGCTTAACGCGTGAAAGGGCGGGACTGGCAAGATGGCGATTGCGGCCGGACGGGTGATGGCGGTGCTATTGGCGGCGGGGCGCGGTGAGCGGTTCGGCGGCGACAAGCTGTCCGCGTCGTTTCGCGGCCGTCCGCTCGGCACGCATGCCGCCGAGACGCTCGCCGCGATTCCCTTCGCCGCGCATCTAGCAGTAACCGGGCCGAGCGCGGTCGATCTCGCCGCCTTGGGGTTCGATTGTCGCGCCGCGCCGCCCGGTGCGGCGATGAGCGTCTCGCTCAAGCTCGGCGTGGCGGCGGCGGCGGAGACGGCGTGCGATGCCTGCCTGATCATGCTGGCCGACATGCCGCTGGTGCCCGCCGCGCATATCCACGCCTTGCTCGCGGCGCATGACGGCATGTTGACCGCGACATTGTCGGACGGCAGGCGCATGGTGCCGGCGTTGATTGCGCGCGCGGCCTTCCCGCTGGTCGCGACGCTGACCGGCGATCAGGGCGCGCGGGCGCTGCTGCGCGATGCCGCCGGCGTGGCCGCGCCTCCCGAATGGCTGGTCGATATCGACACGCCCGGCGACGCCGCGCGCAACAATGTCCAGCCCGGCGGGAGATAGTCGAGCGACATGTAGAAATAGAAGGCGCAGCTGCCATCGGGCCGATAACTGCCGCCCTTGACCATGCCGAAGGCGGTACCGCCGAGAAACACCGGTGCGCCACTGTCGCCGCCCTGGCATTTCGGCCCGGCGACGGCGACCCAGGTCGGCAGGCACGCACCGCCGCACAGATCGCCAGCCGGGGCGAAATCGGTCAGCTGGACGAGCGAGCAGCTATAGCCGGTGCGCTCGCCGCGATGGCAGACGAAGTCGCCGGCGCGCGTCGCGGCGCGGCTGCGCTGGGCGAGGACGGGGCGTTCGAGGGTCTTGGCGGTGTCGTCATAGAGCGTCGGCGCGGGCGGGGTGGCACTGAGCCCGATCTGCACGTCCTGATAGCCCCAGCCCCATTGTCCGAGAAAGTCGAGCGGCACGGTGCCGCCGCGCGGATCGCTATAGGTCATCGCGTCGGCGCAGTGCGCGGCGGTGGTCAGGCCGTGGCGCGTCCCGTCGCTGACCGCGAAACCGGTGGTGCAGCGGTAACGCTTGCCGTCGCCTGGCTCGACCCCCTCGATGCGGGCGCCGCCGGCGAGGTCGAGATCGCGGTCGATGCGCTCGATCACGCTGATGCGCACCGGCACATGGGCGATGGCGGCGATCCTGTCGCGCAACGCATCGGCGCCACCGGCAGCGGCGGCATCGGCCGCGCCGAGCGTGACGACCAGCTCGCCGGTGCGGGGATCGAGACCCATGCCGGGCGGGCGGCGCAGCAGCGCGCGGATTGCCGGCTGATGCCAGGTCATCGCCCAGACCACCTGTTCGCGTGTCGCGCGCGCACCGCTGCGGAAGATTACCGGCACGGTCATGCCGCCGGCGAATATCGTGCGTTCGGCGACGGGCGTTTCGCCGGCGAGGACGACGACGATGCGCCAGACCGGTCGATGCTCGATAACGATGCCGGTGAGACGGTCGCGAAATTCCTCGGCCAGCGCATCGGTTGCGGGAACGCTGTCTTCCTGCGCGGCGAGGCGGTGTTGCGCTTCGTCGGGTGAGACGGCGAACTGCCGGGCATATTCGTCGGCATCGCGCGCCAGCGCGTCGGCCGGCGCCTCCAGCGTGACGACCGGCGCTTGTGGGGGCAAGGTAACGGGCGGCGCCACCTGCGCGATAGCGGGGGCGGCGACTGCCATGCTGAACAGGATGATCGAAAACAATCTGAGCACTTTGACGGTTTTACCATGGCAATCGGCGTCGGGCGATCCCTTCGTGGCGTAGCGTCTCAAATTTTCCCCTATTAATTTGGTGGGAATTGAGCCAAAGGTGAGTTTGGTTACGGGTCGGGGAAGGGCAGCGCTCGGGCTGTCCTTGGGGTCTGCCCGGTCGACCATGGAGAATGTTCATGAAGAAGATCGTTATCGCCTCGATGATTGCCGCCGCTTCGCTCGGCCTCGCCGCTTGCAAGAAGGACGCGCCGATCGACAACGCCGCGACCGCCAATGAGCTGATGACCAACGAGGCAGATGTCACGATCACCAACCTGGGCGACGCCCCGGTCGACGCCAACGCGACCGGCAACGTGACCGCGATGGACGCACCGGAGAACGCTACCGGCAACAGCATGTAATTGCCTGGCGCGGGTTTTTCCGCGCCGCGCTTGCAGACGAAACAGGCCGTGCAATCCTTCATCGGGTTGCGCGGCCTTTTCGTGTCCAGCGGATATTGCATGGCGTCAGATCGCCGATAGGGTGGCCCGCGATGTGGCAGATGGTCGACCCTCGGTGAGCGCGATCCGGATTCGTGATGTCGTGGCCGGCGACGCGGCGGTGATCACGGCGATCTACGCGCATCATGTGCTGCACGGCACGGCGACCTTCGATACCGAGCCACCCGATGCAGCCTTCTGGCGCGACAAGATCGCGGCGCTGGCCGCGCATGGCTGGCCGTTCATCGTGGCCGACGAGGGTCGCGGTGTGATCGGCTATGCCTATGCCACGCAATTCCGCGACCGTCCGGCATACCGCGAGGCGTGCGAGGACAGCATCTATGTCGCGCCTGACGCGATCGGGCGCGGGGTGGGGCGGGCATTGCTGGTGGCGTTGCTCGAGCGCGCGGCGGCGTCGGGTTTTCGCGAGATGCTGGCGGTGATCGGCGGCGCCGAACCCGCCTCGGTCGCGCTGCATGCCAAGCTCGGCTTTGTCGAGACAGGGCGGATGCGCAATGTCGGCATCAAGTTCGGGCGGCGGCTGGATACGCTTTATATGCAGCGGTCGTTGTCGGACTGAGCGGCGTCGCGGTGGCACGCAGCCGCGTCAGCAGGTGACGCGGTGCGTGCCGTCCGGCTGCTCCGCGATCGCCGGCCGACGATCAAGGAACAACGTGATGATGTCGATCGCCGTGCGCAGATGGTCGCTCGGCTTGACGGTGGTGAACACGCCGCCGTCGGCCAGCGCGAAGGGCAGGACGAGCTGGTCGGCGAGGTACGGCCCGGCAAAGGCGCTGCTCGCGAGATAGCCGTTCATCCGCCCCGCCGCGCGCTTGGCGACCTGTTCGGCGGGCACGCCGAGCCGGCCGAAACCGCTGACGATTTCGGTGACATGTTCGAACGTCGCCTCGACCAGCAGGATGTTGCCGGGGCCGCGATCCTCGGGCAGCTGGCGCACCACGAAGGCGTCCTCGGGCCAGCCGTCGAGCAGCTTGCGCGCGGTGTTCACTTCGCGCTCGGCGATGTCGAACGGCAGGCCGGCGAACAGCGCGGTCACCGAACGGCCGGTCATCGCACCGCGATCTACGCATTCGATCGGGCGAAGTGGCGCCGGGTTCACGTCGATCTCGATCCGCCCGCCGCCGCTGGGGTAAAAGCCGTGGCGGACGAGGCGTGCGGTGACGACCGGCCCGAGCCGGTTGACGATCGGCAGGAAGCACTTCTCGATGAAGTCGAACGGCGGCGCGAGCATGTTGTGCGTGCCGCCCTCAAGCACGAGCCGGGACGGCCCGCCGGCGAGCAGGAGCGGCATCAGGATCGTCTGGAGCACCAGCCCCGTGCTGCCCGCCGTGCCGATCGAGAATTTATAATCGCCGGGCACGACGGTGCCGGGCGTGAAGCGCATCTCGCGCGCGCCGACCGCGACGCCCTCGCACGTGCCGTTGCCGATCGCGCAGGCTGCCTCGATCGCGGTGACGTGCTGGCGCATCAGCCCGGGCTTCTCGCGCCCGCCGCGGATGTCGGTGATGCGGAACGGCTGGCCGGTGACGAGCGACAATGCGCACGTATTGCGCACGATCTGGCCGCCGCCTTCGCCGTGTGAGCCGTCGATGGTGATCATTTTCAATCCGTGTCAGTAATGAGGAGTGTTGTCGCAACACCGTTGCGCGTGTCGAACCAGAGAAACGAGCCATCCCAAGCCACGTCTTGGAACCAATTTGTCCAAGGCATCCAATTCACCCAGGCATACGTTTCGGAAAATCTTCTATCGAATGCGGCGGACGAGAAATCCTCAGCCAAGCGGATCGCGTCGTCGTCACTGCCAGTAAATCGTTTGTATGCTCCGCCAGTCCGGATCCAGCCCGTTAGCCGGCCGAGAGCAGTGAACGTGTCTTCCATTTGGAAAGCGCTAATCGTCGGTTTGATTGTCGCGACAGCCGGCAATGCAACTTGCACCATTGGATGGCGAAAGAATCGGCCCAGAAGATCAAATTCATTCCACCGGTTGCGCGACAAGGCCCATCGAACCGACGGAGCGGCATCGACGGTAAACTGCGCCACTTGGGCGCCGCCATTCACGTGCGTGCTTCGAAGGGCATCGGCGGTCGCTATGAGGCGCGGGTCAAGATTATCGACAGGCGAGATGATCGTCCGGTCCCAATCGCTTGCAATTGCGACAAGGTCCGGACGATCCGCCTGCCAATCGATATTTCTAAAGTCCATCGATCACCCTTTAACGCACACCACCTGCTTCAGCGTGTGGACGATTTCGACCAGGTCGGCCTGCGCCGCCATGACGGCCTCGATCGGCTTGTAGGCGCGTGGGCTTTCGTCGATCACGCCTTCGTCCTTGCGGCAGGCGACGCCTGCCGTGTCGGCGATGTGATCGGCGAGGCTGACCTGCTTCTTCGCCTCGGTGCGCGACATCACGCGCCCCGCGCCGTGGCTGCAGCTGTCGAACGACTCCGGGTTGCCGAGGCCGCGGACGATGAACGATTTCGCGCCCATCGACCCCGGGATGATCCCCAGCACACCCTTTGCCGCGCGCACCGCCCCCTTGCGGGTGATCAGCACATTCTCGCCGAAATGATTTTCGCGCGTCACATAATTGTGATGGCAGTTGATCGCTTCGAGCTCGGCGTCGAACGGCTTGGCGATCTGCGTGCGGAGCGCGCGGATCACGTTCGCCATCATCATGCGGCGGTTGAGCGCCGCAAAATCCTGCGCCCAGCCGACCGCCTCGACATAATCGTCGAAATGGTCGGTCCCTTCCGGAAAATAGGCGAGATCCTGGTCGGGCAGGTTGATGTGCCATTTGCGCATGTCCTGCTTGGCCAGTTCGATGAAGTAGCTGCCGATCGCATTGCCCACCCCGCGCGAGCCCGAATGCAGCATCAGCCACACGCGGTTCTCGGTATCGAGGCAGACCTCGATGAAGTGGTTGCCCGTGCCGAGCGTGCCGAGATGGACGAGGTTGTTGGTGTTCTTCAGCCGCGGGTACTTGTCGGTGATGCGCTCGAAGCGCGCCGCGAGCGTTGCCCAGGCTTCGACGATCGCCAAGGGCGGGTCGCCCCACGAACCATTGTCGCGCTTGCCCCGGCCGACGACGCGGCCATGCGGTACCGCCTGCTCGATCGCGGCGCGGATGCCCTCCATATTGTCGGGCAGGTCGCTGGCGTCGAGCGAGGTGCGCGCCGCCATCATGCCGCAGCCGATATCGACCCCGACCGCCGCCGGGATGACCGCGCCGCGCGTCGGGATGACCGAGCCGACCGTCGCGCCGATGCCGACATGGACGTCGGGCATCGCCGCCACGTGTTTGAACACGAACGGCATGCGCGCCGCGCGCGACAGCTGGTCGCGCGCCTTGTCGTCGACCGACACGCCGCGCGACCACATCTTGATCGGCACGCCGCCCTCGACATGCCGGTAATCGAAATTCGCTTCGGTCATCGCGACCTCCTCAAATGGTCAGGGCGGCTGGATTTGAACCAACGACCCCCGGTGCCCAAAACCGGTGCTCTGCGCAGACTGAGCTACGCCCTGTGAAATCTCGTCGCGAGTTTCGGGGGCGGCCGGCCGATTCCGACCGCCCCGCGTTCCGCGCCGTCCCGCTGGCTGTTCGACTTGCCGTCGGGACGTGATGGGTAGTGCAGCGGGCGTGCCAGTTGGGCGGCTGAGGGTGAAGAAAATTGATAAAACTCTGATGTTGTGTCGATAAAGCTGGCGCTCGGTGGAATGGGCGTCGTCTTCGCTTTTGATGTCCTGGCTAATATATTATCGACAGAGCTAGGAAATTATCCTACAGGATAAACATGCGCCCGCTCGTCGTTATCGGTTTCCTCGGCTCCACGCTCGACGCTAGCAAGTTCGGGCCGACGCGGTGGGGCAAGTGGCGGCCGACGGTCGCGCTGGCGATGCACGAGGATCTTAGGATCGATCGCTTCGTGATGATCCATGCCGATATTCATACCCGGCTGGCCGACTTCGTCGCGGCGGACATCGCCAGCGTGTCGCCCGAGACGACCGTCGACAAGCGCGTCATCAAC
The DNA here is from genome assembly GCA_038245375.1 of Sphingomonadales bacterium. Taxonomy (GTDB): domain Bacteria; phylum Pseudomonadota; class Alphaproteobacteria; order Sphingomonadales; family Sphingomonadaceae; genus Sphingomonas. The sequence goes on along the minus strand of JBBRSN010000055.1, from coordinate 5,256 downwards.
TTCACCGATCCGTGGGATTTCGAGGAAGTGTATGGCAAGCTGCTCGACTTCGCGCGCGACTATCCGTTCGATCCCGAGGCCGAGGACTATCTCGTCCACATCACCACCGGCACGCACGTCGCGCAGATCTGCCTGTTCCTGCTGACCGAAGCGCATTATCTGCCGGGGCGGTTGTTGCAGAGCCAGCCGGCGCGGATGGTCAATGGCAATGCGCCCGGCACGTGGAACGTCATCGATCTCGACCTGTCGCGTTACGACAGCATTGCGACGCGCTTCGCCGCGGCGAGCGCGGAGAGCACGTCGTTCCTCAAGTCGGGCATCGACACGAAGAACGCCGCGTTCAACCGGCTGATCGACGAGATCGAGCAGGTCGCGGTGCGATCCACCGCGCCGGTGCTGCTGATCGGGCCGACCGGCGCGGGCAAGAGCCAGCTGGCGCGGCGGATCTACGAACTGAAGCGGTTGAAGCACCAGCTTGCCGGGCCGTTCGTCGAGGTCAATTGCGCGACGCTGAAGGGCGATGGCGCGATGTCGGCGCTGTTCGGGCACAAGAAAGGCGCATTCACCGGCGCGGCGGCGGACCGGCCGGGGCTGTTGCGCGCCGCCGACAAGGGCATGCTGTTCCTCGACGAGATTGGCGAGCTCGGTCTCGACGAGCAGGCGATGATCCTGCGCGCGATCGAGGACAAGCGCTTCCTGCCGGTCGGCGCGGACAAGGAGGCGTCGTCCGAATTCCAGCTGATCGCCGGGACCAATCGCGATCTCGGCCGCGCGGTGGCGGAGGGGCGGTTTCGCGACGATCTGTTCGCGCGGCTCAACCTGTGGACCTTCGCGCTGCCCGGGCTGGCCGAGCGGCGCGAGGATATCGAGCCCAATCTCGATTACGAACTCGATCGCTTTGCCGAGCGCGAGGGGCAAAGGGTGACCTTCAACCGCGAGGCGCGCGCGCGTTATCTCGCCTTTGCCACCGCACCGGGCGCGTCGTGGCACGGCAATTTCCGCGATCTGGCGGCGAGCGTGACGCGGATGGCGACGCTGTCGCCCAAGGGCCGCATCGACAGCGAGGCGGTTGCCGCCGAGATTGCGCGGCTCGGCTCGCTGTGGTCGCCGGGTGACGGCGGTGATGATGGCCTGTCGCGGTTGCTGAACGCGGCGGCGCTTGGTGAGATCGATCCGTTCGACCGGGTGCAACTGGCCGCGGTGGTGGCGACATGCCGCCGCAGCCGCTCGCTGTCGGAAGCCGGGCGTGCGCTGTTCAGCGCGTCGCGCGCGCGGCGCAGCTCGGCCAATGATGCCGACCGGCTGCGCAAATATCTCGCGCGCTTCGGGCTCGAATGGGGCGATCTTCAGGCATAGCTGACGATCTCGAAATCGGTGCCGTCGGGGTTGTGGCGGCGTGATTCAACGTCGGCGCGATTGCGTTCAGAAGGGCACGAATGTGTATGCCCCAGCTCAAAGCTCAGACCGCCGCCGGCCTTGGCGGCGATTCCCTCAACAAGTCAGTGTCACCATCCGGCATGGCCAGCGGGCGAACGCCGAGTCCCCGCCAACTGATGGCTCTTGCGCCCGTCGCCGGTCGAGCGGGCTACGTCGCCAATGCGAGAAATCTCGCGATAGGTGCTGACCCGAGCCCCATTCTTTCAGCCCCGATTGTCAATCGGGTACCGGCACCGGTTCGCTCGCCACAAACGGACCTCGGAGCAGATCAGGACGCCGCTGACGGGCAGCGCTGGCGTCAGCAAATGGCGGACGATACCGTTGCTTCACTTCGCGACGTTGGCCTTCCGCGTCGCGATGTCCTGAAAGTCCCACCGCTCGGCTTTCCCGAGGACGTGGCGGCGTGGCGCGAAGGCGGGAGATGGCAGCCGAAGGCGGTTGGACAACTCGCCGCAAATGCCATGACCCAATATTACAATCATATCGAGCAAGGCATGCAGCCAGAGGTCGCTGCGGCGTGGGCAGCGAATATCGAGGCCGAAAGTCATGGGAACTTTCGTCAGAAACAACTGCCCAGAGGACCAGGATATGGACTGATGCAATGGGAGTCGCCGCGTCGGAAACAATTTCAGGACCTTTTCGGGATTGCGATGGAGGACGCCACCCAGGAGCAACAATATCGGTTCCGTGATTGGGAGTTGCGCCGGCACTGGGCATGGCGGCGGTCGATCGACGAAACCGACAACGCGGGCGATCGCGCGGCAATGATCATGACCAAGTTCGAGGCGCCGGCAGAGAAGGTCAAGGCTGGCGCCGATCGCGCCAATCTGGCCAACGCCATTCTCGAACGTGCGCGGACGGATGCTGAACAAAAGAAAAAATGATAATGTCCGCCAGATGGCAGGCTTGATCGCGGCACGGGGGGAGAGGATGAGAAGCGGCATTCGTGCGATTGGCGCCCCATTGGCAGTATGCGTTGTTCTCGCTGGCCAAATGGGGCCCGCCACGGCGGCTTCGGCGAAGCGAGATGAAGCGTCGCTGCGATGGACCGCCTTCCGACCAACAACGTTGGAAAGACAAGGGATGCGCTTGTTCAAGTTCAATCGCGTCAACTATCCCCGCGTTCCACGTCCGATTGCCGCGTTGATGTGGTATACGGACGTCCAGCATGGATACTGCACGGTGGGCACAGAGTCGCAGGCGATGCGCCACTGCAATCGCTGGTACCGAACCGCGACGTTGCTCGAACGACATGGCTGGTGCACGGGCGGAGGAGAGATCACCGCATATGACAAATGGCAGCGCTGTGTGACGATGCCGGGTTATCACGCCGACTATTATCGCGGGCTGGACGGCCCCCCTTATTCGGCTGCGCAAATCCGCGCAGCGGAACTGGAAGAAATGCGGGACCCGCGGGACCGGTAGCGGCGTCGTCAACGCTGACCAGCGCACCGCGAAAAAGCCTTGAACTGTTCCTGTTCGCACGCAGCGAGCGACCCCGGGGCTCGGCCAATGATGCCGACCGGCTGCGCAAATATCTCGCGCGCTTCGGGCCCGAATGGGGTGATCTTCAGGCGTAGCTGACGATCTCGAACTCGGTACCGTCGGTGTCGAGGAAATAGAAGCGTCGGCCGGGTTCGTAGTCGGCATGGTTGAACGGGACGAGGCCCGCCGCCACGACGCGGCGCTCGATCGCGTCGAGATCATCGACGACGATGCCGACATGGTTGAGCGGATTGCCCTTTTCGAACACCGCGTCAGGCGTGGCCGGGCCGTCATGCGTATAGAGCGCGAGGTAGAAGCGGTCGTCGCCGACATGGATAGTACGCCCGCCGTGCAACGAAGGGCCGCGCCAGCGCTCGTGCCAGTCGAACAATCGGGCGAACAGGGCGGCGCTCGCATCGGGATCGCGGACGGTGATGTTGACATGTTCGATGAACGGGGCGGCCATGAAAATGCTCCTGTGGCGCGGGGATCGCGCGGCATTTGCGAGTCGTACAACCTCAGCCTAAGTTGAGGTCAAGAGGCTCGCGACGGGGGGCGAAATGGCTGGCAAGGGCGATATGTTGCTGACGATCGGTGAGCTGGCGCGGCGCACCGGACTTTCGGTGTCGGCGATCCGATTCTGGGAGGAGAAAGGGTTGGTCGAGGCGTTGCGCACGCGCGGCGGCCAGCGACGCTTTCTACGCTCCGACATTCGCCGGCTGTCCTTTGCGCTGATTGCGCAGAAGCTCGGCTTTTCGCTGGAGGCGATCAGGCTCGATCTGGCGGTGCTGCCGCAGGGTCGTACCCCGACCCAGGCCGACTGGAACCGCATCAGCCGCGGCTTTCGCCATCAGCTCGACGCGCGGATCGCGGCGATGGAGCGGATGCGCGACCGGCTCGACAATTGCATCGGCTGTGGCTGCCTGTCGCTGCGCAAATGCGCACTGTACAATCCTGACGACCGCATGGCGGCAGAGGGGCCGGGGCCGCGTTATCTGGTGGCGGCCGGGGAGTAGCCGCGGTGGGGTGTGGGCTGCAGGGGGTAATTTCGGCGACGCTAAAGATCGAACGGCATGATTCAACTCGCCCGCGGGTGACGGCAGAAGGCCGCGCATGTGTACGCCGCAACTCAAAGCTCAGGCCGCTTCCCTTCCAGGGGCGACCAGTTCCAATCCTTCCGTTGGAGCTGGCGCGCCGCCGATGGTCGATTCCATGCGACGACGGATATTGGCGCTGGCGCCAATTGTCGGGCCGCAAGGCCTCCCGCCGACGGTGTCGGCGCCCGCCACGACCGCCTTGCCGCCGCCAGGTCTTGTGTCTGCCGCTCCTGTTGAGATCGGCACCTTTCCGTCGAAGGGCAATCAAGCGGACAATCTCTCCATCGTCGAGGTGTTTCGCCGGCAAGCCAATGTTAACTCCAGGCCGTGGAGCCGCGAGAGTGTCGGACCGGGAATGGGTTCAATTGGCGACACGCCGAGAGCTGTGGACGTCGTTGATCACCGGTCGGCGGATGTTGCGGCAGCGCAAGAAAACGTCACGAAAAATCCTTTGGCAATTTCTTCCGCAGATCCTCACCTTGAGGGCGGATACACCAAGGTTACGCAGGATTGGGGTACTCCAAGGGGGATAACAGATCCGCTGACCCATCTGCCGGTCCGGAATGCGAAAGGTGAAATTTTGCTATGGCCGAGCGGCATCAATCCGATAGAAATTTATAACTCCGGGCTGAACAGTAAATCATCCGAAGCCCTGTCGGCCGGGCCTATTCTATTTTCTCAAAACGCGTATTGGGATTTTCAACGCGGCGGAAGTCAAAATGGAAAGATAAATCATCCTGAATTTTTTGATGCATCTAATGTTGTCATCGGCCTATATAACGCTGCTGCTGGCGTACCGCTCAGTGTAACATTGACCGAACAAAATAATTACGCGCGTTTTAAATCCCGCTATAAACCCGGAACGTCGATGGATAAGACATATACCTATTTGCCGGCTCGCGATGTGCGGAATACTATTATAGGATATGAGCTTGCCAACAGCATTCGCAAGGCGCGGGCTACATGAGATAGGGTAGCTAACATGACCATCTTGCTGACTGTTTTGTCACTTGCGCTATCTGGGATGACGGGCATGCCGGACCAGCCGCACTGCACGTACAGGATTGTCCGTACGGCATCTTCCGACAAGGGCGTAAGTGTCTGACCCAAAAGTAAGTTGAGTGATATCAGTCGGTTGCGCTTGACGCGCTGGCGCATGGCTGATTCTGGAGGTTTTGCGAAGAACCGACCGGAGATCAACGATGTGGACCGATACCACTCGCGCTATTCATGCGCG
>JBBRSN010000054.1:0-30214 GCA_038245375.1 Sphingomonadales bacterium | reverse complement strand
TCGAGGCTGATCGGCTCCTTGGCGATCTTCATCACCTTGCGGACCTTTTCGAGCGGCATCGAAAGCCGCTCGGCCATTTCCTCCGGCGTCGGCTCGCGGCCCTGCTCGTGGAGGAACTGGCGGCTGGTCCGCACCAGCTTGTTGATCGTCTCGATCATGTGCACCGGGATACGGATGGTGCGCGCCTGGTCGGCGATCGAACGCGTGATCGCCTGGCGGATCCACCACGTCGCGTAGGTGCTGAACTTGTAGCCGCGGCGATATTCGAATTTATCGACCGCCTTCATCAGGCCGATATTGCCCTCCTGGATGAGATCCAGGAACTGCAGCCCGCGGTTGGTATATTTCTTGGCGATCGAGATGACGAGCCGGAGATTGGCCTCGACCATCTCCTTCTTGGCGATGCGCGCTTCGCGCTCGCCCTTCTGCACCATGTTGACGATGCGACGGAACTCGCCGAGCGACATGCCCGTCGCCTGGCTGATCTCGGCAATCTCGACGCGCACGCGGTCGACCGCATCGGCCTCGGCGGTGACGAAGGCGGTCCATTTCTTGTCGAGGCTGCCGACCGTCGGCAGCCAGTTCTCGTCGAGCTCATGCCCGATATAGCGATCGAGAAAGTCCTTGCGCGGCACCTTGTGGCGCTCGGCAAGGCGCAGCATCTGTCCGCCCAGCGCCGTCAGGCGCCGGTTGAAGGCGTAAAGCTGGTCGACCAGATATTCGATCTTGGCGTTGTGGAACTGCACGCTCTCGACCTCGGCGGTCAGCTCTTCGCGCAGCTTCTGGTATTTGCGCTCGTCCGCCGCCGTCAGCTCGCCGCCGGCGCTCATTTGATCCAGGCGGCTGACCTGCATCTTGGAGAATTTCTTGTAGATCGAGGTGATGCTGGCGAAACGCTCGAGCGCGATCGGCTTGAGCTGTTCCTCCATCTGCGCGAGGCTGAGGGTATTGTCCTCCTCCTCGTCGTCCGACGGGCGCGGCGTGCGCCGCTCGGTCATCGACTCTTCGTCTTCGTCGACCGCGGCGACCTCTTCGGGCTCTTCCTCTTCCTTGAAGGACGGGCCGGCATTCTTCTCGCTGATCTCGCCATCGCCTTCCTCACCATCCTCGGTGAGGCTTTCGGGCGCCGGGTCCTTCGACAGCATCGCGTCGAGATCGAGGATCTCGCGCAGCTGCATCGTGCCCTCGTTGAGCGCGGTCGACCAGTCGATGATCGCGTTGAAGGTTATCGGGCTCTCGCACAGGCCGAGAATCATCGTGTCGCGGCCGGCCTCGATACGCTTGGCGATGGCGATTTCGCCCTCGCGGCTGAGCAGTTCGACCGCGCCCATCTCGCGCAGGTACATGCGCACCGGGTCGTCGGTGCGGTCGATGATTTCTTTCTTCTTGGTTTCGAGCGCCGGGGCGTTCTCCTCCGCCGAATCGACCGCCTCGACATCGTCCTCCTGCGCCTCGGCGTCGTCGCCATCCTCGCCGGCTTCGTCATTCTCGACGATGTTGATGCCCATCTCGCTCAGCGCGGCGCTCATGTCCTCGATCTGGTCCGACGACATCTCGCCCTGCGGCAAGGCCTCGTTGAGCTGATCGTAGGTGATGTAGCCGCGCTTCTTCGCGCGCGTGATCACCTTGCGGATCGACGCGTCATTGAGATCGATCAGCGGCGCGTCGCTCGTCTCGGTCGAGTCCGTCACGTCCGCCATATCCGTCTTCGCCATCAACTGCCCTCGGTACCTAATGCTCGCGCGTCTTCATCCGACTGCACCAGATTTGCAAGTCGCGCGTCGAGCGCCTGTTTGTCTTTCACGAGCGACACCTGCCGCTCGAACGCTTCATCCGTATGGTTTCGCATCAGTGCAGCGGTCGCCTCCGCCAGCTCGGCGTCGATCTCGGGACGCGACACCAGGATATGGATCGCCTCGTCAAGATCGGCGCGTGCCCGGGCTTCATCCGCACCTTTCGGCGCAAACGTGGCCCGGTCCGCGCGGAGTAAATCACCCGCCACTTCCTCGAATCCGGATGACGCCAATATGGTAACGAGGCGCGCGCTATCAAGCGCCTGTTCTTCGATCGCAAAATCGACCACTGCGCTGAACAACTGGCCGAGCGCGCCATCGGCCTGTTTCAACCGGTCGAGCACGTCCATGTGCCGCGCGATTTCAGCCGGATGGTTGATCAACCCCGCCAGCACGGCCTTGGCCAGCACACGGTCGATCCCGCCGGCGCGGATGCCCTGCGCTGCGGGGTGGTTGCCGCCGGCCGGGGCAGGGGGTGCCCAGCGGCCATTTTTCTGTGTGTTGCGCTGTGGTTTGCGTTCGACGAACGGCGTGCGCTTCTTGGCATAGAGGTCGTCGAAGCGGCGGCGGAAGTCGGCGAGATATTCCTGGCGAACATTGGCGTCAGCGATGGAATTTGACAGCTCGGTGAGGCGCTGCTTCAGCCCTGCCTTCTGTTCGGGCGTGTCGAGCGGCTCGGCGGCAACCTCATACGCCCATAGCCGCGCGACCAGCGATTCGGGCTCCTTGAGCAACGCCTCGAACGCACCGGGGCCCCTGGCGCGCACCAGGTCGTCGGGGTCCTGTCCCGCCGGCAGCGTGACGAACGACAGGCTGCGCCCCGGGGCGAGCATCGGCATCGCGCGCTGCGCGGCGCGGATCGCTGCCTTCTGGCCCGCGCTGTCGCCGTCGAAGCACAGGATCGGCACGTCGACCAGCCGCCACAGCCGCTCGAGCTGCGCCTCGGTCAGCGCGGTGCCGAGCGGCGCGACCGCCTCGCCGAACCCGGCCTGGGCCAGCGCGATGACGTCCATATAACCTTCGACGACCAGCAACCGGCCCGACTTGCGGCTCGCCGGCGCGGCGCAATCGAGATTGTAGAGGTTGCGCCCCTTGTCGAATAACGGCGTCTCGGGCGAGTTGAGATATTTCGGCTCACCATCCCCGATCACGCGTCCGCCGAACGCGATCACCCGCCCGCGCGGGTCGCGGATCGGGATCATCAGCCGGCCGCGGAACCGGTCATACGGCTCCTTGTCGTCGACCTTGATCAGCATGCCGGCCTCGACCAGCAGCGCATCGCCATATTCCCTGAGCGCGGTCTTGAGCTTGCCGCGCGAATCCGGCGCGAAGCCAAGCGAGAAGGCCTTTGTCGTCTCCGCCTTGATGCCGCGTTTCTCCAGCACCGCGCGCGCCTCGGCACCGGCGATCCCGTTAAGCTGCTCGGTGAACCATGCCGCGGCATCGGAGCACACCTCGTGCAGCCCCTTGGCGCGCTCGGCCTTTTCGGCGGCACGCGCATCGAGCGCCGGCATCTCCATGCCGGCCGCCTGGACCAGTTCCTTGACCGCATCGATGAACGGCAGTCCGCGCTGCTCGGTCATCCAGCGGATCGCATCGCCATGCGCGCCGCAGCCGAAGCAATGGTAGAAGGCCTTGTCGTCGTTGACGTAGAAGCTCGGGCTCTTCTCGTTGTGGAACGGGCAGCACGCGCGCCACTCCCGCCCGGCCTTTTGCAGCTTGGTGGTGCGGCCGATCAGCGTCGACAGCAACGTGCGAGAACGGAGTTCGTCGAGAAATTGCGGGGTGAGGGTCACGAACTCCTCTCCCGCGGTGCGGCTGGAGGCGCCTTTGCTACCCCTCCCGCTGGCGGGAGGGGCCTGGGGGGTGGGCACCCGGCAGCCGCGCTCGCCGCGTTCAAGATCATCTCCAATGCGCCGGCCATATTCGTCGTCAGATCATTATTCCAGAACCGCATGACGCGGTAACCCGCCGCCTCCATCGCGCGTGTCCGCGCGGCATCATATTCAGCTGCTTCGGCATGCTGGCTGCCGTCCAGTTCCACGACCAGCCGCGCCGAGCGGCACACGAAGTCACCGAAATACCCGGCGATCGGCATCTGACGCGAGAATTTGAGGCCGCCTAGACGAGAGCCTTTCAGCTGCAACCACAGGCGCTCTTCCGCCTCGGTCGGCTCGTTGCGCAGGTCGCGCGCTCTTCCTGTAGGTCGGCCAAGCCGAAACCGGGCGCCCACCCCTCGATCCCCTCCCGCAAGCGGGAGGGGAGGAAGTGGCGGGCGCTCGCCCATCCTACGCCAGCGCCGCCTTCACCAGCCCGCTCGCCTTGCTCATGTCGAGCGTCTGCGCATGGCGCGCCTTCAGTTCGGCCATCACCCGGCCCATGTCCTTCATCCCCGATGCGCCAAGCTCGGTCTTGATCGACTCGATCGCCGCCTTCGTCTCGTCCTCGCCCATCTGCGTCGGCAGGAAGCGCTCGATCACCGCGATCTCGCCCAGTTCGATATCGGCCAGTTCCTGGCGCCCGCCCTTGACGAACATCTCGACCGATTCGCGGCGCTGCTTGACCATCTTCTGCAGCACCTCGACCACCAGGGTATCGTCGTCGGCCGGGCTGCTCCCGGTGCGCGCCTCGATGTCGCGGTTCTTGATCGTGCTCTGCACGAGCCGCAGCGCGGCGGTGGTCGCCTTGTCGCCGCCCTTCATCGCGCTGACGAGCGCGTTCTTGATATCGTCGCGAATCATTCCCGGTCCTTTGCGGTAATCCGCCACTCTAGACCGCCGGGCCGGGCTTTAACAGATTGACGCAACCACCCCGCGTCTCTAGCGACGGCGCCTTAGCGACATCGTGAAACCAACCGACGGAGTGCCCGCCCGCAATGGCCGACGCCAAGCCCTATCCCGTGCCCGAAAATGCCACCGGCGTTCTCGTCCTTGCCAGCGGTGAGGTGGTGTGGGGCCGTGGATTCGGCGCCGAGGGCCATGCGGTCGGTGAGGTATGCTTCCACACCGCGATGACCGGTTATCAGGAGATCATGACCGATCCGAGCTTTGCCGGTCAGATCATCACCTTCACCTTCCCGCATATCGGCAATGTCGGCGCCAACCCCGACGATTTCGAGGCCGACAGCCCGCACGCGCTCGGCATGATCGTGCGCGAGGACGTCACCGACCCGTCGAGCTTCCGCTCGACCGAGCGGCTCGATGCCTGGATGAAGTGCCACACGCGCATCGGCCTGGCCGGCATCGACACCCGCGCGCTGACCCGCCGCATCCGCGCCGGCGGCGCCCCCAATGGCGTCATCGCGCACTCCGCGAGCGGCGATTTCGACATCCCCGCGCTGCTCGCCATGGCACGCGCCTGGCCCGGCCTCGAAGGCATGGACCTGGCGATCGCGGTGACGACCGAGACGCATTATGGCTGGGCCGGCGGCGTGTGGCGGCTGGGCTTCGGTTATGACGAAGCCTTTTCTTCCCCCCTCCCGCAAGCGGGAGGGGCCGGGGGTGGGCACCCGACCTCCGCAAGCGGTACCGAAGGTGGTGAGCGCGAGCCCACCCCTCAATCCCCTCCCGCAAGCGGGAGGGGAGGCGACAAGCCCCACGTCGTGGCCATCGACTATGGCTCGAAGCGCAACATCTTCCGCAACCTCGTCGCCGCCGGCGCCAAGGTCTCGGTCGTCCCCGCCAACGCCAGCTTCGACCAGGTCATGGCGCTCAAGCCCGACGGCATCTTCCTGTCGAACGGTCCCGGTGATCCCGCCGCGACCGGCGAATATGCCGTCCCCGTGATCCAGCAACTGCTCGCCACCGGCAAGCCGCTGTTCGGCATCTGCCTCGGTCACCAGCTGCTCGGCCTCGCGGTCGGCGCGACCACGACCAAGATGTTCCAGGGCCATCGCGGCGCCAACCACCCGGTCAAGCGGCTGAGCGACGGCGCGGTCGAGATCACCAGCATGAACCACGGCTTCGCGGTCGAACGCGAGAGCCTGCCGGCGACGGTGCGCGAGACGCACGTCTCGCTGTTCGACGGCAGCAATGCCGGGCTCGAACTGACCGACCGCCCCGCGTTCAGCGTGCAGTATCACCCCGAGGCCAGCCCGGGGCCGCAGGACAGCCTGTATCTGTTCGAGAAGTTCGTGCGTTCGATCGGGAGTAAGGTAGCGTGACCTCCCAGCGGGAAGCCGATTTGAGCGTCCTGATATCAGTTTACAGTCGTTCGGAAGCTCGAGAATCGGCGTCGAAATTGTACAGGATTCGAAATAGCCTGACAACGAGCGGCTATCTAAATGTCGAACAGTTCAGCGACGCAGTAGATGCGCTGCTCGTGCTTAAAATGGTGGAATTAGACGGCGACGGCGAAGATCAGTTGCTTCGAATAAGTAGCCATGGCCGAAGTTGGCTAATGTCCAATTTTCACTGGGTCCGCGGTGACACTGCGACACTCCAACCAAACGATGAAGCTTGGGTGATGATGCCACCCGAAGATCCACCTCATTCTGGCTCCTTCCGTGGAGCGAAAGTTAGCTAATGCCCAAACGCACCGACATCACCTCGATCCTCGTCATCGGCGCCGGCCCGATCGTCATCGGCCAGGTGTGCGGGTTCGATTATGCGGGCATGCAGGCAATCACGCGGTCCAAGGGTTGATGATGACCGCGCCTGTGCGGGCCATGTCCGAGACGTTGCGTGTCACGAGCGGCATGCCTGCGGCGATCGCCTGTGCGGCGATCATCAAATCCATGTCGGCGATCGGTTCCCCGCGCGCGCGAAGTCGCGCTCTCAGTTCGCCGAATACCGCGGCCGTTGCCAAATCGGGGCACAGCAGTCGCTCCTCGTTGCGCGCAATGATGCCGTCGAGAAAGGCACGAAGCTGCGCGCGCTTTCCCGCGTCGACGGTGCGCGCGATACCGAACTCCATTTCGGCAACGACCACCGTGGAGAGGAAGTTAGTATCGCGGCCTTCGGTGAGCAGCGTCACCGCCGCTGGCAAGGGAGCGGGCCGGAGCAGTTCGCTCCAGACATTGGTGTCAATCAGCACCGAAACTGTCGCGCTCGATGTCAACCGGTTCGTACGCGAATGGATCTTCCTCGAACCCGGGGCGTGTGATCTTGATCAGATGTTCCACGAATTCCCGACCGTTCATCGCTCTGATCCGCGCGCTATGATCGCTCCCGCCATCGGCGTAGGTTCGTTCAAGCAGGGCCCGCAATTCGGCTTCAAGCGAACGTCCGTTGGCGGCGGCGGAAAGTCGGGCGTTGCGCTTCACGGCGTCGCCAAGATTGCGGATCGTCACGCTCCCCATCGCCATGCTCCCGTGATTGCAATGCAATCAACATATGCAATGAGATCGAAATAACCAATGCCCAAACGCACCGACATCACCTCGATCCTCGTCATCGGCGCCGGCCCGATTGTCATCGGCCAGGCGTGCGAGTTCGATTATTCGGGCACGCAGGCGATCAAGGCCCTCAAGGAAGAGGGTTATCGCATCGTGCTGGTCAATTCGAACCCGGCGACGATCATGACCGATCCCGACCTCGCCGACGCGACCTATATCGAGCCGATCACGCCCGAGATCGTCGCCAAGATCATCGAAAAGGAGCGCCCCGACGCGGTGCTGCCGACGATGGGCGGGCAAACCGCGCTCAACACCGCGCTGGCTTTGTTCAACGACGGCACGCTGGCGAAATATGGCGTGCAGATGATCGGCGCCGATGCCGAGGCGATCGACAAGGCCGAGGACCGGCTCAAGTTCAAGGACGCCATGACGCGCATCGGGCTCGAATCCGCCCGCTCGGCGATCGCGCACAGCGTCGAGGAAGCGCTCGAGGGGCTCGAGCGCACCGGCCTGCCGTCGATCATCCGCCCGTCGTTCACGCTCGGCGGCACCGGCGGTGGCATCGCCTATAACCGCGAGGAGTTCGTTGAGATCGTCCGCAAGGGCCTCGACGCCTCGCCGACCAGCGAAGTGTTGATCGAGGAATCGCTGCTCGGCTGGAAGGAATATGAGATGGAGGTGGTCCGCGACCGTGCGGACAATGCCATCATCATCTGCTCGATCGAGAATATCGACCCGATGGGCGTCCATACCGGCGACTCGATTACCGTCGCGCCGGCGCTGACGCTGACCGACAAGGAATATCAGATCATGCGCAACGCATCGATCGCGGTACTCCGGGAAATCGGCGTTGAAACAGGTGGTTCCAACGTGCAGTTCGCGGTCAATCCGAAGGATGGCCGGCTCGTCGTCATCGAGATGAACCCGCGCGTCTCGCGTTCCTCGGCGCTCGCGTCCAAGGCCACCGGCTTCCCGATCGCCAAGGTCGCCGCCAAGCTCGCGGTCGGCTACACGCTTGACGAGATCGTCAACGACATCACCGGCGCGACCCCGGCGAGCTTCGAGCCGACGATCGACTATGTCGTCACCAAGATCCCGCGCTTCGCCTTCGAGAAGTTCAAGGGCGCCGAGGCGGTGCTGTCGACCGCGATGAAGTCGGTCGGCGAGGTCATGGCGATCGGCCGCAACATCCACGAATCGCTGCAAAAGGCGCTGCGCGGGCTGGAAACCGGCCTGTCGGGCTTCAATATGGTCGATCGCCTCGTCGGCGCGCCGCGCGACGAGATCGAAGCCGCGCTCGCCATTGCCACGCCCGACCGGCTGCTCGTCGCCGCACAGGCGCTGCGCGAGGGCTTCACCGTCGCCGAAGTCCACGCCATCGCCAAATATGATCCATGGGTCCTCGATCGCATCGCCGAGATCATCGCCGCCGAGGAAGAGGTCTGCGCCAACGGCCTGCCGCAGGACGCCGCCGGTATGCGCCGCCTCAAGGGCATGGGCTTCAGCGACAAGCGCCTCGCCTGGCTCGCGCTCAAATCGGCCAATCTGCGCCAGGGCGTGTCGCGCAGCATCGCGCGCGGCTCGGGGCTGATCCACGAGGTCGTCGTCGCGATGACCGGTGGCGTGACCGAGGACGAGGTGCGCGCGCATCGTCACAAGCTCGGCGTGCGCCCGGTGTTCAAGCGCATCGACACCTGCGCCGCCGAGTTCGACGCCAGGACGCCGTACATGTACTCGACCTATGAAGCGCCGAGCTTCGGCGAGCCCGAGTGCGAGAGCATGCCGACCGAGCGGCGCAAGATCGTCATCCTCGGCGGTGGCCCCAATCGCATCGGCCAGGGCATCGAGTTCGACTATTGCTGCTGCCACGCCTGTTTCGCGCTCGCCGATGCCGGCTACGAGACGATCATGGTCAACTGCAATCCCGAGACGGTGTCGACCGATTACGATACCTCGGACCGGCTCTATTTCGAGCCGCTCACCGCCGAGGACGTGCTCGAAATCCTCCATGTCGAGCAGCAGAACGGTACTTTGGTCGGGGTGATCGTCCAGTTTGGCGGCCAGACCCCGCTCAACCTCGCCCATGCGCTCGAACAGGCCGGCATTCCGATCCTCGGCACCTCGCCCGACGCGATCGACCTCGCCGAAGACCGCGAGCGTTTCGCCGCGCTGATCACCAGGCTCGGCCTGCGCCAGCCCGCCAACGGCATTGCGCGCAGCCGCGACGAGGCGATCGCGGTGGCCGAGCGCATCGGCTACCCCGTGCTGATGCGCCCGAGCTATGTGCTCGGCGGTCGCGCGATGGAGATCGTCGACGGCCCGGCCCAGCTCGACAATTACATCCAGACCGCAGTGCAGGTCTCCGGCGACTCGCCGGTGCTGATCGACCAGTATCTGCGCGACGCGGTCGAGGTCGATGTCGACGCGATCAGCGACGGCACCGATGTCGTCGTCGCCGGCGTGCTCCAGCATATCGAGGAAGCCGGCGTGCACAGCGGCGACAGCGCCTGCTCGATCCCGCCCTACAGCCTGTCGCCCGCGGTCATCGCCGAGATCGAGCGCCAGACCGAGGTGCTGGCCCGCGCGCTCTCGGTCAACGGGCTGATGAACATCCAGTTCGCGGTCAAGGACGAGCTCGTCTACCTGATCGAGGTCAACCCGCGCGCCAGCCGGACGGTACCGTTCGTCGCCAAGGCGATCGGCGCGCCGATCGCCAAGATCGCGGCGCGCGTGATGGCCGGCGAGATGCTCGCCGACCTGCCGAAAATCGACCGCGCGATCGATTATTTCGCGGTCAAGGAAGCCGTCTTCCCGTTCAACCGCTTCCCCGGCGTCGATCCCGTGCTCTCACCGGAAATGAAAAGTACGGGAGAAGTGATGGGAATCGACAAGGATTTTGCTATCGCCTTCGGCAAGGCGCAGATCGGGGCGGGGACCATACTGCCGAAAAGCGGCGCGCTGTTCGTCAGCGTCAAGGATGGCGACAAGCCCGTCATCCTGCCCGGTGTCCGCGCGCTCGCCGCGCATGGCTTCACCATCGTCGCGACCGCCGGCACTGCGGATTATCTCACCGCGCAGGGTGTGCCGGTCGAGCGGGTCAACAAGGTCGCGCAGGGCCGCCCGCATATCGTCGACCGGATCAAGGATGGCGGTATCGACATGATCTTCAACACCACCGAAGGGTGGCAGAGCCTCAAGGATTCGCAGCCGATCCGTGTTTCGGCGCTGTCGCAGAAGATTCCCTACTTCACCACCGCCGCCGCCAGCGCCGAGGCGGCACAGGCGATCATCGCGCTTTCGACGCGAGACCTTGAAGTTCGTCCGCTGCAATCCTATCATTCGCACTCGCACAATTAATCCCCGACAGAAGAGAAGCAGGTGCGGGCGGATCCTCGGGTCTGCTTGGGGATGGGGATTTTACGAGGGACTAGAGTGATGGCGACCGTGGACAAGATGCCGATGCTGGCTGAGGGGCACGACAAGCTCACGGCGGATCTGCGTCGCCTGAAAGCGGAGCGTCCGCTGATCGTCGATGCGATCGAGGAAGCGCGCGCGCATGGCGACCTGTCGGAAAATGCCGAATATCATGCCGCCAAGGAACGTCAGGGCCAGATCGAGGCGTCGATCTCCGACATCGAGGACAAGCTCAGTCGCGCGCAGATCATCGACCCGAAGGAATTGTCGGGCGACAAGATCGTGTTCGGCGCGACCGTGACCCTGCTCGACGAGGACGACAAGCCGATCCGCTACCAGATCGTCGGCCAGACCGAGGCCGACGCCAAGGGCGGGCGCATCTCGTACAACTCGCCGCTCGGGCGCGCGCTGATCAGCCGCAAGGTCGATGACGAGATCGAGGTTTCGGTCCCGGCCGGCGATCGCTTCTACGTCGTCGCGAAGATCGAGTTCATCTGATCACCCGGCATGGCGGGTGGCCGGTAGTGCGGGACCGGATCGCCGCGCAATGGCGCGACACGCCTGCGATGCTGACGATCCTGGCGGTAACCAGCACGGTTTCGCTGACATTGATGCTGTTCGGAATCGTCGGCGAAGCCGCGATCGGGGGTGGTTTCATCCCCGGTATGGTCGGCGCCAATGTCGCGGTTCCAGCAGATTCGCCGCCGATGCTGCCGGTGTGGCTCACACCGCTCAGTGCAACCCTGGTCCATGCCGGGATCATTCACCTCGCCTTCAACCTGCTGGTTCTGGTGGTGTGTGGCGACGAACTGGAACGGACGCTCGGCTGGCGCGGCACGGCTGCGCTCTACCTGTTCGGCGCCTATGCCGCCGCCGCCGGCTACTGGTTGCAGGAACCGACCAGCCCGTGGCCGCTGATCGGCGCCAATGGCGCCATCTCGGCGCTGCTCGGCGCCTATGCGCTGCTGTTCGGTCGCCGCCGCGCGCGCGCGATCGGGCCGGTTCCGGCGCGCATTGTCGCGATCCTGTGGTTGGCGGCGGCATGGATCGGCATCCAGTTGCTGATCGGCTTCGCCGATCTGGCTGCCGGTGCCGCGGTCACGATCGGCGCGTCGATCGCCGGGTTTCTCACCGGCGTCGCGCTCGTCCAGCCGCTGCTGTTGTGGCACTATCGCGGGGCGTGACGGCTCACCCCTTGGCGAGGTCGATATCCGGCTCGAGCAGGCGGTGCAGGTGCACCACGACATATTTCATCTCGGCATCGTCGACCGTGCGCTGTGCCGCGGCGCGCCACGCCTTCTCGGCCAGCGCGTAATTCGGGAAGATCCCGACGACCTCGATCGTCGTCTCGTCGAAATCGAGCGTCTGTGGGTCGGTGACCTTGCCGCCGAAGACGAGGTGGAGCTTGCTCATGATGGTTTTTCCGCACTGAAAGGATTCGGGGCTGCCTTAGCCAGCATCCTCCCTGTCGTGAACCTGTCACGGGAATTCTTCTGAAACGTGAAGTGCCCCCGCCGTGATTTCCCTATTCCCGCCCGGGCGAGCGTTGGCAAGGGCATGGCGGGGGGAACCGCGCCGCCTGCGCGCCCCCCCGATCCTGCTTCAGGCCTTGGGCTTGCTTGCTTCCGCCGCTGCCGTTCCTGCACTGGCCAATGCCTTGAGCACGCCGCCGATCACCTTGCCGACCTGATCGTGCGCCGCGTCGCGATTGAGGCCGAGCGCGTCGAGCTCGGCCTTGCCGGCTTCCCTGGCAGCCGCTGCGGCGCCCGCCGCGGTGTCGGTCAACCGCTTGCCGACCGGGCCGAGCAGCTTCTTCTCCTGCTCGCTGTGCGGCAGGAACGCGCCGGCCAGCATGCCGACCGCGATTCCCCCGGCGAGCATCGCGATCGGGTTGGCTTCGACGCTCTGCGTGGTGCGCTTGACGGCGTCGCGCGTCGCGTCGCGCGTCGTCTCGATCGCCTTGCTCGCGGCGTCCCGCGCGTTGCGATAGGTCGATTCCATCGTCTCGCGCACGGCGTTCTTGTCGGTGGGCTTGGCGGGGGCGGTGTCGTTCATCGTGGCTTTCCTCGTGTCCGTGGCTTGGGGTTCAAACGCGGGGGCGTCGGCGGGGTTTCACGTTTCCTATCCTGATCCGGCAGCTTCGCCAGCAGCGCACGCACCGGGCGTCGCGCGACGAACAGGCCGACCGCGGCCAGCATGCCCGCCACCGTCAGCGGGTGGCGCTTGACCGACTCGATGCCTTCGCGCGCCAGTTCATGGCCGGCCTCGCGTAGGTCCTGCGCCGCCTCGCGCGCCAGCGCCTTGGGGTTGAGCCGTGCCTGGATCTCGACCAGCGTGCCGGCCAGCCGCTGCCGCGCCTGCGCCGAGCGCTGTGCCGCTACCGCCAGGCTGGGGTCGTCGTCGATCATTCCGGCCCGTCCTTGATCCGGGTGATCTTTTTGATCTTCGCCACCGCCACCGCGACCATCGCGCTGGCGACGATCAGCGCGCCGCCCACCACCGTCAGCGTCGCCACGGCCGGCCCGAACATGCGCTCCACGATCAGCATCAGCCCAACCAGCAGCGCGATCAGCGCCGCCTGGACGAGCAGGAACGCCGTCGCGCCGAGCAGCAGCGCCACCTTGGCCTCGCCAACCCGCGCGAACGCCTCCGCGCGGTAGAGGTTGATCTCCGCCCGCACGAACCGCTCGGCGTCATCGATCAACCGCGAGAACAGGCGACCGATGCTGTCCGGGTCGCGGCCCCGATCGTCGTGCGGCGCCTCCTGCGAGGGTTCTCCGTCCATGCTTGCCCCCGCTTCGGGCGATCAGGCGCGGTCGTTGCCGTCGAGGCCCGACTTGATCAGCCGCACCAGCACGAAACCGATCGCTGCCGCCGTGCCGATCGCGATCGCCGGGCTCTTCTTCACGAAATCGCGCGCATCGGCGACGATGTCGTCGACATTCTTCGATTTGAGCGATTCCGAAAAGCCCGACACAGCTTCGGCCGCGCTGCGCGCATAATTGCCATATTGCGCACCGACCTTCTCGTCGACCGTGCCGGCCGCATCGCCCATCATCTTGGACAATTCGTCGAGCACGCCGCCGACCCGCGCCTTGCCGTCCTCGGCATAGGCGCGCGCCTTGCCGGTTGCTTCCTTGCTCATCTTCGCGGCGCCTTCCTTGAGTGTCTGCGTCGCGCTGCCGGCGACGTCGGCGAAGGCGCCCTTGGCCGGCTTGGCCGGCGCCTTGGGCTTGGCCGTCGTCGTGGCGGCGGCTGGCTTCGCCGCGGCAGGCTTGGCGGTCACGGGCTTCGCCTTGGGCGCTGGCTTGGCCGCCGCCTTCTTGATCGGCGCGGCGGGCTTGGGTGTATCTTCGGCCATTATGTCCTCGTTTCACAAATGGAATGGTATGACCGTTCAACCGGCCAATGCCCGTGCGGTTCCACGGTCGTGACGAATTGCCGACGTCGACGTTAGCCGATAGAGGCTCGCCGCGATACCGACCGTCATCGTTACCCGCACCGTTAGAAGGATCGTTCCGTGACCGCAATCATCGACATCCATGCCCGCCAGATCCTCGACAGCCGGGGCAATCCCACCGTCGAGGTCGATGTGCTGCTCGAGGATGGCAGCTTCGGCCGCGCCGCTGTGCCGTCGGGCGCGTCGACCGGTGCGCATGAGGCGGTCGAGAAGCGCGACGGCGACAAGAGCCGCTGGGGCGGCAAGGGCGTCGATCAGGCGGTCAAGGCGGTCAATGGCGAGATCGCCGACGCGATCCGCGAGATGGACGCCGAGGACCAGAGCGACATCGACCATGCGATGATCGCGCTCGACGGCACCGAAAACAAGGCGCGGCTTGGTGCCAACGCCATTCTCGGCGTCAGCCTCGCCACCGCCAAGGCCGCCGCCGATGCACGCGGCTTGCCGCTCTACCGCTATGTCGGCGGCGTTTCGGCGCATGTCCTGCCAGTGCCGATGATGAACATCATCAATGGCGGCGAACATGCCGACAATCCGATCGACTTCCAGGAATTCATGATCGTGCCGGTCGGCGCCGCCAATATCGGCGAGGCGCTGCGCTGCGGGTCGGAGATCTTTCATACGCTGAAGAAGATGCTTCACGACAAGGGCCTGGCGACCGGCGTCGGCGACGAGGGCGGCTTCGCCCCCAACATCGCCAGTACCACCGACGCGCTCGATTTCATCATGCGCGCGATCGACGGCGCGGGGTACAAGGCTGGCGACGACGTGATGCTCGCGCTCGATCCCGCCTCGACCGAATTCTTCAAGGACGGCCACTATCACATCTCGGGCGAGGGCAAGATCCTTACCCCATCGGAAATGGCCGGTTATTATGCCGATCTCGTCGCGCGCTACCCGATCTTCTCGATCGAGGACGGCATGGCCGAGGATGATTTCGAGGGCTGGAAGACGCTCACCGACATGATCGGCGACAAGGTCCAGCTGGTCGGCGACGATCTGTTCGTCACCAATCCCAGCCGCTTGAAGCAGGGCATCGCCGACGGCCTCGCCAATTCGATCCTGATCAAGGTCAACCAGATCGGCACGCTGACCGAGACGCTCGCGGCGGTCTCGATGGCCAACCGTGCGGGCTATACCGCGGTGATGTCGCATCGCTCGGGCGAGACCGAGGATGCGACCATCGCCGACCTCGCCGTCGCCACCAATTGCGGGCAGATCAAGACCGGCAGCCTCGCCCGCTCGGACCGGCTCGCCAAGTACAACCAACTGATCCGCATCGACGAGCAACTCGGCGACAGCGCGGTCTATGCCGGGCGCGGCGTGCTGCGGGCTTAGGCTTTTCCCCTAGGGACAAGGGCCGATATCTGTGGTCGCCAATGGTTGCCCATAGCCCCTCCCCTTCAGGGGAGGGGTTGGGGTGGGGCCTCTCCACGAGCGAGACGCTTGCGGCACCGCCCCACCCCCAACCCCTCCCCTGAAGGGGAGGGGCTGAAACCCCGGCATTTGTTGTCAATGAGTCCGGGGAACGATCAGAACCCCGTCTTCAACGTCACGAAGAACTGCTGTGGTGCGCCGATCAGCAGCGTCTGGTTGTCGCCGCTGTTGCCGAAGCCGTTCGAGCCGATCGTCGCGATATATTTCTTGTCGAACAAATTGGTGCCGTTGACCTGCAGCTCGACCTTGTGGTCGCCCGGCAGGTTGATCCGTACGCCGAGCGTCGCGTCGAAGATCACCCGCGCCGCGACCGACTGGTCGTTGCTGTAGGTGAAGAAGCGCTTGCTCATGTAATTGGCGCCGAACCGGCCGAAGAACATGCTGCTGTCATAGGTGATTTCGCCTGCCGCGATGTGGCGCGGCGAGTCGACCACCGTCTTGTCCTTGATCGCCACGCCGCCGAACAGCGAACCATCGCCATTGTAGATGTTGTTGCGATATTTCGAGACGTTATAGGCATAGGACATGAACGCGCCGAAGCCCTCGGGCAGGCGCAGCTGCGCGGTCGCCTCGATGCCGGTCGAGCGCACGCCACCGACATTGCGCAGGATCGGGATGTTGCCGATGATGCCCGCACCGTTGGCGAAGGCCAGCAGGCGGTTCTTGAAGTCGACATAATAGCCCGCCAGCGACGCCGTCAGGATCCCCGAGCGCAGCCGGCCGCCGAGTTCGAACGTATCCGACGTCTCGGGCTTAAGATTGCCGAGACCGGCAAACCCCAACGGGGTGGTGGCGAACGGCCCGCTCGTCGCCGCCGCGGTGAAGGCGCGCGTCACCTCGGTGAAGCCGGCGAACAGTTCGGCCTGGTTGGTGACCTTGAAGGTCGCGCCGGCATGCGGCTGGAACCAGTCGGTCGTCTTGATCTTGCCCGCGGCCAGGCCACCGGCGACGATCGGCGTGGCAGTCGCGCTGACGTCATAACCCTTCCAGCCGAGGTCGAGCGTCAGCGCACCGAGGCTGATCTTGTCCTGAACATAATATTGGAACGTGTCGGTCTGGTAGCGATACTCCCACTGCGTGAAGAACGGATCGTTCTGGAACTGCAGCGCCGAGCGCGTCGGCGTGGTGCGGCTGTCGAGCGCGTAGTAACGCCGCGCCTGGTGGAAGTCGTTGCGCTCGTACCACGCGCCGACCGTCAGCTCGCCAAAGCTGCCGAGCGAACCGCCGACCGACCCGAACACCCCCTTGCGGCGAATGTCATATTCGGTTGTGCGGACCGAGATCGGTACGCCGCTCGGCGACGCCACATAGGGGGTGAACCAGATTCCCTGACCGTGATTGTCGTGATAATAGCCCTTGATAGACGCCTTGATCGGACCGCTCGTCGTCTCGAGCCCGAGCGAGGCGAGATAGTCCTTTCGCAGGCCGGCAGCATCGAAATAGGCGTCGTCGGGGTTCAGGAACGGCGTTGGATAGGTCATGCCGGCAGCAGGGTTCGACGCCGCTGCGCCGGTATAGCCGGTATTGGCGCCGACATCGGCGACCAGCACCGCCTGCGCGAAATTGTTGCTGTTGTTGTCCCAGCGATAGCCGAGCCGCTTGATCATATCGAGCGACATGTCCTGGTAATCCTGCTCGCGCCGGTCCGAATAATCGAACGTGCCGACCAGCCGCACCGCGCCGACCAGCGGGGCGGTGAACTTGGCGTTGACCTGGTTCTGCCGCTGCTGGCCGTAGCCGCGCCATTTGTCGGTCTTGAGATAGCCATAGGAGACATAGGCGCTCGGCCCGCCGTCACCCAGCTCGCCGGTGTCGAGGCGGAAGAAGCCGCGCATCGTGTCGTTGCTGCCATAGGCGCCGTTGAGCGTCACGCCGAAGGCCGGCTTGGGGTCGGACGAGATGAACTCGATCGTGCCGCCGAGATTGTTGGTCGCCTGCGTACCGATCGAACCCGAACCTTGCGACACGCGCGTCTGGGCGATGTTCTCCGGGCTGATCGCGCGGCTGACATGGAGGCCGTTGGTGTTGCCATAGCTGCCGTCGCCGAGCGGAATGCCGTCGAGCGTGAAGCCGAGCTGGTTCTGGTTGAAGCCGCGGATCGAGAGACGCTCCGACCATTCATAGGCGCCGAACGGATCGGCCGACTGGAAGTTGACGCCCGGCAGCTTCGCGATCGCCTTCAACGGGCTCGTGCCCGGCGCGAGTTCGGCGATGTCGGCCTGGCTCAGCTGCTGCACCTGCCGCGTCTCGCCCTTGCCGATCACGACAATCTCGTCGGTTGTCGGTTCGTCGGCGGCGGCCGGCGGGGCAGCAGCGGGGGCAGGGGCGGCCGGTGCCGCCGGGTCGATCGTGGCATGCGCGGCGAGCGGCGCGGTGAGCGCGGTGCCGGCCAGGAGGCAGGTGAAAACGTGACGCATGATGGGTCCCCTTTTTGATGTCGTTGATCGGCGCATCGCTGCGCGTCGCGGTCCCCGTAGGCGTGTTGCGTTGCACAATTTCGCGATTTGCGTTGCCGTTCGACGACAGGTCGGCGTCACTTCCGTGACAGCCGGCGCGTCGCTGACCTGTTGGCGTTTGCTGTATGCCGGGGAGCCCGGGACAGGGACGCGGGAGCGTCGGCCGTCGCAACCGTTCGGGGCTCCATGTGAAAGCGCGAAAGTACGAGGAGGCGCTGTTTCGCCGCGCCAAATGCGTTTAGATTGGTTATATTTTTCAACATGTAGTTTGACGAACGAACGCAAATCGGTCTTCATCCCGCCACGACTCGCGGGCGAGTCGGCTAACAGGGGGATTCCAATGAAGACTATCTTTATCGGCGCGCTTTCGAGCGCGCTGCTGGTCGGTGCTGTGCCGGCCGTCGCGCAAACGGCACCTGCCGCGACGCTGGCGCCACCGGCACCAACCGCGCCGATCGTTGTCGCCGCGGGGACCCCGCAGGCCGACAATGTGCTGCGCACCGGGACGCCGATTGAGCTCAAGATGGCGGAGACTCTCACGACCAAGGGAAAGAAGCTGGAAGCCGGCTATCTCGCCCATCTTGAGGTGCTGGATCCCGTTCTGGTAAATGGTGTTGTGGTGATCCCTGCCGGAAGCCCGGCCGTGGCCGAAATTACCGACGTTCGGAACAAGGGGATGTGGGGAAAATCCGGCCGGATCGCTGCGCGGATGCTCTATGTCACGGTCGGTGATCGCAAGATCCGGCTGCGCGGCGTATTCGATGACAAGGGTGTTACCGGTACAGCGGGCGTCGTTGCCGCGATTGCCTTCCTCCCGGTTGCCGGATTCTTTACCACCGGCACCAGCGCCACGCTGCCGCTCGGCGGCGCAGTGCACGGGTTCGTTGACGAAGACGTTACCCTGGCGGTCGCGCCAGCCCAATAAGCATGCCGCGATGGGCCGCCCGCCGCATCGTCGGGCGGCCCATTCCTTTTAGGCGCTGGTCTGAGCCGGATCGACCCACGGCGATCCCGTTGCGGACATCGGCGGATCACACGTAACCATCTTTCGATGGTGAAACGAATCGCTGTGTGCGCACTCGTACTTGGCCTGGGCCTCCTTGCCGGCTGGTGGCTGCGCGGAGAACTTGCCGTGGATGCCTGCCTCGATTCCGGCGGCAAGTCGCTACCGGGGGCGGGGCATTGCATCGGCAGCAAATATGGCGAGACGGAATACTGACCTCGGTGTTCCAACGCGTACCGGAAAACGATAGCCTGTGCCGCGCAGCCGCAGCGGCAATGCGCCCGCTAAGGCCCCGAGGAGATGTCATGCGCGCGATCCGCTTCCCCCTGTTTTGTGCCGCGTTGCTCGTCGCCACCGCCACGCCAGCGCAACTGGTCGCGCACGGGCCGGCTAGCAGCGCCGCACCCATGCCGGCGACGCACGTTCAGCTCGTCGCGCTGTTCGCCGAATGGCGGGCCTTCGTGCGGCCCGCAACACCCGGCGGCGTTCCCGATTACAGCGCGGCGGCAATGGCACGGAAGGCGGCCGAACTGCCGGCGTGGCGCGCGCGGCTCGCGGCAATCGACCGCTCCGGTTGGAGCGCGCCCGCGCTGGGCGACTATCGCCTGATCGAGGCCGAGATGAACGGCTTCGATTTCTATCTGCGCATCCTCAAGCCGTGGGCGCGCGATCCCGGTTTTTACCAGAATCTGTTCGGCGAGCAGAGCGACGTGCCCGCGCACGAAGGGCCTTCGGCCCAGCCCAATATCGACCTGTTCGCCTATCGCTGGCCGCTGTCGCGCGCCGACGACGCGAAGCTGACCGGCGCGATCGCGACGATCCCCGCCTTGTTGGCCGCGGCAAAGATCAACCTGGCCGACAGCAATGCGCACGATCTGTGGGCCTATGGTGACCGCGCCTTCAAGGAGCAGAGCGGCGTCCTCGCCGATCTCGCCAACGGCACGCTCAGGATGCGCACGATCGATGGCCAGGTTCCGGCGACGATCACCGGCGCCAGTCCGGCGCTGCGCAAGGCGATCGCCGACGCCAAGGCCGCGACCGACGCTTTCGCCGTCTGGGTCGCCGCCGAGGCGCCGCGCCGCCAGGGTCCGTCGGGCATCGGCAAGGCGAATTACGACTGGTACATGCAGCATGTCACGCTCAACCCTTATGACTGGGACGAGCAGCGCCTGCTGCTGCAACGCGAGCTCGACCGGTCGCTCGCTTCGCTGCGCATCGAGGAACTGCGTAACCGCGCGCTGCCCCCGATCGTCGAGATCACCGACCCGGTTGCCTATCGCGCCATGGCCGAGGCCAAGACGCGCAAGTTCAACGATTTCCTCGTCGCCGCCGGGTTGATGCCCGACACGCCCTATTACCGCGCGGCGATGCTCGCCCAGACCAGCGACTATGTCCCGCCGGCCGAGCGCAACTTCTTCTTTCACGGCACCGCGCTCGATCCGCTGCCGCTGCTGTCGCATTCGAGCCACTGGATCGAACTGGCGCGGCTGCAGCACGATCCGCACCCCAGCCCGATCCGCGATACGCCGCCGCTGTTCAACATCTTCGCTGATCGCTCGGAAGGGTTCGCCACCGCGATGGAGGAATTGCTGATGCAGGCCGGCCTCTACGACGATATCCCGCACGGGCGCGAGATCGTGTGGATCATGCTGGCCAATCGCGCGGCGCGCGGCCTTGCCTCGCTCGACGTGCAGGCGAATGCGATCGACCTTGCCCAGGCTGGCCGGCTCCATGCCGAGTGGACCCCGCGCCACTGGTCCGATCCCGACAGCCCATTGGTCGGCTTCGAACAGCTGCTCTATCTGCGCCAGCCCGGTTACGGCCCGAGCTATATCATCGGCAAGCTGCAGCTCGACAATCTGCTCGCGCTCGCCTCGCACGAAGCCGAAACCAGGCGCCAGCCTTTCGTGATGCGCGACGCCTGGGCGCGGATCATCGCCGCGGGCATCGTCCCGCCCGCGCTGATCAAGACCGAGATGTTCGCGCGACCGTAACGATGGCATAACCTGTCGACGGGCGTGCGATTGCGATCCTGCGGCTGTTTAGCGCTTATCGCACCTTCGCGCGCAAGCCCAGGTTGCGGAACCTGGCTATTTGCCGTACTGGCGGCCATGTCATGCCCTTAGCGGCCATGGCGAATGTCATCGTCTCTCGAACGGAAAGGAAGCGTCCCATGTCAGCGACCGTCGCCAGCTCGACCTCCTCTTTCCGTATCCAGGGACAATGTGCATGGGCACTTCCTGCCGGGGCGGCACGCGCCGCCTGAACTTCCGCGACCGACGCGCCGCGCCTTCTACCTACGTCTCGCCACATCCGCCGTCGCGCATTGCACGTGCGGCCACACGTCCGTCGATCCTCTCGTCCGGGGAGGTTCGTCATGCGTGAAGACATGTTCAAGGTCATCGTCGAACGGCCGCGCTGGGGCTCGCGCTGGATCGCCTCGCCCAAGCTCGACCGCGACCGGGACCGCGATGGTGGCGGTGTCGGACTGCGTCGTCACGCCATGGAGCAGGCGCGCCTCTACAAGGGTTTCAACGAGAACCTCGCCCCGCTGGCTCGCTTTCTCCGCGCGCGCTGCGGCCGGCGCTGGGACCAGGTCTATGCCGAGATCTGCGCCAATCTCGACACCGGCAGCACGGTGAAGATGCACGTCCGTCAGCATCTCGACGATCTGGTCCATCGTCGCATCAGCTATGGTCGCGATGGCGAACTGCTCAACGACGGCTGGTTGCTCGAACAGGGATCGCGCAGGTCGGTCCGCGACGACCTCTATGTCGATCCTGACGACGGGATCCTCAAGGACGCCCTGACCTTCTGGGTAGCGCGCGGCGTGGCGGTGCCTCCGCGCCGTTCTTACCGTGCGCCAGCGGTGCCGGCTGTGAAGGACCTGCGTCGCATCGACGACACGCATGCCTTGTGGTGGCGCCATGGCTGCTGGTTCCTCGTCGCCTTCGATTCTCCGCCGCATCTTCGCGACGGGGAGCTGCTGGCATTGCTTGTGGCCGGCGGGCGTGAGGCGCCCATGGCCTATAGCCAGGGAGATCGCCCGATGGGCGAGTGGTGGCGCAATCGGCCCGTCGGGCAACCGCCGGCCTGGCAGGTCGTCGCGCTCCGCCAGCTCGGCAAGCGCGACCTGCGTCGCTATGGTCTCGCAGGAGCCCGCCATGACTGAGCCCTCACGATCGATCGTCTCGCTCGTCGCGACCGATCCGACGCGCGTCGACCCGCTCGCGATCGAACAGCTCGACGCCAGCGCCTCGCTCGCCGGTATCGAGCGCATCGTCGGCCTGCCCGATCTCCATGCCGGGCGCGTGATCGCGGTCGGCGCGGCCTTCTGGTCGCGCGGCTTCGTCCATCCGCATCTCGTCGGCAGCGATATCGGTTGCGGCATGGCGCTGTGGCGCACCGACCTCAAGCTGCGCCGCTTCCGGCTCGATGCGGCCGAGAAGAAGCTGCACGGGCTCGAGGCGCCATGGGATGGCGATCACCCCGCCGCGCTCGCCGAAGCTGGCCTGCCACGCGATCTCTACGGCGAGGGACTCGGCAGCATCGGTGGCGGCAACCACTTCGCCGAGGCGTTGCGCGTCGAGGAACTGGTCGATCCCGACGCTGCCGCCGCACTCGGCATCGACCCGGCGCAACTGTTGCTGCTCGTCCACAGCGGCTCGCGCGGCCTCGGCCAGGCGATCCTCGATCGCCACCTCGCGCACGGCGGCGGCGCATTGTCGGAAGGTACCGAGGCGGCCACCACCTATCTCGCCGCGCACGACCAGGCGGTGCGCTGGGCCGAACTCAACCGCAGCGTCATCGCCGCGCGGCTGTTCGATCGGCTCGGCATCGCGGGCACGCGGCTGCTCGACATCTGCCACAACAGCGTCACGCCGCACGCTGGCGGCTGGCTCCACCGCAAGGGCGCGGCGCCGGCCGACAAGGGTGCGATCGTCATCCCCGGCTCGCGCGGTGCGCTCAGCTATGTCGTCCAGCCGCTGCCCGGGCGGGCGGACGAAGCGCTCCACAGCCTCGCCCATGGCGCCGGCCGCCGCTGGAGCCGTAGCGACGCACGCGACCGCATCGCGCGCCGCTTCACCGTCGCCGAGCTCGCGCGCACCCGCCTCGGCAGTCGCGTCATCTGCGAGGACCGCGCCTTGCTCTATGAAGAGGCGCCCGAGGCCTATCAGGACATTTACCGCGTCGTCGCCGACCTCGTCGATGCCGGGCTGGTGCGCGTGCTCGCGACGCTGCGCCCGCTGATCACCTACAAGATGCGCCGGTCATGAGCGTCATCCTGCATCTTTCGGCCGGGCAGGGCCCCGAGGAATGCCGCTGGGTCGTCGCCGGGCTGGTGCGCGTCTTTGCCGACGAGGCGGCCGCCGAGGGACTATCGTGCCTTCCCGTCGAGCCGGTCAGCGGCCCGACCCCTTCGGCGCTGCTCCGCGTCGAAGGGGAGGGTGCCGAGGCCTTCGCCCACGCCCGTACCGGCACGGTCCGCTGGATTGGGACCAGCCGCTTCCGCCCGACCCACAAACGCAAGAACTGGTTCGTCGCGGTGACCACCATCGCCGAAGCCGAGGACACCCCCGAGCTGCGTGAGGCCGACATCAGCTACCAGAGCTACCGCGCCTCCGGCCCGGGCGGACAGCACGTCAACACCACCGACAGCGCGGTCCGCGCGACGCACGTTCAGACCGGCTTGACCACCACCTCGCAGGATCAGCGCTCGCAATTCGCCAACAAGAAGGTCGCGCGGTTGAAGCTCGCGTTGATGCTCGAGGAACGCCGCCGCGAGAGTGTCGCTGGCGGGCGGCGTGAACGATGGGGGCAGCACCACGCGCTGGAGCGTGGCAACGCGGTGCGGGTGTATCAGGGGGAGCGGTTTCGCCTGCAGTGAGGGGGCACGGCGCACCGGACGGGCATAACCGGCAACCCGTGCTGAACGGCAGGTGGCGCCCCCCTGGCAGACGGAACATAACGAAGCGATATCGGCGCTTGAAGGGGCAGTCCGAACCGGCCCGAAACCCTCGGTTTCCGCAAGCGCCACCTAATCACCGGGTCATCACCCCGCGCGCCGCACCGCCTGCCGCGGGCAGGTCTCCGCCTCGTACCAGCCATCGACCTGCCACGCGATCTTCTGCAGCAGCCCGGCGGTATAATGGCTCACGTCGATCATCTCGCCCGCGCCGGCAACATCCGACAGGTCGAGCAGCGACACCTGCGGCCATCCCGCCGCCGCGTCGCGCCAGATCGCGTTGAAGCGCTGCGTGCGCTCGCGCGTGTGGTTCATGTGCGGACGATATTGCTCGGGCGCCGCATTGTCCGGCGGCAGCACGACCAGCGCCGTAATCCCGCGTTCGCCCAGGAACCGGCACATCGCATTCACGCACCACGCATACAGGCCGATTTCGAGGAACTGCGCGTCGTCGCCCCAGCGCGGATCCGAATAGTCGATGCCGGCGCCATAGACGACATGCGGCGGATAATGCTGCGCGGCGAAACTGCCGTCGCGGAACGACTTGAGCGCGAACAGCCGCGGATTATTGTCGAAATCCACCACCGCGCGATGCGCGCTGAAATGGGCGATGCCGCCCGACTGGCAGTCGAACATGATGCGCAGCGCCGCGGCGTGCGAGACATCGGGCACGTGGCTGGCGATCAGCGCGGCGCGAACCTCGGGGTCGTGGAACGACTGGTCCGCGATCCAGTCCGGCGCGGTGCGGCTGAACCGCCCGTCGAACGCGCTGGTATCGATCGCCGGAAACTTCTCGCGCACCCGCTCCAGCGCATAGGCTTCCACGCCCATGTGCATCACGCGGCACGAAAAGGTGAAGTGGACCAGCGCCGGCGTCTTGCGATCGACCATGACGAAGCCGACCAGCCCGTAATGGCCGTAATCGTCCCAGGCGAAGATCGACCAGCTGTCGAACGCGACGACGTCGATGATGTCGCGTTCCAGCGCTTCACACGTCACGCGCGACGCGGTGTAGTTGAGCTGGTTCGATCGGTTGACCAGTTCCGCGATCCGCGCGGCGAAATCGAGATTGTCCATCAGATAGGGCGCGCACGCCTTGATCCCGCAGCCGCGCAGGAAATCCTCGTTGGATACGCCGGCGGTGGTGCGGTCGCCTTTCTTGCGCTCGAGCATGCGATATTCGGCGATGCGGTTGCGCTCGACCCCGGCATGCGCATCGACCAGCGCCTGCAGGTCGTCGTCGCAATCGGCCGCGCTCGCGTCGAGCAACTGGATCTGCGGCACGGCATGCGCGACCTCGCGCAGATTGGCCGGGTTGTCATCGACGAACAGCACATTCTGCGCGCGCAGCTGCATGTCGTCGATGATCGCCGCCACCGCCGGCCCCTTGGGCGTAAAGGCGATATGCGGGAAGACGAACTCGTCCCACAGGTCGAGCGCGATCAGCCGCGCCTTCGCCGCCGAAAAATCGTTCTTCGAGCAGATCGACGACAGCACGCCGCGTGCATTGAGCGTGCGGATCGTCGCGGCGCGGCGCGCGAACAGCGCCACCGCATCGCCATCGGCAAGCGTGCCCGACCACAGCGTGTCGTCGAGATCCCAGATGACCAGCTTGATCGACATATTCGTGTCTCCGGTCAGACGAGGTAACGGAAGAAGCGCTTGTTGGCGGCGATCGCCGTGCGCAGCGTCGCTGAAAGCGAGGCCAGCTTGACGCGCCGGATCGACGGCGTGCGATGCGACGGCGAAAGCGACACGAGCAGGGTCAGCATGGCGCGCGGGCGCTGCGGCGGCGTCCCGCGATGCAATGCAAAGGTGTTGACGAAATAGATGTCGCCCGGCTCGGACAGCACGACGCCCGCGCCCTTGGCTTCCTTGAGCGGGGCCAGTTCGTCGTCGCCGAAGCGGCGCACGTCGTAGAATTCGCGCAGACCGGACGTCGCCGGGATCACCTCGGTCGGGCCGTCGTCGCGGCTCTCGATCGCGCCGAGCGGGATGAACACGCGGATGAAGTTGAACGGCTCGGCACAGTCGCGGTGCCAGTTCTGGTTCTGATAGGGCGCAGCACCCGGCTGGCTGATCCACGCCCACGCCCAGCTGATCGCCGCCGATGGCCCCAGCACCTCGCGACAGAATTCGGCCAGCGCCGGCGCGGTGCAGATGCCCCAGAACGCCGCGCTCTCGAAGATGCGCTGCGGGTCCATGTAGAGGAACGGATGCGCGCCATCGCGCGCGCTCCCCTCGTGGCGGAAATCGCTCGCATAGGGGTCGTGATAGCAGGGCTGGTTTTCAAGCTCGTCGGCAAAGGCGCGCAGCGATGCGGCGGGGATCGCCTGTGGCTCGAAATGGAAATCGCTCTGCGCGAAGGCGCGCGCGCGATCGGTCGTCGGCGTGCGCTGCCCGAACGGCTGTTTCAGCCGCCGCTCGATCCGCGCGCCCTTGCTGACATAGGCCGGGTCGTTCGATCGCGTGCGCAGCCAGAAGATGTAGTTATAGGCGTAGTTCGCCCGGGCGAGATAGCGCAGCCGGGCAAAGGGCGTGTCGCGGCGGATCCCTTCGGCCACCTGCGTGCGCCAGGTCTTGATCCCCGCCTCCGGCGTATCCGCGAGACCCCTGAGCCGCGCCTGCCCAAATTGCGACATCCCGCTGTCCTTCTCGCCACCTGCCGTGAATGGGCGGCCCCTTCATTTTAGCGGGCTTTCGCGCGATGCGGTGGCACCCGCCGCGAAATGCGCGCGCGCCATCCCTTCCCGACGACGATTGTGCTCCTGCGAACGCAGGAGCCCAGGGTTCCAGGCGCAGCGCGCCGGGCTCCGGGCTCCTTGCTTCGGCAAGATCAGCGCCAAAAGTAGCGGGTGGACCGATGAGGAAAGCCGGTTGCGCTGGCGACAACTTCCCCGTCATCCCGCACTCGTTCCGGCATCCGGCGCACCGCGAGCGCAACGATCATTTCCGACGCGGCGCGGTGGACCCCGGAACACGGGGGCTCTTACCCCTTCCCGACAATTATTGTGCTCCTGCGAATGCAGGAGCCCAGGGTTCCAGGCGCAGCGCTCCGGGCTCTGGGTTCCTGCGTGCGCAGGAACACACTTCCTTGTTTCTGCCAGATCAGCGCCAAATAATTCCGGGGTGACGAAGGGACAGATGAGCCAGGCCGGTTGCACGGACGGCATCTGTCCAGCTAATCGGCGTCGAGATCCAGAAACGCCACGACATCGTTCTCGGTCGCGATCCACAGCGCGGCCTGCACCTCGGGCGGCTCACGTCGTCCAGTCAGCATTGCCTCGGCCAGCGGGCCATAGAACAACGTCACCGCGACCGGATCGCCGTCATCGAGAAAATAAAGCCGGACATTCGCACTGGCGGAAACGGTTCGCATCCCTGCGCGATGCCGGTAGCGGGGCGCCGACGCAAGCTGTCACACAATGTCCGGATCATCGCGCGCTACGATCGTGCACCGGCCTGGTTGGGGCCTCACATCGACGCGTCGTCCCCGCCGTCGCCACGGCGAGCGTTGGCAGCGGAAAAAGACGACGCGGTCGATATCAGATGCTGCTCTTGCCCGGCGCGATCAGCGGCTTCTCGCCGACCTGGTCGGATCGTGCCGGGCCATCGGGCACCGCCCCGGTCGTCGGTTCTTCCACATCCTGTTTCTGCAACTCATCGGCGAGGTCGGTATCCGCACCGGTTTTGGATTTTCCATCTTCTGACATTGTCACCTCCTGGAGGAGGTTCAATCCCCAAGGTCCGTGATGTGTTCCATCGGATGATCGACCGGAAACGGTCGGAATAGCTGCCGGGCAGGAGCCGCCCCAATTGCAGCCATACCGTTAGGCATGGCATCACGGGGATTATGAGTATCGATGTCATTGAAGAGGGCTTCTGGCGAAAGACTAAGGACGAGTATTCGCCCCTGCCGTGGCCCGTGCCAGACGTAGCTTGGACGCATCGCATCGAGTTTCTGCAAGGGCTCGATAGAATTGAAGAGGCCGCACAGTGCATGGACTGGATGGGCTATTCAGCTTGCCGACTATGCGGCCAATCGAATGGTGCGTCGGAATTTCGAGCAGGACGTTGGGTTTGGCCGGAAGGCTACCGCCATTACATCACCGAGCATCTGGTACGCCCCACAGCGGACTTTGAAGCGTTTGTGCTTTCCGCAAACGGCAACGGCAGCTTGCCACCAGGTCGAGCCGTTCCCGTGCCGTAGATTGGCGCGCCCCGCCTGAAAGCCGACCGACAGGTATCGGGACGAAAAGCGGTCCGGCGGGAGCCGCCCCCATTTGCCGTCATTGCCAGAACATGGTTTAGTCTCGACATGCCCGCTCATGCCAACCTAACCGACGACGACCCGGAGCGCTTCAAGGAGCGGCTAGGGATGCTGGTGAAGCATAAGCCGGTGGAGAAGTCGGAGTGATCATCGCGGCGCTCGCAATGTCTTTGGCGATGTCAGCGAACAAGCCGCACACCTACAAGCTGATCGGCGGACCGACGAACAAGGTCTATCTCAACCTACAGCAATGCGAACTCGCACGGCGTGTAGCGGCTAATCGGTTGCACGCAGAGGTCAGGGCCGCATGCGCTCTTCCAAAGAAGCGTCGGACATCTCGCTGGGTAGTGGAGCCGGTTTGCGCCCCGTGGACGTAGGTTTGTAAACTACGTAATCGCCAAACCTTTAGGGGTCTGGCGAACGTCAACTTTCCACCACTTTTCCCCGTTCCGGCGCCATCGATCGCCGCGACCCGCCTGGAAGCCGGCCGGTAGGTTTCGGGACGAAAAGCGGTCCGGCAGGAGCCGCCCCAATTACTGACGTAGCAAAGTTGGTTGGACGCCTACACTCGCTGCGGTTAAGCATTTGGAATGAGGGGCTACGAGAGGGATGTTGGTGAGAGCGTTATTGCAGATTTCGATTGGCGTATCTCTCGTCGCAGCATCGCCCGCATGGGCCGATCAGGTCCACTTTACTGGGCAAACGACGGCCACGCCGCAGTTGATCAAAGACACGCTCCAAAACATACTCCTATTCTCACATACCACGAAGAAGTGCGACACGCTTTCGGCGGTTGAATCGACTATTCTTCCAAAGACCTATGTGCCAACCGACCCGAAATATCGCGTCGGCCAGCCTCCCATAGTTTATGAATCTTGGTATGCGACTCTCTGCGGTGAGCAAACAAAGTTTCTCATCTCCTTCTGGCCATCACCAGAAGGAGGGACGATGTTTAGCGTCGGTTACCCCTATCCGCCTGATGCCCCGTAACGTCCGTCGATCTCATGATGCCAAAGGCCCGATCGGTCGCTTGCTTTTGGCAAACGACCGCTTGCCACCACTTTTCCCCGTTCCCGGCCCGTCGATCGACGTGACCCGCCTTAATGCCGACTGGCAGGTATCGGGACGCAAAGCTGCCCGGCGGCAGCTGCCCCAGTCTTTGCCGTTCACCAGCCGGCTGGCTACTCCCGATTGCAGACGTTCGCCATCGATGGCACGCCCGTCGCTGGCGAGGCGGAAAGGGCATCAAGCATTGGAACTCGGGGATGCTGAAACGGGCCTACTGGAAGACTGTCACGAGGACTGGCGGGCGTTGTGGGAGATAGCTGCGGGGCCGCCGAATAGAAGCATTGCCGAATGTGTCGCCTTTCTCTTGCCGCTTATCGCAGGCGGCTACCTAACGACGCTTGCAGTGACTGCATGGGAGCAAGCGAGGGATGCCGCCCCCATGGACCGGGATGATGCGTTGGCTGTTGTGGAACGTAGCGAGAACTACACTCCTCCGGCCATCGAAGGCGAAATCTTCTACTTGCTGTCCATCACGCTTGACGGCGAAGTCGCTATCCCCCCGGGCGCATTCCCGAACGATTGATCCAGGCGAGTCCGCTCTGCCACCTGCCGCGCCGGAAAGCCGCCGGGCCTCTAACCACCAGGTCGAGCCGTTCCCGTGCCGTAGATTGGCCCGCCCCGCCTGAAAGCCGACCGACAGGTATCGGGAAGGAAAGCGGCCCGACGGCAGTCGCCCCATTCTTCGCCGTTCGCGACAATCGACGGGCAGCCTGACAGCCGACTTTAATCGATGTCTGATCCGCGATAAGCCCGGCTTGGGCAAGCGACGATTTCTCAGCGGGGACGACGAATGGGTGACGAATTACGGCGAACGTTGCTTGCTGGTGAGCGCGTCCTTTGGGAGGGCCAGCCCTATACCGGCTTGATCCTTGGTCGTGTCCCGGTTGGTGGTGTAGCTCGTTGGTAGTGGAGCTGATCGGACGCGCGCTTACCCATGGCGCTGTAGCGTCCGGTCAGCTTCACGGGTGGTCATCGGAGATCTTCGGATAAGGTTGGGTTGCAACACTCAACT
>JBBRSN010000053.1:0-30593 GCA_038245375.1 Sphingomonadales bacterium | reverse complement strand
TTCTTTGTTGTCGCGTGATTTATTGCGAAAAGCCGGTTCCCACTTTTTCGCATCACGCTCTAGCGGGCGATGGGCGGACAGGGGATCGCGGTGCCCACCGCTTCGATCCCGACATTACGCAAGGTAACGACGAAGCCCTTGTCGGCAGCAAGGCGCAAGGGCGTTCCGACAGCCTTCAGATCGGCACCCGCGTCGCGGAAGCAGCGCAGGGGAATGCGGGTCGCGAAAGGAACCCCGATCGACGCGGCGTGAACCTGTGGGCCTAGATCGAGCACAGCGCCCCCCAGCGCCACCTCGACCTTGCCGGCGGGCGCGACATCGATGCGCCAATCAATGCGCAACACGAATCCCTCGTCGAGCTGGCGCATCAGGTTGACCGGCGGACCATCGATCGCGATCGCGCCGCGATCGTTCCAGGTGAACTGACGGGCATCCTCCTGCGCGGCAAGATCCATTGCGCGCGCGGTGATCGCGCTGTCGATGCCCAGGCGCCAGGGTGACGGGACCTTGCCGCGCGTGACATAGGCATCCTCGCTTGCCGCAGCGACAAGATCGACGCGAGGCTCCTCGTTGACGCGCCCCAGCGTGGCCGGATGCGCGTAGTCCAGCCCGTATCCGACCGGAAACAAGGCGTGGTCGACGGGGGACACCGCATCCGCCGGCCACGGGAATGGCAGCCGGCCAGAGAAGTCGTGCAGCGGCTTTCCGTCGCGACGGGCAACCAGCACGTCGGCGACGCCATTTCCCTGCGTCCCCGGCAGCCACGCCGCAACGAAGGCATCTGACGCGTTGATCAAGGGTCCGGTGAAGAGCGGCCGGCCCGACAGGAATACCGAAACGACGCGCACGCCCTGCGCCTTCAGTCGCGCAACAAGCTCCTGCTCGCCCGCAAGCGCATGAAAGGCAAGGTTGGGTATGTCGCCCTGGAACTCGGCATAAGGCTGCTCGCCATAGACGACGACAGCGACATCCGGGCGCGTCGTGAAGTTTCCGTCGACAGAGATCATAGCCTGCCCGCCGGCCTCGTCGACCGCCGCAGCAATCGCGCGGCCGATCGTCTGGCCGTTGGGAAAATCGGCCGCCGTCGTGTCCGTGCCCTGCCAGGTAATCGTCCAGCCGCCAGCCTGCATCGCCATGCTGTCTGCACCCGGTCCGGCAATCAGTACGCGTGCGCCGGGGCGCAGGGGAAGCACGCCGTCATTGTTCTTGAGCAGGACCAGCGACCGGGCTGCCGCTTCGCGCGCCAGCGCGAGATGTTCCGGGGCACCGACCTGCGCCGGGTCTCCGCGCCGCACGGGCACGGGATCAAGCATGCCGAGCTTGGCCTTGACCCTCAGGATCCGCCGTACGGCATCATTGACCCGTGCCATGGGAAGCGTCCCGTCGCGCACCTCGCGAAGGCTCGCTTCGAAGAGCCCCTTCCAGCTGTCCGGGGCCATGGCAAGATCGAGACCGGCCGTGAAGGTCTGGGGGCAATCGGTGACCGTGCAGCCCGGCACCTGACCGTGGCCGTTCCAGTCTCCCACGACCAGTCCGGCGAATCCCATGCGCCGCTTGAGGACATCGGTCAGCAGGCTGGCATTGCCGTGGTTCTTGACCCCGTTCCAGCTCGAAAAGCTGGCCATCACGGTCAGCGCGCCGGCGTCGATCGCGGCCGGATATCCCTGCGCGTGTCGGGCAACCAGTTCGCGTTCGGAAATCCGCGCGTCGCCCTGATCCTTGCCCCCGGCCGTCCCGCCATCGGCGAGGAAGTGCTTGGCGGTTGCGGCAACGTGGTGCGATCCGATCGGACGACCGGCGATGAGTGCGCCCTGAAGACCGAGCGTCATCGCACGCGCATAGCGGGCGACAAGCGCCGGGTCCGCAGCATAGCCTTCATAGCTGCGCCCCCAGCGCAGATCCTGCGGCACTGCCAGGGTTGGCGCAAAGGTCCAGTCGATCCCGCTGCCGGCAACCTCGGCCGCCGTGGCGGCGCCGATCCGCTCGATAAGCCGTGGGTCATTGGCCGCGCCCAGCCCGATATTGTGGGGGAAGATCGTGGCGCCCGGCAGGTTCGAATGACCATGAACGGCATCGACGCCGAAAATGATCGGGATGCCGGCGCCGCTCTTGCGCGACGCGTCGTGGAATTCGGTGACCAGCCGATTCCACTTTGCCGCGTCCGAACGTTCATCGCCATAGGGTCCGGAGTTACCCCCCGCGAGGATCGAACCCAGCGGATAACGCTCGAGGTCGGCCGGCGTGATCGCACTGATGTCCGCCTGGATCATCTGGCCGACCTTCTGCGCGACCGTCATGCGCGCCATGATCCTGCTGATCCGCTGCTCGGTTTTTGCGTCGGTTATCGCGGCGGGGCTGTGCGCGGCAGGCCAGATTTCGGGGTGAGCGCGGGCCTGAGGCGACAGCGGAACGGAAGGCGGGGTTGTCGACGACGCCGAAGCGCAACTGGTCGCCAGCAGGACTCCTGCCAGGAGCGGGCGTATGAACATCACCAAAAACCTCTCCACGCCCATTTGTGAACGTTATCATAAACCGCGTGCCATGCGTACGCGTCAAAATCAAGCGGGGCGGTCAGAATTGCCGGTCGAACGGCGCCAGCAACACACCAGCGACCAGCGCAAGCCCGGAAAGGAGCAGGAAAAGGCCCGAAAAGCCGAAATAGGGCACCAGGGCGAGCGTGAACCACGGCATGATCAGCGAGGGCATGGTGTTGGTCAGGTTGAACAGGCCCAGGTCGCGGCCGCGCCGGTCGGATCGCGGCAAGACGCGGAGGGTCTGGGCGGAATGCAGGGCGAGGAAAATCGAGGTCGCGAAACCGAACAGGGCGTAGGTCGCAATCGCTGCCGGCAGTGTCCCGGACAGCGCCATGCCAACCAGCCCGATCGATGACAGTAGCGCGCAGACCACGAGCGGCGCGAGCGGGCGGCGTCGGCGATCCGCCCAGCGACCGGCGAGCAGCGCGATCGGCGCCGACAGCACGAGAACGACGCTGAAGATCCGCGCCGTCCGGTTATCGCTCATGGCGGGATCGATCGAGCGAAACCAGAAATAGAGATAGGAAAACAGCGCGGCTTCGGCGACCTGCACTGCCAGACGCGCAAGCCACATGCGGCGCACTGATCCGCCCCCGTCGAGCGGCTTGTCGCCACTCGCGTCCATGGGTGGGTCGTCAAGTGGCGTGGGCGACTCCCCGACCGGCAAGGGCACGCCCACGACCAGTACTGGCAAGACGCAGCAGGCCACGATCAGCGCGACCAGCGCGAGCCGTCCATCGGCTGAAACCATGCCGGGGATGGTGACGAAAGCGCCCGCCAACGACCCGAGTCCCGGGGCGAACGCAAGCAGCCCCCCCAACAGCCCTTTCTCGCGATCGGGCACGCAATCACCTGCCCAGGCGGCGAGCGGCGCCAGCATCATGTTCAACGCCAGCTGCCAGGCCATGATCAGCCCCACAAGGGCCGCAAGGCCGGTGACCCGGCTGACCGACAGCAGCAACCCGCACGACAGCAGGAGCCCGAGCCAGATCCAGACCCGCCGATTGCCGGTAATGTCGCTCAGATAACCGAAGCCGATATGGCCGAGACTTGCCGCGATGGCGCCGGCAAAGGCGACATAGGCCAGCCAAGCGGTGTCGGCTCCCTGACCCGCCAGCGACGAAACCCGGACCGGCAGCAAAATGGTCAGGAACGGAACATAGGCGACCGAACCACCCGCCCAAGCGAGCGCGTAAAGCAGGAGGAAACGGGCCGACTGCCGTGCTGCCAGTGTCCGATCAGCCATCCGCTGGTGGCTGGCAGAGAGCGACCGAACCGCGTTCGACCAGATCCGCCGCAATCACCGTCAACGCCTTGGGTCGCGGCTCCCCCTTCTGGGCGGCGATGATCAGCTCGACCGCCTTTGACGCGGTCGCGGCAATCGGCTGGTCGATCGCGGTCAGCG
Organism: Sphingomonadales bacterium; assembly: GCA_038245375.1. Taxonomy (GTDB): domain Bacteria; phylum Pseudomonadota; class Alphaproteobacteria; order Sphingomonadales; family Sphingomonadaceae; genus Sphingomonas. The sequence continues at coordinate 26,654 of JBBRSN010000053.1, read as the reverse complement.
GCGGCTGGGTGAAATGCATGAGCGGCGTATTGTCGAAGGTTATCAGCGAAAGCTCTTGCGGAACGCGCAGCCCCATCGAACGGGCAACCTCCAATGTGGCCAATGCCATCTGGTCGTTGCTGGCAATGATCGCGCTGGGACGGTTCGCAGACCCGAGCAGCCGGCGCGCGGCACGCTCGCCCGAGGCATAGGAGAAATCACCGGCTTCGAGCAGGTCGGTCGTCGCAAGGCCGGCTGCTGCCATGGCGGCCTTCCACCCATCAACACGCCAGCCACTCAGATTATATTCGGAAGAGCCGGCGATGAAGCCGATGCGGCGATGCCCGAGCTGCGCGAGATAGCGGGTTGCCGCGCGCGCCGACCCTTCGTCATCCATTGAAATCGGTATGCCCGCGCCATTCTCTTTCGAACCGATCCGTACGAAAGGAATATTCTGCGCGGCCAGCAACTCGACGAGTTGCGGATTGTCGGAATGTGGTGGCGTCAGGATGATCCCGTCCGGCTGGAGCGCAGCAATGGCAGCCAGCAATTCGCGCTCGACATGGTCGTTATGCGTATCGACCAGTTCGAAGATCATGCGATAGCCATGTTCGGCGCATTTGAGCATCCCGCCCAACAGCATCTGGTCGACCCAGTCGGTGCCCTGCCGCGCGCGCCAGTCCGCGATCGTGCGTTCGCGATCATTAAGGGCAAGGATCAGGTAAGAACGCGATCCGCTCATCCGCTGTGCGGCGATCGACGGGACATAGCCCAGCTTGTCGATCGAGGCCTGAACCCGCAGCTTCATCTCGGGCCGGACGTTGGGCTCGTCGTTGATGACGCGGCTTACCGTCTGCAGCGACACACCCGCGTCGGCAGCAACATGTTTGATCGTCACAGCCTGTCGGCGCCTTGCCATGCCTTAATGGCCTTTCTTGCTGGATCGCACCGATGGCGACGCCGTCAACGCGTCGTCTCTTTGCCAGACACGAACCCAGTCGATTGCGAAGCGCTTTGGAAAAGCCTTTGTCTCGACACCGCCCACGCCACGTTCTTCAGCCAGCCTTCCGCCAATCGCGAGGTTGAGGATCAGGCTGAACTCCCGGTCAAAGGGAGCGCCGGGTGCCTTTGAGCCGGACGACCACCAATCGCTGCTCCTGCGTTCCGCGTAGGTGCGGCCATCGACCTGCCAGGCGATACGATCATTATGCCATTCGATCGCATAGACATGAAAACCCTCCAGCGCCGCAGGGAAATGCATTTCCGCCCCGGCATGGACGTTGCCCGGCCATGTTTTGCCGAAATGCAGCGTACCAAGGATCGTGTTTTCCCGACCGCCCGGACAGGAGGAGCACGGCACCCCCAGGTTTACCGCTTCGAGGATGTCGATCTCACCCGAGGCGGGCCACGGGCCATAGCGCTCATCTTCGGGCAGCATCCAGATTGCCGGCCATGTGCCTTGCCCCTGCGGCAGGCTGGCCCGCACTTCGATGCGGCCATAGCGCCAGGCGGCCTTGCCCCGCGTGGTAAGCCGTGCCGACGTAAACTCCCGGCTGACCTGGGCATTCGGATCGGATGCCGTGCGCCGCTCGGCCTCGACCAAGGCAGGACCCGTCGCGTGCTGGCGACGGGCAGTGATGACGAGCTTGCCGTCGACAATCGCGGCATTGTGCCTGCTTGCCGTATAGCATTGCCGCTCTTCGTTGCCGCCGCCCGCGCAATCGACGTCGAAACTCCACCTGGCCGGGTCGATTTTCGGCTTGTCGAACTCTTCCGACCAGACCAGCCGCCAATCCTGTGCCAAAACCGGTTGCGCTGCACAGAGCGACAGCAGGGCGGCGGTCGCTCCGACCGAACGCGACATCATGCTGCCACGGACTCCCGTGTCGCGCAGTAGCGGGCGACATAGGCATGGTGTTCCGGCAAGCCTGTAACGGTCCTGGCGACGCTCTCACGCAAGCCGCCCAGAAGATGATCGAGTTCCTCGTCGCTGAGCTTGGTCGCAACCGGGTGATAGGCGCGCGGCATGATCCCCTGCCCCATCATCACCTGGACCCAGCTGTTCTCGGCGAAAAGCTCTTCATTCTTGCGGAAGACGCGCCCGGTCTCGCGGAACAGTTCGATCTTCTGCGTCAGGCTCTCGGGGATATCCATGTCGCCGCACTGCCGCCAGAACGGGCTGTCGCGCCGCTGGGTGGCCTTGTAGTGGAGGATCAGGAAGTCACGGACCTGGAGCATGTCGGTGTGCTGCTGATCGTTGAACTCCGCGACGTCGCGCGCACTGACATCGCCCATCGGCAACATCCGGATCAGTCGCAGAATTGCCCGCTGAATCAAGTGAATGCTGGTCGATTCCAGCGGCTCCATGAAACCGCCGGAGAGGCCGATAGCGATGCAGTTTCGGTACCACTGCTTGCGCCGGGCCCCGGTGGTAAAGCGGATGAAGTTGGGCTCCGTCACCCGCTCGCCCTCGACGCTCGACAGCAATCTGTCGAGCGCGGCGTCGCGATCGAGATAGCGGCTGCAATAGACGATGCCGTTGCCCTGCCGGTGCTGCAGCGGAATCCGCCATTGCCAGCCCGCATCATGGGCGATCGCACGGGTGTAGGGCACGGGCGGGCGAACGCTTGCCGTCTGCACCGCGATGGCGGCATCGCAGGGCAGGTAATGCGTCCAGTCATCGTGACCGACGTGTAGGGCGCCCTCGATCAGCAGCGCACGGAAACCGGTGCAATCGAGGAAGAGGTCGCCTTCGATCCGCTGCCCGGACTCCAGCAGCAACGCCGCGATGTGGCCGGTGTCGCCGTGAAGCTCGACCTCGGCGATCTTGCCTTCGACCCGGCGCGCGCCGTCCCCCTCGGCCAGCTTGCGAAGAAAGACCGCATAGAGCGCCGAATCGAGCTGATAGGCATAGTTCATCCGGTTTTCGGGCAGGTGCGCGAACCGGCCGGCATAGGCAGCCTTCACCTCGAGGCAGTAATCGTCATAGCTCTGCGCGTGCCCGCGGGTCAGGCCGTGCATCCAGAAATGCTGGAACCCGGCCGACCAATGGTCCCGACCGGTGAGGCCGAAGGAGTGGAAATACTTCTCGCCCTGAACCTTCCAGTTCTCGAATTCGATCCCCAGCTTGAACGTGGCCTGGGTCGCCTGCATGAAATCGGCCTCGCCGATGCCGAGCAGCCGGTTGTAATTGACCAGTGGCGGAATGGTGCTTTCGCCGACCCCGATCGTGCCGATCGCTTCGGATTCGACCAGGGTCAGTTCGATCGCGTCGCCCATGGTCCGGGCGAGCGCGGCAGCGGCCATCCAGCCGGCTGTTCCGCCCCCGGCCACGACGATCCGCCGCTTCCTGTAATCGCTCGTCATCGGCTGAGTGTCCTCAGGAGAAAGGCGCGTAGCCGGCCGGCGGACTCGGCGGTCAGCGGATCGAGCACCCCGCGCGCGCCGGCGGGAATATGATCCGTCGCAAGCGGACCGTTGGCGAACACATAATGCTCGAAAAGCTCCCGCCAGACCGTCTTGTCGGCGTCCGGCAAGTCGCGGATCGCGAGGATCGCATGATTGAGCGCGTCCTGCGGCTGACCGAGGAAGCGCGGGGTGTCGCGCCACCAATAGTTGAGCAGGATGTTGAACGGCGCGAGACCCTCGACATGGTGCCACCACATCGACGGGATGAAGAGCGCGTCGCCCGGCTGAAGCTCGGCGACCTGGGCTTGTCCGAGCGCGTCGGCGAAGCGCGGATGGGCGGCCAGGTCGGGCGCCAGGAAATCGACCATGCTGACCGCGCGCCCGGCCGGAGTATTGTCGATCGGGCCGAGGTAGAGGTTGCGGAACTGGTCGGGCGGGAACAGCGTAAAGCGCCGGCGCCCGGCGACGCAGCAGGCCAGATTGTCGGGAAAATCATTATGCGCCGCGATCCGCGTCGGCGTGCCGATCCACAGGCTGACCAGCGGGTCGCGACGGCCAAGATCGAGCGGGTTTTCTTCCTCGACGCCGGAAAAATGGGTCGGCACGTCGATCGATGCCAGATAGACGGTCGGCGGATCGCCACGGCCTTCGTTCGCATCCATCCCGCCGAAAATGTCCGCAAGCTTGCCGCGCGCCATGCGGAAGTTCATCTCCATCGCCGCATCGTAGAACAGGCGGCCATCGTGGCCGGGCGAACCGATCGACACCGCAAAGGGCACGTCGCGGGCACGTTCGAGCAAATAGGCCCTGGCCTCGCCGGCCGCGTTCAGCCCTGCCCTGACGAGCGGCCAGTCCGCGACCAATCCGCGCACGACGAACGGCGCGCGCGCGCCGTTCAGAAGCGCATCGAGCGCTGCCGGCGTCGCTGCTTCGCGCTCCACCACCGCGGGGATGGTCGCGAAGATCGGGACGTCCGCCTCAGCCACCGGCAATCCGCGCATTCTTGCGGGCGACCAGTTCAGCGAAGCGCGACAGCGACGCCACCGCCATAAACAGCGGCATCAGATGGCCATCGCGGTGCAGCTGGTCCAGCGCGGCGCCATCGAGCGCGGCGAGGCGTCCTTCGTCGATCGTATGAAAGCCGACGAGCGATTGGCATGAACCGTCTTCGAGCGGGACTTCGAGCGTAAAGGCTTCGAGCAGGTCGTGGCGATCGAGCGCGGCGAAGAACGCCGGACTTTGCCGATAGGCGTGGTCGAGATCACCGAGTTTTTCGGCGATGGCTTCGAGGTAGGGGCTCGGTCGGCCAAGGTCATCGAACAGGCGCATACCTTCGCCCGTTGCCGAGATTCGCGGGTGCGCCAGATCGATATGTACCTGCGGTTCGCCGCCTTCGACGGCGGGTCGACCAATCAGGCAAGGCTGGATGGCAAGCGCCAGCGGGCGATAGCGCGCATCCCAGCGCGCGCCATCGAGGAACAGGTTTTCGCCATTCTCGAAACCGAACAGCGCCACGGCCGAGAAATTGCCGCTTGCGATGTCGCGGCGAAACACGATCGGGAAATGTGCCTGGACCTGGCGAAATTCGGCCGGTGTCGTGATGCACGCCATGACGGCATCGCCGAATTGCGCACCAGCGTCGGTATGGACTCTTAGCTCGGCGTGCTCGGCGCTGTTGAGGATGCGGTGGTTGCTCATGATCTGGCACATTCTCCCCGGGCCGCGCGCGGTTCCCCGCGACCGGCAGCGAAGTAGGTTCGGTTCGCGGGCAGCGCGGCGGCCAGTGCGCGGGCGCGCTCCGTCACCTCGGCAAGCCGCGCCATCGCAACGGGTGATGGCATAGCGCCGTGCCGCGGGACCGGAAAGCCCATGCCGTACAGGACATATTGCTGGCTGGCGGCGGCAAAAACCTCATCGACGTGCGGGAAATCCCACAGCGACGGTGGTTGTTCGCGCCATAGCGCCAGTTGTTCGGACAGGCGGACGGGGACCGTCTCCGGCGCACGCTGGGCCAGCCAATAGGGTTCTGTCCGGCGACTGAGCACATAGTGGAGCTTGAGGAAGTCGACGATCCGGTCCCAGCGATAGCGGAACAGCTCGTTGAACCGTGCCGCGTGGATATGCATGGTCGCGCGGCTGGCGGGGAAATTCTCGGTCAGCGCGGCGAGCGACAATTCGATCAGCACGATCGCCGAAGCCTCGAGCGGCTCGATGAAGCCGGCCGACAATCCGACCGCGATGCAATTGCCGACCCAGAAACGCGCGCGGTGGCCGGTCTTGAAAGCAAGCCTGCGCGGGGAAAACTGCCGGGCATCGATACCCGGCGCGTGCTCGACCAGATAGTCGCCCAGCACGCCTTCCGCCTGCGCGTCGGTCATGAAGCGCGCGCTGTAGACGCAGCCGATGCCGCGACGCGTGGGCAGCGCGATATCCCACAGCCAGCCAGCCCGGTGCGCAGTGCCGATCGTTTGCGCGGCGACCGGGCTGTCGGGGGCGGTGGGCAGTTGCACCGCAAGGGCGCGATCGTTGAACGAGACATCCGAACGGTCGACCCACCCCGCCCCGCAATGCCCGCCGATCAGGATCGCCGCCTGGCCCGAGCAATCGATGAACAGGTCACCGGCCAGCACGTCTCCGCTGCGCATCGTCAGCGCAGCAATGTCGCCATTTTCCGCCGCGGTCACGCCCGTCACTTCCGCGGCGATTCGCGTCACGCCCAGCCGCTGCGTGGCGTGCCGCGCCAGCAACACGGCGAATTTCCCGGCGTCGAGATGATAACCGTAATTCAGGGCGCCGGCGAAATCGGGCATCGCCCGCTGGCGCGGTGCGAGGTCGCGCGCGCACACCGCGTGCTGCGCTGTCATCACCGCAGCAAAGGGCACCCCAGCCTTTTCCAACTGCCAAGCCGCAAGCAGGTCGCGCATGTCGCCGGGCGGGGGCGGCGTGAACGGATGGAGGTAAGAGTCGGTCGAGGACCCGTCGACCCAGCCACCGAAGCGCGAGCCCTGCTTGAACGAGGCATCGCACTCGCGCAGGAATTCGGCCTCCGAAATGCCGATCGTCGCGAGCGTCTCGCGCATCGTCGGCCAGGTGCCCTCGCCGACGCCGATCGTCGGGATATCCGGCGCCTCGACCAGCGTGATCGACAGGTCGGGTCGTTTCGCGGCGAGCAGACAGGCGGCGAGCCAGCCCGCCGTACCGCCGCCGACGATGACGACACGCTGAATCCTGCTGACCATTACCCGGGGACCATAGCGGACATTCGTCCATCTCAAGGGGAAAAAGAGCCGCACTGCCGGGCAGTGCGGCCCTTGATGTCATGACCCCGGCGGATCAATCCGTATCGCTCAGAAAGCGTACCGGACACCCGCGGCATAGCGCGCATAACCCGGCGCGGCGAAGTACACGGTCTGGTCGTTGCGCATATGGCCGCGGCGATCGGCATTGGTCACGTTGATGCCTTCGGCGAAGACCGTGATGCCCTTGCGGATCTCATAGCTGGCACTCAGGTCCCACTGGCCATAGGCGTTGACGTAATACGGGTCGAAGCCATAGCCGGACAGGAAACCCGCCCGCCAATTATAGGCGACACGCGCCTGCAGCCCGTGCTTGTCGTAGTAGAGCACCGCGTTGGCACTGTTGCTGACCCCGTTCACGGCAAATTGCGGCACCGTGTAGCGCAGCGTATTGTCAAATTTGGTGTCGCTTTGCACCACGGTATAGTTCGCGATCGCACCGAAGCCGGTATCCCAGAAGCTGTGCTGGACGGCGAATTCCCAGCCCCACAGCTTGGCCTTCTGGTTGCTGTTGGTCGGCTGGGTGATCACGAAGTTGACCAGCGGATCACCCGGCTGTCCGATCACGCCACCCGTCGCCGCGTCGATCGTCGACGGGAAATTGGTCTTGATATAGGCGAGCAGGGCCGCCGGCGTCGCATTGGCACCCAGCGCCGCCCGCGCCGCCGCGGCATTGGGCCCGGCCGCGGCATTTGTCAGACCGAACGCCGGCGTGTTGATCGTCGTATTGCTGATGAAGTTGGCGACTTCCTTGTGGAAAAAGCCGATCGAGACATAGCTGTCGCGCTTGTAATACCACTCGGCCGACAGGTCGACGTTCTTCGATTTGTACGGCAGGAGGCCCGGGTTTCCGCTTCCGCCGGTACTGCCGCCGATGCGGATCGGCGAGTCGAGCGTCGTGCCGCCCTGCAGGCTCGCATAGTCCGGCCGGGTGATGGTATGGCTGTACGACGCGCGCAGCTTGACGTTCCTGATCGGCTCCATGTCGAAGTCGATGGCCGGCAGCCAATTATGGTATTTGCCCTTCAGTGTGGCGAAACCCGACGTCGAGCCATAGATGATCGAGGTTTCGTTGCCGCCGGTCCAGACGGTTCCGGTGGGGATCGGCACCAGCGCCGTCGAATCGACCCGGGTGCTTTCGTAGCGCAGGCCGAGCCGCAGATGGGCCGGATTGTCGCCCAGATCGAATGTGTGCGTCGTCTGGATGTACGGCGCGAGCGTCCTTTCATGGACATGACGATCGGACGAATATTGGGCGAGGCAGGTCCCGCTCGCCGCCGCCGAACAGATCGCGAGGTTCTTGTTGAGCAGGTCGATCAGCGCTTCCGTATTGACCTGGAAGTAATTGGGAATGATTCCCGTCGCATTCGAGCCTTCCATCCCGGCGAGACGATCGGGCAAGCCGACGATCGCATAGAGATTGTCGGGCGTTTGCGCCGCGGTCAACGTGCCGCCCCAGGTATCGTTCTGGATGAAGCCATAGGCCGAGCGTACCGAATTGTCGGTGTAGGTGACGCCGAAATCGAGGCTCTTGATGAACGATGCGTCGAAATCGTAACCGCCCTTGAACGAGGCTTCGTTGATCTCGTCGCGCATATAGGCGTTGCGGAACGCGTTTCCGGCCGGGCGGATGTTCGAGGCGACGACTTCCGACCCCGGATACATCGACACCGAAATGACCGGCATGCCGTGCGTGAAATCGACCCGCTGGTCCTTGACGCCATAGATGGCGCTGCCGACGGCGATATTGCTGCCATAGGGGCTGGTCGGCTTGCTTTCGGCGGTCGAGTGATGCCCGTCGAGAACCAGTCGCAGCGCGCCGGTGTTCCATTCGAGATTGCCGCCGAGCGAGCGATTGATCGATCGGTTGGCCGCAACCGCGCCGGTAATGGCGAGATCCTTGCCTTCGCTCTGGTCGAAATGCTCGGCGTAGAAGTTCGGCCCGGCGGCGGGACCGTCGGTCCAGCTGCTGCTGGTATTGTTGTGGTTGAACCAGACGCCGATGCTGTTGGTGCGCGCCTTGATCGTGTTTTGCGAGAAGGTATAGTCGATCGTTGCCGAAAGGTTGTCGGTCGGCTTGACCTGCAACACCAGCTGCCCGTTGATACGTTCGCGATCTACATCGGTGAAGTCGTAGCCGGCATTCTGGGTGACCTGATAGACGGTATTCGGGCCGGGCCGGTTCGCGGTCTGGGCGAAGCGCGGGTCGCTGGCATCGACCGGCAGCGAGCCCCAGTTGTTCTCATTGCCGAGATAGCCTTCGCGCCAGCCGGCGTTGAACTGCGCCTGGCTTGACCGACGACGCTGGTATGAGCCGGTGGCGAGGATCCCGATCCTGTTGTCGGCAAAGGTGTCGCTGATGATGCCCGACACTTCAGGCGAGAATTTGCTGCCTTCGAAGCGCGAGGTGTCATAGACCGCCTTGACGCCGATACTGCCCTTGAAGCCGGGGCGATCGAGCGGGCGCGGGGTCTTGATGTTGATCACCGAGCCGATGCCGCCGGTCGGCAGCGATGCGCGGCCCGACTTGTAGACTTCGACCGCGGCGATGCCTTCGGACGCGAGGTTGGCGAAATCGAAACTGCGCGATGCCGGTGCGGAACAGCAGTCGCCAAGGCTCGACGCCGGCATCTGGCGGCCGTTGAGCAAGACGAGGTTGAAGGCCGGGCCGAAGCCGCGAACGGTGACCGTCGATCCTTCGCCATTGGAACGATCGATCGAGACGCCGGTGATGCGCTGGAGCGATTCGGCGAGGTTGGTGTCGGGGAACTTGCCGATGTCCTCGGCGGTGATGGCATCGACCACGCCTTGCCCGTCGCGCTTGATTTCGAGCGACTTTTCGAGACTCGCGCGGATACCGGTGACGACGATGTCCTGTGGGGTATCTGCTGGTGGCGCCACGCTGTCCTGCGCCAAGGCAGGTTGGGCAACGATCGCCATCGCAACGGCAGATGCACCCGCCATGAGCCGCTCAAATGCAGGCTTGCGCAGTCTCTTCATTTCCGAATCCCCTCCCGTTTTTCGTCCGCCCCAATATAAGGGATCGGCTCATTGTGAACGTTCACGTATATGATAACGTTCCCATCGTCAAGCGGCTACCGTGGCACATCGCCAGCACGGCCAAGCGATAAACGAGGGACGCCGCGCGGCGCATCGGGTGCCGCTTTTCGCGGAGAGGTGGTCGAGCGATTGCCAGGCGAGCCCTGACGAACCGCGGATTTCGCGGGTCAGCCTGCTGGGCGAGGCCGGATCCCCGAAATGTCGTGCCATCGCCAATCCCGCCAAGGGTTGCTATACGCAACCTAACATGTCCCGAACCGGGGGGAGCCGGATGCCCATCGAAGCGACCATCAACGGCAAGCCCGTCACCATCACGGCCGAGCCCGACACGCCGCTGCTCTGGGTGATCCGCGAGGAACTCGGGATGACCGGGACCAAGTTCGGCTGCGGCATCGCGGCGTGCGGGGCGTGCAGCGTGCATATCGATGGCGCCGTGACGCGCTCGTGCAGCGTGCCGGTCAGCGACATTGCCGGCAAATCGATCACCACGATCGAGGGTCTGGCGCAGCCGCAGGGTACGCTTCACGCGCTGCAGGCGGCGTGGATCGCGCACCAGGTGCCGCAATGCGGTTATTGCCAGTCGGGCCAGTTGATGGCCGCCGCCGCGCTGCTCGCCGCGTCCCCCAGGCCGACCGACGCGCAGATCGACGCGGCGATGACCAATATCTGTCGCTGCGGGACCTATCCGCGCATCCGCGCGGCGATCCACGCCGCCGCCGGCCAGGCCTGAGGAGCACGACGATGGGGATCAAGCGCAGGGCGTTCCTGATCGGTGGCGCGGCCGTTGTCGGCGGCGGCGTCTTCGCGATCGGCTGGGCCGACCACGCGGCAAACCGGACGGCGGCGGCGCTGACCGAGGGCAAGGGCGGGCATAATTTCGCAACCTGGCTGCGCATCGGCGAGGATGACCGCATCACCTTGTTCTCGCCGCATGCCGATATCGGCCAGGGCTCCAACACCGGACTGGCGCAGATGCTGGCCGAGGAGCTCGACGCCGACTGGTCGCAGCTCGAGGTCGTCTCGGCCCCGGCGGAATCGGCCTTTGCCAATGTCCCGCTCGGGCGCGGCTTCCTTGCCGAGATGACCGGCCATCCCGGTCTCGTCGCCGCGCTGCCCAGTTCCCTGCTGTCGCTCATCGCGCGCTCGATGGACCTGCAGATCACCGGCGGTTCGTCGGCGCTGCGCTTTACCGGGCAGAAGGGCATGCGTGTCATCGGCGCCGCCACGCGGCTCGCGCTGGTCGAAACGGCGGCCAGGCGGCTCGGCGTGCCCGCGTCAGAGTTGACCACCGCCGACAGCAAGGTGATCCACGCCGCGTCGCGCCGCACGCTGCGCTATGGCGAGCTCGCCGCCGAGGCCGCCGGGCGCTCGCTCGACAGCGCGCCGAAGCTCAAGGACGCCAGGGCGTTCCGCTATATCGGCCAGTCGGTGCCGCGGCTCGACATCCCGGGCAAGGTCGATGGCTCGGCGCGCTACGGCATGGACGTCGCCATGCCCGGCATGCGCGTTGGCACGGTGATGGCGGCGCCGGTGCGCGGCGGCAAACTGCTCTCGGTCGACCCGGCCCCGGCGATGGCGGTGACGGGGGTCGAAAAGGTCATCAAGCTCGATGGCGCGGTCGTCGTTATCGCCAAGGGCTATTGGCAGGCGCTCAAGGGGCTGCGCGCGCTGTCGCCGAAATTCAGCGATGGTGGCCATGGCGGCATCTCTACCGCGAGCATCTTCGCCGACCAGGACCGGCTGCGCCAGGCCAACAAGCCCGACGGCACTGCCGGCAGCGGCGATGTCGATGCCGCCTTCAAGGCGAGCGGCGCGAGGATCGTGACCGCCGATTACCGCCTGCCCTTCCTCCATCATGCGATGATGGAGCCGTTCGCGCTCACTGCGCAGCACAAGGACGGCAGACTGGATGTGTGGGGCGGGATGCAGGATCCGCTCGCGGCGAAGATGGCGGCGGCCAAGGCCGCCGGGCTCGCCGCCGACAAGGTCACGTTTCACCCGATGCTGATCGGCGGCAGCTTTGGCCGGCGCCTGCCGATGTACATGGAAATCGTCGACCAGGTCGCACAGGTTGCGATGCAGCTGCCCTATCCGGTCAAGCTGATCTGGGCGCGCGAGGAAGAGGTCGCGCAGGGCGCCTATCGACCGCAAAGCTCGGCGGTGCTCAAGGCGGCGCTCAGCGGCGACGGCAAGATCACGGCATGGCAGAATGATTATGCCCAGCCCGAGGACGCGGCGAAGGAAGTGCCCTTCTTCTACGACCTGCCGGCGGTGACGCGACGCCATTTCAAGCAAGTCTCCAACCAGACCGTCGGCGCATGGCGCTCGGTCAATTCGACGCAGCAGGGTTTCTATACCGAAAGCTTCATGGATGAGCTGGCGCATGCCGCCGGTGTCGACCCGTTCGAGTTCCGCCGCCGCCATCTGAAAGCCGGCTCGCGCCACCGCGCGGTGCTCGAACAGGCAGCCAGGCTCGGCGGGTGGGGTTCGCCACTCCCCGCCGGCACCGGCCGCGGCATCGCCATCGTCGAATCGTTCAACACCATCGCCGCGCATGTCACCGAGGCGACGCTCAAGGACGACGGCACGCCAAAGGTGACGAAAGTGACCGCGGTGGTCGACTGCGGCAGCGTGGTGAACCCGCGCAACGCCGAGGCGCAGGTGATGGGCGGCATCGTGATGGGGCTGTCGACCGCGATCGGCGAAGCGATCACGCTCGACAAGGGGGCGGTGATGCAGAGCAACTTCGGCGACTATGACGTGCTCAAGCTCGCCGATGCGCCGGCGATCGCGGTGCATTTCCTCGCCAGCGATGCGGAAATGGGCGGGCTTGGCGAACCGGGCCTGCCGCCCGCCGCGCCGGCGCTCGCCAACGCGCTGTTCGCCGCGACCGGCAAGCGCGTCCGCCAGCTGCCGATCCTCGCCCAGGCCAGGGCATGATCCGCCCGCGCCGCCATTAACTTCACACTCACACCCGCCGCCTAGAATCCGCGCGTCAGGCAGGAAGCGGCGTGGGCGAGTTCGACTTCACTTCAGTCATCGGCGTTGCGACGCGACTGGCCGGCTTCTGGGAGAACCAGTTGCTCGGGACCTTCGTCGCGCGCGGCTCGACGCTGGCGCTCGACGGGTTGCTGTGCACCTTGCTGCTGGCCGCGTTCCTGGCGGTGCCGCGCGGACGTCGGCGCATGCCGCGGCGCGCGGTGTGGCGCCGCGCACTGTTCCCCGGCCGGCTGTACAAGAGCGCATCGGGCCGCACCGATATCGCTTTCTTCCTGTTCGGCCTGTTCGGATATGGCCTGCTGTTCGGCTGGATGGTGTTTTCCGCCGGCCCGGTCGCAACGCTGATCGCGCATGGCCTGACGGGCATGTTCGGGCCGGCGCATCTCCCCGCATTGCCCACACCGCTCGGCGGCGCGATCCTGACGATCGCGCTCTTCCTGGCCTATGAATTCGCCTATTGGCTCGACCATTATCTCAGCCACCGCGTGGCGCTGCTGTGGCAGTTTCACCGCGTCCACCACAGCGCCGAGAGCCTGTCGCTGCTGACCAACTTCCGAGTCCATCCGCTCGATACCTTGGTCTATGCGCACATCATCGCGCTGGTGGTAGGATCGACCCAGGGCGCGGCGCGCTATCTGCTCGGCACGAACACGGCAGGATGGGAGATCGGCGGCACCAACATGCTGGTGATGGGCGCGGCGATCGCGCTGACGCATTTGCAGCACTCGCATCTCTGGATCACCTTCGGGCCGCACTGGGGGCGCTGGCTGCTCAGCCCGGCGCATCACCAGATCCACCATTCGACCGACGAGCGCCATTTCGACCGCAATTTCGGCAGCGCGCTGGCAATCTGGGACCGGCTGTTCGGGACCTTGCACATGCCCGCGCCGACGCGCGAGCCGCTGCGCTTCGGTCTCGGCGACGGCGAGCCGTCACCGCACGGCCTCGGCGCGGTCATGATACGGCCGGTGATCGGCGCGTTTGCCCTGCTGGTGCCGCGTCGGGATGTCGCGGCGCCGACGCCGCTCAAGACCGATCTGACGGCAGTCAGCGGCGGCTGATCACGCGATAGATGGCGGTGTGCCCATCGGACCATTAAGGGGCCAGATGCGCCGCCCGCGCCCGGCCGGGCGGAAAGCCGATCGTCCAGGCATAGCCGAACGTGGCGATCGCGCGTCGATCGGACAAACCCAGTCGGCATAGAATAAAGACGGCGCGGCGGCGCAATCCGCCATGGTGAGGTCCGCGCCGATGGCCCATTCGCGCCCGTCGAGCTCATTGTCGAGCCAGGCATAGATCCGGTCGAGACCGGTGCGTACCTGCGCCATGCCGTAGGGATCGCTGTTGCCCGGCGGGCGAAGCGCGTCGGACACCGCGACCTGCATGGCACCCATGACATAATTGTCGAACACCCGGTCGAGCATCCGCGTGGTTACCGCCGCCGCCGGATCGGCCGGGATCAGCGCGACCGGCCCGGGGTGGAAGGCAGCGAGCTATTCGATGATGCTGGTCGCCTCGAACACGCTGGATTCGCCATCGACCAGCAGCGGAAATTTGCCCATCGGCGAGAGCCTGGCGAGCTCGGCGGCGTTTTCCGGGTAGTCGCCCTCGATGATCCGGAAAGTAAAGGGCGTGGCGTTCTCGTAGAGCGGGATCAGCGCCTTCCACGTATAGGACGAGAAGGGGTGACCGAACAGTTGCAGGCTCATGCCACCGGTTCGCCGGCAAAGGCGGCCTCGAGCGCGGCGATATCGATCTTCTTCATCTGCATCATCGCGCCCATCGCGCGCTGGCTCGCCGCGGCGTCGCTGCTGGTCATCATGTCCATCAGCCGGCGCGGGACGATCTGCCACGACAGGCCGAATTTGTCCTTGCACCAGCCGCACATCGATTCCGCGCCGCCATCGGCGGTGATCGCGTCCCACAGCCGGTCGGTTTCGGCCTGGTCGTCGGTATAGACCTGAAACGAGATCGCCTCGTCGAAACGGTACATCGGGCCGCCGTTGAGGCCGAGAAAATCCTGCCCCAGCACGCTGAACGTCACGGTGATGACCTCCCCCGCCTTGCCGCTGGGATAATCGAGCGGCGAGCGGTTGATCGTGCCGACGGACGAATCAGGGAAGGTCGCGGCGTAGAAACGCGCCGCTTCCTCGGCCTTGCCATCAAACCACAGGCAGGTGGCGATGCGCTTGCTGGACAACTCTCTCTCCTCTCGTCTTTGTTATTTTCCCGGGCCGACAACGCCGAACGTCACGCCGTGCGGATCGCTGGCGATGATGATGCGGTCGCCACCGGGCACCTCGCTCGGGCCATGATGCACAGTGCCGCCCGCCTCGCCTACTTTTGCGGCGGCGGCTTCGATATCGGGCGCGCGGAAATAGAATTGCCACGATGGCGGCGGGCCACCCGGCGGACAGGTCATGGTCGCGCCGATCGTCGTGTCGCCGACCGCAACGAAGATATAGTCGCCCACCTCACCCATCGGCATCGAATCGGGATAGGACCAGCCGAACACACCGGCATAAAAGGCATTGGCCGCGGCCTGATCGGTCGTCGCGAGCTCGTTCCAGTTGCATTTGCCCATGCCGGTCCGATCGAAAGCGGTGCTGCTCTCCTCGCTCGCGCCGCGCATCACGTAGAAGGGCGCGCCCTGCGGATCGGCGGCGAACGCAAGGCGACCGGTACCCGGAATATCGAACGGCGCCATCAGCACCGATCCGCCCGCCGCGGAGATTTTCGCAACCGTCGCATCGACGTCGGCGACACCGATGTAGAACAGCCAGGTCGGCTTCGCACCGCCGGCCTGCATCTCGGGCGTCAGCCGCATCACGCCGCCGACGCGATCGTTGCCGGCCGTGCCGATCATGCGATAGTCCATCGGACCCGATGGCTGGGCTTCGACCGTCCAGCCGATCACATGGTCGTAGAACGCCTTCGACGCATCGGGATCGGCGGTCAGCAACTCGTACCAGATCGGCATCCCCTCGGGATTGGTCATCATATCCGCTCCTGCCTGTCGGTTATTGTCATGCATCCACAATGGCGGCGAACCCGGCGAAGATCATGCGCTTGCCGTCGAACGGCATCGGCTCGACGCCCGGCGGCATGCGCGGATCCTCCATCACCTTCTTCATGCCGGCGTCGCGCGTCGCCCGGTCGGGCCATTCGATCCACGAGAAGACAATCGTCTCGCCCTCGGTCGCCTGCACCGCGCGGCGAAAGTCGGTCATCTTGCCGTCCGGGACATCGTCGCCCCAGCCTTCCACCACGCGGGTCGCGCCATGCTCCCTGAAGATCGGCGCGGCCTTTTCGGCAAAGGCGATATAGGCTTCACGCGTGGTGCCGGCCGGAACGGGCGCCACGAATCCATCGATATAGGTCATCCCGTCTCTCCCCGGGCTATGTCAGTCAGGCTGGCTCGACGGCGCGATACACCGCAAGGTGGTCGGCCATCGCCTTGATATGGGCCGGCCGCGCCTCGCCTCGCGCGACATAGGCGGCGAGGTTGGGATAGCCCGCCAGCAGGTCGGTGTTGCGCAAGCCGCCCAGCACCGACACCATCATCAGGTCGCCAACCGTGAAATCGTCGCCATCGAGCCAGCTCCTGTCGCCGAGCGCGGCGGCGAGATCGGCGAGCCGTCCGTGCAAATCCTCGAGCACCTTGGGGCGGCGCGCCTGCGACCAGTCGCGATCGGCCTCGAACACGTCGACCACCGCGAGCTGCATCACCCATGGCTCGACCGAGTTGAGCGCGGCAATCAGCCACTGGATCGCGCGGATGCGCGCCGCCGGATCTGCCGGCAACAGGTCGCCGCCCTGCTCGGCGATACGCAACGCGATCGCGCCGGATTCGAAAATCTCGACCGCGCCATCGGCATAGGTCGGCACCTGGCCGAACGGCTGGAAGCGGCGATGTTCCGCGCCTTTGGCATAAGGGCCGTCGATCAGGTCGACGGCGTAGGTCTGTCCGGTTTCCTCGAACGCCCAGCGCGCGCGAATGTCGCGGACGAAGCCCTGTGCGAACTCGGGTACCCAACTGAAGGTGGTGATGGTCGGGATCATGGCGTTTCTCCGCTTGCGTGCGAATGTGCGACTCGTCGTTTGCGTTTGATGTCAGTCTAAGTTATAAAAAGCAACTATGAGGTTATTAAAGGTAATTAAAGATCACGATGCCGCACCAAGGCGTTGGTATGACGACGCTTGCGGCACGGCGCTGGGCATGGAGCTGGTGGGGGAGCGCTGGTCGTTGCTGATCGTGCGCGAACTGCTGCTCGGGCCGCGCCGGTTCGGCGCGCTGCGCGCCGGGCTGCCCGGGATCAGTGCCAATGTCCTGACCCAGCGGCTCGAGGGGCTGGAGGTGAGCGGGATCATCGAGCGTCGTACCTTGCCGCCCCCCGCCAGTGTGCAGGTCTATGCGCTCACGCCATGGGGCATGGAATGCGAGCCGGTCGTGCTTGGCCTGGCGCGCTGGGCGCTGCGCTCGCCGCTGCACGACCCGCGCCTGTCCTTTTCACCGACGGCGATGATGCTGTCGTTGAAGATGTTGCTGGTGCCGGAGCGTGTGGACGGCCTGCAGGCCGTCATCGGCTTGCACCTCGATGGCGAAGACTATCGCGCGACGATTGCCGACGGCTCGATCGCAGTGGCGCGCAATGACCTTGCCGGCGCTGACGCGGTACTCGCCGGCGTGCCAGGGGAAATGCTGCCGCTATTTTTCGGCGGGCAGGCGTTGGCGGATGCCGAGGCCGCCGGTCGGGTGTCGGTAACCGGCGATCGTGCCCTTGCGGCGCGTTTCGCCGGGCTGTTTTCCTTGCCGCACAAGACCGGCTGACGGTTGCCACGCGCGGCATTCGAAGCACTTCTGCTACCATCGAGGCTAGGTTGCGCTTGACGAAGCTCCATTCCGTTCGCACTGAGCCTTTCGAAGTGCCGTTCTTCCTATGCAGCCGATCGTAATAGGATCAGGGCTTCGACACGCGCAGCCCGACCGACCTTTTTGGATGGCATGATGACCGACATCCCCAATACCCAGCCCGACAGTCGCGAGACGACGATCCTCGACGCGCCCGACCAGATGAAGAAGGTGCGCGACCTGTTCGGCATCGATACCGACATGCAGGTTCCGGCGTTCAGCGAGGCCGACGAACGCGTCCCCGACCTCGACCCCGCCTATGTCTTCGATCCCGACACCACGCTCGCGATCTGCGCCGGCTTTGCCTATAATCGCCGCGTGATGGTCCAGGGCTATCACGGCACCGGCAAGTCGACGCATATCGAGCAGGTCGCGGCGCGGCTCAACTGGCCGTGCATCCGCATCAACCTCGATGCGCATATCAGCCGCATCGACCTTGTCGGCCGCGACGCGATCGTCCTGCGCGATGGCCAGCAGGTCACCGAATTCCGCGAGGGCCTGTTGCCCTGGGCGCTGCAGACGCCGACCGCTTTGGTGTTCGACGAATATGACGCCGGCCGGCCCGACGTGATGTTCGTCATCCAGCGCGTGCTCGAGACCGAGGGCAAGCTGACGCTGCTCGACCAGAACCGCGTGATCCGCCCCAACAAGTTCTTCCGGCTGTTCGCCACCGCCAACACCGTCGGCCTTGGGGACACCAGCGGGCTCTATCATGGCACGCAGCAGATCAACCAGGGCCAGATGGACCGCTGGAACATCGTCATCACGCTCAACTATCTGCCCGCCGCGGTCGAGGCGCAGATCGTGCTCGCCAAGTCGGGCGAATATGACAAGCCCGAGGGCAAGAAGACGGTCGACAACATGGTCCGCGTCGCCGATCTGACGCGCCGCGGCTTCATCAACGGTGATATCTCGACCGTGATGAGCCCGCGCACCGTCATCACCTGGGCACAGAACGCGCTGATCTTCGGCGACATCGGCTTCGCCTTCCGCCTGTCGTTCCTCAACAAGTGCGACGAGGCCGAGCGCCCGCTGGTCGCGGAATATTATCAACGCGTGTTCGGGCTGGATCTGCCCGAGAGCGTGGTGGGCAAGGCTTGATGCAAACCATCGCATGGACTAAGTGGACTTAGTCCATAGGAGGGTTGCGATGGCCGAGGCCGATCCCGGAAAGACCGTCAACGTCCATGAGGCGAAGACGCATTTCTCGAAACTGCTCGAACGCGCCCATGCCGGCGAGGAGATCATCCTCGCCAAGGCCGGTAAGCCCTATGCCAAGCTGGTGCCGATCGAGCCCACCCCGCGGACACATCGCGTGCCGGGAGGCCTGACGGTAACGGGCGATATTCCCGCTTCGCTATGGTTGGACCCGATGCCGGAAGATGAACTGGCATTGTGGGAAGGCAAGCGGCTCGAGCAATTCGGGCTGTGACCGGCTATCTGCTCGATTCTCATACCTTGCTCTGGTGGTTGGCCAACGCGCCGCAGCTCGGTGCGCGGGCGCGCACCGCGATCGCGGAGGGCAACAGGCCGATACATGTCAGTGCCGCCGTCGTTTGGGAAATCGCCATCAAGTCGGCGCTCGGCAAATTGCCGATGATCGCCGACTTTCAGGGACAATATCCGCAGCTCATGACCAGTAACGGCTTCAACCGGCTCGACATCACCGACGCTCATGCCCTGCGGGCCGCCTATCTGGAAGGTGCGCATCGTGACCCATTCGATCGGCTTATCGCCGCGCAGGCGCTGGTCGAGGATCTCGTGGTCGTCACGCGCGACCCGGAAATTGCCGGTTTCGGCTGCAAGGTGCTCTGGTGAAACAACGCTTCCTCCCGGCCATCGCGGCCGCCGCCCTGCTGCTGATCGCCGCCAGGGACGCCGGGCAGGTCGGCGCGCCGCCGCTCCGCCTGATCGAGACCATGTCGCCACAGGGCATCCAGAAGGTCATGCCCGGTGCGATCATTTCGCGCGCGCTGATCGGCCGACCCGATTCGGCGATCCTCGGCGACGACGTCAAGCTCGACTGGAAGGGCGAGAAGCGCAGCTTCGCGCGTGGCGACATCCTCCATGCGGAGAGCGTCAGCGGCGTCGCCGATATTCCCGAGGCGGTGTTCTGCGAGGAAGAGCAGAAGGCCTCGGTCGGCAAGATCATGACCGGGCAGATGCTGTTCGGCCTGGTCGGCGCGCTGCGTGGTACGCGCCTCAACACGCGCTATTGCGTGTTCGACAGCGATGGCGACCAGCGCTTCGATCATGCCTTTCTGATCGGCGCCAAGGGCACCGAGGGCCGCGCGCCGTTCGTCATCCCGCCCGCAAGATATGCGCTGATCGAAGGCATCGAACTGGGCGGCGAAAGCGTCGCGCGGCTGCGCTATGTCGGCCCGGCGGGCGGCAAGGACAGCATCTCGGTCGATCTCGAAGTGTCGGGCTTCGGCATGATGCGCGACCTTGCCGAACCGCGCACCGTCATCCCGATCGCCAAACTGCCGGCCTATAAGGTGATCAACGGCGCGGTCGTCACGGTACTTGCCTACGACCCAAAAACCATGGAAGCGACGATCCGCATGGATCACGATCTGGCACCGGGCCATATCGTGCTGCCGGAATTGAGCCATGGCTACTGATACACCCCTCGATCGCTTCAAGAACGTGCTCGGCGGCGCATCGCGCGCGATTGCCGGCGAGCCGGAGATCGAGCTCGCCTTCACCGCCGACGCCCCGGCGCAGTCGGGCAAACACATCAAGGTGCCGATGCCGGCGCGCACGCTGCCGGCCGACCAGGTCGCCGAGGCGCGCGGTTTTGCCGACGGCTTTGCGCTGCGCCTGAAATACCATGATACCGCGTTGCATGCGCGCGGCGCCCCCGGCGACGCGGTTGCGCGATCGGTGTTCGATGCGATCGAGACGGCGCGGGTCGAGGCGCTTGGCGCGCGCGGCTATGCCGGGATTACTGCCAACCTTTCCACCGCGCTCGACGTCAGGCTGCGTGCCGATCCGATCACGCGCGCGCGCAATCGGGACGAGGTGCCGCTGTCGACCGCGCTCGGGCTGATGGTGCGCGAGCGGCTGACCGGGCAGGAGTCGCCAGCGCTTGCCGCGCCGGGTCTCGCGCTGGTCCGCGATTGGATCGAGGACAGGGCCGGCGGCGATCTCGACGCGCTCGGCCTGGCGATCGACGACCAGCGCACCTTTGCCGGCCTCGTCAACCGCCTGCTCGAGGATCTCGAGCTGATCGAGGGCGACATGCTCCCCGACGAGGCCGACGAGGGCGGCGCCGAGGACGAGGGCACCGACGAGCAGCAGGACGACAGCGAGGAAGGCGACGAGCCCGGCGAGCAGGGCCAGGGCGAGATGGAGGCGCGCGGCGAACCGCGCGATGCCGAGGGCGAGGAAGGCGAGAATAGCGAGCAGGGCGAGGACGATCTCGACAACCAGGACGGCGAACCTGGCGACGAGGGCGATGAAGGCATGCTGCCGGTCCGCCCCAACCGCCCCTTTTCCGACCTGTCGCCGCATTTCGACTACAAGCCATGGACGACACAGTTCGACGAGGTGATCGCCGCGACCGAATTGTGCGACGCCGAGGAGCTGACCCGGCTGCGCTCCTATCTCGACCAGCAACTAGTCCATCTCCAGGGCGCGGTGACCAAGCTCGCCAATCGGCTGCAGCGCCGCTTGATGGCGCAGCAGAACCGCAGCTGGGATTTCGACCAGGAAGAGGGCATTCTCGACGCGGCGCGACTCGCACGGATCGTCGTCAACCCGACGCTCTCGCTGAGCTACAAGGTCGAGCGCGAGACCGAATTCCGCGACACCGTCGTCACGCTGCTGATCGACAATTCGGGTTCGATGCGCGGCCGCCCGATCTCGATCGCCGCGATCAGCGCCGATATCCTCGCGCGCACGCTCGAGCGTTGCGGCGTCAAGACCGAGATCCTCGGCTTCACCACGCGCGCCTGGAAGGGCGGCCAGTCGCGCGAGACCTGGCTCGCCGCCGGACGCCCGCCCCAGCCCGGCCGGCTCAACGACGTCCGCCACATCGTCTACAAAAAGGCCGACGAGCCGTGGCGCCGCGCCAAGACCTCGCTCGGGCTGATGATGCGCGAGGGGCTGCTCAAGGAGAATATCGACGGCGAGGCGTTGCTCTGGGCGCACAGCCGGCTGATCGCGCGGCCCGAGGAACGCAAGATCATGATGGTCATTTCGGACGGCGCGCCGGTCGACGATTCGACGCTCAGCGTCAATTCGGGCAGCTATCTCGAGCGCCATCTGCGCCAGGTGATCGGCTGGATCGAGAGCCGCTCGCCAGTCGAGCTCGTCGCGATCGGCATCGGTCACGACGTGACGCGCTATTATCAGCGTGCCGTCACCATCATGGATGCCGAGCAGCTCGGCGGCACGATCATCGAGCAGCTCGCCGCGCTGTTCGACACCCCGTGATCATCAGGCCGTGATCGCCGCCCCGCGCGGCGGATTTCGTGGGCCGGTCAAGCGATCGGTCACCATCGCCGGGCACCAGACCTCGATCAGCCTCGAACCGCTGTTCTGGCAGGCGCTCGAAGCCGCCGCCGCCGCACGGTCGCTCCCGCTCAACGCACTGATCGCCGAGATCGACGCGATCCGCATCACCGAAGCCGCGCCCCCCAACCTCGCCAGCGCGCTGCGCAGCTGGCTGCTGGCGGAGTCGCTCGACCGCAACGTCACCTCCTGACGGAAAGAAGAGCTTTTTCACGCGAAGGCGCAAAGGGGTCGGACGGCTGGTAGCCACACGCGTGAAAGCGCAGCTCCCCACGGACCAGTGTCCGAGATATCTGGTCGATGCGCGACATTGGCGGCGAGCGGAACTCCTTCGCGCCTCCGCGCCTTCGCGTGAACACATCGACGTCCGCTTCTGAGCTCCGGAGCAAGACATTTTGCGCCCGGGCACGCCGGCTGGCCGCCAATCTCTCACAATGATGCGAATTATTCGCAATAGCGTTGACACTGCGACTGACTCGCAATAGCCGGAAGCTATCAAAGGGAGACCGATCTTGCGTCACGCCGTTCAACGCCATCCAATTGCCCGCCCTGCCTTCCTGGCGCTGTCGTGCGTGGGGGCCTTCGCCACTGCGCCGGCCTGGGCGGGCGACCGGATCGATACGGTGCCGGCGAACGATGAGGACCCCGACCAGCGCCACGACGTGATCGTCACCGGCGCGCGCGAGCAGAAGTCGGCCGACCCCAAGCAGGTCGCCCCATTGGTCGACACGCCCAAATCGATCGTCGTGCTGTCGCGCGGGGTGATCGACCAGACCGGGTCGGCCAGCCTCCAGGACGCGCTGCGTACCGTCCCCGGCATCACCTTCGGCGCGGCCGAGGGCGGCAACCCGATCGGCGACCGCCCGTTCATTCGCGGTTTCGACAGCCAGGGCAGCATCTATGTCGATGGCGTGCGCGATCTTGCCGCGCAGACCCGCGAGGTGTTCGCGATCGACTCGGTGCAGATCGTGCGCGGCTCGGATTCGACGCTCGGCGGCCGCGGCAGCGCCGGCGGTACGATCAACATCCTGTCGCAGGTGCCGCAACTCGCCACTTTCGCCTCGGCCAGCGCGAGCTATGGCAATGGCGATTACAAGCGCGTCACCGGCGACCTCAACCTCAAGCTCGGCGACATCGTCGCGTTCCGTGTCGAAGGCCTGTGGCATGATCAAAACGTCGTCGATCGCGACGCCATCTATGCCCGCCGCTGGGGCGTTGCGCCCAGCGTCACCATCGGTCTCGGTACCGACACCCGGCTGACTGCGAGCTATTATTATCTCGAGAGCCACGAACTGCCCGACAGCGGCATCCCCTATCGCTATGTCTGCACCGCATCGATCTGCAACGCGCCCGCCGGCAATGTCTTCACCACGCCGGCGGTCGGCACGATCACGACCAAAAGCGGCCAGACCGGCTATGTCGCGCGCTCGACCTTTTACGGCCTGACCGACCGCGACTTCCGCGACACGACGACCAACCAGGCGACGCTGCGGATCGAGCATGATTTCGGCGGGATCACACTGCGCAACACGGCGCGCTACAATCACAGCGACCAGGCCTATATCTACCTGCTGCCCGACGACAGCACCGGCAACGTCTTCGACACCGGCAATGTCTGGCGTCGCGCCAACACGCGCTACGGCTATACCAAGAGCATCGTCGACCAGTTCGACCTGAACGGCAAATTCCACACCGGCGGAATCGTGCACAGCTTCGCGATCGGGGCCGAAGTCTCGTGGGAAAAGACCCGCCGCGGTTCCTTCCTACTCGCCACCGGGTCGACGATCAGCCCGCGCTGCAACAGCGCGACGATCTCACGCTATTATTGCACCAGCCTGTTCACGCCGGACGCGAACGATCCATGGGTCAACTATGCCAGCGACACGTCGAGCGTGACCACGCCGATCGTCAGGGGCGCACCCAACACTGAAACGCAGAATGATGCGCAAACCCAGGCGATCTACGGCTTCGACTCGATCACGATCGTGCCGTCGCTGATCCTCAATCTCGGCGCGCGCTACGATCGCTTTGCCTCGACCGTCACCCTACCCTTCGCTGTCGGCAGCACCGCCGTCCAGCTGTCGCGCACCGACAATCTGTTCAACTGGCAGGCCGGCCTCGTCTTCAAGCCGACGCGCGAGACCAGCATCTACGCCAGCTATGCCACCGCCGCGACGCCGCCCAACAGCCTGCTCGGCGAAGGCCGCGAGGACAATGCACTGCCCACCACCAACAGTGCGACCAACCTGTCAATCCTCGACCAGCTCAAGGTGCAGAAGACCAAATCCTATGAAGTCGGCGCCAAGGCCAGCCTGTTCCACGAGAAGCTCGCGCTCGGCCTCGCGCTGTTCCAGACCGACATCAGCAACGCCCGCGTCCAGATCGACGCCAACACCGTCGGCTTTCTCGGGCGGACACGGGTCCGCGGTATCGAGCTGACCGCCAACGGCACGATCCTGCCGGGCTGGACGGTGTTCGGCGGCTATACCCATCTCGACCCGAAGATCCTCGATGCCGGCTTCACCGCGCTGACTGCCGCCGCCTTCGGCAGCCAGGCCGCGAAGGTCGTCTATGTGCCCTCGGTCAACACCGGCAAGCCGATCCCGCAGACCGCCACCGACAGCTTCACGATGTCCACCAACATCGAAGCCACGAAGCGCTTTTCGTTCGGCGGCGGCGCCTATTATTCGAGCCGCCAGATCGGCGGCTTTGGCGACAACCGCCTCGCAACGCAGGACAGCGCCGGCGTCGTCACCGTCACCCCGGCTACCACCACGCTTACGCGCGGCGTCCCGGCCTATTGGCGCTTCGACGCCCGGGCGCGCTACAAACTCACCGACCATGTCGAGCTCAGCGTCACCGCGCAGAACCTGACCGACAAGGTCTATTTCAGCAACACCTATACCAGCCACTACGCGACGATCGCAGCCGGCCGCACCGTGTTCGGCACGGTCGGTGTGAAATTCTGATGGTGAGCGATCGTGTTAGTTCCTCCCCAAGCTTGCTTGGGGAGGAATTGCGATTGCTCTCCCCCGACGAAATCACCACCGGCCTGTCCGGCTCACCGGAGCAGCGCGCTACGACCATCCGCGCGCTCGCCCAAGCCGGCCACGCCGATGCCCAGGCGCTGCTCGGCCAGCTGCTGCTCGACGGCAACGGCCTCCCGCAGGATCAGCCCGCAGCGCTCGTCTGGTTCACCCGCGCCGCCGCGCAGCACCATGTGATGGCGATCAACATGGTCGGCCGCTGCTACGATCTCGGCTGGGGCACCGTGCCCGACAAGGTGCGCGCCGCCGCCTGCTACCGCATCGCCGCCGAGCGCAGGCTCGACTGGGGGATGTACAATTACGCGACCCTGCTCGCACTCGGCGCCGGCGTGGCGGAAGACAAGCCCGCCGCGCTTGCCTGGTTCCGCAAGGCCGCCGCGCTCGGTAATGCCAAGGCGATCAACTTCGTCGGCAGCTTTCACGAGGATGGCTGGGTCGTCGCCCGCGACGTGAAAGCGGCGGCGCATTGCTATGCCCGCGCCGCGCAGGGTGGCGATTTCCGCGGTGCCTTCAACCATGCCCGCATGCTCGGTGCGGCGGGCCGGATCGAGGACGCGATCCACTGGCTGCGCCGCGCCGGCGAGACCGCCACCCCGGCGTTCGTCGCCAAGGCCAGCGCCTGGCTCGCCACCGCCGACCTCCCCGCCTTCCGCCACCGTGGCGTTCAGGCGTTGCGGCGGGGTGCCAGCCAATGCTGATCGCGATCCCCGATCTCGTCACCCCGGCACAATGCGCCGAGATCCGCGCGCTGATCGATCCCGCCGACTGGATCGACGGCAACGCCACCTCGGGCGCGCAATCCGCGCTGGCCAAGCGCAACGCGCAATTGCCCGAGGACAGCGATGCCGCGCGCCGTGCCGGTGCCATCGTGCTCGATGCGCTCGCCGCCTCGCCGCTGTTCGTCGCCGCCGCGCTGCCGCTCAAGGTCTTCCCGCCGCTGTTCAACCGCTATGGCGGCGGGCAGGCGTTCGGCACGCATGTCGACAGCGCGATCCGTATCCGCCGCGGCAGCGACTTTCGCATCCGCAGCGACCTGTCGGCGACGCTCTTCCTCGCCGATCCGGACAGCTATGACGGCGGCGAACTGGTGATCGAGGGCAATTTCGGGGAACAGCGCGTCAAGCTGCCCGCCGGACACCTTATCCTCTACCCCGCCTCGAGCCTCCACCATGTAACACCGGTGCAACACGGCCTGCGTATCGCGAGCTTCTTCTGGATCCAGTCGATGGTCCGCGACACCGAGGCCCGTCGTATCCTGTTCGACCTCGACTCTGCGGTTCAGTCGGTCGCCGCCACGAACGGCCATGACGATCCCGCTGCAGTGAAGCTGACCGGCATCTACCACAATCTGCTCCGCCGCTGGGCGGACGCCTGAAGGAAACCGACGTGACGAAACCCGGCATGCGCCGCGCCTGGTTCCAGCTGCACAAATGG
>JBBRSN010000052.1:0-31042 GCA_038245375.1 Sphingomonadales bacterium | reverse complement strand
GCGAAGGTCAGCCGCCGTTATATCCAGTCGCGTAATCGTGATCCCAGACATCTCCGCCTCCAATCCAACACTTCCGCATCGAATCAGAAAATCAACCTCTTGGGAATCCCCGCAGAGTCAGTCCTTTCGCCCGCTGGTATGACAGTGGGGAACTCCCTTTCGGTCGCGCCGTGGCATGGGCACGAAAGGGCGACAAGGCGAAGTCGGACGCCGACGCCGCCGCCGCGTCGAGCATCGACCCCGACATTCGCAACACCTTCGAAGGATATGGCATCACGCTCTGACGCGGCGGCAGCGCGCGCCTCGGCGACGCG
The DNA here is from genome assembly GCA_038245375.1 of Sphingomonadales bacterium. Taxonomy (GTDB): domain Bacteria; phylum Pseudomonadota; class Alphaproteobacteria; order Sphingomonadales; family Sphingomonadaceae; genus Sphingomonas. The sequence goes on along the minus strand of JBBRSN010000052.1, from coordinate 30,728 downwards.
CCGCTCTCAGAGAAGGATGATGTCGCGTCGACCTGGCGAGGTCATCCCCGCATCCGCAACCGGGTCACCCCTCCCCGAGTGCAGCGGTAGAATCCAGCGCGGACGAGGCCGCCAGGCCTCGTCGAACCGGCAAGCCTATTTGCGCATCTTGCGCGCGGCGTAGCGCGCGTCGCGGGCGGCCTTGGCTTCCATCAGCGACATCTTGGTGCGCTCGACGGCGGCGTTCTTTTCGGCGGCAGCGGCTTCGATCGCGGCGAGCTCGGCCTGGCGCGCCGCCTCGATGGCGTCGAGCTTTTCCTGCCTGGCCTGTTCGATCGCGAGGCGCTTGGCCTCGCGCTTCTCGGCTTCGGCAGCTTCCTTGGCTTCACGCGCGGCGGTGCGCGCGGCAACGACCGCGGGATCGAGCGCAGGCTTGGTCTTCAGCTTCTCCAGCGCCTTTTGCTTGGCCTGCGCGGAAAGCGCGGCACGGTCACTGAAGCTCGGTTCCTTATAAGCCATCGGTTCTTCTCGAGGCCGCACGCGCGGCGGTGAATATGGCGGAGAGAGGGTGGGAACCGAACTCAGGGCCTAACCCATTGTTCTTCCGCGCTTCTCCGTCGGTCATGAAATTCGCGGCACCACGAAATGAACCACAAAAGCTGTTTCGCCAGAAAACCAGCACTTCCCGCGCCGGTTCGACTGCGCGGCCCTCTATCGAACTCATGGCACAGGGTCAAGCGAGGCCCGCCCCGTGATGGGGCGGGGCACGACCCGCTGACCATGTCAGCGGTCCATGGCCAAGGCCCCGTTCGCCGTCATCTTCGGCGAGCGCTTCCACGGCCATGGCGGCGCAATGATCAACCGTACGCCCGCGCACGGGCGTTCACGGGTGACGACTGCCGGCGCCCCGAGATTTTCCAAGGACCGGTCGGCTGGTCTGGATTTCGTGATCGCTCGAAGGCGTGCCGTGGCGTGCAACTTCACCTTTGGCGCGTCTCGGCCCCTTAGTGAGGCATGGGCGAGCTTGCGATCCGCGGGGTGTAGCGGACCATCGCCGCCGCCGAGCGACTCAGGCGGCGATCTTCATGGCTCCCATCACCTCGGCGGTAATCGCCAGGCTGCGCTTGCGCGCGTCATGGTCGTAAATCGCGCTGGCGATCATCAGTTCGTCGACACCGGTGCGCTCGACGAACGCGGCAATCTCGCGCGCCACCCTGGCCGGCCCGCCGACCGCCGAGCATTGCAGCACATGATCGAGAATCGCGCTGCCCTGCGCGCCGAGGGTTTCGCGATACCCGGCGATCGGCGGCGGCAGCTGGCGCGGGTTGCCCGTCCGAAGCGCCACGAACGCCTGTTGCTGCGAACTGGCCAGCAGCTCGCCCTCCTCGTCGGAATCGGCAGCGAAGATGTTGAACCCCGCCATCATATGGGGTTTGGCCAGCGCTGCCGAGGGTTTGAAATCGCGGCGATAGATCGCCACCGCCTGATCCAGCGCATCGGGTGCGAAATGCGAGGCGAAGGCGAAGGGCAGGCCGAGCATCGCGGCAAGCTGCGCGCCGAACAGGCTCGATCCGAGGATCCAGATGTCGACCTTCGCCCCTGCCCCCGGCGTCGCGCGGATGCCGGTCTTGCCGTCGTCGGCGAAATAACTCTGCAGTTCGAGCACGTCGCGCGGAAAGGCGTTGGCATCGCTCTCCAGCGTACGCCGGATCGCCTGCGCGACGCGCTGGTCCGACCCCGGCGCACGCCCCAGTCCGAGATCGATCCGGCCGGGGAACAGCGCATCGAGGGTGCCGAACTGTTCGGCGATCACCAGCGGCGCGTGGTTGGGCAGCATGATCCCCCCGGCACCGACGCGGATCGTCTCGGTCGCCGCGGCGATATGGCCGATCACCACCGACGTCGCCGCGCTGGCGATGCCCGCCATGCCGTGATGCTCGGCAACCCAGTAGCGCGTGAAACCGAGCCGCTCGGCATGCGCGGCAAGGTCGGCGGCATTGGCCAGCGCCTGGGCGACGCTGCCGCCTTGGACGACGGGGACGAGATCGAGCAGGGAATAAGCGGTCATGTTCCGACAGATGGGATCGCGCCGCCGCTTCCGCTAGAGCGGGATGCGATTGATCTGAACCGCATCCCGCTCTGTAATCTTTTGTTGTCGCGTGATTTATTGCGAAAAACCGGTTCCCACTTTTTCGCATCACGCTCTATTGCCGCTCAGAACGCCGCCGACCACCGCATCGTCGCTCCGACATCGTCGGGCAGCGCGGCGAAATTGCCCGGGTCGCGCCGGTAGAACATGTTGGTCTCCAGCTCGCCCCACAGGAAGGGCAAGGCGTAGCGCCCCTCGACGTCGATTTCATGCCCGGTCGGCGCGAGATTGAGCGTCTGCGTGCTCCACGCCGTCACCGCGCCGCTCGCATAGTCATAGTCGGTCGGCAGGCGCAGCGCGATGCCGCCGCGCGTCACCCGCAGCGGCTGGGCGATGCGCAGGCCGAAACTGTCGCGCTTGCCCAACAACCCCTGCCCGGCGATGTCCGCGGCATAGGCGTTGGTGTGGATCGTCCCGCCGCCATCGACGCCGCCGCGCAGGTCGGCAAAGGTCCAGCCCTTGCGCAGCGACCCGCCGATCGACCAGCGCGCGCCGATATCGACCCGTGCCGCCACATCGACGAAATAGCTCGTCGCGCGTGTGCCTCCCAGGCCATCGCTGAACCGTGCGCCGAGCAGCGTGCTGTTCTCCACCAACTGCGTCCCCGACAGTGCCACTGCCAGTGGGCCAACGCGCCGGTCGACGACCAGCGCCGCCTTGCGATAGCCGTAGCGCAGGTAATGGTCGCGCAGCGCCGCCATCGCCTCGGCATCGCGCGTCAGCGCCGCGCCGGTCTCGCTCGCCACGGTGACGCCCCATTTTCCGAACGTCTGCCGCACCGCCACCGCGCCGCGCACCTGGCTGTCGAAGCCGAGATTGTGCGTCGGGTCCTGCGCCACCAGAAACGCCGGGTCGGCCCGCCCCGCGAGCCGCGCCGACAATGTCGCCTCGCTTTCGGCAAAGCCGATCGCGAAGCTTGCGGTCGAGCCCAGGCGCTGCGTGACGATCCCGGCGATCGCGCGCGCGCGCTCGGCCTGCGCGCTGCTCAGCATGGTACGCTGGACGAGCGCGCCGCCCCGCGTCGGCGCGACGGTCAGCGCGACGCTGGTGTTGCCGAATTCGGACCAATAATTCTGCACGCGCGCCTGCAGCGCGCCGACCAGCGTGCGCTGCGGGCTGCCATGGATGATCGTGCTCGCCAGATCGAGCGTATAGGCGCGCTGGAAGCTGTCGAGGATCACCGAATTCAGCGCGCCCGGCCGCGCATCGCCCATCGGCGCCGACAGCGTCGCGTTGATACCCAGCGAAACCCGCGCCGGCGTGCCCGCGATCGACGTGGCGCCGATCGGCGCGAACGCCTTGGTCAGGTCGAGCACACCCTGGCCATAGACGGCATCGGGCCCGACATCGCCGGCGTCGCGCGCCGACTGGAACAGGATGCTGACGATCTGCGCGCCGGTCAGGTTGGGAAAGGCCTGCGCCAGCAGCGCCACCGCACCGGCGATCTGCGGCGCAGAGAAGGAGGTTCCGCTCCACAGATACGGCGTGTTGTTGTTGTCCGGCGCGCGAACGCTCTCGCCGACCGCGGTCAGATAATGGACGATGCTGTTGCCGGCCTTGTCACTGAAGCTCGAGATCACATCGGCGCCCGGCGTCCGCGAATCATTGGCCCCGACCGACCCGGCGATGATCACCAGCCCGCGCGATGCCGCGTTGTTGGCGACCTGCGCGAACGGGTCGGGATCGGCCGTACCGTCATTGCCGGCCGCGATGATGACGATCACGCCCGCCGCCGTGGCACGGTTGATCGCGTTGATCACCGGCGCCCCGGCCGCCGAGCCGCCCAGCGAGATATTGATCACCCGCGCGCCGTTGGTCACGGCGAGGTCGATGCCCTTGCCGATCGCCGTGTCGCTGAACGAGCAGCCGCTCTTGCCGTCGCTTGTCGTCGTGGCGCAGCTGCCGGGCGTGTCGGCACGCGCGACGATCAGCGTCGCGTCGAACGAAATGCCATGCGTGCCGGCATCGTTGCGCCGCCCGCCGATGGTGAAAGCCACTGCGGTACCGTGGCCGCCCGCGTCGTCGATGCTCGGGTCGCCCGCGACATCGGCGGACGCCGGATCGATTCGCGTGCCGAACTCGGCGCTCTGCAGGTCGATGCCGCTGTCGACGATCCCGACCTTGATGCCGAGGCCGGTTGCGCCCTTGCTGTAGGCGGCCAGCCCATTGGCCGAGACCGCTCCCACCGTCGCGCGATATTCCGCCGTGTCATAGCTTGACGTCGGCGTCGGGGTTGGCGTCGGTGTGGGAGTTGGGGTCGGAGTGGGGGTGGGGGTGGGGGTTGGCGACGGCGATGGTGATGGTGATGGTGATGGTGATGGCGACGGTGCTGGCGCGGGGGTCGGCGTCGGCGTGCTCCCCACCCCGGAACCGCCGCCGCACCCGCCGACGGCGATGGCACCCGCCAGCGCGACCGAGCGCAGCAGGTTGATACGCATACCCTTGATCATCGAAACCCTTCCCCCTGCCAGGCCCGCGGCGCGGGGGTCCGCCCCTCCCCCCGAAACCCGCCTGACGCCGTCCTTGCCCGTGGCGCCGGCCGCGCCTAAGGCCCGCAACCATGCTCGCGCGTCTCGGCCATGTCCGCAACTGGATTTTCGATCTCGACAACACGCTCTACCCGGCGAGCGCGCAGCTGTTCGCGCGGATCGACGCGAAGATGACGGCCTATATCGCCGATCGTTTCGAGCTCGATCATGTCGCGGCGCATCGCCTTCAGAAGCAATATTTTTTCGATCACGGCACGACGCTGGCCGGGCTGATGGCCGAGCATCATGTCGATCCGCACGCGTTCCTCGATTTCGTTCATGACATCGAGATGGACGTGCTCGAGGAAAACGCCCCGCTTGCCGCCGCGATCGCTCGCCTGCCCGGCCGCAAGATCATCTTCACCAACGCCGACGCGCCCTATGCCGGCCGCGTCCTCGACCGGCTCGGCCTTGCCGCGAGTTTCGAGGCGATCCACGACATCCACGCCATGGATCTGCGCCCCAAGCCCGAGGCATCGGCCTATGCCGGCCTGTGCGCCGCGTTCGGCATCGCGGCAGAAGAATGCCTGTTCGTCGAGGACATGGCGCGCAATCTCGCACCGGCCAAGGCGATCGGCATGACGACGGTGTGGGTAAACAACGGCTCGGAGCAAGCGCCCGACGCCGAGCGCGACCATATCGATTTCACCACCCACGACATCCGGCACTGGCTGGAAGAAATTCTGGAGGCGGTATGAGCCACGACCTGGAACGCATCATCGACAATGCCTGGGAAGACCGCGACGCGATCGGCTTGGCCACCGGCGGTGAGATCCGCCTGTCGGTCGACCGCGCACTGGCGTTGCTCGACGCCGGCGCGGCGCGCGTCGCCGAGCCCGACGAACAGGGCGGCGGGCGTGTCAACCAGTGGCTCAAAAAGGCCGTGCTGCTGTCCTTCCGTCTCAACGACAATGCGTTGATCGACAACGGTCCCGGTGCCGGCCACTGGTGGGACAAGGTCCCGTCGAAATTCACCGGCTGGGGCGAGAGCGAGTTTCGAAGTGCCGGCTTCCGTGCCGTCCCCGGCAGTATCGTCCGCCGCGGCGCATTTATCGGCAAGGGCGCGGTGCTGATGCCGAGCTTCGTCAATATCGGCGCTTATGTCGGCGAAGGGACGATGGTCGATACCTGGGCGACCGTCGGCAGCTGCGCGCAGATCGGCAAGAACGTCCACCTGTCGGGCGGCGCCGGTATCGGTGGCGTGCTCGAGCCGCTGCAGGCCAATCCGGTGATCATCGGCGACGGCGCCTTTATCGGTGCCCGCGCCGAGGTCGCGGAAGGGGTCCGCGTCGGCGAGGGCGCGGTGCTGTCGATGGGCGTCTATCTCGGCGCGTCGACCAAGATCATCGACCGCGCGACCGGCGAAATCTTCATCGGCGAGGTCCCGCCCTATGCGGTGGTCGTCCCGGGCAGCATCGGTGGCGGCGAGGGCAAGCCGAGCCTGTACTGCGCGGTCATCGTCAAGCGCGTCGATGCCCAGACCCGCTCCAAGACCGCGATCAACGAATTGCTGCGCGATTGATGCGGCGGCTGGCGGCCTCCCTGCTGCTGGCGCTGCTGCTCGGCGCGGCACCGCCGCCCGACGCCCTTCCGGTCGTGCCGGCGCAGGTTGTCGCCACGCTGCCGCACGATAGCGGCGCCTTTACCGAAGGGCTGTTCTACCGCGACGGCTTTTTCTGGGAGAGCACCGGCGAAATCGGCCGCTCCTCGATCCGCAAGGTCGATCCCGCGACCGGCCATGTGCTCAGGCGCGTCACCATCCCCCCGCCCTATTTCGGCGAAGGCATCGTCGCAGTCGGCAACCAGCTCGTCAGCCTCACCTGGCGCCACGGCATCGGCTTTCGCTGGTCGATCGACACGCTGCGCCGCACCGGCAGCTTCGCCTATCGCGGCGAAGGCTGGGCACTGACCAGCGACGGCAATTCGGTGATCATGTCCGACGGCACCGCCACGCTGCGCTTCCTCGATCCCGTCACGCTGCGCGTCCGCCGGCGCCTGCCCGTCACCGCCGACGGAGTCGCGGTCGATCAGCTCAACGAACTCGAATATGTCGATGGCGAGATCCTCGCCAATATCTGGCGCACCAACCGGATCGCGCGGATCGACCCCGCGACGGGCCATGTCGTCGGCTGGATCGACGTGTCCGCGCTCACCGCGACCGTCAACCTCGACGATCCCGACGCGGTGCCCAACGGCATCGCCTGGGACAAGACGCATCGCCGCCTGTTCGTCACCGGCAAATACTGGCCGACGATCTTCGAAATCACCCCGCCCAAAGGCCGCTGACCCAAATCTGCCGCGCGCCTTCGCCACCACCCGATCCGTCTCGCCCCGTCTCGACAACGTCACACACGCCGCCTAACCCCCGGCCAAAGATAAACAGGATGTCTCCCGCCATGACCAACGCCACCGCCAGCACGGTACTCGACCGCGTTCTCGTCCTCGAAATGGTCCGCGTGACCGAGGCGGCGGCGATCGCCGCGGCGAGCCTGGTCGGGCGCGGCGACGAGAAGGCGGCCGATGCCGCCGCGGTCGAGGCGATGCGCGAGGCGCTCAACCAGCTGTACATGGACGGCACCGTCGTGATCGGCGAGGGCGAGCGCGACGAGGCGCCGATGTTGTACATCGGCGAGAAGGTCGGCTCGGCGATCGGCACGGGCCCGAAGATCGACATCGCGCTCGATCCGCTCGAGGGCACCACGATCACCGCCAAGGCCGGTCCCAACGCGCTCGCCGTGCTGGCGATCGCCGACGAGGGCGGCCTGCTCAACGCGCCCGACGTCTATATGGACAAGATCGCGGTCGGCCCGGGCCTGCCCGACGGCATCATCGATCTCGACCGGACGCCGACCGAGAACATCACTGCGGTCGCCGCCGCCAAGGGCGTCAAGCCAAGCGAGATCATCGCCTGCGTGCTCGATCGCCCGCGCCACGAAGCGCTGATCGCCGAGCTGCGCTCGCTCGGCTGCGGCGTGATGCTGATCGGCGACGGCGACGTCGCCGGGGTCATCGCGACCACCAACCCCGACACCACGATCGACATCTATATGGGCTCGGGCGGCGCGCCGGAGGGCGTGCTGGCGTGCGCCGCGCTGCGCTGCGTCGGCGGCCAGTTCAAGGGCCGGCTGATCTTCCGCAACGAGGACGAGCGCGCCCGCGCGCGCAAATGGGGCATCGAGGATCTCGACAAGCAATATGACCTGACCGAGCTGGCCAAGGGCGACTGCATCTTCGCCGCGACCGGTGTGACCGATGGCTCGCTGCTCGCCGGCGTCAAGCGCAGGGCCGGGGTGATGACCACCGAGAGCGTCGTGATGCGCGCGAGCTCGGGCACCGTGCGCTGGGTCAAGGGCGAGCATCGTATCGGGTGAGGCGCGACTCCGCGCGTTCGCTGGCACCGAGTCGTACGCGGTCGGCTACAATTTCCCGTCGCCCTGGACTTGTTCCAGGGTCAACCGTGCCGCGTTGCGAAACAGCCGGCGCGTTTGCGGGGCGCTGGACGCCACATCGACTGCGACATAACGGCACGACCGTTCGTGCAAATTTGATCGTAATTTCCGTGTCCTGCCACCCGGCTGCGTCCCAAAATCCGCACCCGCCACGGGTCGATTGCAAAAAACGCAATCGCCTGTCGCATACTTCGCACTTGCAGCATTTCAATATGCAACACATACAAAGCGTGCCTTTCAGGCATCCTCTCCTAAAACTTTCATAGCCAGTCCCTCCGGGGGCTGGCTTTTTTTCTGCGCGACGGGCTGGAAGCGCGATGACGGGAAGTCGCCTGCCGCGCGCTTTCCTTCGAGAAGGCCGGCAAAGGTGAACTAAAGCGTGATGCGAAAAAGTGGGAACCGGTTTTTCGTAATAAATCACGCGACAACAAAGAATTATAGAGCGGGATCCAATTCAGTTTAATCGCATCCCGCTCTAAGGACAGCTTTGGGGATTGCTACAAAGCAGGGCGTATGGCGGTAGCCATCGGCACACATCAGCCATGGCCGGGGCCTTTGCCGACGAACACCGACGGGACTGCCGATATCTGCGCTCATGCGCAGCCCGCCGGACGCAATCCCCTGGATACTCCGCAGGTCATCTGGACACTGGACCGCTGTATTGTATATACAATACAGCTTCCGGTAACCGGCAGGAGAAGACGGTGTATCACGTGGCGCAAGGGGCGAACCACGGCTGGCGAAAACTCGATCCGGTCGCGTTCGTTCCCGCGCTGATCGTCTTCGCCTTCCACGTCGCGCTCGGTGCGCGCTACGATCTGTTCCGCGACGAGCTCTACTTCATCGTCTGCGGGCAGCATCTCGCCTTCGGCTATGTCGACCAGCCGCCGGCGGTGCCGCTGATCGCCGCGGCGCTTTACAAGCTGGGGCTCGGCGCCTGGGGCGTGCGGCTGCCGGCGGCGGTCGCGGCGGGGGCGCTGGTGTGGCTGGCGGTGCGCTTTACCCGCCTGCTCGGCGGCAGCGGGCTTGCCATCGGTCTCGCCGCGCTCGCCTGCGCGATCGCGCCGATGCTGATGGGGCTGGTCGCCACGCTCAACACCTCGGCCTTCGATCCGCTGGCCTGGACCGCCATCGCCTGGCTGATGGTCAAGGCGATCCGCGACGGGGACGACCGTGCCCTGCTTTTCGCCGGGCTGGTCGCGGGGCTGGCGCTGCAGGTCAAATATGCCACGCTGTTCTGGATGGTGGGGCTGTCCGCCGGCTTGCTGCTGACGCCCGAACGCCGGTTGTTCCTGCGCCCTGCCTTCTGGATCGGCGCCGGGCTCGCTGCGGTGATCGCCGTCCCCTCCTTCGTCTGGCAGCTTCTTCACGGTTTCCCGTTCCTCGAACTCGGCGCGGCGGCCCAGACCAAGAACGCCGACGTCGCGCTCCTGCCGTTCCTCGGCAACCAGATCCAGGTGATGAACCCGGCCTTCGCGCCCTTGTGGGTCGCCGGGCTCGTCGCGCCGTTCGCCGTCAAGCGTCTCGCGGATCTGCGCTTCCTGGTGATCGCGGCGGTGGTCGTCGTCGTCATCGTCCGGCTCGGGCATGGCAAGGACTATTACCTCGCCCCGCTCTATCCGATGCTCTTCGTGATCGGCGCCGTGGCGCTCGCGCCGCTGGCGCGTCGGGTATCCGGCAAGGTGGTGGCGGGCCTCGGCGTGGCGGCGGCGGTGGCGTTCTCCGCGCTCGCAGCGCCGGTGGCACTGCCGATTCTCTCCCCGCCTGGCCTCATCGGCTATATGACGCGGATCGGTATCACGCCGCAGCAACAGGAGCGCAGCTTCAAGGGCACGGTGCTGCCGCAGGCCTTTGCCGACCAGTTGGGCTGGCACGATTTCACCGCGCAGGTCGGGGCGGCGTGGGAGCGCATTCCCGCATCGGAGCGCGCGGCGACGGGCATCAAGGTCGACAATTACGGCGAGGCCGCCGCGCTCGACCTCTATGGCAAGGGCCTGCCCGCCGCACTCAGCGGGCACAACCAGTATTTCCTCTGGGGGCTGCGCGGGCAGAATCCGCACGACCTGCTGGTGATCCAGCACGACCTCGCCGCGCTGCGCCCCTATTGCCGGCAGGTCATCCTGCTCGGCACGACCTGGTCGCGCTATGCGATGGCGTACGAGAACGGCAAGGTGATCGCACTATGCCGGGGCGTGACGCCGCCGCTCGTGACGCTCTGGCCCCAGCTCAAAAACTATAGCTAGGACGATCGAAATTGAGCCCATCCTGCCTCAGCCGGAGGCGCGGGCGCACTCTTTCCGAAGATCGAACGGATGTCGTCAGCATCGCGATCTCGGCCCATGGTCGACGAGCGGCCGGCGGAGGGCAATACCGCAAAATCGCCGCCGCGCCACACACCACAACCGGCCGCCCCGGACCTCCTTTTATCCCGTAACAATCACCCCGTTGCATCCCGAACCACGCCAGGGCTTGGTCGCGATCGGTCGTGTCATGACGGTGCCCGGTGCATCACAACGCCACTACCGCCCCCAAGCACCGCCCGCCAAGCGACGATCCGCCAGCCGGCGGCCGCTCTCGGATGCTATGCCGTCCCCCGTCGGATCGCAGGTATGGCCGGGGAAATTTGCCTCTCCCTGCCCCTTCGTGAAGACTGGGTCTCTTTCCCCGACAAAGATCGGTCAGGCGGCAATCGCCGCATCGTGACCCGCGCTAACGGGCCGCCCGTCATAGACGAATTCCGCGCCGTCGAGATCGATCGCGGGAATTTCGCCCTTCTCGCGCCAATAATCCTGGTTGTGCATCCATTCCGGTTTGTCGCCGCGCTGTGGCATGCGATCGAGCCCGCGGCGCAAATAGCCGGGGTTGAAGGTATCCTCGGCAATCCACGGCAGCAGCGGCATGTCGGCATCCTCCGGCCGAAGCGCCACCTCGACGCGCCGCGCGCCGCGCGCGTCCATGCGGTTGAGCAGCCGGCACACGAAATCGCCCAGCATGTCGACGCGCAGCGTCCAGCTTGCGCGGAAATAGCCCATCACCCAGACGAGATTGGGCACGCCGGTAAACATCATCCCGCGATAGTTGACGGTGTCGTGCCAGTCGACCGGACGACCATCGACGTCGAACGGGATCTCGCCCATCACCGACAGGCGGAATCCGGTCGCCGCGACGATCAGGTCGGCCTCGATCTCCTCGCCGGATTTGGTCAGCACGCCCTTCTCCGTGAAGCGCTCGATCTCGTCGGTGACGACCGACACCTTGCCGGCGCGCGCCGCCTGGAAGATGTCGCCATCGGGGCAAAAGGCGAGCCGCTGCTGCCATGGCCGGTAGCGCGGCGTGAAATGCGGCTCGAAGACGAAATCCTCGCCGGCATAGGCGCGGATCAGCGCCTTCAGATCCTCGAACACCGCATCGGGCTCCTCGATGCAGCGACGCGTCATCGCGTCCTGGTCGAACATGATCTGTTCGCGCACGACACGGTGGATCGTCGGTTCGTCGATACCGACCTGCCGCAGCCGGTCGGCCAGTTCGTTGCGGTTCGGCGCGCAGTAGAAATAGGTCGGCGAGCGCTGCAGCATCGTGACATGCGCGGCCTTGTCGGCAAACGCCGGCACCACCGTGGCGGCGGTGGCGCCCGACCCGATCACCAGCACGCGCTTGCCGGCATAATCGGTCGCCGGATCCCAGAGCTGCGCGTGGACGAACGTCCCGCGATAATCCGCCACGCCCGGCCAGTCGGGGATGTACGGCTTTTCGTGATCGTAATAGCCCTGGCACATCCACAGAAAGTTGCAGCTGAAGGTGACGGGCGTGCCGTCCGGGCCGCGCCGCGCCTCGACCGTCCAGCGGTTGGTGGCGCTCGACCAGTGGCAGGCGGTGATGCGGTGGCCGTAATGGATATGCGCGTCGATCCCGTTCTCGCTGATCACCTCGCCCATATATTTGAGGATCTCCGCCGCGCTCGCCACCGGCGCGCCGACCCACGGCTTGAAGCGATAGCCGAAGGTATAGAGGTCGGAATCGGACCGCACGCCGGGATATTTGTGCGTTTCCCACGTCCCGCCGAACGTATCTTTCGCCTCGAGGATCGCATAGCTGCGCCCGGGGCATTGTTGCTGCAGGTGCCATGCCGACCCGATCCCCGAAATCCCCGCGCCGACGATCAGCACGTCAGCTTCGGCAGGGCGCCCTGCTTCGATCCCGTCGGTCTGCGACAACGTCTCTCTCCTCGTCTTTTATGCGCTTGTCAGCTTCATGATATCACCGACACGCGGCATTGACATCGGTCAAGCGACGCGCGGGCTATGAAATGCAGCCGCAGGCTTCGCTCTCGCACTTGCAGCATTACGTCTCGCAACGCACATAGCGCGTGCCTTTCAGGTATCCTCTCCTAAAACTTTCATAGCCAGCCCTCTGGGCTGGTTCATTGAGCTGCGACAAGCCGAGACGACGCCTTTCGATCCGGCACGATAAAGCTGACACGCGAATCCAGCACTGCTAGCCTCGCGCCACGGCCAGCGGGCCGCGCGGGGGGGGGATTGCTTGCCGACCATCGCTGCGCAGTTCAACACCTATCGCTTCGCCGATTACAAGGAGAGCATGATCGCGCTGCTCGCCAAAGTGGTGCGCGTCAGCGTCGATACGGTGGCGATCACCGAGGCGATGAAGACCGCCGCGCGCGACGGCTGACGCATGGTGCGCCAATTCTCCCCTGTCGCGCTTCCCCTCCCCGGGTTCCCCGGCGAAGGCCGGGGCCCAGTTGCGATGAGGGATTTGATGACCGCAACGCCCGTCGCAGCGTCCCCCAACTGGGCCCCGGCCTTCGCCGGGGAAGTCAGGAAGACAGCGCCGCTACGCGATTCGCGGTTCGGATCTCACGCATCCTGCCCTAAGCTAAAGTCATCGAGCTCTCGCCCCTCCCTTCAGGCGAAGCGCTCGAGAGAGTCCTTCTGGCCGCTGCCGTGCCCTCAAACCGCGCCCTCGGCCATCACCTCCGCCACCAAGTCCTTGCGGCTGAGCTTGCCGATCATCGTCTTGGGCAGCTTGTCGCGTACCACCACCTGGTCGACCCTCTCGTGCCGGCCGAGCTGCGGGTTGAGCCACGCCACCAGCGCCGCGCCGTCCACGTCCGCCCCGGCGTTGAGCGTAACATAGGCGCGCGGATGCTCGCCGCGATAGGCGTCGGGCAGGCCGATCACCAAGGCCTCCTTCACCGCCGGGTGATGGTACAGCACCGCCTCGACCTGGCTCGGGAACACCTTGAATCCCGACACCGCGATCATGTCCTTCAGCCGGTCGACGATGCGGATGAACCCGTCCTCATCGATCGCCCCGACATCGCCGGTGCGCAGCCAGCGCGTCCCCGCCGCGTCGCTGATGAACACCTCGGCATCGGCCTCGGGGCGCCGCCAATAACCCTTCATCACCTGCGGCCCGGCGACGACGATCTCGCCCGGTTCGCCCTCGGCGACCGGCGAATGCGGGTCGATCTTGTCGACCAGCATGACATGCGTGCCGGGGATCGGCTGGCCGATCGTTCCGGGCTTGCCCGCGCCCTCGTACGGATTGGCCGAGATCACGCCGGCGCTCTCCGACAGGCCATAACCCTCGACCACCACCGCCCCCGTTGCCGCCTCGAACCGCGCCTTCAGCTCGGCCGACAGCGGCGCCCCGCCCGAAATGCACACGCGCAACGAGGCAAAGTCGGTCGTCGAAATCTTGGGATGGTCGAGCAGCGCCTGGTACATCGTCGGCACGCCGGGCAGCGCGGTCGCCCTGGTCCGCCCGATCGCCGCCAGCACCTGCCCCGCGTCGAAGCGCGGCAGCATCACGATGCACCCGCCGTTCAGCACCGTACGGTTGAGCACGCAGGTATTGGCAAAGACATGGAACAGCGGCAGCACGCCCAGGATGCGGTCGGGCTCGTGCGGGTGCGGGTCGATCCCCATCACCTGCCGCGCATTGGCCGACAGGTTCTGGTGCGTCAGCATCGCGCCCTTCGGCACCCCGGTCGTGCCGCCGGTATACTGGATCAGCGCGACGTCGCTTTCCGCGTCGATCGGCGGGGTGGCGTGTTTGCCGTCATTGGCGATCAGCGCGGAAAAGGCCGTCACGCGCTTGTCGTGCGGCCGCGCCGTCACCTCCTTGCGCTTGAACATGCGGTAGAGGATCGACTTCGCCGGCGGCAACGCCCCAGCGATCGATCCGACCACCAGCCGCTCCAGGCTGCTCGCGTCGAGCACCTTCAGCGCGGTCGGCAACAGCGCGCTGGCCGACAATGTGAACAACAGCCGCGTGCCCGAATCCTCGATCTGGTGCGATAATTCGGCCGGCGTATAGAGCGGCGAGAAATTGACCGCCGTCGCCCCCAGCTTGAGGATGCCGTAATAGGCGGCGAGATAATGCGGCACATTGGGCAGGAACAGCCCGATCCGGTCGCCCTTGCCATAGCCCAGCGCGGCCAGTCCCGCGGCGACGCGGTTCGCCCCGTCGGCGGTCTCGGCAAAGGAATAATGCCGGCCGAGAAAGTCGATCAGCGGCGCGTCGCCATGCTCATCGGTCGCGCGGTCGAACAGCTCGACCACCGTCAGCGGCGGGAAGTAGGTGCCCCAGGGCGTCGGATGACGATAGGCGCTGCGCCAGCTACTCTCGGGGTCACTCATTGACATTGGTGTAAGCAAGCCGCCGGGTGGGCGCAACCCGCCGCCGGGTCGCGCGTCAGATGACGCGCTTGGCCGTCCAGGTCACCAGCACCGATATCGAGGCGAGGCCAAGGTCGATCGCCGCCTGCACGCGGTGCGGCGCACGGTCGGCGGCGTCATGCGTCAGGATGCGGATATCGGCCGACGGATGGCGCGCGAACGCGGCCAGCAGCAACGCCGCCGTGACCACCAATGCTATCCGCCGATTGCGCATCGCGCTGCTTCTCCACCTGGCAGCAGATAGTAAACGAGCGCGCAGCGCAGAGCAAGGCGGCGCGACGCGTATCCTGGCCGCCTTCACGCAGAAAACTCCACTTACCCTAATGTGCAGATTTGCCGAGCCACCTCTCATCCGAGGCTGAGCAACTCGACCGTACGGGTCAGCAGTTCGGTGGCGCGGCGCTCGAGCGCGGCGTCGATCCGCACGACCGGAATAGCGAAGCTGAACGCGCCGACCACTTCGCCGCCCATCAGCGCGACGCGGCCGATACCGTGGATCCCCGGCGTATGCTCTTCATTGGTATGGGCGATGCCGGTTTCGCGGATCTTCGCGATCTCGGCGCGGATGCCGGCCTCCGACACAATCGTCTTGGCGGTGAATTTCTGCCGATTGCCCGCTGTATCGGCAAAATAGCGATCCAGTTCCCCGTCGGGCATGGCGGCGAGCAACGCCTTGCCGGCAGAGAAGCCATGCAGCGGTGCATGCGCGCCGTTCTGGACGGCATAGCGCAACGCTTGCTCACTGGTTTCGGTGACTAGCGCCTCGACCTCCCAGTCGCGGCGCACGAAAAACGACGTGGTCTCGTTGAGCTGGATGCGCAGCGCTCGGACCAAGGGTGCTACGGCCTCGGCCAGCGGAAAGGTCGGGTTCTGTGTCTGGAGGCGTTCGAGACCGGGTCCCGCAGTGTAACGGCGCCCAGCGCGCGACAGATAGCCGCGCTCTACCAGGGTCACGAGTAGATAGGACAGGCTGCTGACTGGAATCGACAGAGCGGTGGCGATCTCCTGCGCGACGAGCGGGCGGCCGCGCGAAACGATATATTCGATGATGTCGAGCGTGCGTATCGCCGACTTGACGGTGGCGGGAGGTTCGGTGTCGCTCATCATCGCCCTATAGCTGGAGTGAGACGCTGGGGAAGGTCAGTCGGAAAAGACGATCGAACCGCGCTGCTCGGTTAAGCGCCAGCCCTCGACGGTCAGCACGAACCAGTCATGGAAAAAGCCGACCAGCGGCGCGCCGACGCCACTAAACAACAGCATCGCGCTCTCGCTACGCGCATGAGACTCATCCTCCACCTCGATGACGATATTGGCGCAGATGTGCCGCGACACGCGCGGCGGCCGAGCCGCGAACGCAGCGAGGACCGCAGCGCAGCCAGTGATCGCGACGTCGGGCGCGGTCGGACGGGTCATCAGCCCATCCTCGGCATAAAGCGCCGCCACCGCGGCCCAGTCGGCTGCATCGTAGAGATTGGCGTAAAGATTGATCAGCCGTGCGCACTCGGCCTCGATCGCCCGGCGTGCCGGGTCATTCATGCCGGTTCCAGCACCATGTGGCCGACTGCGGTGTTGGAGGCGGGCACGTGGTAGAACCGATGCCGTTCGGTCACATCCGCGCCGAGCGCGCCGCGCATGATCAGCCACATGATAAGTTCGATCCCTTCCGAACCTGCCTCGCGCAGATAGTCGTAACGGGTGATGCGACGCAGCGCCTGCGGGTCGCTGGCCAGCCTGTCTAGAAAGTCGTTGTCGAAAGCGCGGTTGATCGACCCGGCGCGTGGCCCTGTAGCTGGTGGCTCATCCCGCCGGTCCCCCAGATATGAACGTCGAGATTCTCGGGGAAGCTGGCCACCGCGCGCGCGATTGCCCCGCCGAGCCGCCAGCAGCGGTCGCCCGAGGGCGGCGGGAATTGCGTCACGTTGACGATGATCGGCACCACTCGCACCGGTCATGCATCGACCTCGCCGAACAGCAGCGACAGCGGCACGGTCATGCCATGGTCGACGTCCATCTCATTGATGATCGTCATGTCGAACTCGTCGACGATCAGGCTCTCGGCGATATGTGCGGCAAGCTCGGGATGGCCCGGCACCTCGGGCACCGCCCGCGCGCCCCAGCCCTCGTCGGCCGGCTGATAGCTGTCGGCACAACCGATCGCAAAGGTCGGCACCACCTGCGGCATCAGGCTGGTAGCATGGTCGTTGAACACCAGGATGACGACGTCGGGCCTGGTCTCGCGCTCCCACGCTCGGCTCGCCTCATAACCCGCGAATACCGGCGCCCAATAGGACTCGGCAGCCTTGCCAGGATCGATCGCCGCGCCGATCGCGGGAGCATGGCTGGTCGCCACCCCGGCGGTGATGCGTGCCAGGTCAGTTACCTCGTCTGGTCGAGCGGTTGCCCTCGGGCGAGCGCCCGCCGGCGACCATCATCGCGCCATATTCCTCGGCGGTCATGCCGGTCATCGTGCGACCGCAGGCTGCACGCTCCAGCCATCGGTGCTGGCTAGAGCGTGATGCGAAAAAGTGGGAACCGGTTTTTCGCAATAAATCACACGACAACAAAGAATTATAGAGCGGGATCCGATTCAGCTTAATCGCATCCCGCTCTAGCTTGACGAGGAAATAGAAATTGCCGCCCAGCGCGATCAGCCGGTTATAATCGCGGGCGAGCACCGCGTCGCGCTGCTCGTCGCTCATCCCATGGCCTGCGAGGTAACCGGCCTCGTTCGCCTTGAACGCTGCGCGGTTGTCCCTCTTCATCAGCGACATGCAGAAGCTGTGAAGCCGGTACGCCCGGCGCGAGCTGGCGGTGGTAAAGATCGTCGTGCCGGGAATATCGGCAAGGTCGGCCGGATATAGCCGAGCCTCGACGATATCGTCTGCGTCATGCGCGCGGCCCTCAGAACTTGTAGCCGATGGTCGCGCCATATGTGCGCGGCGGCAGGTAGGTCGCGCCGATCAGGCGGCCGGTCGCCAGCGCGAAGGTGCTCGACGGGCGGAAGACGTTGGTCAGGTTCTTTGCCCAGATCTGGAAATTGATCTTCTTGTCGTCCATCACATAGTTCAGCGAGGCGTCGACCATCGTATAGGCGTCGGCGCTTTCGATATCGCGGCGGAACTCGCTGAAATAGGTCTTGCCCTTATATGCTACGTCGATCGACGGCGTGACGCTGCCATGCAGGCCGTCGGCCTGGATCCGATACTCGCCGTGCAGCGCCCAGGACCAGCGCGGGCTGTTGCGCGTCGGGTTGCCGGCGAGCTGGATCGGACCGCCGCCCGGAGCGCCATAGGCCGTCGGGTCGGGATTCGTGGTGGCGTTGTAAGGCGTGCCGCCGGCCACGTTCGCCGGGTTGAGCGGATCGAGCGTCGAATAATCGGCATAATGCGAGTTGGTGTAGGACACGGAGCCCGACAGGCGCAGCCCGTCGACCGGCCGTGCGTTGAACTCCAGTTCGAAGCCGGTGGCGCGAGTTTTGGCGGCATTCTGAAAGATCGTGGTGTAGCCGGTCGGGCCGCCCGCGATCGTTTTGTTGAGCTGCAGACCGTTGAGTACATAGGTATAGCCTGCTGCGTTGACCGTCAGCCAGCGCGCCAGCGTCGCCTTGATTCCGATCTCATGGTTGATCACCGTCTCGGGGTCGACGATCGTCGTGCTGCCAGCGGCATTCTCAGGTGAGCCCGCCTTGAAGCCCTCCGAATAGGTATAATAGACCAGCAGGTCGCGGGTCGGCTTCCACTCTATGCCGGCCTCGGGGGTGAAGTCCTTGAAGGTGCGCTCGCGGTGGGTGCCCGCCTCGGTATATTGCAACACCGGTCCGACACCGTTGCGAGTGATGATGATCGACGGGTTCTCCGAGGTGACATGCTCGCTCGACCAGCGGCCACCGAGCTTGATCGTCACGCCGCTCAGGCCGTCGGCAATCGCGCCGAGCTTGATCTCGGTCTGGCCGAAGATAGCATAGGTCTGATCGCCGAGATTGGAGTGGGTGCAGACGCGCTTCGGTGCAATGATCGTCGAGCCGCCGCCTACCGTGTCAGGCGAATAACCGCACAGTGCATAGGCGGCGGCGAGATCGACGCCGGCGGCCTGCAGCACGCCGATATTCTGTGCCATGCCATTGCGGTTGCTGAGGCCGACATTGTCGATCGGCCGCTGGCGCTCATTGAAATAATAGAGACCGATCACAGCATTCATCAGGTCGGAATTATAATTGAGCTGGAACTCGTTACTGAACTGCTTGGAGTCGATGCGACGCTCCTGCACCGTGGTTGCCTGGCCGTTTGTCGTCAGGCTGTCGATCACCGCGGAAAGGTCGAGATCCTGGAACAGCGAGGTGCGGAAGCGGCGATAGTTGGTGATGTTGGTGATGCCGAGCGTGCTGCTCAGCTCTGTGTGAAACGTGCCGGTGAAGGCATAGGTTTCGGTGTGCGTGCCGGGATCGGACTCGGTGGCGAGGTCGCGCGGTGCGGTAGCATAGCCGCCGACCCCGAGCGAGGCGAGCCGGGCCACGCCGGGGAAGGAGGCGCGCAGGTAATGGATGGCGCCGGACGCGTCGTCCTGGCGGAAATATTCGCCGCTGAGCAGGAAGGTCGTCTTCGGCGCTAGATCGAATAGCAGTTCGACGCGGCCCATCTTGCGGTTGAGATCGTCGATCCCGGTGCCGTTGACCGGGTTGCGGCCGAAGCCGTCATGCCCTTCGGTCTTGCCGGCGACGCGGAAGGTGATGCCGCCGGTCAGCGGACCGCCGATCGCGACCTCGGTGGTGATGGCGTTGTAGTTGCCATAGCTCAGCCGGGCATAGCCGGTAAAATAGTCGGTCGGCTTGGCGGTGATCAGGTTGATCGAGCCGCCGACCGCGTTGCGGCCGTATAGCGCACCCTGCGGGCCGCGCAGCACCTCGACGCGCTCGACGTCGAACAGCGAGGTGAGCTGCGCCTCGGCGCGTGCGACATAGGCGCCGTCTACATGGAAGGCGACGCCGGTGGCGCTGCCGGTGGTCGAGGTGTTGGCGCCGACGCCGCGGATGAAGATCTTGGCCTGGTTGAAGTCGCTGCCGAAGTTCACCGCCGGCACGAGGTTCTGCAGGTCGCCGATATTGTTGACATGCGCGTCCTGCAGCCGGTCGGCACCGACCGCGCTGATCGCGACGCTGACGTCCTGCAACGACTGGCTGCGCTTCTGCGCGGTGACGATGATGTCGGCGCCGACATCCGGCGCGGCAGCGGGAGTCGCCGCCGGAGCCGGCGCGGTCGGCGCGGTTTGGGCATGGGCACTGGTCGAGGCGAGCAAGGCGGCGGTCGTCAAGATAAAGGTCTTCATGGTCATTCTCCCTAGATGCGGCCGGCCTTTGCATCCGGCCGTCACGTCATTGTGGTTGGATCAACACTTCCATCAGCCGGGGCCCGGACTCTGCGAAAAGACGGCCGATCGCCGCATCGAGCGCGGCGGGGTCTGCCACACGTTCAGCGGGCATTCCCTGGCCCTGCGCGAGCGCGACGAAATCGATGCCCGGCAGTTTGCTGCCGACGACGTCGATGCCGAACAGCGCGCCGAACTGATCCAGCGCGGCGTAACCGCCATTGTTGACGATGACGAAGCGCACGTCGGCGCCTTCGGCGACGGCGGACCACAGCCCCTGGATGGCGTACATCGCCGAACCGTCGCCGAGCAAGCACAGCACGGGCCGGCCGGGCTGTGCCAGCGCGACGCCGATCGCGGCGGGCAAGCCATGGCCAAGTCCGCCACTGGCACAGGTGTGGAATTCGTCGCCAGCGCGGATCGGGAACAGGTCGTGCATCGGGCCGCGCGTGCTCGGCGCCTCCTCGACGATGGCGATGCCGGCAGGGCGCAGCGCAGCGAGCCGCGCCATCAGCATCGCGTCGGTCAGGCGATCGGCGGGTGGAGCCGGGAAGAGGGCGCGCGCGGCCGGCGAGACGGTCGGGCGCGCCGGGACGAGGTCGAGCAGGGCGTCGAGCGCCAGCCGGGTGTCGCTGACGACCGCCAGACCCTCCGGCACGCGCGACGCGATGGCGGGGTCGTCGCCGACCTGTACCAACTGCGCGCCAGCCGGGACGAACGGCCCCGTGCCTTCGACATGATAGGTGAAGGCCGGCGCGCCGAGCACCAGCACACAGTCGGTGCCGTCGAGATCGCGGACGATCGCCTCGCGCGATGCGGCAAGAAAGCCGCGGAAGCGTGGATGGTCCTCGGGGAACGGGTTGCGCGCCGCCATCGGCGCGATCCAGACGTCGGCGCCGAGCCGATTGACCAGCGCGACCAGCGCATCGCGCGCGCCATTGTTGGCGACGCCCGCGCCGGCGACGATGGCGATGTGGCGTGCGGCGCCGAGGATCGCGGCCGCGGCAGCGACGCCGGCGGGATCGGGCCCGGTACGGCCGAAGATGCGTGGCACGATGACCGGCGAGCACGGGCGATCCCAGTCGTCGATCGGGATCGAGACGAAGGTCGGGCCGCGTGGCGCCTCCATCGCGATCGCCCAGGCACGGGAGATGGCCAGCGGCACATCCTCGGGACGTGCCGGTTCGGCCGCCCATTTGACGAATGGGCGCGGCAATTCCGTGGCGCGCTCAGCATAGAGGAACGGTTCGTGCGGCAGCATCGAGCGCGCCTGCTGACCGGCGGTGACGACGAGCGGCGTGAAGTTGCGCCACGCGGTGAAGAGGTTGCCCATCGCATGGCCCAGCCCGGCCGAGCTGTGCAGGTTGACCAGTGCCGCGCGGCCGGTCGCCTGGGCATAGCCATCGGCCATCGCCAGCACGATCGATTCCTGCAGGCCCAATCTGTAACGAAAACCTTCCGGTAGGTTGCGGAACATCGGCAGCTCAGTCGAGCCGGGGTTGCCGAAGATGGTGGTCATGTCGCGTTCGGCGAGCAACTGCATCACCGCGTCGCGCACGGTCGAGCCATCGGGTCGCGCGATTGGTTCGAAATGGAGCGCGCGGGCGGTCACTGCGGTGACGCCCGACACGTTAGGGCGCTGACACCGATCAGACCGAAGCTCACTCCAACCCCTATTTCTGATATGCGAAAATTCATATATGAGAAATATCTAATCCGTTGTGGACCGACTGGCAACACTGAATTGCGCGCCGCCCTGCACCACACCGGATTGGTCGAAAGCTGCTTTGGGACAGGAAGCTTCTCGACAGATTCGTCGATCAACTTTCGAAGCTCCCGAGCGCCGTGAACGATGGTGAAGATCCATGGTGACCGACTGGCGAAGTCACCCTCTCAGGTAGAAAGACTGACGTCGTGATTGTCTCGCGACCTCAGTCAATAAATATCACATTAAATCAATGCGTTATACCAATCGATGAAATGAGTGAAGTCTCTCATCTCAGCGCAGGTTTCACGCAAGGGTTTCACATAAAACGCGCCTTCATTTCGAAATCGCAACGATATAATCGTTATAGTTCAATCACGTAAAAGTGGTGACCCGTAGCCGGGGCAAATTCCCGGGCAGCAATGCCAAGAGGCTCTGGAGCGGCGAAGCCGCGCCTCGTCAACAGACTCAAATGACTCAATTTTCCTTAAGCGCATTTTCCATGCTGCAACTGCGTGCCCGGGAATTTGCCCCGGTTACTGGTGACCCCTACGGTAGCGGCATTCACGACATAGTATATTGAAATAAAACGAATAATTACCTGATAAGCTTCATTGATACCATCAAAGATACCATCAAGCGACGTGAATTTTTGTGGGACGACAGGCGCCGCGAACGCCCCAAACTGACGAGCAGTATGCCGACGCGAAATCTGCCAGACCGCGTTCTGCACAATCCGCCACACAACGATGGGGCTTCTGCGGGGCAACCCGTGAAGGGGCGAGATTGAGATCGGGCGGCCGGTGCCTGCGTCCGTGCCTCGATCAGGTATCGTTGACGTTGTAAGACACTGGATTGCGCATCCAGCTATAGACGGCAGATTCCCGCCAACCGGCGCATCGCGCCGCGATCTTGACCCGATTGGGAAAGGTGCCGGCCTGCATCTTCCGGTAGAGAGTGGAGCGGCTGAGGCCAGTGCGATCAAGGACGGTGTTGAGCCGAAGGATGCGGTCGGGAGTGTCGGTGGTCATGGGTCATTCCTGTATCGTTTGCGTTGCACCTGCTCCCCGTGAATGGAATTGAGACGACGTCGAGGCCGTTTCAAGAGTGCTGAAAACAGTGCCAGATCAAACAACTACGCCGTGATTATCCCCAATCGTCCGTGGCTGTCCGGGACCATCTCTTTCGTACGAAAAATAAATTTTCATGATCGGGCGTCCCCGCGTCGATGCGCGGTCGCGCTCTATTTCGCTTTGCTCCACCGAGCCGCCTGCGGCGTCTCATCGGCATAGCCGTAACGATCGCATGACGTGGGGCCGGACGTGCCGTCCGGCATATGGACACCCGCGCTCACGCGGGTGGCGTTGGCCTCCGGCATCGATCTGGCGGGTCGGCGTCGCTACCCTGTAGGCCCGCCGCGGCGCGCCGCAACCTGGGCTTTGCCCAGGTCCTCCACTGCGTTGCAGCCCTTCGGGTGCAGCCCGCCGCTATGCGCGGGCCTTTCGGTTCGCTCCTGCCGCCGACCCGCCATTCCGGCGCCGGTTGCGGTGTTTGAAGGAGTGAGGAAGATGGAACTTGAGCATGCGGCGCTGACGGTACCCGCCCAGCAGATCATTGCTGCACGGGGAGATAATCGATGAAAGACAGCATCGATCCATCCTTGCACCAGCGCGCCCGGCGAGCCTTTGAGCGGACCATCGGCAACGGCGTTGACGAAACCACCGAGATCGAACCCGACGAGATCGCGCGCATGGAGGACGCCGTGCGCCGTTTGCCCCGGCTGCAACGTGAGATATTCCTCTCCGTTCGGCTCGATGATTTGAGCTATGCCGACATCGGCGAGCGGACGGGGCTTACGGTTGGACAGATCGAACGGCAGTTCGCCCGATCAATGTACAATCTGATGCAGAACCTTGACCATCCCCGCCGCCAATGGTGGCGGCGTTGGCTTGGCTGATCGCCGGACGCCTTGTCCGGCAATTGCCGGGCAAGGTTGGCGCTTCGTCGCCGTCCCGCTAGGACAGATATAATGAAGTCCGACCTCGATCATCTACCCGAAGTTCAGCAAGCCGAGCTGGCGCGTGTGCAGCGCATCCTGATGGACGAGTTCGGCGCGGTGATTTCGCGCGCGACGCAGCCGCATCGCCGGGGCGGCAAAATCTACAAGATCATTCTGTTTGGTAGTTACGCCCGCGACGATTGGGTCGACGAGCCGGAAAACGGCTATCAGTCCGACTATGACCTGCTGATCGTCGTCAGCCACGCCGACCTGACCGACATCGCTGATTTCTGGTACGTCGCCGAGGATAAAATCCTGCGCGATCCGTCGATCGCACGCCCGGTCAACATCATCGTCCATTCGCTCGACGAGGTGAATTCTGCGCTCAAGCGCGGCGAATATTTCTGGGTGGATATCGCCCGTGACGGTATCGCGCTCTACGAATTGCCGTGCCACTCGCTCGCGATACCGATGCCGCTCACGCCGGTGGATGCCTATGAAATGGCGAAAGGGTATTACGAACGCAACGCGGCGATTATTTCCCACCGGATCGAAACGTTTGAATTCCAGATGTCCCGCGCATCGGACGCGCAGACGTGGCGCAATGAGGCTGCGTTCATGCTTCACCAGGCGGTCGAGGCGATCTACGCGTGCTTCCTGCTCGTCAAGACGCTGTATTTTCCTCGGTCGCACAACATCAAGTTTTTGCGTTCGCTTGCCGAAGATGCAGAAACCGGCCTGATTGATGCGTGGCAGCGTGAATCCAAGATCGATCGGAGACGTTTCGAATTGTTGAAGCGCGCCTATGTCGAAGCCCGATATTCTCCGAGCTTCGCGATTGGACTCGAAGATCTGTCGGCACTCTCGGCATCGGCAAAGCGGCTGCGCGAGATCAATGCCTCTATCTGCGATCGGCGCTTGAACGAACTGCACGATTTAGCCGGACGGATGCAATGACAATGCGAACGGCTGCGCGCCGCACTTTTGTCATTGAGCGCGCGCGTGAGCTGGCGCGCACGGGTCGATATCGGAGTTGGCACACGATCGAAATCCATCTTCGTGCCGACGGTTATACCGAGGCACGCGAGTTGCTCGACGATGCCGATCTTCGTCGTGAATTGAACGGCTGTTGCGGTTGCGATGACGATCTCGGCTAGCTGCCAATCCCGGTTGCCGTGAGATTGTCATCGTTCTGAGTAGCGATCTCGAATGCCCGCTTTCCTCGCCGTCGCCATAAGGAAAGCGCCTGTTCGCGATCGTCGCAACGCAGTCTTGCCGCACCTTCAACGAGCAAGCCGAGGATCACTGCCCGGTCGTCATCGGTGAGTTCGACAAGTCCAGCCTTGGCGATGAGACCGCCCAGCTCGATCAGGTGCCGCGTTCGTTCGCGGCGTTTCATGACCCAGTCCCGACGATCAATTCGTGCGCGACTGGCTTCCAGCCGGTGGCGTGCCGCCCTCGTTCTGCGCAGCGCCGCCAGTGTCACGGCGAGTATCGTCGCCAGTGTTGTTTGTGCGTCCCTGAAAGAAGTCTGCGCCGCGTCTGCGCCAGCTCTCCTTTGCCGACGGGTCTTTGCTCTTTTCCTTGGCCGCCAGAAGAATTCCTGCCAGCTGCTCGATCGACAATGCATCGGCGCCGGTTGCGATGACCAGCTCGCCGAGTTGGTGGACCTTGCGTTCCTTCAGTTGTCGCGCCTTGTCGTTGAGCGCTTTCAGTTCGGCATCGAAATCGCGGGGCTTGCGCATGGTGATGTCCTGCATTGCACGTTGAGGACGCATCAGTTATCGGCTTGATCGATCAGTCGCAATGCACTGGGATTGTTTGGGATTCACCTGTCCCGAGACAGATGAAATCTTTTGAGGGCGCGCTTATACGTCGTGCCGACGTCGCTTTTGAAGTGTAAGTGAAATGCCGTCATGGCGATCTACCACTTCTCGGCTCAAGTCATCAGTCGTGCCAGCGGGCGCAGCGCGGTCGCGGCTGCCGCCTATCGTTCGGGCGATCGGCTGCATGACGAGCGGCTCGACCGGAACCACGACTTCTCGAACAAGGCGGGCGTCGTCCATTCGGAAGTGATGCTGCCGGACGGCGCGCCCGAACATCTTTCCGACCGCGAAAAGCTGTGGAATGAGGTAGAGGCGGTCGAGAAGCGGATCGATGCGCAGCTGGCGCGTGAGATCGAGTTCGCGATCCCGCGCGAGATGACGAAAGAGCAGGGCATCGAGCTGGCCCGCGACTTCGTGCGCGAGGAGTTCGTGGCGCGCGGCATGATCGCCGATTTGAACGTCCATTGGGATATCGGCGCCGACGGTCTGGCCAAGCCGCATGCGCATGTGATGCTGACGATGCGCGAGGTTGGCGAGGAGGGGTTTGGTCCGAAGAACCGCGATTGGAACGCGACCTCCCTGCTGGAGAATTGGCGCGAGCGCTGGGGCGAGCATGTCAACGAACGCTTCGCCGAACTGGATATCGATGCACGCGTCGATCATCGCTCGCTGGAAGCTCAGGGCATCGACCTCGAACCGCAGCACAAGATCGGGGCGGCGGCGTCGCGCATGGCCGGGCAGGGACTGGCGTCCGAGCGGCTCGCCGAGCATGTGGAGATCGCGCGCGCCAATGGCGAGAAGATCATCGCCAATCCGGGACTCGCGCTCGACGCGATCACCCATGCCCAAGCGACGTTCACCAACCGCGACATGGCGATGTTCGTCCACCGTCACAGCGACGGCAAGGAGCAGTTCGACCAGGTAATGGGCGCGGTGCGTGGTGCGCCCGATCTCGTCGCGCTCGGCAAGGACGGACGCGGCGAGGAGCGGTTCACATCGCGCGCCATGATCGAGGCCGAACAGCGGCTGCAGCGCGCCGCCCAATTGATGGCGGAACGCGAGCGGCATGCTGTGTCGCAGCGCGGCCGGGAAGGGGCGCTGGCGCGCGCTGGGGCGCGCGGGCTGGAGCTGTCGGGCGAGCAGCGCGCGGCGTTCGATCATGCCACCGACAAGCCGGACCTGAGCGTGGTCGTCGGTTACGCCGGGACGGGCAAGAGCGCGATGCTCGGCGTGGCGCGCGAGGCCTGGGAATCGGCTGGCCTCACGGTGCGCGGCGCGGCGCTGTCGGGCATCGCCGCGGAAGGGTTGGAGAACGGTTCCGGCATCGCCTCGCGCACCATCGCCAGCATGGAGCATGGCTGGTCGCAGGGTCGTGATCTGCTGACCGCGCGCGACGTGTTGGTGATCGACGAAGCCGGCATGGTCGGCACGCGGCAGCTGGAGCGCGTGCTGTCGCACGCGGCGGACGCTGGCGCGAAGGTCGTGCTGGTCGGCGATCCGCAGCAATTGCAGTCGATCGAGGCGGGCGCTGCGTTCCGTTCGGTCCATGAGCGGCATGGCGGGGTCGAGATCACCGAGGTTCGCCGCCAACGCGAGGACTGGCAGCGCGATGCCACGCGTCATCTCGCCACCGGCAGGACCGGCGAGGCGCTCCGCGACTATGGCGAACGCGGCATGATCCACGCCGCCGCCACGCGCGAGGATGCGCGCGGCGAGCTTGTCGAGCGCTGGGACCGGCAGCGGCAGACCAGCCCTCGCGATACGCGCATCATCCTTACCCACACCAATGACGAGGTGCGCGCGCTCAACGATGCCGCGCGCGGCCGGATGCGCGACGCGGGCGAACTTGGTCACGATGTGGGCGTGACGGTCGAGCGCGGCGAGCGGCGGTTCGCGTCAGGCGACCGGGTGATGTTCCTGCGCAATGAGCGCGGCCTTGGCGTGAAGAACGGTACGCTCGGCACGATCGAACGGGTGACCCCGCAGACCATGGCCGTGCGCACCGATGGCGGTCGATCGGTCACGTTCGACGTGAAGGATTACGCCCATGTCGATCACGGCTACGCCGCGACGATCCACAAGGCGCAAGGGATGACGGTCGACCGGGCGCATGTTCTCGCCACGCCCGGCATGGATAGCCATAGCGCCTATGTCGGGCTGTCCCGCCACCGCGACGGTGTCGCGCTACATTATGGCCGTGACGACTTCGCCGATCGGGACAAGCTCGCGCGTACCCTCTCGCGCGAGCGCGCCAAGGACATGGCGGGCGATTACGCGCGTGATCCGGCGCAGGCGTTCGCCGAGCGGCGCGGGATTAGCTTGCGCGAACGCGTCGCCGAGATCGTCCGCGCCGGCGCCGAGAAAGCGCGCGGGATCTTCGACGGGTTCAAGCCGAACACCCCGGCGCCGCGCGAACGGGACATGTTCGCCGACTTCCGGCCCGAGCCGCGAGAACCGGCCGGGCGGGAACCAGCAGCGCGCGAGCAGGTGCGCGCCGGTGGCCAGCGCGGCGCGGTCGAGCGCTATGCCAAGGCGCGCCACGAGATCGAGCGCATGCGCGCGTCCGGCGTTGCCGCCATGCCGCATCAGCAGGCGGCGCTGGAGCGCGCCACAGCGGCGTTGGAGGCGATCCGGCCGCATGGCTCGACCGATCTGCGCGCGGCGTTCCAGCACAGTCCTGAGCTGATCCGCGAGGCGGCCGAGGGGCGCGGGCAGGGCGCATTGCGCGCGATGCAGCTCGAGGCCGAACTCCGCATCGATCCCATCAAGCGGGCCGACAAGTTCGTGGAAGGCTGGCAAGGGTTGCAGCGCCAGCGCGAGGCCTTGCAACGCGACGGGGATACATCAGGCGCGCGCAAGCTCGGCGGGCAGCTGGCGGGCATGGCGAAGAGCCTCGAACGCGACCCGCAGATGGAATCCCTGCTGCGCTCCCGGGCCCGTGAGCTTGGGATCGATGCCGGCATGGGCCGCAACCTCGCCCGCGACCTCGCCGACCATGTGTCGTTCGAACCCACCCGCAGCCTTGGCATGAGCCGATAGGAGGAACCAATGCCCGACGAACAATCCCCGTCCAACGAGTCACTAGCCGCACCGGAAACCGCCGCGCAAGCGTTCGCGCGGCTGGACGGGCGCATCGCCCTGATGTCGCGCGCGGTCGAGCATCTCGCCGCCGAGCGGGCGAATATCGATGTCCCCGACTACAGCGCCACGCTGGGTCAGATGAACGCAAGGCTTGGGACGATCGCGCAGGAGCTGGGCGGCATCGCTGAGAAGCCTGCCATGCTGCTGACGCCGGAAGGTCTGGCGACGCGGATCGACGCGGCGGCAGCGCAATCGCGCCGCGCCGACAGCGTGACGCTCAGGGAGGCGCGCGAGGCGCATCAGGAAGCGGCGCGGATCATCCGCGACCTGGTTGGCGCGGTGCGCAACCAGCGCGATCAGCGCGAGCGTCTGCTGTGGACCGCAGGCGGCAGCCTGTTGGCCGGATGCCTGTTGTGGTCGTTCCTGCCCGGCGTGGTGGCGCGCACGCTGCCCGTGGACTGGCATATGCCGGAGCGCCTGGCGCGTCATATGGTCGGGGAGCCGACCTTATGGGAGGCGGGAGTCCGGATCATGCGCGCGGATAGCCCGGAGGCTTGGCGGGCCATCGCGGAAGCCGCCGAGATGCGGCACGACAATCGCGAGGTCATCGACGCTTGCGAACAAGCCGCCAGTAAGGCGAAGCGTCCGGTGCGATGCACGATCACGCTGGGGCGATAATGATCGCCTGGCACGGCCTTGCAGGATCGATGGCTGTTAGTGGTCGCGAGGCGATAAGGATGCCGGAGACTTGGCGCACCTTTGGAAACGCAGGATGAAACGCACCGCAAGCACGGGTGGCGCTCATCAATAGCTTGTTTACAAATGCTTACAAGAGGTTTCTAAAAACCGCCAACGCACATTTGAATGCTTTGGGCCGTACATCAAAATCTAAATGCGAGCGGCTTTAGGACTTGGAATTCGGTGCGGTGGCTTTGCCAAGTGACTGTAGCAAGCCGATGGACATGTGGCCCATAGCGCCGATGAATCCGTAAAAGTGCGCAAAATATAATTTAGGATAAAACTAAAATTGAGAGTAGGCAACCTAAGTTAATACGCAACGTCAATAATGACCGCGTTAGCTGAGATATCAATCTCAGATTGGAGCCGACTTGTCGGATAGCGCGATCGAACGGGCTCTTTTGCGTCAGCAGGCGATTTTAGCGAAATTTGGTGAGCTAGCTCTTCGGTCGGAGCAACTTGATGAGATCCTGACCGAAGCGTGCAGGTTGGTCGGGGAGGCGCTGGAAACTGACCTGGCAAAAGTGATGGAGCTTCAGCCAGACGGAAAGACATTGCTGGTTCGAGCCGGCGTTGGTTGGCAGGCGGACGTTGTTGGGCACGTCACCGTCGAGGCCTCCCCATCGTCGTCCGAGGGATTTGCGCTGAGCAGCGGACAGCCGGTCATTTCGGACGATATCGCGACTGAGACACGTTTCGAATACGCCGATTTTCTCAAGAAGAGTGGCGTTCGTGCGATCGTGAGCGTCATCATTCTCGGCGCGGAGAGGAAGATGCCGTTTGGCATCCTGCAGGTCGACAGCAGAGTGCCCCGGCATTTCAGCGAACGAGACACACGGTTTCTGCGAGGATACGCGAACTTGATCGCCGCCGCCGTTGACCGACTGCATGTGGCAGATGAAATGCGCGACACGCAGATTAGACTCGTAAGGAGAGAGGCCGAATTGCGCGCCTCGAATGAAGCGCTCAAGGAGCGGGCCGTGCAGCGGACCGCGGCCCTTACCGCGGAGCAGCTTTCACGGCATGAAGCCGAGGAGAGTCTGCGGGAGCTCAACCGCGATCTCGATACCCGGGTCTGTCCGTCGTCAGAACATTTGGCGCATTTCGCGGCGTCGATTAGCGGAGAGCGGGCCTCGTCTGGGGGTTGATGTTAAGCGGCGAGCTTGCGGTGTTGCAAGCGCCGATGTTCGATGGTCTGTTGTTTGATCCTTTCGC
>JBBRSN010000051.1:0-31389 GCA_038245375.1 Sphingomonadales bacterium | reverse complement strand
GGATCACCCAGCGCTTGTTCTCGCGGCTGGTGACCAGCAGCACGCGTACCGGCGCGTCGATCGCAGGCCCGTCGGCGCGATACGGCAAGGCGGCGATCTGGGCGATGGGACGGCTCCTGATTCGATACGCGCCCGGAATCGCCGGCCGCCGCCGCGCCCTACCAGCTTGCCCGCCGGTTCGTCACGCGCGAACATGACGCAAGTTTCACTGGCGCGCCCGGCGCGGTGTTCCATAAAGCCCCTCCTCTCCAGGGGCTACTCGATTTACACATTTCGGGCGGGGTTGGTCTCCCTCTCCCCTTGTGGGAGAGGGACGGGGCCCATCGCGCAGCGATGGGAAGGGTGAGGGGGACCGACGCGGACGTGGCGTTCCGGACTCCCCCTCATCCGGCGCTTCGCGCCACCCGCTTTGTCGCGTGCCGGGTCAATCATGCCCCCGGCATGATTGAGAAATGCTCCGGGGGAGCATTTCGACCCGTCATGCTTCAAAACGCCCACAAGGGGAGAAGGATTTGCCGGCGCTCCCGAATGATGTGTAAATCTCGTAGCCTCCAGGGGAGGGTCGGGGCGCCATCGCCGTCACGTTCAACGCCGCATCAGTCAGGAACAGCCCATGGAACTGGAAGTCAGCGCCGAGGCCAAGGACAAGCGCCTCAACCGGATGATCGCGATCACCGTCGTGATCCTCTCGGTGTTCACCGGCCTGTGCAACATCAAGGACGGCAACATCGTCCAGAACATGACGCTGGCCAAGGCCGATTCGGTCGATCGCTGGGCCGAGTACCAGGCGACCCGCACCAAGACCCACATCGCCGAAACCGCGCGCGACGAGATCGCCGTCATCGCCGCCGGCGCGCCCGGCAACCAGGCCGCAGTGGCGGCCAGCGCGCGCCTCACCGCCGAGATCGCCAAATATACCGCCGAGGCGCCGCGTCTCGCCAAGGAGGCGCAGGCGCTGTCCGATCGCTACGACGCGCTCAACCTGCACGACGACCAGTTCGACGCCAGCGACGCGCTCGTCGCCACCGCCATCTCGATGGCCGCCGTCGCCGCGCTCGCCGAAAGCACGGGGCTGCTGATCGCCGCGTGGTTCTTCGGCGCCTTCGGCCTGTTCATGGGCGTGTGCGGTTTCGCCGGCTGGGCCTTCCACCCCGACGTCCTGAGCAATTTCCTTGGCTAGCGAGATACGACCAGACGTCGTTGCGGTTATTGTCGGGCAGCAACCACAATCCGTTCGTGCTGAGCTTGTCGAAGCACCGTCCTTCTTTCCGCGGTTGAGAAGAAGAACTGCCCCCTTCGACTGCCTGCCAGGGCAGGCGCTCAGGACAGGCTTCGACAAGCTCACGGCGAACGGGAGGGGGTGGCGCGGGAAATACCGTCAGTGCGGGTCGAACATCAGCAGCTTGAGCGTGCCCGGCCGCACCTTCGGCCGCGCGCCCGGGGTCGCCGCCGGGTCGGTCTCAGCCGCCGCGACGAACAGCCGTCCGGTCGCGGGGTCGAGCGACATCGTCCGCCCGCTCACCGCGGTGACGATCGGCGCCATCGCGGCATAGCTGTCGGGCGTGGTCTGCCGGTAGACCGAGATCGTCCCGTCGCGACCGTTCGAGCTGAACACGCGGCCGCGCACCGCATCGAACGCGACCGCATCGCTGCCCGCACCGATCGCCAGCTGCGCGACGACATGCCCGTCCTGGCCGTCGACCACCATCATGAGATTGTTGACGCAGCCCATGAACAACCGCGCATGCGCGACGTCGATCGCCAGCCCGTGCGGCTTGGCGCAGTCCGGCGTCGACCAGCGTCCGACGATCGCATTGCGCCGCACGTCGATCTTCAGCAGGTCGCTCTTGTCCTCGCCGGCGGCATAGACCGCGCCATGGCCGTCCGAGACGATATATTCGACCTTCTCGCCGGCATCGATCGTGGCGATGTTGGCGTTGGTCTTCGGGTCGATCACGCTGATCTTGCCCGCCTCGCCATCGACCACGAAGACATGGCCGGTCACCGTGTCGAGCGTGATGCCGTCGGCATCGGCGGCGGCGGGGATGCGGTGGGTGACCTTCAGCGTCTTCAGGTCGAACGCCACCGCCTGCGCGCCGTCGCCGTCATCGGTGAAGCCTTGTCCCGTCGCGCGCGAGATCGCGATGCCGTGCGTGCCGCCGGGGATGCCGGAAACCTCGCCGACGATCCTGCCCGATGCGGCGTCGACCACCGTCACGCGGTCGCCATGTGCGACATAGACCTGGCCCGTGTCGGCGCTGAACACGACATAGTCCCAGCGATCGGGCGCGCCCAGTGCGACGCTCTTGGTGAGGGCGTAGTCAGGGGCGGCATCGGGCGCGGCCGCACCGGTGAGCAGCATGGCGAGCGCGATCAGGGCGGGTTTCACAAGCGACGACTCCGGTGGCGGGGCGGGGGAGGCGGGGTAATAGCCCGCCCGCCACCGGCTGTCGCGGTCTCACTCCGCGAGCGGCGCATTGTCGATCACGAAACGATATTTGACGTCGCTCTTCTCCATCCGGTCATCGGCGACGATCCCGCGCTCGGCGCAGAAGTCGAGCATCGCCTGCGTCTCGGCGATGCCG
Organism: Sphingomonadales bacterium; assembly: GCA_038245375.1. GTDB lineage: Bacteria > Pseudomonadota > Alphaproteobacteria > Sphingomonadales > Sphingomonadaceae > Sphingomonas. The sequence goes on along the minus strand of JBBRSN010000051.1, from coordinate 28,804 downwards.
CCGATCAGCGAGCCGGCGATCGCCTTGCGCCCGAAGATCGGCCCGCCGACGCTGGGCGAGGGGTGCGGGTGCTCGGGCACGCCGATCAGGTACATCGTGCCGTCGCGCCTGAGCAGCGTGGTCAAGGCGTCGAGGTCATGGCTCGCCGCGACGGTGTTGAGGATGAAGTCGAAGCTGCCGGCATGCGCCGCCATCTCTTCGGCGCTGCTCTGGTCCGCGTGCTCGCCGACTGGTGCCCGCCTTTTTCGGGCTATCATCTCTGTTATCCCAGCCGCCGCCAGCCGAGGCCGGCGTTTAGCGCACTGATCGAGGCGCTGCGCTTGCGCGGCTGATGAAGACCTCCATGTCGTTGCGAAAGGCTAAGTGACTCAACTCGCACCGAATCGGGGCCAATCTTGCTTGACTCTGTCAATGTCCTTCCTATCATCAAAAGACGATGCCGAGTCTCATTTTTGGACAGGCAATCCTGTTTGCGTTTTTCCGAAATTGCGTAGGTTCGATTTCAAATAGCGCGGCGATCGTTTTCGAATAATATTCGGGAACGATTGAGGAACTGTGTCTTGCTGAAAATAATATATGCTGCGAGAATCGATATATTATTTCGGTATGATATTGTCGTATTAGAAAGGTACTATATTGCTGACATTGTATTGTCAGATGATTCGCGTCTAATATGTTATGACTGCTAGCTGCTGCAGATATATTGGTACTGTGATGGCGAATTTTAATCAATACGTAGAATTATTGAGATGCAAGAGACGATAATTTGCCGATGAGGTGACATGGCGACTGATATCCTGCGTAACTCACTCGAAACGATTTGTGATCTCGCGAATGGATATTTGGAGAATGTCGATCGGCGGGGGGATTCATGGATTTCGCTGACCAGTCTGGTGGATCACTCCGGCGCGTTCAACGCTGCGGCGCGAGACAAGATCGTGATGTGCGTCTACAATATCACGCGCGAAAGCTCTATCAGCACGTGGCAAACGACCATGTCGGCAAAGCCGCCATCTGCCCCGGGCGATTCGCTCGCGGTGGTCGGACCACCACTCTACCTTGATGTCCATGTGATGTTCATGGCCAACTTCATGGAGAAGAATTACAGCGATGGCCTCGCCGCGCTGTCGCGTCTCATCGGGTATTTCCAGCAGACTCCCTATTTCAACCGTGACAATGCGCCGGCGCTTGATCCTGAGATCGACAAACTGACCCTCGAATTCGAGAATCTCTCACCCGTAGACGTCAACTATGTCATGGGAATGCTCGGCACGCGCTATTTCCCCAGCGCATTTTACAAGATGCGCATGCTGTCATTCAACGCGCCGGCAATGCTCGGCCGCGCTTATGCGGTGACCGCGCCGGACCTGCGGACGACATCGTGACGGCGCGCGCGAACAGCAGTGCCAAACGCGCCATCAGCGCGGGGTATCAGCCGCTGTTTAACGTCGCGTTCAGGCACGGCTATTATAATGATCGCGGCGGCGTCTGCCCCGATTTCGCCGTCGCGCCGACTGCCGCCTGCGCCACGCTAATGGCGTCGCTCGGTCTGTTGTTCAGGGACCAGGGCACCGGCTTTGTTGTGCTGGTCGATGCCGCGCGCGTCGACGCGCTGGTCGCCTGGCTCAAGACCATGACGCGGAACAGCCCGCCAGGCAGGGGCTGCTGGGCGTGGCTCAGCTTCCAGCTGGTGTCGACCAACGCCGACTTCGTCGGCATCACCAACCTGCCGATCACCACGAACACGCTTGATCGCAATCTCCACGTCACGAACCTTGCCACTGAACCGGTGGAGGATTCGCTGGCCTTCGGCGCTGGTATCCCCACCGGCGCCGAAGCCTTTTATCCGCTGACCGGTGCTTCGCTGTCGATCAACGCGCCCGCCGGTGCCACCGCCAGCCTGTGCGATATTTCGGGTGCGCCGGTCATCACTGCTACCGCGCCGGCCGGGGGCGGGCTCGGCTTCGATCTCGCCGCGCTTGACGCCGGCTTCTACAGAGAAGCACTCGCCGATGCCGCCGGCAAGCCGTTCACCGCGCCCAAGGGTTCCGCCACCGGCTATGTCTATGTCCCGGGGCAACCCGGTGGCTTCGGCCTGATCGACCTACTGCTTGCCCAGCCGCGAAAAGACGTCGGTACGACCGCGGCATTCCCCGTGGATGTGGCCACGGGCGCGGTCGGCGCGGTGTCGCTGACCTTGTCGTTCGCGCCGCGCAATACCTTCTGGCGCTATTACATCGTCTCGCCCTCGACGCGCGGCAAGCTGTCCCCCGATCTTGCGATCGAAGGGCAGGGGGCCGACTTTACCCGTTCGTCGGAAGCGTTACCCAATGGCGACGAGGCGGTGGTGTTCGCCGCATCGGCCGCGCTGCCGCTGCGCCGTATCTCGCCCTATCATTTCAAGCTCAGCGGTCAGCGCCACGCGCCGAGCGGCGGGCGCGACAATGTCACCGTGGCGCGGCTGCCCGCCGCGGCCGCCGCACCGGTGTGGCCCGCGCTGTCTGGCGATGTGCTGAGCGGCAGTTCGGAGATTTACGTCTATGTTTGACGGTTTCGCCAGAAGCGGTCCGACCCCTCCCGAATCTGCGCCGCGATGTACCCTGCGGACTGCCGTAACTGCCCATTCGAGCCAGTAATTACCCGTCAACCTCCTGGAAAGTAGAGTAGAAAAGGATTCCACCATGGCGACCGCGACGAGCAAATATCTCAATCGAAGCACTCCGAACGTCTATATCACCGAGATCGATGCCTTCGGGACCTCGATCGTCGGCGTACCGACCGGCGTGCCGGTGTTTATCGGCTACACCCAGTTTGCCGGTGACCCGGTGACGGGCAAGTCGCTGTACAATCAGGCGGTCCAGATCTCGTCGATGACCGAATTCACCACCTATTTCGGTGGTGCGGCGACGCAGGCCTTTTCCGTCGCGTTGACCCCGGGCGCGCCAACCCCGTCCGGATCGGCCTCGGGCACCGCGGCGGTTGCACCGGTGCCGAGCTTTTCCGCTTACTACACGCCGTCTGCGAGCAGCCCGGCACCCTCCGGCGGCGCTAGCCCGACGGCTGTGATGACGGGCTTCACGCTCACCCCGGCCGCTGGCGCCAGCCAGTTCAATCTCTATTGGCAGATGCGGCTGTTCTACGCCAACGGCGGCGGCAACTGCTATATCGTATCGGCGGGCAGCTACTGGAGCGGAGAGTTCCCCGTCGTCGCAACAGACCCGACGGTGCAGGGCTGGACCGGCAACAGCGTCGCGCTGGGCGACACGACCAATCCGTCGCTCGGTGGCCTGCTCGTCGGTCTCAATGCCGCAGGCTATGCCAAGGGCCCGACGATGATCGTCATCCCGGAGGCGTCACAACTCTATGATGCGTCGGCGTCCGATCCCGATGCCGATTACGCGACGCTGATCGGCGCGATGCTGGAGCAGGCGGCTTCGCTGCAGGATCGGGTGGCGATTCTCGATCTGCCGCAATGCATGACGGCCACGACGATCGACGACATGACCGACCGGCAGAACCGGCTGTGGACGGCGCTGGCACCCTATATCGCCAATGCCAGCTACGGTGCAGCCTACGGCCCGGCGCTCAACACCTCGATCGTGTCGAAGAACGACATCCTGTTCACCAACCTGCAGAACAGCGATGCGACCAAGGACAACAGCCTGATCAACAATATCCTCACCACCCAGGCGGTGAAGCTCTATGGCCCGCTGCCCATCGCTCCCGCGACGAACCCGAAGCTGACATCGGTGCAGCAGGCGATCGCCGCGGCGTTCCCGCTGACCGGCGTCACGACCAACAGCGCGAGCGCGTCGGGCGACCCCGGCACGGTGTCGTCGACGGGCGCGACCGCGCAACTGGCGCTCGACAATTTGTTGCTCAATGCGCTGCCGGTGTTCGCGCAGATCGAGCAACAGATCGCGGACTCGATGAACATCGCCCCGCCGAGCGGCGCGATCGCTGGCGTGTGGAACAAGAGCGACGTGCAGAGCGGCGTGTGGAACGCGCCCGCCAACATCGCACTCGCCAGCGTGGTGTCGCCGCTCTATGCCATGAGCGACGTCGAACAGGGCGGCTTCAACGTGCCGACCAATGGCCAGGCGATCGACATCGTCCGTTCCCAGCCAGGTCGCGGCAATGTCGTGTGGGGCGCGCGCACGCTCGACGGCAACAGCCAGGACTATCGCTACATCCAGGTCCGTCGGACGCTCATCTATGTCGAGCAGACGATCAAGCTTGCGCTGCAAAGCTATGTCTTCGCCGCCAACGACGCGCTCACCTGGACCAATGTCACGTCGTCGATCTCGGCCTTCCTGACCGGTCTGTGGCAGCAGGGCGGGCTGATGGGCGCGAAGTCGAGCGACGCCTTCACGGTCAATTGCGGGCTCGGCTCGACGATGACCTCGCAGGACGTGCTCAACGGCTACATGGTCGTCGCGGTAACACTCCAGATGATCCATCCGGCCGAATTCATCGAGCTGACCTTCACCCAGACGATGGGCAGCTGAGCACGCTGACCCGCCTTATCCTCATTCTTCGCATTGACAGGAGACTTCGATGTCCGCTGAAAACACGACCTGGCCGCTTCCTAAATTCTTCTTTTCGGTGACGGGAATCCCGGGCAATCCGGTGTTCCAGGAAGTTACCGGGCTGGAAGCCGAGGCCCAGGTGATCGAATATCGCGCCGGCAACAGCGCGATCTTCGCGCCGATCAAGATGCCGGGGCTAAAGAAATACGGCAATGTGACGATGAAGAAGGGTATCTTCGTCACCGACCAGAATCTTTGGACGTGGTTCAACACGATCGCGATGAACACGATCGCGCGCTCGACCGTGGTGGTGAACCTGCAGGATGAACTCGGCGCGCCGCGCATGATCTGGACGCTCAACAATGCCTTCCCGACCAAACTGACCGGCACCGACCTCAAGTCGGACGGCAACGAGGTCGCGGTCGAGAGCATCGAGATCGCCTATGAAACGCTCGCGGTATCGATCAAGTGATCTCCCGACGGGGGCGCGGCGCGTCGTCGCGTCCCCGTGTCGCGTTAGCGTCCCTGTGCCTGCGGACCCGTTAACCAATGCCCGATCCTACGCCCGCGACCCCCGGCTATTATCCGCCGCCGGCCTTTTCTTTCGGTGTCTATATCGCGGGGAGTGGTTCCAGCGCGCAACAGCCGGTGCTCGACGCCGCCTTTCAGGAGGTGTCGGGGGTCGAGTCGCACGTGACGGTGGAGGAGGTGCCGGAGGGTGGGCAAAATGCCTATGTCCATCAGGTGCCGGGCGTCACCAAGCATGGCAATCTTGTGCTGAAGCGCGGTTACATGACGAAGGATTCGCGTTTTGCGCGCTGGTCGGCACAGACCGTCGGTTCGTCGCTCGGCACGCCGATCGTCACCCAGGTGGTCAATGTCTGCCTGCTTGGCGCGACCGGCCAGCCGGTCGTGACCTGGACCTTCAGCAACGCCTGGCCGGTCAAGTGGGAAGCCACCGGCTTCAACGCCAAGAGCAACGACGTGCTGATCGAATCGATCGAACTCGCCTACACCACCGTTACCTGCACGGTGGCGACCTCGTGACGCGCGGCGATCATGTGCCATGCGTGCCGGGCGGCACGGTGCCGGGGACACATGCGACCCCGCGATCGCGGTGTGGCCAGCGCGGCGTCGCCGCGCTGGCGACCGTCGCCTGATCGCAGTGTGGGGGACAGGACCGGATGCCTTTGGAAATCAGCGAGATCGGCGTTCATATCGCCGTTGGCGGGATTGCCCCGTCGGCACCGCCGGTCGAACATGGCGCAGCGCACGACGATGGCGAAGCGCTGACCGCGGCGCATATGGAGCAGATCGTCAGCGCCTGTGTCAGCCAGGTGCTGCGCGCGCTGCGCCAGCGCGAGGAGCGCTGAGATGCCGCAGCCCAACCCGACCAAGATGACGATCACCGCCTATTCGGATTCGAGCTTTACCACCAAGGTCAGCGGCTCGGGCAACCCCTTCACGGTCTGGATCAACCCGGCGAGCTACAGCCGCAAGACCTCGATCCGCTACAATGATCGCCAGGCACAGGGCAGCCCGGGCCCGTCGCCCGAGTTCAACCGCATTGCCGACGAGGACATTTCGTTCGAGCTGATCTTCGACGCCACCGGCGTGATCCCGCCGCCGGGCAACAAGAAGAGCTACAGCAACGGCGTTGCCGATGGCATCAAGCAGTTCACCACACTGACCGCGACGCTGAACGGCGCGATCCACAGCCCCAATTACCTGATCCTCGCCTGGGCGCAGCTGCAGTTCCAGTGCGTGCTGGTCAGCATGAGCACCAACTATACCCTGTTCATGCCCGACGGGACGCCGCTCCGCGCCAAGGTCGCGGTGACGTTCAAATCCTATACCAGCGAGGCGCAACTGGCGAAGGGCGCGTACAAGACCTCGCCCGACGTGACCCATCTCGTGACGGTGCAGGCTGGCGATACGCTGCCGCTGCTGTGCCACCGCATCTATGGCGACAGCCGCTATTACGCCAAGGTGGCGGCGTATAACGGCCTGTCGAACTTTCGCGGGGTGCCGCCCGGCACGCAATTGTTGTTCCCGCCGCTCAGTGGATCGAGCAGCTGATGGCCGCACCTTCTCCCACCCAGCTCGCCAATGTGCTGGTGACCTATGCGATCAGCGCCAACGGGTCGGCGCTCGACAGCAGTATCCAGGTCATGTCGATCGACGTGTGGACCGGCGTCAACCGGTTGCCGCGCGCGCGACTGGTGGTGTCCGACGGCAGCGCCGCCGATGAGACCTTCCCGATCAGCGAGACCAGCGCGCTGATCCCCGGTGCGGCGCTGACCATCGCGCTCGGCTATGGCTCGACCCAGACGCAGATCTTCTCCGGCGTGATCCAGCGCCACGGCCTCGAAACCAACGTCAACGGCCCCTCGCGGCTGGTGGTCGAGGCGACCGACAAGGCGCTGGCGATGACGCTGGCGCGCGCCAATGCCGTGTTCCAGAACATCACCGACAGTGCGCTGTGTTCGAAACTGATCGGCAATGCGTCGGGCCTGACCGCCAAGGTGACCTCGACCAGCGTACAGCACGAGGCGATCGTGCAATATTACGCCACCGACTGGGATCTGCTGGTGATGCGCGCCGAGGCCTGCGGCATGGTCGTGACCGTTGCCGACGCCACCGTGACCGTCGCGCCGCCCGACACCAGCAGCTCGGCCGTGCTGGCGCTGACCTGGGGCGATGCGATCCTCGATTTTCGTGGCGAGATCGATGCCGCGACCCAGCTCAAGCCCTCGGCGATCCAGAGCTTCGCCTGGGACCCGGCGACGCAGAAGCTGCTGCAATCCTCGACGCCGAGCGCCAGCATCAGCACGCCGGGCAACCTGTCGTCGAGCACGCTGGCCGGCGTGTTCGGCGTGTCGGCCTATCTCCAGCAATCGTCCGGCGCGCTGCTCGATACCGAGCTGACCGACTGGTCGTCGGCCGAACTGGTCAAGAGCCAGCTTGCCAAGCTGCGCGGCGAGGTGCGTTTCCAAGGCAGCGCGCTGGCGGTGCCGGGCTGCATGGTGACGCTCGCCGGGCTCGGCGCGCGTTTCAACGGCGATGCCTGGGTGGCGGGGGTGCATCATCAGCTGGCGGAAGGGCTGTGGCGCACGACCTGCGAACTGGGCCTGTCGCCGGGCTGGTTCGCGGCCAGCGCGGCGCAGATCACCGCACCCGGCGCCTCGGGCCAGCTGCCGCCGGCCAACAATGTGATGGCCGGCACGGTCAAGCAGATCAACCAGGACCCCGATGGCGAGTTTCGCGTGCTGGTCACGCTGCCGCTGCTCCAGGCGACCGACGGGGTGTGGGCGCGCTTCGGCTCCTTCTACGCCTCGAACGGCATCGGATCGAACTTCTATCCCGAAATCGGCGATGAGGTGGTGGTCGCCTTTCTCAGCGGCGATCCGCGCTATCCGGTGATCCTCGGCAGCCTCTATTCCAAGGCCAACCCGCCGCCCTATCCGCCGACCGACGGCAGCAGTCCGGCGCCGAACGACGTCAAGAGCTTCACCACCAAGGCGAAGATGCGGATCAATTTCACCGAGAGCGATCCGTCGATCCTGATCACCACGCCGGCCAACCAGAGCATCAAGATCGACGACAAGAACAAGGCGATCACGATCACCGACGTGACCGGCAACACGATCAAGATGGAGACCGGCGGCATCACCATCAACAGCCCCAAGGACATCACGATCAGCGCCACGGGTTCGATCAGCATGTCGGCCGGCACCAGCTTCGACATGAAGGCGGGCACGTCGCTCAGCGCCACCGCCAGCACCTCGGCCAAGATGACCGCCGACGGGCCGATCCAGATCAAGGGCGCCACCGTGGCGCTGAACCCGTGAGCCTGCCGCCGCTGCCCCGGGCGCTGCCCCCGTACAAACGGCCGGCGCGGCCGGTGCGCGCGCCGAGCGCGGACAACAGCTACCCGCCGGTCGAGCCGGCCTTTCTCGGTCGCGGCTGGAGTTTTCCGCCGACCTTCGACCCGATCCACAACACCGTGGTGATGGCGAGCGGCGACGTCGACATTCGCGAGAGCCTGCACATCCTGCTCTCCACCAGCCTGGGCGAGCGCGTGATGCTGGCGACCTATGGCGTCGACCTGATCTCCAAGGTGTTCACCGCGCTGACCACCACCAGCGCCAACGAGATCGCGACGATGGTGACGCGCGCGATCATCGAATGGGAACCGCGCGTCACGGTCGAGAAGGTCGATGTCAGCGACGCCATTCTCGACGGCTGGGTGGCGATCGCGATCGACTATGTCGTGCGCCAGACCAACGCGCGCGACAATATCGTCTACCCCTTCTACCAGGTCGAGGCGACGCTGCCTCCCCCCACGGGGTGAGCACGACGATGATCCTCGATTCCGCCGCCACGCGCATCCTCAACGGTGCGGCGAGCCAGGATGATCGCGTGGCTGGCGCGCCGGCGCCGGAGGAAATTGCCGTCGACGGGCGCGGCGTGGCCCAGTTGATCGCCTTTGCCGCGCGATACGGCGCGCTGGTCAATTTCTACGACCTGCAGGATCGCCCGCAGGGCGACTGGGTGCCGTTCTTCGCGACCGACCGATCGGTGATTCTCGCCACGCACGCCGCGCTCGATCTGTCGGGCATCGAACGCGACCTGCAGCAACAGCTGGCCCGCGCGCAGCAGGATCCTTCGCGGCTCGGCGGGGTGATGACCGTGCTCGCGCGGTTGCTCGCTATCCTCGACCATTCGGCGATCCCGCCGGCCGATGCCGAGGCGCATCTGCGCCAGCCCGAAATCCACCGCCGCGACGATCAACTGGGCGACCCGTTGCGGCGCCTCGATGGCCATCTCGGCGGCAATACGCTGGAGCAGGCACTGGCACGGCACCGCGCGGACTCGGATACGCGCTGGCACGCCGGCCTGTTCGAGAATCTCGACGATCTTGCCGTGTCGCTGATTGCCGCGTTGCGGCGCGGTCATCACGCGGCGCTCGCCGCGCTGGAAGTCTCGCTCAACATGGAGGGGCACACGCCGCAGGCGGCGCTGTGGAACACCTTCGCCAAGCTGTTCAGCGAGGCGCGCGCCGAACTCAACGACTTTCCCCGCCGGCTGGTCGATTTCTATTATAACGACGTGCTGCAGCAGCACGGCCTCAGCGCGCAGCCCGACCAGCTGTTCCTGACCTTCACGGCGGCACAGCCGACCGACCAGGCCTCGGTGTCGCGCGGTGCGCAATTTCCCGCCGGTACCGACACGGCGGGGCTGGCGATCGACTATGCCGCCGACAGCTCGCTCGAGGTAACGCCGGCCAAGGTGACCGAGCTCAGCGTCCACCGCGTCGTCAAGCGCACCGATATCGGCGGCGACACTGGCGATAGTGGCGGCAACGGCACCGCGGGCGACGCGCTGTCGCCGCCGCTGGCCGTGTTGAGCGGCACGGTCGTGCTCGACCCGGCCGCGCCCGAGACGCTCCAGCCGTTCCCGATGTTCGGCGGCGCGATCGGTGCCGAGAACGGTTCGCTCGACATGAAGCCGGCGAAGCTCGGGTTCAGCATCTCGTCGCCGGTGCTGATGCTGGTTGGCGGGATACGCACGGTCGAGATCGGGCTCGTCATCCTGCGGCGTGGCGTTGCCGCCGAATATGACGAGCCACAAACGGCGAGCGATGCCGCGTGGGAGCCGCCGGGCCAGGACGCCAGTCTGATGATGAGGGCGGAACTGGCCGCGCTGGCGCTGAAGCAGACCTTCGCGCTCTATTACAGCACCGCCGGCGGCTGGATCCAGGTCGACGATTTCGGTACGTCGGCGCAACTGGCGCGCACCATCGACGACCGCAGCCGCTTTGTGATCAGCTTCACGCTGCCGGCCGATGCGCCGCCGCTGGTCGCGACAGGCACCAAGCCGGCCGGCGACGCGCCGCCCGGGTTGCTGCCGGTCGAGAGCTTTCCCGACCCGATGCAGGCCCCGACCGTGATCGGCAACCTGCGCGACGACGCCGCCACCAGCCAGGCGGCATACGATCTCGTCAAGCTCCAGCGGACCGCCGCGGTACAGCAACTCGAGATCGGCGCGGTGGAGATCGAGGTCGACGTTGTGGGCCTGACCGGGGTCAGGCTGAACACCGCGACCGGGCGGGCCGATACCGGCCAGAATTTCGCGGTGTTCGGCTTGCCGCCGGCGCGCGGCGCCGCGCTCGACATCACCGCGCCGGAGCTGTTCGTGAAGGCGGTCGACACGCTGTCGGTGGTGATCGACTGGGCCGGGCTGCCCGTCACCAGCACCGGCTTCAAGGGCTATTACCAGGATTATGTGCTCGATGCCGACGGCACGGTGTCGTCATCGCCGCTGTTCGACAATCGCAGTTTTCGTGCCACCTTCAGCGTGGTCAATTCCGGTCTGTGGCAGGTCGACGACACCGCCGCGTCGCAGCCGCTGTTCGCGACCGAACCGCTCGTCCTGACGACGCCCGGGCCGACCGCGGCCTTCATGATGCCGGCGGCAAGCCGCCCGCCGCCACCGGCGCCGCTCGAGCCGGACCCCGCCGCGCCGCTGGCCAACGGCGTCCTGCTGCAAGTCCCGATCGAGTCGGTCGACGAGGTGCCGGCATATTACAACCCGGCGACCAGCGCGCTGCGCCTGACGCTCGCCGCGCCGGCCTATGCGTTCGGCAACATCCTCTACACCAGCAACCTGATGGCCTCCTCGACCGCGCTCGGCCAGGCCGGTGCCGCCGGGCTGAGCGGCGGCGGGGTCGACGGCAAGCGCTCGATCGGCACGTTGCGCGCGCTGTCGCGGGTCAACGCGGAGGCACCCGATGGCAGCTATCTCGCGACCGTCACCCCGGCGGTCGATGCTGTGCTGACGGCGATGACCGGCGAGGCGCTGGTCGCGGTCAAGCAGGCAATCGCCAAGAGCGGCGCATCGGCCGACGACCAGGCCAGGCTGCTCGCCGATCTCGAAGCCGCGCTGGGCGACGTCACCACCCATCGCGGGACATTGTGGCAACGCATCGCCGCGCGCGGCGCGACGCCGGGCCAGGCGTCGGCGGTGCTGTCCAACCTGATCGGCTGGCTCGACGCCAACGAGGCGGCCTTCGGCGCCGGCGCGACCGTGCCGCTGAAGCAGGCGCACAACATCCTCGGTGCGGCGTCGACGATCGCGACGGCACTGGCCGCCGCCGCCGAACAGCTGGTTGCCGTGGCGCGCCCCAATATGGGCGCGGCGGTGCAGGTGGCGCTCGCCGCGCTGCTGCCTCCGTCGATGCCCAACCCGCCATGGCTGCCGATGGCCGCCGGCTTGTCGGTCAACTATACGGCGTCGGGGAGCTACGAGATCCCGCCGCCGACCCCGCCCGCGGCGTCGGCTCCTGCATCGGCATCGCCGAAGACGGCAACCGCGCTGGTTGCGGCGGTTGCGCCGGCATTGGCCACGCAGGCGCCAGCGGCACCGGCGAGCCAGAGCGTGTTCTTCATGAATGTCGAGCCGTTCGACAAGGCCAAGGCGCCGTCGCCGAGCGACGCGGTCAAGCTGCTGCCGCACCTCGAGCCGTATGACGCGCTGTTCATCCAGCTGTCGCAGCCGGTGCCGCAGGTCGCGTTGCTGTTCATCCTCGCCGCCAATACCGACGGCTGGTGGAGCGACCCGCCGCCGACCGAATGGGCGCAGCATGTCGACGGTGCGTGGCACCGCATCTCCGTGCTCGGCGACGGCACCAACCGGCTGTCGAACAGCGGCATCATCACGCTCCAGCTGCTGCCCGACCAGCCGTTAGACAAGCCGATCCGGCTGCGCGTTCTGGCGCGCGGCGACACGAGCAACGCGCCGCTGGTCAAGGCGGTGATCGCCAACGCACTGACCGCGAGCTGGATCGGGCCGGGCGGCGCCGACGCGCTCGGCATCCCGCTGCCGGCCAAGACGATCAGCAAGACCATCACCAGCCTGACCAATATCGGTACGATCGACCAGCCGATGCAATCGTTCGGCGGGCGGCCGCCGGCGACCGGCAGCGCGTTCCAGATGTGGATGGCCGAGCGGCTGCGCCACAAGGGTTATGGCATTGCCGGCTGGGACTATCAACGGCTGGTGCTTGAGGCCGAGCCGTCGCTATGGCAGGTCGCGGTGGTGCCGGCGGTGGACGGTTTTACCGGCATGGCCGCGCCGGGAAAGGTGTGGGTCGTCGCCGTGGCGGGGCCGAACACGCCCAATGTCGTCGACCCGACGGTGCCACTGGTCGACCTGACCACGCTGTCGAATATCGGCGACCGGCTCGAGAAATGCATCGGCCCGTTCGTTTCGCTGGCGGTTACCAACCCGCCCTATCTGCGGCTCCAGGTTACCGCCGAGTGCCAGTTCAGCGATAGCGACACCCCCGATTACTGGTCGATCCAGCTCAAGGCCGACCTGACCAAATGGCTTTCGCCCTGGCCCGACGATACGCTCGGCCCGCGCCCGGAAAATTACTATACGCGCCGGGCGATCGCCGATTTTGTCCGCCACCGTCCCTATGTGCTCGGGGTGGCCGGTCTCGAGGTCACGCCTGAAGCCGATGACGTCGGGCTGGGCTGGTATTTCCTGACCTCCTCGTTGAACCATGTGGTCACCCCGATTCCGCCGATGCCGCCCGTCTCGGGGCACCATCGGCACCACCGGCCGCATGTGATGCCCGGCGCGACCTCGTCGCCTGGGTCGGAATGGGGTCCGGCATGACCACCGCCGACGCCACGCCCGAAGGTACAATCGATCGCGCGCCGCTGACCGAGCCCGGCGCGGACTATGACAGGCTGCGCGCCGAGGCGGTAAGCCTGGCCTATGGCATGAGCGGCGATGTCTGGACCGACTTCAACTATTCGGACCCCGGCGTCACGATCCTCGAGCAGTTTTGCTACGCGCTGACCGAATTGCCCTATCGTGCGATGCTGCCGGTCGCCGATCTGCTCAGCGCGCCCAATGCCGACCGCGTGGCGTTGCGACGCCATGGCCTGATGCCGGCCTGGTCGATCCTGCCGTGCAATCCGGTGACCGAGAACGACCTGCGCCGCGTCGTGCTCGACCGCGTCGCCGGCGTCGCCAATGTCTGGTTCGTCGCCAACAAGGAACCCGGCGCGGGCAAGGTTCGCGGGCTGTACGACGTCACCGTCCTGCCGCTCGCCGATGGCGATGCGGATAGCGGGTGCCGCGCCGAGGACACGCTGATCGAGCAGGTGCGCGACTGCTATCGCGGTCACCGCGCACTGTGCGAGGATATCGGCTCGATCAAGGTACTGCGGCTGGTCGACACGCGCGTCGAGGCGGCGATCCAGATCGAGGACGGTGCCGATCCGTCGGAGACGCTGGCGCGCGCGCTGTTCGCGCTCGGGCTGTTTCTCGCGCCCGAGCCGGCACGCCGCTCGCTCGCCGAACAGCGCGCCGCACTCGCTGCAACCTCCGATACCTTTTCCGGGCCGATGATGCTGCGCGGCTTCATCGCCGATGACCAGCTTCTGCCCTTGAAAAACAAGATCTCGGTCAACGATCTCGTCCAGGCGTTGTCCGGCTCGCCCGGCGTGCTGACGATCGACAGCTTTTCGGTCGAGGTCGATGGTCGGCCGCAGCCGCATGTTCCGGGCGACGAGATGGTGCGACCGCGCGACGGCATCTGGTGGCTGCAGGGCACGACCCGCGACCACCGGTTCACCATCCATCTCTTCCGCAACAATATCCCGGTGCAACCCAATCCGGCGCGCGTCCGCCGGCTGCTCGAACAATATTGGAAGCAGCAGCGCCGCAGCTGGCCGCTGCGGCAGGAATATGAGGAACAGTTCGGCGCGCCGTCCGCGACATATCGCGATCTTGCCGCCTATAGCTCGATCCAGGACCAGTTCCCGCGCGTCTACGGGGTCGGAGCGACCGGCCTGCCACCCGGCGCGTCCCTCGTGCGGCAAGGGCAGGCCAAGCAGCTCAAGGGCTATCTCATGCCTTTCGACCAGATGCTGGCGGATTATTTCAGCCAGCTCGCCTTCGTGCGCACGCTGTTCTCGGTCACGGCGGGTGGCAGCGCCACCTATGCCACCCAGTCGTTGCTGCCGATCGTCCCCGACGTGGTCGAGCAGAAGCTGCTGCGCAACGACTATGCAGCCGGGCTTGCCGCGATCAGTGCCGAAACCGACCCGATCGACGCCCGGCGCAATGGCGTGCTCGATCTGTTGCTGTCGCTCTATGCCGAGCAATTCAGGGACGGCGAGGGCGGGTCGTGGTCGCCCGGCGACAGCAGTCGGGCCGAGGCCGCGCTGATCCGTGCCAAACAGGCGATGCTGCGCCGCGTCGCACCGCTGACCCGCCATCGCGGGCGCGGCGCCGATTTCCGCCGCCGGCGCTCGGGGCGCGGCGCGTCGGGGGTCGAGGCGCTGAGCCGCCTGCAGCTCGGCCTGCTCGACATTGCGACCGAAGAAGCGAACCGCAATCCGCGCCAGGGCGGGCGCATCTGGAGCGCCGACAACGACCCGACCGCGCCGCGCTTCGGCCAACCGCTGCCCGACGAGATGGCGGGATCGATCGGCCGGCTGTTCCGGCCGGTCGCGCCGTTCGTCGCCGGCGACGATGGCGCGCCGCCCGGGCCGTCGCCGACTGCCGGGCGCTATGTCAACGAGGCGATCGCCTCGGCGATCGCCGATCCGGGTGGCTACCGGATTGGCACGCTCAGCGGCCCGGTGTCGATCTATATCGTCTGCGTCGACCGCAACGGGCAATGGTGGTGGCTCGGCGAGCATGACGACGAGGAGCAGGCGATCGCCGCGATCCGCCAGCTGCTGCGCGAAAGCCGTCGCCAGCGCGTCGTCGAGCATGCGCGGCTGCATGTCGTCGAATGGGTGTTGCTGCGCGACGCGCTGCCGGTGCAGCCGAGCGACGCCGAGGTGGCACCCTATCAGTTTCGCATCACCGCGATCATTTCGGCGACACGCGCGGAGTGGCGCGACCTGAGTTGGCGGCAGGAGTCGGAGGCGGTGGTGCGCGCCAACACCCCGGCCCATGTCGTGCTCGACTGCCTGTTCCTCACGCCCGCCGAAATGGCCCGCTTCGAGCGGCTCTATCTCGACTGGACCGACGCGCAGTGCGGCTGCCACGGCCTGCGCCAGGCTGCGGCAAGCCGGCTGCTGGTCGATTTCCTGACCAGCGTCGGCCCCAGCCCATGGCCGACACCGACACCGACACCGACACCGACATCGACACCGGAGCCGTCACCGACGCCGTCGCCATCACCACCGCCATCACCGTCGCCCTGGCCATCGCCGACACCGCCGCCCACGCCGACCCCGACCCCGACCCCGACCCCGGCGCCGTCATGGACGCCGACTCCCACACCCACGACCCCGCCGGCACCCACGCCGACACCGACCGCGTCAGAACCCGACGAACCCGACGATCCGCATTCGGTGTGGAGCTGGCTGGGTGCCTTGTGGACCAACTGGATCTGGCCGCTGCTGACCTGGGGCATCCGGCTGTGGCTCGCCTCGCGCGAGCATGCGCCACCCGAACCGACCCCGCTACCGGCGCCGTCACCGACGCCATGGCCGCTGCCGTCACCCACGCCACCGTCACCGACGCCGTGGCCGCTGCCTTCGCCCACGCCGCCGGCGCCGACGCCCCCACCGCCCGCGCCACCACCACCGCCGTCGCCGACATCAATGCCACCGCCGAGCCCGACCCCTGCTCCTCCACCGCCCACGTCCACACCGACACCCACACCCGCGCCGAAGGTTGAAAAGTCGCCCTCCGGCAGCAAGGGTTTCGACTGCAACACGCCGCTCACCAGCACGACGGCGGCGGACTTCCGCAAGGCCGGCTTCGCCTTTGCGTTGCGCTATGTGCCGCGCAACTACGTCACCGATCCGGCGAGCCCATCGGGCAACATCACCCGGGCCGAGGCGGAGATTATCCTCAAGGCCGGTCTCGCGCTGATGATCGTCCAGCACGTCGCGGCGTCGCCATGGGACCCGACCGGCGAACTCGGCATGACCTACGGCCAATTTGCCGCGAGCAACTGCCAGGCGATCGGTCTGCCGCGCGGGGTCAATGTGTTCCTCGATCTCGAAGGCGTGCGTGCCGGCACAGACCCGCAGAATGTGCTCGATTATGCCGGGACGTGGGGCGATGTGGTGGGCGATGCCGGTTACATACCGGGCATCTATATCGGCGCGAGCTGCGGGATCAACGCGCAGCAGATCGTCAGCCTGACCAACTTCAAGCAATTCTGGCGCTCGGGCAGCAGTTCGTCGCCGCAGATCGGCGCGCCCGGCTATTGCATGCAGCAGACGATCAGTTCGAGCCTCGTGCTGGGCGGGGTCGCCTATGACAGCAACGTCATCACCACCGACCAGAATGGCGGTACCCCTTATTGGCTTCGGATAGGTTGAGCGCGTGACCATCTTCATCTCGATCGCCGCCTATCGCGACCCCGAGCTGGTCCCGACGATCGAACATGCGCTGGCGCGCGCGCGCTGGCCCGGCGAACTGCGCTTCGGGGTGTGCTGGCAGCATGGCGCGGGCGAGGCGCCGCCGCCCGCGCTCGATGGCGGCAGGATGCGCGTCATCGACGTGCCGTGGCGCGAGAGCGGGGGCGCGTGCTGGGCGCGCGCCGAGGTTATGAAGCTGCACGACGGCGAGGACTGGTTCCTGCAGCTCGATTCGCACCACCGCTTCGCCGACGGGTGGGACGCGATCCTGCTCGACCAGGCCGAGAAGAGCGGTGCGGCGCGGCCGGTGCTGACCACTTATGCTGCACCCTATGATCCGGCGGCGACGCTGTCGCACGACCCCGCGCCGACGCGGATGCGGTTCGATTGCTTCACCGCGCAGGGTATCCCCACCTTCCAGTTCGGCGACATCGCCGCCGCCGAGCGCAACGGTGCGCCGATCCGCGCGCGTTTCGTCTCAGGGCACCTGTTGTTCGCACCCGCCAGCTTCATCACCGATGTGCCGTACGACCCCGAACTCTATTTCATCGGCGAGGAAATCAGCCTTGCGGTGCGCGCTTTCACGCATGGCTATGACCTGTTTCACCCTGGCGCGCATGTCGCGTGGCACGAATATACACGGCTGGGGCGGACCAAGCATTGGGACGATCATGTCGCCGGCAACCCGGTGGCGCAGCCGTGGCACGAGCGTGACGCGGCCAGTCTCGCCAAGGTCCAGCGCTTCCTGACCGTTCGGCCGATCGGCCCGTTCGCCTGCGGCGACCAGCGCTCGGTCGACGAGTATGAGGTCTATGCCGGGATCGATTTCAGACGCCGCACCGCGACCATGGCGGCGCGGCACGGCGATACGCCGGCGACCCCGCGGCGCGGCGTGCCGGGCGGCGCGATCGATCGTCCCTGGACCGTGCGCCTCGCGCTGGATCAGCAGGCGCTGCCCCCCGCCGCGCGCGACGATCCGAAATTCTGGTATGTCGGCTTCCACGATGCCGAGGGTGTTGAGATCGCGCGCAACGACGCCAACCGCGCCGAGATGCGCGCGGTGCTCGCGTCGGGCGTCGGCCCGATCGTGCTCGAACGCCGCTTCGTCTCGGCGCGGCCGCCGGCGCGCTGGACCATCTGGCCGACCGATCGCCAGGGTCGCTGGCTCGACAAGCTCGACGGCGCGATCGACGCGTCCGGCAGCGCCGGCGATGTCATCATGGTGGGGGCGTAACGATGGGGGACGGTGTTTCGGTGGTGATCCCGACGGGCGGTCGCGACCGGCTTCATTTGCTCGACTCGACGCTGGCCTGGCTGCGGCGATGCGACGCGGTCGATCAGGTCATCCTGTCCGAATTGGGCGATCAACCCGCTGCGCTTGAGCTGGCGCGGCGCTGGGACGCCGACCATGTCTTCACGCCGATGCGCGGCGCCTTCGACCGCGCCACGGCGCGTAACGCCGGCATCGCGCTGGCGCGCGCCGATACCTTGTTGTGGTGCGATGGCGACCTGATCTTCGGCAGCGATTTCGTCCGCCGCGCGCGGCAGGAATTGTTCGCGCGCCAGCTCGATTATCTCGCGCCGTTCGCGACGATCGACTATCTCGATGAAGCGTCGACCATGGCGGTCATCGCGGGACAATGTGCCCCCGATAGCTGTCGACCAATCCGCGTGCTCGGCGCGATGTGGAACGGCGCCCCTGGCGGCATGTGGCTCGTACGGCGTGACTTTCTGCGGCGCCACGGCGGCTTTCCGACCGGATTCAAGGGCTGGGGGCAGGAGGATGACGCCTGGCTGCACAAGGCCGGACTGCTCGGGCGGATCGGTGCTACCGAGCAGGTCGAGCAGCGCGCCTGGCATTTGTTTCACTCCGATAGCGGGTCGCATAGCAGCGCGGCGGGCGCTTCGGCGATGCTCGCCAACCCGCATTACGCGGGCAACAGAACCCTGTTGGACCGCATCTTTTCGGTGCGCGATGCCGAAACGTGGCAGCGCGAATTTGCTTTCCCGCCGCATGACGCGCCGCCCTGGCACGATGCGGCGCGGATCGCCTTCGTCGCGTCTGCGGGCAGTGGCGACGCCGGCGTCGCGGAGCAGTGGGCCGCCCGCCTTCACGCGGCCTATGGGGTCGCCATGCCGGTGCATTGTGATGCGCCCATCGCGCTACCCGCGACGATTGCCGCGCTCGATGTCGACCTGTTGGTCGGTTTCGCCGGCACCGCCGCCGATCTTGCCGCGCTGGCCGCCGGCGGACCGTCGGTAGCGTTGCTCGTCGTCGCCGACGGCGTCGCGGCCGCGCCCTGGGGCGATGGCGCCGCGCCCGTCGTCGTCGTTCGCCACGCCGCTGCGATCGCGGCATGGCGCGAGACCGGCTATTCGGTGTGGCACCGCCCATGGGACGAAGCATCGGGAGAGGGTGCCGTCCCGGCGCTGGTCCAGCCGCTCAGCCATCTGCTTGCCTGCCCGCGCGACTGGCAGGTGCGCATCGTCATCGATCGTGCCGCGCTCGCGCCGTCGGCGCTCGACAGTGCGCGCTTCTGGTATGTCGGCCTGCACGACGCGCACGACGTCGAGTTGATGCGCGAGGATCTGCGCGGCACCGAATTGCGCAGCGCGATCGCCGCGACCGATGGGCCGATCGTCATCAGCCGCGCGGTCCGCTCGACGCGGCGCCCGGTGCGCTGGACGGTCTGGCCGACCGACCGGCGTGGCTATTGGCTCGACCGGCTGTCGGGCGAGATCGCGGCGGATGCGCTCAGCTCCGGAGGGCTGGCATGACGATCTTCGTCTCGATCGCCGCCTATCGCGATCCGGAACTGATCCCGACGTTGCGCGATTGCGTCGCCCGCGCGCGCTGGCCGGATGAGCTGCGCTTCGGCGTGTGCTGGCAGCATGGCACGGACGAGCCGCGCCCGTCCGCGCCCGAACCGGCACGGATGCGGCTGATCGACGTTCCGTGGCAGGACAGCCGTGGCGCCTGCTGGGCGCGGGCCGAGATCATGGCGCGCTATGACGGCGAGGACTGGTTCCTTCAGCTCGATTCGCACCACCGCTTCGTGCAGGACTGGGATCGCCTGCTGATCGAACAGGCCGAAGGGTGTGGCACCAGCCGTATGCTGCTCTCGACCTATCCGGCGAATTACGACCCCGACGTGCCGCGCGGGGTGAGTGACGTCGCGACGCGCTTGCAGCTCAACGGCTTCAATCCGAACGGTAACGTCTCGTTCGGCGCGCGACCGATGACCGACGCGGCGACGCGCGCGGTGCCGATGCGCGCGCGCTTCCTCGGCGCGGGGATGGTCTTCGCGCCCGGCCGCTTCGTCGCCGACGTTCCTTATGACCCGGAGCTCTATTTCGACGGCGAGGAACTGACGCTGGCGATCCGCGCCTTCACGCACGGTTATGACCTGTTCCACCCCGTCACCCATGTGCTGTGGCATCAGGAGTCGCCGCGGCTGCGTGTGCGCCACTGGGACGATCATGTCGCCGGGCAGGGCGTGTCGGTTACCGGGCGCGAGCGCGACGCCGTCAGCCACGACAAGGTCGGGCGTTTCCTCGAGCAACATGGTATCGGCGCGTTCGGTTGTGGCACGGCGCGGAGCTTCGGCGAATATCAGGTCTATGCCGGGCTCGACTTCCGTCGCCGCGAAGCGACGCCGGCCGCATGGTCGGGCGACGAACCGCGTCCCGCGCGGCCGGTCGCCGCGGACTTGCGGACCTGGCGGCTGCGTATCGGCCTCGATCGCCACGCGCTGCCCGCGGCGGCGCTCGACCAGCCGCGTTTCTGGTATGTCGGCATCCTCGACGACGACGATGTCGAGATCTCCCGTCAGGACGCTGACCGGCGCGAACTGAGTGCGGCGCTGGCGCCGGGCGGCGATCACATCGTGATCGAGCGCCACGTCCGTAGCGCCCGCCCGCCGGCACGCTGGACGGTCTGGCCGGTCGACCGGCGCGGTTACTGGACCGAACGGCTGAGCGGCGCGGCCGAAGCGGAGTGCGTGGCGTGAGCGGCCAATATACCGATCGTCAACGGAGCGACCGGACGCTGGCATCGCCCGGGACGGCGCCGGGTGCGCGCGCCGCCGGTCCGCACGGCGACCGGCTGGCCCGGATCGCCGCGACGCTCAACGCTGCCGCCCCGGTGCAGCGCGTCGCCAATCGGACCGGCATGCCCGACCAGCTCAAGGCGGGAGTCGAGGCGCTATCGGGCATGTCGCTCGACCATGTCCGGGTACACCACAATTCCGCCAGGCCGGCAAAGCTCAATGCCTATGCCTTTGCGCAGGGCGCCGACATCCATCTCGCGTCGGGGCAGGGGCAGCATCTGCCGCATGAGGCGTGGCATGTCGTCCAGCAGGCGCAGGGGCGCGTGAAGCCGACGATCCAGATGAAGGTTGGACAGCTGAAGGCGGGCGTCCCGATCAACGACGACAATGCGCTTGAGCAGGAAGCCGATATGATGGGCGCACGGGCGCTGTCCGCTGCGCCCGGCGAACCGGTCCAGCGCAGCGGTGCGGGGCGGGTTGCGTCTGTGGTGCAGCGCGTGGTCGATGGCGAAGGCGAGCAGGTCGATATAGCTGATCTTACCGAAGACGAGATCGGGCAACTTCTGAACGAAGGCAAATCGGGCGACCTCACTGCCGAGGAAGGCGACGATGTAGCGCTGATCGAGGAATTCCAGCGTCGTCGCGGCATCAACAAGAAGCGCAGGTTCACGCCGCAGGAAGAGGAGAGTTCGTCCGACGAGGATTTCACGCTGACGCACCAGGAAGAGATCGTCAACTACATGACCACCGAGGGACGCTTCAACGCCGGCCTCGACGACATCAAGTTCGACAAGGACGGTGAGGAGCGCGAGCCGAGGCCGTGGCCGGAATTGTCGCTGCAGGGGACGGTCGGCGAATATCTTGCGCGCGAGAAGATGGCGAAGACGGGCGACGCCATCCATGATCTCAACAAGTTCCAGCTCAACTTTGCCGGCCTCGACCACCTGACCAACAACAAGGATTATCCGTTCGAGCAGACCAAGTTGCACCTTTCGGAGAGTACTGCGAAGCCGGAGACCTATCTCGGCCATGTGAAGAAGTCGGGCATCTATGCGATCAAGGCGGTCCGCGCGCTGAAGAAGAAGCACAAGGAATTTCGCGAGATGCTCAAGGACGAAAAGTTCAAGGGCAACGAGACGCTGCTTGCGCTCGACAAGGCGCTCGACGAACTCGACGGCACGGGCGACGACGATATCGACGGCTCCGAGGCACAGAAGCTGGTCGAGGAGGGGATGCGCTTCACCATCCCGCGCGACATTTACGACCAGATCCCGAAGGAGGCGCGCGGCCCGTTCCTGCCGCTCGACGAAACGGTCGACGACATCCGCGGCACGATGGACATGATGGGCGAGGACTATGTCCCCAAAAAGCCGTCCGGCTCGAAAAAGAAGGACGAGGATGACGAGTTCACCCTCTAGCGCCGTGACAGCCATGGTCCTGCCGGACCGGTGGGCGAACGCATGATGGTGGTCGCGCCGCACCGCATCGGCCGCATCGACCTGCGCGCCGCGCTGCCCGATACCGACGCGGCGCTTGCGCTGCGGCCGCGGCTCGAAGCGCTGGCGTGGCGGCTGATGCCGCCGGTGCTCGAACGGGTGTGCGATGCGCTGGCGCCGGGCGACGCCTGGTTGCGGCTCGGACGGATCGACCTCGACCTTGGCGAGGTGCGCCCCGATCATCTCGAAAGCGATGCGCTGGCGGCGCTCGAACGCGCGCTCGGCGAGGCGCTGGGCGAGGCGTTGCACCGCGCGCGGGTCGCGCCGTCCGACGCGACGCGGCTGATCGATCCCGCCGCGGCGCTGCGCGAGCGCTTTGCCGCATGGCTCGTCACCGGCACCGCGCCCTGGGCGCCGCGCGCCGAACGTTTCGACCCGGGGGCGATGTTCGCGGCGCTGCTCGCCGAACAACCCGACGCGCTGGTCGCGCTGCTCCGCCGCCACGCCCGCAGCGGCCATGTGCTTGAGCGGCTGGTCGTGCAGATCGGGATTGCCGGACTGCACGCCCTGCTTGGCCTGTTGTCACCGGCCGACGCGGCGGTGATCCTCGCGGTGATCGCAGACGTCGTCCTCGCGCACCGCGCTCGCCCGGTGCCGCCGCCGCTCGCGCGCCTTGCCGAGCCGGCGCTCGAGCGGCTGTTGTGGATCGCGACGCTCGAATTCCTGCTGCGCGATGCCGGCACGCAGTTCAATCGCCGTCGCTTCCTCGCGCACCTGCTGGCACGCGAGGCGGCGCGGCTCGACATCGACTATGCCGCGTTGCTCCGCCTGCTCGGCGATGCGCTCGCGATGACGCGGATACGCACCGGGCTGCGCTCTTCGCTCCCGACGGTTCTCGGCGAACTGTTGGGCGAGATCGGCGAGGCGCCGCCGTCGCCGCCACCAACGCCGGTCGCCGGCGATATCGATACGACCGCCGCGCTGCAGGCGGCGCGGGATGGCGACTACACCGCGCTGCTCGCGCTGGTCCGCCGCCTCGCCGACGACCGTCCGGCACTCCAGGCGCTGGTGCGGCTGCTCGACGACCGGCTGTTCGCCGGGTTGATCCGGCGGCTCGACCCCGAGGCGGCCGACGTCATCCTCGCACTGCTCGACGAGATCGAAGCGAGCGAACGCGCCGCACCGAAACCGCTGTTCGCCGCCGATCTCCGCCCGGTACTTCGTTGGCTGACATTGACCTATCTGCTGCATGACCCCGGCACGCGCTTCAACCGCCGGCGTTTCGTCGCGCATCTGTTGCAGCATGAGGCGAGCCGCGCCGGCATTGCCTATGCCGAGCTGGTCCGGTTGCTTGCCGAGGCGGCGGCACGCGCCAGCGCACGCACCGGGCTGCGCCCTTCGTTGCCCGGCGTGCTGCAGGAACTGCTCGACGAAATCGTGCCGGCAGACCTGCCGACGCCCGTGGTCGAGGATGAGGCCCGTGCGCTCGCCGCCGCGCGCGCCGGCGATGTCGCACCGCTGCTTGCCATGTTGCGTGCCGGCGATCGTCCCGCGCTGTGGCGCCATATCGATGCCGCGCTATTCATTCGGTTGGTGACAGAACTCAAGCCATCGAGCGCGTCGGGCATCGTCGCCGACCTCGCGATGTTCGCGCAATTGCACGACATGGCGCCGCTGCTCGCCCGCACCGCAGCGGAGTTCGCACGGCTGTTGCACCGCCTCGCGCTGACCGAGCTATTCGTCGCGACCGGTCGGCATCAGCGGCGTACCTGGCTGACGCGGCTTTTGCGCGCGCTTGCCGGGGTCGCCGGCACGAGTGAGTCGGCGATGCGTGCACGCGTCGCGGCGGTGCTGCGCGCTGCGCCCGTCGCCGGCAGCGAGGCGCTCGCCGCGGTTCTGGCGCCCGAATTCGCCGCCGCCGGGCCGGCCGACGACGCCGCTGCGGCGCTGCGCCGCGCGGCCGCCGATCCCGCGGCGCTCGACCGGCTCGCCGCCGAACTCGCCCCGCAGGATCGCCAGCGACTGCTCGCCGCGCTCGATCCGGTCCATGCCGAGGCGATCGCCGCACAGCTTGCCGCGCTGTCGCGGCTCCACGCCGTCGCGACGCTGGTGACGCGCGACGCGGCCGGCTTCGAGCGGCTCGTCTGGCGGCTCGCGGCGGCGTGGCTCGCGCGCACTGCCGGCACGCGCTTCGATCCGGGCGCGCTTGCGCGCCACCTGCTCGACGGTATCGCGCGCGCCGCGGCGGCATCGACCGACGAGATCGCGGCGCGTGTCCGCGATGGTCTCCGCCGGCTAGACGGCGCGCCACCGCCCGTCGCGCTGATCGATGCCTTGCCCCCGCCGCCGAGGAAGGGCGACGCCGACCTGCGCCAGCGCGTCGAGCTGTTCCTGCGCACCGGCCGGCCGGCAGAACTGGGCGAGCAATTGCCCGAGATCGCTATCGCCGATGCGCCATGGTTTGCCGCGCTGCTACGCCGCGTCGCGCGCGCCACGCCGGCGGAAATTCCGGCGCTGGTCGCGCGGCTGCAGCAATGGCTGTTGCCCGAAGAGATCCTCGCCTGTCTCGTGCCCGACCTGCCGCCGGGCATGCTGCAGGTCGATCCGGCGCTGCTGATCGCCGGCGTGCTGCGCGGCGAAGCGGTGGATTTCGCGAAATCCTATTGCCGCCCCGGTGACCGCTTCGACGATCTCGCGCGGCTCGCGCACTGGCTCGACCATGGTAGCGCGGCGTGGTGGTCGGCAGATCGCGCCGCGCCGCGCGACCTGCTCGCCACGCTGGTGTCGCGCAGCGATGCCGAACTGGCGTGGCTGTTCGCCGGCGCGACGCGCGAAGCGGTGATCGAACGGCTGCGTCGCGCTGTCCAGCCGCTCGATGAGGCCGCGCGCCTGCGCCTGTTCGAGCGGCTCGTGCCATGGGCGACGCGCGGCGGCGGCCCGCTGGCAAAGTTGTTCGCCGGGCGCAGCGCGGCGGCGCGGCTCGACATGCTGCTGCGCGCCGCGGCCGCCGCGCTCGACGGTGCCGAACTCGATGTCGCGGCGCTGGGCGAGCCGCTGCCCGTGGCCCCGCCGCCGCCATCGGCAACGCCGCCGGCGCCAACCGGGTCGCGGGGCACGGCCGGCATCGTTGACCTCGACCGGCTGATCGCGTGGCTCGATGGCGCCAGCGCAAGCGGCAGCGATGCCGCGATGTTCGTGCGCTGGTTCGCGCAAGCGCTGGATCGTGGCGAGGTTCGCCTTGTCGCGCATCTTCGCGAGCAGCGCGGCAGTGCCGCGTCGCGCGCGCGTTGGGTCGCGCTGTTGCCGCCCGAGGCGCTCGGCCGGCTCGCCCAGCTGTTCGCGCCGCGTGCCGCGCGCGGCTGGATCGACGCCGCGATGATGCTCGCCGCCGCGCAGCGTCGCACCACGACCTTCGGCGCGCCGCGGCTCGACCCGACCCAGCTCTGGGCGCTGCTGCTCGATCTTGCCGCCGCGCCTGGGCATGATGTGCGACGCGGTGTTGCGCGCCTTGTCGGCGAATTCATCGGCGGCGACGCGCGCGCGGCGCCACCACTGCGCGCCGAGGCGGCGCGGCTGGCACAGGCGGCGGGCGATTCGGCGCTTGCCGCGGCGCTGCGCGATCCGCCATCGTCGCGGCGCGCCATGCTGAACGAACGCCCACCCGCCGATTCGGCCACCAAGCCGGCGGTCGAGGAGCCGCCGCCGGAAACCGGCGAGCCGATCTTCATCGCCAATGCCGGCCTCGTGCTGTTCTCGCCCTATCTGCCGACATTGTTCGACCGGCTCGGCGTGCTGACGACCGGTGACGAGGGCAAGATGCGCCTTGCCGATGTCGAGGCGATGACGCGCGCGGTCCACCTGCTGCAATATATCGTCGACGCGCGGCTCGACGCGCCCGAGCATGAGCTGGTGCTCAACAAGCTGCTCTGCGGCCTGCCCAGCGCGCAGCCGGTGCTGCCGTCGTTCGACGCCGCGCCGGCCGACCTCGAAATGTGCGACGGGCTGATGACGGCGGTGATCGCCAACTGGCCGATCATCGCCGGCACCTCGCATGCCGGGCTGCGCGAGACCTTCCTGCAGCGCGACGGGCGGTTGCGCCACGAGGACGACAGCTGGCGGCTGCAGGTCCAGCGCAAGGGCGTCGACGTGCTGGTCGACCGCGTGCCGTGGAGTTTCGCGACGATCCTTCATCGCTGGATGCCAGTGCCGTTGCAGGTGACGTGGTGAACGCCGCGCTGCCGCCGCGCCGCCTCGCCGCCAATGGCCGAGTCGTCGCCGGCGAACTCGCCTGGCTCGAGGCCGTGATGAGCGCGCGCTTCGCCGCCTATGGCGGGCAAGGCGGGGAGGGGGAGACGCCGCCGGAACCGCCGGGTCCGCCATCGCTCGCCAGGGCGAGCGGCCCCTATGCCGAACTGGTCCGCGAACTGAACCTCGCGCCGGCCGAGCGGCTCGTGCTGGCGCTGGCGCTGGCGCCCTATCTCGCGCCCGCCGCGCTCGACCCGTTCCTGCTCACCAACCAGGCGACCGGGCGGCGCTTCACCGAATTCGGCGGGCTGACCGGGCAATCGCATGCCGGCTTCCTGCCGAGCGCAGAAACCGCGCTGTTCCTGCTTGCCGGCGAGGATCGTGCCGCGCGGCTCGCCTTTGACGATCTGTTCGCGCCCGATGCGCCGCTGGTGCGGCGCGGCGTGCTGGTGGTCGACCTGCGTCACCCCGACGAACCGCCGCTGGCCGGCGCACTGCGCGTCTCGGCGCCGGGCATGCACCTGCTGCTCAAGGGCGCCGAGTTCGTCGCCCGCGCCTCGGCCGACTTCCCCGCCACGCCGATCACCACCCCGCTCGAATGGCGCGATCTGGTGCTCGATGCGCGCGTCAGCGAGCAGGTTGAGATGATCGTCTCGTGGCAGCAGCATCGCGACACGCTGATGGACGAGTGGGGCCTCAGTCGCCGGCTCAAGCCCGGCTATCGCTGCCTGTTCTATGGCGGGCCGGGCACCGGCAAGACGCTGACTGCGGCGCTGATCGGCAAGCGCGTCGAGGTGCCGGTCTACCGCGTCGACCTGTCGCGTGTGGTGTCGAAATGGATCGGCGAGACCGAGAAGAACCTCGCCTCGCTGTTCGACCATGCCGAGCACCAGAACTGGATCCTGTTCTTCGACGAGGCCGATGCGCTGTTCGGCAAGCGCACCGACGCCAGCTCGGCAAATGATCGCCACGCCAACCAGCAGATCGCCTATCTGCTCCAGCGGCTCGAGGATTTTCCCGGCGTGGTGATCCTCGCCACCAACCAGCAGAGCCATTTCGACGAGGCGTTCGCGCGGCGCTTCCAGTCGGCGGTGCTGTTCCCGATGCCCGATGTCGCACAGCGCGAGCGGCTGTGGCGCGAAACCTTCGGTGCCGCGCGCGGGGTCGAGATCGCCGCCGACATCGACTTCGCCCGCATCGCGCGCGACCATGAACTGGCCGGCGGCGCGATCATCAACGTGCTGCGCTATGCTGCGCTGATGGCGGTCGCGCGCACCCCGCCCGTCATCCATGCCGCGGACCTGATCGACGGCATCCGCCGCGAACGCCAGAAGGACGGGCAATATGTCAGCCGGTGAGTGCTTCAAAGCCCCTCCCCTGAAGGGGAGGGGCTAAACCAGCTGGTTAGGACCCACCCATGTCGACCCCCGACGTAACCTCCACCGCGATCCTGCAGTGCAGTTTCGGCGCCGCGCCGGCGCCGTTCAACGTGCTGCCGATCAACCGGGTGACGGCCTGCAACTTTCCGTCGGGCACGATCATGGACAATGTGCCGATCGTCAACATCACGCCGTTCGGCATGTGCAGCAGCCTCGCCAATCCGACCGTCGCCTCGGCCACCGCCGCCGCGCTCGGCGTGCTGACGCCGATGCCGTGCCTGCCGGTGATCCCCGCGCCCTGGGTCCCCGGCACGCCGACCGTGACGATCGCCAACCTCCCCGCGCTCGACACCAATTGCAA
This sequence comes from Sphingomonadales bacterium, assembly GCA_038245375.1. Lineage (GTDB taxonomy): Bacteria > Pseudomonadota > Alphaproteobacteria > Sphingomonadales > Sphingomonadaceae > Sphingomonas. The sequence goes on along the minus strand of JBBRSN010000051.1, from coordinate 398 downwards.
GCTGATGTGCGCCTGGGCCGGGGTAATCACCGTCAACCAACCGGCGCAGATGACGGTGACGGTGCCGTAGCGCGTGGCTGCTGATTGGTCGGATGGAAGGGGCGCGGGCTTTCGGGAGCAGATGACCTACTGTCCGGTGATCCGTTGGGTGTTCAAAGCTGTCGGGCCGCAATCGCCCAGTAGCGGTCATCGTGTACCGCACTGGTCATATACTCACTACGCCGTCGCAGTTGATCGAAACTTTGATTTAAGAAGCAGGTGATACCAACGGCCTTAAAGATCGACCTGTGCCCAGCTTCGGGTTGTTATGGAAGCGACGCGGGCGGTGTCGTTGGCAAAGAAATTCCATGCGTCGCAACATGTCGAGACGATATGATCATAGTCATCGAAGACGGTGT
>JBBRSN010000050.1:0-31766 GCA_038245375.1 Sphingomonadales bacterium | reverse complement strand
GCGCGAAAGGATCAAACAACAGACCATCGAACATCGGCGCTTGCAACACCGCAAGCTCGCCGCTTAACATCAACCCCCAGACGAGGCCCGCTCTCCGCTAATCGACGCCGCGAAATGCGCCAAATGTTCTGACGACGGACAACGTCCGGCTTGGGAGGAACAAACTGCCCGAACGCCTCGGTGCCAATACCCGCGGTTGCGCAGGTGAGCACTAACAGGAGCCAATTTCCAAACATCGGTGTCCCTCGAAACTACGCTCAAAGATGGATGAATCTCCGGCTGCTTTTAGGTAGGCTGCATTGTTGGACTAACGACCGCAAGTGGGGCGTTTGCCGCCGGGCAGCTTTCGGTCTCGATATCTGCCGATCGCCTTTTAGGCGGGTCATGTGCAGCCCCCGTCCGACAGCGGGCCGTGCGACGCTGCGACGCTGCGACGAACCGGCTACCCGCGGATCAACTGGGACAGCGCGAGCAAGGTCATCAGCACCGACAGGCCGATCGACACGCCGAGACAGGCATAGCCGACATAGACCAATATCGGCGGGTTGGGGCGGTGCAGCTTGCGATTGCGCGACGCGCCCGACAGCACGAAGCTGGTGAGCAGGCCGTAAGTGAAGACGATCGTACCAAGCATGTCCGGTTCCCGACTCTGGCATTGAGCGAGCCCCCGCTCGCGGCGCGATTTCAACCACCATGCCGGCCGCTTTTCAATTGCGGGCTTTCCCGGACGCGGCGGATTGTTGCGGCGCGGCGGCGGCAAGCTGCCCGCTATGGCGCGCGACCCGCGATGCCGCCTCTTCCTCGGTCGCGCCCGACGGCAGCGGTTCGTGTTTTCCGGGCAGGTCGCGCTACAACGCCACCCGGTTGAGCCGCAGCGCGTTGCTCACCACGCTGACCGACGACAGTGCCATCGCCGCCGCGGCGATGATCGGCGAGAGCAGGATGCCGAACAGCGGATAGAGCAGCCCCGCCGCGATCGGCACGCCGGCGGCGTTGTAGGCAAAGGCGAAGAACAGGTTCTGGCGGATATTGCCCATCGTCGCCTCGCTCAGCCGGCGCGCGCGGACGATGCCCATCAGGTCGCCCTTGAGCAACGTCACCCCGGCGCTCTCGATCGCCACGTCGGTGCCCGATCCCATCGCGATCCCGACATCGGCGGCGGCCAGCGCCGGGGCGTCGTTGACGCCGTCCCCGGCCATCGCGACGATCCGACCTTCGCCCTGCAGCCGCTTGACGACGGCGCTCTTCTGGTCGGGCAGCACCTCGGCCTCGACCTCGTCGATGCCCAGCTGCTTGCCGACCGCCTCGGCCGTCGTACGATTGTCGCCGGTCAGCATCACCACCCGGATGCCTTCCGCGCGCAGCGCCGTGATCGCCTCGGCGGTGGTCGGCTTGATCGCGTCGGCAATCGCCAGGATGCCCGCCGCCTGCGCGTCGACGGCGATGAAGATCGCCGTTGCGCCGTCGCTGCGCAACGCATCGGCGCGCGCTGCCAGCGCGGCGCTGTCGATGCCGCGCTCGGTCAGGAAGCCGGCATTGCCCAGCACGACCTGCTTGCCATCGACGACCCCGAGCGCGCCCTTGCCGCTCGGCGCGTCGAAGTCGCTTACCTCGGGCACCGCGATCCCGCGGGTCTTCGCGGCGGCAAGCACGGCGCGTGCGATCGGATGCTCCGACGCGCGCTCGACCCCGGCGGCGAGTCGCAACAGTTCGGTCTCGTCGAAACCGGTCGCGGCGACGATCGCGGTGACCGACGGGCGTCCCTCGGTCAGCGTCCCGGTCTTGTCGACCACCAGCGTGTCGACCTTCTCCATCCGCTCGAGCGCCTCGGCGTTCCTGACCAATATGCCGAGCCCGGCGCCGCGCCCGATCCCGACCATGATCGACATCGGCGTGGCGAGCCCGAGCGCACACGGACAGGCGATGATCATCACCGCGACCGCCGCGATCATGCCGTGCGCGAGCCGCGGCTCCGGCCCCCAGATTCCCCACGCGCCGAACGCGACGAGCGCGGTGAGCAGCACCGTCGGCACGAACCAGCCTGCCACCTGGTCGGCGAGCCGCTGGATCGGCGCGCGCGAGCGCTGCGCGTCGGCGACCATCTGGACGATCCGCGCGAGCATCGTGTCGCGCCCGACCCTGGTCGCGCGGATGACGAGCGCGCCGCTCTGGTTGATCGTCCCGCCGATCACCACGTCGCCGACGCTGCGCGTGACCGGCATCGCCTCGCCCGTCACCATCGCCTCGTCGATTGCCGAACGCCCCTCGACGACCTCGCCATCGACCGGCACCGCCTCGCCCGGCCGGACGCGCAGCCGGTCGCCGACGACGAGCAGCTCGATCGCTACCTCCTCGTCATTGCCGGCGGCGTCGATCCGCCGCGCGGTTTTTGGTGCGAGGTTGAGCAGCGCCTTGATCGCGCCCGATGTGCGTTCGCGCGCGCGCAGTTCGAGCACCTGGCCGAGCAGCACCAGCACGGTAATCACCGCCGCCGCTTCGAAATAGACCGCGACCGTGCCGTCCATCGCGCGAAAGGCCGGCGGAAAGGCCGATGGCAGCAGCGTCGCCACGACGCTGAAGCTCCAGGCGACGCCGGTGCCCATCGCGATCAACGTGAACATGTTGAGATGGCGCGTGCGCAGCGACGCCCAGCCGCGCGCGAAGAACGGCCAGCCCGCCCACAGCACCACCGGCGTGGCGAGGACGAACTGGATCCAGGTCGAGATCGTCGGCGGGACCACCCGGTGGAGCGCCGGGAACAGATGCCCGCCCATTTCGAGCACGAACACCGGCAGGCTCAAGACCAGCGCAAACCAGAAACGTCGCGTCATGTCGGCCAGTTCGGGGCTCGGCCCGCTGTCCGCCGTGACCGTCGCGGGCTCGAGCGCCATGCCGCAGATCGGGCAGGGGCCGGGATGATCCTGGCGGATCTCGGGATGCATCGGGCAGGTCCAGATCGTTCCCTCGGGCATTGCCGCCGGCGCCGCCTCCACCAGCGGCGCAAGATAGCGCGCCGGGTCCGCCACGAACTTGTCGCGGCATCGTGCGCTGCAGAAATGCCAGGTCACGCCATCGACTGCGGCGTGATGCGGGGTGGTCGCCGGGTCCACGGTCATGCCGCAGACCGGGTCGTGCACCGTGACGGCAAGCGCGTCGTTGGCCGGCGCGGCGCCATTTTGATGTGCCATGGTCATGCTCCTTGCAATGGAGCTGGCCCCATCGCCTCTGGTGCCGCTGCCGTGCGCAGGATTGTCCATCGCGCACAGCCTTGCGGGTGATCCGATGATGCCCATATAGGGTCCGTACCATGGTACGGGATCAAGCGGTAAGATGACAACGATCGGTTCCCTCGCCCGCAGCGCCGGGGTTGGCGTTGAAACGGTGCGTTATTATCAGCGGCGTGGCCTGCTCGACACGCCGGAACGCGGCGCGACGTCCGGCCTTGGCGGCGGCATCCGGCGCTATGGCGACGATGATGTCCGTCGGCTGCGCTTCATCCGCGCCGCGCAAGCGGCTGGCTTCACCCTGACGCAGATCGCCGAATTGTTGTCGCTCGACGCCACTGACGACCGTCAGCGCGTCCATGCGCTCGCCGACGAGCGCCTCGCCGCGATCGATGCGGAAATCGTACGTCTCGAGCGCGCGCGCGCGGCGCTGCGTCACCTGGCAAAGGAATGCGGGGCGTCGGACGTCGGTCCGTGCCCGATCATCGCGGCGTTCGAACGCGCCTGATCCGGCGTGGCTCGGCGCACCGTGGTCGTGCCCATGGCCCACCGGCGCGGCCGGACGTTGATGATGCGCCATGGTGATGCTCCTCGGTAAACAGCGAAATGTGGACAGTGCGCGGTCAGATCAACGCGTCAGCACCCGCATCGGGACCATTGCGTAGATCGGAGCGCGCGCGTCGGTGCCATAACCGTGGCTGGATAGCGCCGCGATGCACGCATGTATCGGTCGATTGACGCTGCGGACCTCGCACAAGGAAATAGCCATGACCTCGCCTTTCAAGACCGGTTTGCTCTGCGCCGCGCTCATGCTCGCCGCGCCGGCATTTGCCCAGGCCGATGACCAGGTCGACCACCATCCAGCCACGCCGCCCGCTATCACTGCGCCGGCCGATCCCGCCAAGCCGATGCCGCCGATGCCACCGATGAAGATGGGCACGCCGACCGTCACCACGACCACCACGACGACCACCACCACCGCGCCGGCCGATCCCGCCAAGCCGATGCCGCCCATGCCGCCGATGAAGATGGGTACGCCGCCCGCCAAGAATGCTCCGCAGGGTCAGGCGGCGCCGGCCGGCGGTATGGATGGCATGAAGGCGGGCATGATGTCGCCCGAGATGATGAAGGAATGCATGCGCCATCACTCGATGCAGCAAAAACATCGCGTGGCGCAGCACCGGCACCGCCACTGATCCGGTTTAGCCTTCCGCCGCCGGTTCGGTCAGGTGCAGATACACGCCGAATGCCATCAAAAGCCCCGCTATGACCAGCGTCACGGTTAGCGGCTCGTGCAGCGCGACCACGCCCAGCACCGCGCCGAGGAACGGCGCGGTCGAGAAATAGGCGCCGGTCCGTGCCGCGCCGACCTCGCGCAGCGCCAGCACGAACAGCACCAGGCTCAGCCCATAGCCGAGCAGCCCGACCGCGCCGGCGGCGGCGATCGTGCCGATCGCCGGCATCGTCCCGCCGATCGCCAGCCCGAGCGCGACATTGACCGATCCGGCGACGAGTCCCTTGACCATCGCCAGCGTCGGCGCGTCGACATGCGCGATGCGCGAGGTGCAATTATTGTCGATCGCCCAGCACAGGCATGCCGCGGCAACCGCCACCGCGCCCCAGGTCGCCGCCGCGCCGGGTGGGCCGCGCAGCGCCAGCACCACCGCACCGACGAAGATCGCCGCCATGCCCAGCCCGATCCGCCGGTTGAACGGCTCGCGAAAGACGATCCACGCGATCAGCGCGGTGAACACGCCTTCCAGCGTCAGCAACAGCGACGCCGCCGATCCGGTCGTGCGTACCAGCCCCCACATCAACAGCGCCGGCCCGAGCCCGCCGCCGAACAGCACCGCGCCCGCCAGCCATGGCAGGTCGCCGCGCCGCAACGCCACGCCCCCTTCGCCACGGATCGCGCGGAACAGCAGCAGGCCGAGCCCCGAGCCGAGATAGAGCAACCCCGCCAGCACGAGCGGCGCGACAGTGCCGACGATCGCCTTGGCCGCTGGCGTCGACAGGCCGAACAGCGCGGCGGCGGCCAGCGCGAGCAGGCCGCCCCGCCGGACGTCGCCGAGTATGAAGATCCTGGCCATCGCCGCGCGCTATCCGATCGCGGACGCCACGGCCAGCGCGGCGCGCGCCAGCGATAAAGCTTGTGCACTGCGCGCGATCGTGACCATGCATCGCTGCATCAGTGCGACGCCCGGCATCCGGCCACGCGTCGCGACATCTTTATCGACAGAATTGGACGTCCCATGGGCAAGCTGCGCACCGCCAATAATCGCCACAAGCGCGCGCTCGCCGCGCAAGTCGCCGCGCAGGTTGCCGCCCGCGCCGTGCCGCCAGCAACGGTCAAGGCGAAGAAGCCTGCCGCCCAGGCCTAAGCCGAGCCCGGCACCGTCGCGTCGACATTGGCCGCGGCGTCGAGCAATCCCCCGTCGCATCCTCGGCCCCTTTGCCGACTTAACTGGTGTGCCGATTTACTGGTTGATCAGCGGCCACGGCGCATGGCGCGCTTTCTCGCCCAGCGCGATCAGTTCGTCATTCGGGTCGTGGCTGTGGACGATGTTGAGGCCGTCGCGCGTACCGACGGTTTCCTCCCACATCGCCGTGTGGCGTTGCGGCGTGCGCTCGGCATAACCCTGGTCGCGCACGCGCTTCATTCGCCGCCACAGCAGCGGCATCATGACGAACGGGAAGATCGCCGCCCCGAGCAACGTCATCGCCCCTACGAAACCGCTCATGTCCTTCTCCCCCCGGATGGCACGGCGTAGCAACGAATGCGGCGCCAGGCCATGGCCGGGCATGCGTCGTCATTGATTGCGGCCGGTGCGATACGGCGCACACGCGCGCCGTGCGCCGCGATCAACCCGGCAGCGCGCTATAGCGTTCGACGTTGAGATAGCGCGGGTCGAAATCGCCGACCGTCGCCAGCCGCGCGAAATCGAGGATATTGATCCGGCGATTGTCGCGCACGATCAGTCCCTCGGCCGCGAGCGCCTTGAACATCCGGCTGACATGAACATTGGTCAGCGCCAGTGCATCGGCAAGTTGCTCCTGCGTGAGCGGCATGTCGAAATGGTCCCGCTCGCTCAGTCCTGCCATGTGTAGCCGGAACGCCAGTTCGCACACCATGTGCGCGGTCCGGGTGCGCGCGTCGCGGCGCCCGAGATTGAGCATCCATTCGCGAAAAATTGCCGAATCGAGCAACGCTTCGAGCCGCATCGCCTCGCTGACCGCCGGGCTGCGCGCGGCAAGGTCGCGTAGCGCCTCGATCGGGATCAGCGCCAGCTTCACCCCGCCCAGCGCCTGGATATTGTGGTCGGCACGCGGCGGCATCGACTGGTACGGGTCGATCAGGTCGCCCGCCAAATGCAGCGCGAGAATTTGCCGCCCGCCATTGCCGGCAACCTTGTGGCGGATCGCATAGCCCGACAGCAACAGCCAGCCATGCCGTGGCCGGTCGTCTTCGCGCACCATGAATTCGCCCGCCCGCAGCGTACGGACGACGTGCGGCAGGCTGAGGATCCCGGCGTCATGGTCTCCGTCCAGTGGCACCCAACGGCCGAGCTTGTCGGCCATTGGCGTCAGGATAGATTCCGTACGGTACATGCTCCCTCCCTATAGGGGCGGGAGCGCATCGCATCTCTCAGCCACCGGCAGCCGCAGACAGGGCCAGTGATGGTCCTACCCTAGGCGTGAACGCCGCGCGTGTCGCTGTGATAATAAACTATGCCATAAACATAGATTAAACAGCATGTTCGATGGCCGGCGCGTCGGCCCCGGCACGGCTAGACCAGCGCGGCGACCTTCAGGATCGCCGCGACGAACCCGCCGGGATCGTCCTCCTGGATGAAATGCCCGCCATGCAGCGTGCCATGCGCCATGCCCGCCGCGCCGGGGACCCTCATGCGAAAGGGCGCGTCGGCCCCGCGCGTGATCGGGTCGCCGTCGCTGAAGCAGCACAGGAACGGCTTGCGCCATTGTTCGAGCACGGCCCAGGCGGCGCGCTGGTCGGGCAATGCGACATTGTCGCCGAGCGGCACGAACGACGGGAACACGCGTGCCGCGACCTTCGACGCGCGGTCGGGGAAGGGCGCTTCATAGGCCGCGATCTCGGCCGGGGAGAGCCGTCGCTTGGTCCCGGCCTGGACGATGCGGCCGATCGGAAACACCGGGCTCCAGCGCGAAAAGGCGCGCCACAGCGCAAAGGCGCGCGGCGCCTTCTGCCCCTCGGGCAACCCGCCATTCGACAGCACCACTCCGGCGAAGCGCTCGGGCATCGCGGCGACCAGCCGCAGTCCGATCAGCGAGCCCCAGTCCTGGCACACCAGCACGATGCGGTTGAGGTCGAACGCCTCGATCCAGGCGCGCATCCACCCGACCTGCGCGGCATAGCTATAGTCGCGTCGCGCCACTGGTTTGTCGGAGCGGCCGAAGCCGATCAGGTCGGGCGCCACCGCGCGATATCCCGCCGCCGCCACCGGCCCGATCATGTGGCGATAGAGGTACGACCAGGTCGGTTCGCCGTGCAGCATCAGCACGACCGGCGCGTCGCGCGGCCCCTCGTCGACATAATGCACCCGCAAGCGATCGCCGATCTCGGCGAAGTGCGGCGCGAAGGCGAAATCGGGCAGGTCGCGGAACGGCGCGTCGGACGGGCGCAGGGCCTTCATCATCATTCCCCCAGGGCGCGGCCCCGCCGCGTCGCCCGGCACGCGGGAGCGCGCGCCGGAAGTTATTGGCATTGCACATGCCAATATATCCGCCGCGCGGACCAGCGCAATGGGGGGCGTGCGCGGCGCGGCCTGCGTTCCACGGCGTCGGCCCGTACAGCGTCACCAGCGGCAATCCGATGCTGCCGTCATCGGCCCGCTGCTGCTCTACGCGCTGCGCCGCCCGGTCGCGTCGGGGATGGCCGGGTGACGGGGAGCAACGCTTACCCGAAAACCTCCGCCGCCTTCCCCGCCAGCCAGATCGTATAGGGCGAGCGTTCGCGCCCGCCGGTGTCGGGCACGGTGGTTTCCTCGACCGTAAACCCGACCGCCTCGAGCCGTTCGACGAACGCGTCGTCGCGATACGCCGACCAGATCGCCAGCACCCCGCCGGGGCGCAGCGCGGCGTGCGCGTCGCGCAGGCCCCAGTTGCAATAGAGCCGGTCGTTGGCCGGGTGGATGAAGCCGTCGGGGCCATTGTCGACATCGAGCAGGATCGCGTCGAAGCCGCCCGGCGCGCCGGCGATCACGTCATGCACGTCGCGCACCGCGATCGTCACGCGCGGGTCGGACAGATAGTCGCTGAACAGATGCGCCAGCGGCCCCTTGGCCCAGGTCACCACCTGCGGCACCAGTTCGGCCACGACGATCTTGGTGTGCGCCGGAAAGGCGGTCAGCGCGGCGCCGAGCGTGAAGCCCATGCCCAGCCCGCCGATCAGCACGCGGTCCTGCCGCCCCGCCGTGCGGTGCGCGGCAAGGTCGGCCAGCGCCTGCTCGGATTGCGGCGCCTGGCTGCCCATCAGCTCGTCCTCGCCGAACTCGATCGAGAAGTTGTGGCCATAGCGCATCAGGCGCAGCTGTCCGCCGCCGGGAATCTCGGCGGTGTCGATATGTTCGCTCGCATGCATCAGGGCGTCGCCTTCCGTGGCAAGAGCCGCGCGGCCACGCGTCGCGGCGCCTTCGGGCGCGCCGCGCGCCGAAGGGGGTCGTATCGATAAGTCGCGTCATCGCCGGCCGTGCGGCCGCGATGCGTCGCCGTCGTGGCCGGGGCGCCCCGTTCAGGGCGCCCCGGCGCGACGAATCAGAGTGCCTGGAGGTTCACGGCCGACATCTTGCCGCGCTTGTCGGGCTCGACGTCGTAGGAAACCTTCTGGTTTTCGGTCAGCGTGCTGAGGCCGGCGCGCTCGAGCGCGGTGATGTGGACGAACGCATCGTTGCCGCCGCCATCGGGCGCAATAAAGCCATAGCCCTTGTCGTTATTGAAGAATTTTACGGTACCGTTGACCATGACAGGTCCTTTTCGTTGAGGTCGGAGCGCGTCTCGGGACACGGCCGGCGCGAGGCAGGAAAAGGACAAGGGTCGCGATGCTTCCGCTATCCGTCGCATACGACGTTGCGCCTGCTCCCTACGCGCATTGCCGGGGTTCGTACAGGGCCGCCGTGCGAGCCGCCACCGCGCTCACCCGCCGGCCATCTCGGCGAGATGTCCGGCTTTCGACCGGTGGTCTGTGGCTGGCATTAGGGCGAATGAAAAACACCGCGATGATGGCCATAGCCAACGCTCGCCATTCCGAGCAGATACAACGATAGGAGGCGCTTCAGGCGGGCACGCATCGCAATCGCATCAATGCACGAGGCAAGGATATGACGGGCCGGCTCCGCCGCTCCACCAGGCGGCCCGCTTCATGGACGGCTGAGGCGATACCGATCCTCCGCAAGCGAAGCCGGCTGACGGTCTGGCAGTCGCTGGGGATGCGCGCCCTGCTGGTGGCTGCCTTGCTGGGGATCGCGCTGCTTGGCCATTGGCTCGATCGCGACGGGTTGCGTGACAATGTCGATGGGTTGGTCTCGTTCAGCGACATTGTCTATTTCACAGCGGTCACGGTAACGACGGTTGGCTATGGCGACATCGTGCCAGTCACCGACAGCGCGCGAATGTTCGATACCTTCGTGGTCACACCGATTCGGCTGTTTGTGTGGCTGATTTTCCTCGGAAGCGCCTATAGTTTCATATTGCAACATAGCTGGGACAGGATCAGGACACGCATGATTGCACGCGCGCTCAAGGATCATTTCATCATTTGCGGGTTTGGCGCGAGTGGCGCCGCTGCGACCGACGAGTTGCTTCGCGAAGGTATTCGACCCGATGCGATACTCGTCATCGATAGCGATGCCACGCGTGTCGATACTGCACTGTCGCTGGGCGTGACCGCACTATGCGGCGATGCGACACACAATGTAACGCTCGAAGCCGCCGAAGTGGCGCACGCCCGCGCGGTCCTGATCTCGATCGGACGTGATGATACAGCGGCACTCGTGGTTTTAAGCGTCCGCCAATTGAACCCGGCAGTGCCGATCAGCGTCAACGTGCGCGCCAGCGAGAACGAAGATCTGCTGCGACAGGCCGGCGCGGCAGCGATCATAAATCCGGTCAGTCTGGGCGGACATCTGCTGGCACGATCGGCAACCAATCGGCATGCGGTCGATTATCTGCGCGACCTGGCAGCGGAAGATGGCCGCGTCGCGATCAGGCAGCGGGTCGTTGCCTCGGATGAGATCGGTCGCTCGCTTGCCTCGCTGTCGAGCGGTATGGCGCTGCGCATTATCCGCGAGGGCTCCTCGATCGGCTATTGGGAGTCGCCTGCAGAAGCCATTGAGGCCGATGATGTGATCGTCGAAGTTGTGCGCATCGGCCAGACCGACGAGGGATCGCTCAAATGATCGGCATGCCGCCGGCGCATGCCACCGCCGCCATCATCGTCACGGCGCTAATGTTCTATGGCTTTGCAAGCGGACGTTTGCGAATTGAAATCGTTTCGCTGCTGACGATCAGTGCCATCGCGCTCGGACTCTATTGGTTTCCGCTGCCCGGGCACAGCTCCACCGACGGTCTCAAGGTCGCATTCGAAGGCTTCGGCCACTATGCGCTGGTTACGATCTGTGCGCTGATGATCATGGGGCGCGGACTGGTGGCGACCGGCGCGCTTGATCCGACGGCGCGCGCGCTGACTCGGCTATGGCGACATGACCGTCGTCTCGGCTTTCTGGTTACAATCCTGTTCGCGATGCTGATGAGCATGCTGATCAACGACACGCCGGTGCTCGTGTTGTTGCTCCCGATCCTTGTCACGCTGGCGTCCCGTGGTGGCATGCCCGCGTCGCGCACGCTGATCCCGGTCAACAGCGCGGTCCTGATTGGCGGGATGTCGACGACGATCGGCACATCGACCAACCTGTTGGTCGTCTCGATCGCGGGTGACCTTGGCATGAAGCCGATGGGGGTGTTCTATTTCACCCCGATCGTTCTGGCAGCGGCGGCGATTGCGCTGCCGTTTATCTGGCTTGTCATGCCGCGGCTGTTACCCGACAACTCTTCCGACGCGGGCCACGAACCGAGGCGTTTTAGGGCGACCTTGCGAATTGGCATCGATTCTCCGGCGTTAGGCAAACCGCTCGACGACTTTATCGAAGTATTCGGCAGCGACGTGACGCTGATCGCACCGTCCCATCGCCCAATCATGGCTGATCAGCGGATCGGCCTTATCGCCCCGCACGAGACGATCGAGGATATGATGCGCGCGCTTGGGGCATCGACCGCTCCGATCGCCCTGCTGGAAAGGCTCAGCAGCCGTTCGCGGGCGACTGGCGATGACCTGGCCATTGTCGAAGTATCGATCACAGCCGAATCCAACCTGATTGGCACCCGCATCGTTACTTCGGGCATTGCTGATGCACATGATATCGCCGTCATCGGAATCCATCGTGCCATTCGCTCATGGGTCGATCAGTCGACTGAGGAGACCGATCCGACAATGGCGGAAGGCGACATCCTGCTGGTCACCGGCACGATGCTCGATATCGTTAATTTTGCCCGGGCCGAGGGGTTGTTGCTGCTCGACGGTGCCAAGGAAGTGCCGCGCACCGCCAAGGCGCCGCTGGCGCTCGCCATCATGGTCGGTTCGGTTGGCCTGGCAAGCTTCGGCCTGGTGCCGATCGCGATCTCCGCGTTGGGCGGCGCGATCCTGATGTTCGCTACAGGATGCGTGAAGTTCGACAAGGTCGGACGCGCGCTTTCCGCCAAGGTGATCGTGCTGATCGCAGCCAGTATCGCGGTCGGGCGCGTGATGCTCGAAAGTGGTGCGGCCGACTGGCTCAGCCAACTGATCGCGCTGGGACTCGAGGGAATGCCCCCTGGTGTGGTGCTTGCCTCCGTTATGATCTTCGTCACGGTGCTGACGAATTTTGCCTCCAATACGACGGCGGCGGCGGTCGGGACGCCCATCGCCTTCAGCCTCGCCCAGAAGCTCGGTATCCCTGTGGAGCCGCTGGTGCTCGCCGTTCTGTTCGGCTGCAATTTATGCTATGCTACGCCAGTCGCTTACCAGACCAACATGCTCATCATGTCGGCTGGCGACTATAAGTTCGGCGATTATACCCGCACGGGGCTGCCGCTGGTTGCGATCATGATCCTGGCATTGTCATCGCTGCTGGTTCTTCGGTACGGACTCTATTAGTCGAGCGCCGTCCCGGAAGCAGGTGCGCCGGTCAAACCTCTGTTTCAAAACCCGGGCAACGCAGTGGCTGCAAAGCCCGCTCGTCGCCAATATCGGTTATCCTGTCTTCGCGACCATCGTCGCGCTAATCCTGATCCGCGCCCTTCAAACGCTCGCTTCGCGATCGATCAAGGACACCAGCGCGCGCTACCGCGTTCGCAAATTCATCGCCTTTTTCGGCTATGTCGTGCTGGCATTGCTGCTCCTGGCCGTGTTCAGCGCGCGGATGGCGCAGTTTACGGTGATCTTCGGGGTCGCCGGTGCCGGTATCGCCTTTGCGCTCCAGGAAGTCATCGCCAGCATCGCCGGCTGGATTGCGATTTCGTTCGGCGGCTTTCATCGCCCCGGTGACCGGGTTCAGGTCGGCGGCATTTCCGGCGACGTGATCGACATCGGCATGCTGCGAGCGACGCTCATGGAAATCTGCGATTGGGTGAAGGGTGAGAGGCGAAAGCCGACAAGGTCGCGTTTGGGAGTGCGACCGTCGAGCTGGTCGGGATGCCGCCTGTCACCATGGTGCGCGAGGGTGCTAACTGATGCATGGTCTGACGGCGGTCGACGACGACGTGCGGCCGATTGCCTCTGGGGATGTGGCGTGGTTCGGCAACACGCGCAGGCTGGTTTGCGTCAAACTCGCGTGCAGTTTGATGATATTGCTTTGTGCTGCGCCTTCGCTGGCCCAGCATGACACTGCGTCAGCAGCGGCCGGGTCACCCGTGCCGGCGGCACCGTCACCCGGCCACGCGAAGGCGGTCAAGATCGCCGATCTGATCGCCGGCAAGCTCGCCGGCGATGTTGATCCGGCCAGCCTGTTTACAAGCACGCTTGCCGATGGCGGTGCCGTGCGCTGAAAGATGCTGCTCGCCTTTCCGCGCTCAGTGCGGAGATCACAGGCCTTCGTGCCTTTTTGCATGGACAGCCGGCGCCGCCTTCCAGCCTTTCGATCAATTTGCTCGATGGACGCGAGATCGCGCTCGACCGCGTCCGGCGCACGATGTTGCTGGAGACGCCCGCCGGCGATCAGCCAACCGGCACGCCCGCGGCGGAAGTGCCGACATCGATTGGCGATGCCGTATCGACGCTCGACAAGCTGCGTCGCAAAGTGCTGACATTGCCGCCCGACGAGCGCGCTCGCCTCGCAGGGATTCAGAGCGCGGCCTCGTCTCAACAGGCTTCGGCGGCCAGGCGTTGGCTGAGGCAGATCGGCAACTCGCGGCATCGCGTTCATCTGCGGCCCGTGCGGTGACCGAGACCGGGCGCTTGTTCCAGACCGAGCAACAAAAACTGCTGGCGGCCAGACGAGATCTGGCAAGTTTTCACCTTGCCCTCGGACAGCAGGAGGTTGACACATCGGCGATCGGAGAGACCGCGCTATCCTGGCGGCGGCAGGCCCTGGAAATCGCCGAACGGTCGCCGCGCGACCTCAACCGGAACGCCGATGCCGACAAGCTCTATCTCCGACTGATGGGGGCGCCAGCAAAATCTTTTCGCGTCTCTGTTCCTGGCCGCGCAACAGAAAAACCGGCCAGCTTCGGCTCGATCGTGACAGCTTTTTCACGCGCCCGCGCGGTTGCCGCCACCGCGCCAACAGGATACCGGGGCGGCCTATGCGCCGAGGGTATTTCGCAGCGACATGACACCGTCACCGATCTTCTACGATGCCTCCGGTCGTCGCCGTCGGCGCTTTGCGCTCGGCATCGCCGCATTCGTTGCCCTGCTGCTGATCTCGGTCATCGCGCTGGTCGTCTCGATCGGTGCGGTGCCGCGCCCGGCGCTGCTGCCTTTCCAGGCCGAGCATCCCGCGCTCACCCGGCTGCCGCCGCCGCGCGGCTCGCTGCTGGTGCGCGCCCAGCGCGACGTGCGCAGCTATGCCCGTTTCCTGACCGGCGCCCCGGCGCGCGGTGTCCATGAGGATACCCAGATCGCGGTCGGCTTCCACGTCCCGTGGGATCCGTCGAGCGCCGCCTCGCTGCGCCGCCACATCGCCGATCTCGACTGGCTGGTGCCGGGCTGGATCTCGGTCACCGGCGCCAACCACCAGGTCACCACCTTCAACGATTCCGCCGGTCGCCAGATCATCAACAGCATGCAACATCCGCCGCTGATCCTGCCGATGGTGCAGAACGCGATGCAGGGCAATTGGGATGCCGCCGGCATGCAGTCGCTGCTCCGCAGCCCGGCGCTGCGCAAGAAGCTGATCGACCATCTCGAGGGCTATCTGCTCGCCAACCATGCCGGCGGCGCCTTTTTCGACTTCGAGGAGCTGAGCCCGGCGGGCCGCGCCGATTACCGCCAGTTCCTGCGCGAGGCGAAGGTGCGTTTCGCCAAGCATGGCTGGATCATCGCCATCGCCGTGCCGGTCGGCGACGACGGCTGGAACGTGAAGAGCTTCGCGGCGATCGTCGATCGCGTCTTCCTGATGGCCTATGACGAGCATGAGATCAGCGGCGATGCCGGCCCGATCGCCTCGCTCGGCTGGTTCGAACAGTCGATCGCGCGTGCGGCGCGCGGCGTGCCACGCGGCAAGCTCGTCGTGGCGATCGGCAACTATGCCTATGACTGGCACGACAAGGGCGGCGAGCCGTTGTCGATCGACGAAGCCTGGACCGCGGCGCGCGATTCCGAAACCACGCCCAGCTTCGATCCGACCAGCGGCAACAGCGGCTTCGCCTACCAGGAGGGCGACAGCCGCCACGTGATCTGGATGCTCGATGCGGCCTCGGCCTATAACCAGCTCGATTTTCTGCAGCGCGCAGGCATCGGCGGCGTGGCGCTGTGGCGGCTCGGTTCGGAAGATCCCGGCCTGTGGTCGATCTTCGGCCGGACGCATCGCACGTTGCCCCCCGCGAACGTGATCGAGAATATCCCGGCCGGCACCGAGGTCGATATCGAGGGGCGGGGCGAGATCCTCAAGATCACCGCCGTGCCCGTGCCGGGCGTGAGGCGCGTCACCACCGGGCGCAACGGGCTGATCGGCAAGGTCGACTTCACGCAATTGCCTTCGCCCTATGTCGTCCAGCGCACCGGTTATCACCCCGGCGAGGTCGCGCTGACCTTCGACGATGGCCCGGACCCGACCTGGACGCCGCGCATTCTCGATATCCTCAAGGAAAAGAAGGTCGCCGGCACCTTCTTCGTCATCGGCGAAAACGCGCTGACCCAGCGCAGCCTGCTCGATCGGCTGGTGCGCGAGGGGCATGAGGTCGGCAGCCATACCTACACCCACCCCAACCTCGCCGGCGCGACCGATACAGAGACGGCGTTCCAGCTGAACACCACGCAACGGCTGTTCCAGGCCTTTACCGGCCGCTCGCTCCGGCTGTTCCGCGCACCGTATTTCGGCGACGCCGAGCCGACCAGCGCGGACGAAATCGAGCCGGCACTCCAGGCGCAGAATCGCGGCTATATCTCCGTCGGCCTGCACGTCGATCCGGGCGACTGGAAACGTCCCGGCACGCAGGCGATCATCGACGCGACGATCGCTCAGGTAACCGGCACTCAGCCCTGCGCCGGCAGCGGGCCGGGCGACCCCCCGTGCAGTCGCAACATCGTCCTGCTCCACGATGCCGGCGGCAATCGCCAGCAGACCGTCGAGGCGCTGCCGGTGATCATCGACCAGCTGCGCGCCCGCGGATATACCTTCGTGCCCGTGTCGCAACTCGCCGGGCTGACGCGCGACCAGGCGATGCCGGCGCTGACGGCCAGCGAACAGGCCGCTGCCCGGACCGACCTGTTCATCTTCGGCACGCTCGGCATGGTCGTCGTCGCGCTGGGCTGGATCTTCCTGTTCGCCATCTCGATCGGCATCTTCCGTGCCATCGCGCTCTCGGCGCTCGCGCTGATCCAGGCGCGGCGCGAGAGCCGCCTCGTCTTCCCGCCGATCGACCCCGACCGCTTCGTCACCGTGATGATTCCCGCCTTCAACGAGGCGACGGTGATCGAGCGCGCGGTGCACGGCGTGCTCGCCAGCACCAATGTGCGGATCGAGGTCATCGTCATCGATGACGGCTCGACCGACGGTACCAGCGACGTCATCACCGCCGCCTTTGCCGACGACCCGCGCGTGCGGTTGCTGACGCTGGAGAATGGCGGCAAGGCGCGCGCGCTCAACCAGGGGCTGGCGCTGGCCACCGGCGAGATCGTCATCGCGCTCGATGCCGACACCCAGTTCGAACCGACCACCATCGCCCGGCTGGCACGCTGGTTCGTCGACCCCGCGCTCGGTGCGGTCGCCGGCAACGCCAAGGTCGGCAACCGCGTCAACCTCGTCACCAAATGGCAGGCGCTCGAATATATCACCGCGCAGAATCTCGAACGCCGCGCGCTCGCCAGCCTCAACGCGATGACCGTCGTGCCCGGCGCGGTCGGGGCATGGCGGCTGTCGGCAATCCTCGAGGTCGGCGGCTATCCCGACGATACGCTTGCCGAGGACCAGGACCTGACCATCGCGATCCAGCGCGCCGGCTGGCACGTCACCTATGACCAATATGCCGTCGCCTGGACCGAAAGCCCCGAGACGCTGCGCGGCCTTGCCAAGCAGCGTTTCCGCTGGGCGTTCGGTACGCTGCAATGCCTGTGGAAGCATGGCGGCGTGATGGCGCGCGGCAAACCGCGCGGCCTCGCTTTCATCGGCCTGCCGCAGGCGATCCTGTTCCAGATCGTCCTTGCATCGATCTCGCCGATCATCGATCTCGCGCTGCTCGTCAGCTTCGCGATGACCTATGTCGCGGTCGAGGCGCATGGCTGGGCGCAGACCCAGCATGATGTCGAGAAGATGCTGCTCTACTGGCTGGTGTTCACCGCGATCGACATGCTCGCCGCGACGATCGCCTTCGCGCTCGAACGGCGCGAGAAATGGAGCCTGTTGTGGCTGCTCATCCCGCAACGCATCGGCTATCGCCAGGTGATGTACTATGTCGTGCTCAAGGCGATCGCCCAGGCGCTGCGCGGCCCGCGCGTCGGCTGGGGTAAACTCAAGCGCACCGGCCGGGTAACGGTGTGATGCTGCGGGCTTTGGTGGCAACGCTCGCGCTGCTGCTGGTCGGTGCCGCACCCGCGCCGCCGGTGGTGCTCGCCGCCGCCAGCTTGCAGGAATCGATGAATGCTGCCGCCGATGCCTGGGCACGCCATGGCCATGTGCGGCCGGTGATCTCGTTCGCCGCGTCCTCGGCGCTGGCGCGGCAGATCGAGGCGGGGGCGCCCGCCGACCTGTTCGCCTCGGCCGACGAGGACTGGATGGATGAACTCGCGCGCAAGGGCCTGCTCGCCGCGGGGACGCGCGCCGACTTCCTCGGTAACCGCCTCGTCGTGGTCGGCGCGCCCGGCGGGCCGGCGCATATCCCGGCGCGCGGCGCGGCGCTGGCACGGGTGCTCGGCGTGGGGCCGCTGGCGATGGCCGACCCCGACAGCGTGCCGGCCGGCAAGTACGGCAAGGCGGCGCTGATCAAGCTCGGTGCATGGGAAGCGGTCGCGCCGCATGTCGTGCGGGCGGAGAGCGTCCGCGCGGCGCTCGCGCTGGTCGAGCGCGGTGCGGCACCGTTCGCGATCGTCTATGCGACGGATGCGCGCGCGGCGCGCTCGGCGCGGGTTGTCGGCATGTTCCCGGCCAACAGCCATCCGCCGATCGTCTATCCGCTGGCGCGGCTCAAGACCGCGACCAACCCGGACGGCGAGGGCTTCCGCCGCTTCCTGCTGTCGCGTGAGGGGCGGGCGATCTTCGTCGGCTTTGGCTTTACCGCGCGGTGAGGTTGCGATGCTGAGCGCCACCGAATGGGGCATTGTCGGCCTGTCGCTCAAGGTCGGGCTGGTCGCGATGCTGGCGACGCTGCCGATCGCCTTCGCGCTGGCCTGGCTGCTCGCCCGCGCGCGCTTCCCCGGCAAGCTGCTGGTCGACGCGCTGGTCCACCTGCCGCTTGTCGTGCCGCCGGTAGTGACGGGCTGGGTGCTGCTGCTCGCCTTTGCGCCGGCCGGGCCGCTCGGCGCGTGGTTGCAGGGCTGGTTCGGCGTCTCGGTGTTGTTCCGCTGGAGCGGCGCGGCGATCGCCGCCGGGGTGATGGCGTTGCCGCTGATGGTCCGCGCGATGCGGCTGTCGATCGAGGCGGTCGACCGCCGGCTCGAAGGCGCGGCGCGCACGCTCGGCGCGGGGCGCTGGCGTGTGTTCGCGACGATCAGCCTGCCGCTCAGCCTCCCCGGCGTGCTGGCCGGTGCGGTGCTCGGCTTCGCGCGCGGGCTGGGCGAGTTCGGCGCGACGATCACCTTCGTCTCCAATGTGCCGGGGCAGACGCGGACGCTGCCGCTGGCGATCTACAGCGCGCTGCAGACGCCGGGCGGCGATGCGATGGTGTGGCGGCTGTCGGCGATCTCGGTCGCGCTGTCGCTTGCCGCCCTGGTCGGCTCCGAGTTGCTGGCGCGGCGCGCGGGCAGGGGGCTGCATGTCCTTTGATGTCGACGTCAACCGGCGGCTTGGCGAGACCGAGATCGCCTGCCGCTTCGAGGCAGCCGACGGCCTGACGGTGCTGTTCGCGCCGTCGGGCGCCGGCAAGACCAGCGTGCTCAACATGATCGCCGGCTTGCTGCGCCCCGAGCGCGGGCATGTCCGCGTCGGCGGGGAGACGCTGTTCGACGCAACCACGGGGATCGACCTGCCGCCCGAGCGGCGCGGCGCGGGCTATGTCTTCCAGGAGCCGCGGCTGTTCCCGCATCTACGCGTGCGCGCCAACCTGCTCTATGGCGCGGCCGGCGACGAGCGCCTCGCCGAGACGACCGCGCTGCTCGGCATCGACCGGCTGCTCGACCGCTGGCCGCGCAGCCTGTCGGGCGGCGAGGCGCGGCGTGTCGCGATCGGCCGCGCGCTGCTCAGCGAACCGCGCTTCCTGCTGCTCGACGAACCGCTCTCCTCGCTCGACCGCGCGCGGCGCGAGGAGATCATGGCGCTGATCGAGCGGCTGCGCGACGCGGTCGGCCTGCCGATCCTGCTGGTCACGCATGACGCGACCGAGGCCGAGCGGCTAGGGACGCGTATCGTCGCCCTGTAGGCCGCGCTTGCCGAGCAGGTGCCGCGCGAGCTGGATCAGCGCGACGAACACGACCAGCGCGACGACCACCGACACGATGACGTGCACCTTGCCGGCGACGCGCTCGATCAGCGGATCGAGCGCATGGCCGACATAGAAACCGAACAGCGTGAAGACCGGTCCCCACACCGCCGCGGCCAGCGCGTTCAGCGGCAGGAAGGTCCTGAGCGGGATCTTCGACGTGCCGATCGCGATCGGGCTGACGGTGCGCATGCCGTAGATGAAGCGGAAGGCGAGGAGGAACGCGGTCGGCCGGCGTTCGAGCAGCCGCATTGCGCGGGCGAAGGCCGGCTTGGCGTGGATCCGCACGATCCAGCGATGGTTCTGGAAGCGCCGCCCGAGCGCGAACCAGATCTGGTCGACGACGAACGAACCGATCGCGGCGCAGATGCACGCCGGCACCAGCGGTACCAGCCCGCGATGCGCCAGCACGCCGCCGGTCACCACCACCGCCTCGCCCTCGACCCCGGCACCGAGCAGGATGGCGAGCAGGCCGTATTTCACCACCAGCGTCTCGATCGTCATGACGGGCGGATTGCCCGATTGCGGCGTGCGGTGCCAGCCTTGTCGATCGCAGCGGTACGCCGCCCGGCCGATCTAGGGCACCGGCGCGGAGGGCGCGGCGGGCAAGTACCGCTGCTTTCCAACAAGCGTGGCGCGGGCGATGTGCGCGGGTGAGCGGCCAGGATGGCAGATCGGGCGGCGGGGTTGAATCAGGCTGGCGTGGCGGGGCCGGAGCCTCGGGTCGGCGGTTCGGCGCGCCTGCGCCGGGATAGCGCATATCTCTCGATCGGCATCCAATTTCGGTTGCACCGGCCAATCCGGCAAGCTCTAATCCCGCACCAGCCGGGGGGAATCATGACAGGCTCAACAATGTTGTTCACCGAACATGGCGGCCGCGTTGTCGATGCAGCAGGATCTCATGTTTAGCCGCCGTGGCTTGATCGGCGCGGCGGCAGCGTTGCCGATCGCATCGCAGCTCGCCGGGGCGGTGGGCGATGACGAGGCCTGGTGGCGCGGCATCGCCGCGCAATATGATGTGACGCCCGATGTCATCCAGCTGGAGAACGGCAATTGGGGGATGATGGCGCGGCCGGTGCTGGCGGCTTATGCCGCGCAGGTCGCGCGGGTGAACCGGCAATCGAGCTTCTATGCGCGGCGCGGGATGAACGCGGACCTCGACGCGGTGCGCCACGAACTCGCGCGCGAAATGGGGGTGGGCGACCAGGAGGTTGCGTTGACGCGCAACGCGACCGAGGCGCTGACCAGCCTGATCCTCGGCTATAACCGGCTGAAGCCGGGGGACGGCGTGCTCTATGCCGACCTCGACTATGACTCGATGCAATCGTGCATGGAGAGTTTGCGCGAACGGCGCGGCGTGACCGTCACGAAGATCGCGCTGCCCGAGCCGGCGACGGGCGCATCGCTGATCGCCGCCTATCGCAGCGCCTTCGACGCCAATCAGCGTATCAGGCTGGTGTTGCTGACGCATCTCAGCCACCGCACCGGGCTGGTGCTGCCGATCCGCGAGATCGTCGCGCTGGCGCGGGCGCGCGGCGTGGATGCGATCGTGGACGCCGCGCATAGCTGGCAGCAACTCGACTTCCGGCTGTCCGATCTCGATGCCGATTTCGTCGGGGTGAATTGCCACAAATGGCTGGGCAATCCGCTCGGCGTCGGTGCCGTCCATGTCCGGGCGGCGGCGCTCGACCGGATCGATCGCCACCCGGCGAACCCGGTCGACATGCCCGACACGCTCGAGGCGCGCATCCACACCGGCACGGTCGATTATGCGGCGCAGCTTACCCTTCCCGCGGCACTGGCGTTTCAGCGCGGGATCGGCAGCGCGCGCCGCGCGGCCCGGCTGGTCGCGCTGCGCGACCTATGGGTGAGCAAGGTGCGCGACCACCCCCGCATCCAGGTGCTGACGCCGGACGACCCCGCGCTGCACGGCGGGATCACCTCGTTTCGCATCGCCGGGCTGACGAGCGAGGCCGACAACAAGGCGGTGGCGAAGCGGCTGCTCGATCAGCATGGCATTTTCACCGTGCACCGGACGGGCGTGGCCAAGGGCGCGTGTGTTCGCGTGACGCCGGCGGTTTTCAATACGCCGGAGCAGATGGATAGGTTGGCGCGGGCGTTGGTTGAGATTGCTTGAGGTTAGGTGCGTCGAGGTCGGGGGCCGTCTTGGTCGTCAAGACGCACCCCCTCTCAACGCGAGTCTACAACCGAGGGTCGACCGGCTCGCTTTCCATCGCCAGCACACCGAACACGCACTGATGCACCCGCGTCAGCGGCGAATGATCAACGAACCGATGGAGCGCCTCCAATCCGAGAGCGAACTCACGTAGCGCCATCGAGCGCTTCTGCCCCAGGCCACGCTTCTTGAGGCGCGCGAGATTCTCCGGCCGATCGTAATCGGGGCCGTAGATGATACGCAGATATTCCCGTCCCCGGCACTTGATCGCCGGCTGGAGGAGGCCCTTGCTACCGCGCGTGATGAAATCGAGCGGTTTGACCACCATCCCTTCGCCGCCCGCCGCCGTGATGCTTTCCCACCACGCGATCGCGTCCGCGACCTGGGCCGGATCAGAAAGCTCAATACGACGGTGTTCGGTCGCGATGATCAGCGCGGGGTCGGCAGCGGAAAGTCGGTGCGCCTGGCCCATGTGCCAGAGATTGTCCTTGTCGTCGTGCACCGAGCCCTCCGTCGCGAGGAGATGGAACGGCGCGATGCGCAGGTCGTCGATGCCGGCGAAGGGGGCGACATAGCGGTTATAGGCGGTGCGAAAGAGCACCGCGTCTTCCAGCCGCTTCGCCGTCGCATCCGCCAGCGTGCCAACGTCCACACCGCGAGCACGGGCGGCCTCCAGCGCCGCCGCGGCGACATCCAGACCAGCGATGGCGGCCGCGCCAACCGCGGCATATTGATCGCGGATCAGCGATCCCGCCTTCATGCTCCAGGGCAGGATTTCCGCATCCCACAGCACCCAATCGGTCGCGAGATCGCTCCATAGCCCCGCCGCTTCCATCGCCGCATCGATGCGGTGGAGCGCTGCCGCCTCGAGTTTCCCATCCTGGAAGAACCGCCGGCCGGTGCGCGTCACGATCACGCCGCGGCCGCCATCGGCGACCCCGAAGCGCCGCGCCGCCACCGCCTGGTTGCGCGCGAGCACGATCAGGGCGCGCGACCCCATATGCTTCTCCTCGGCGACCAGCGTGGTCACCCCTTTGGATGCGTAAAAGGCGAAGGCTTCTTCCGGCCGTTCGAGCCAGCCGTCCGCTGCGCTGGTCTCTGCGGGCGACATGGTGGGCGGCAGGTGGATCAGCCAGCGCGGATCGACGGCATGGCGGCTCATTACTTCGAGCGCTGCGGCGGCATTGTCCTCGCGCACGGTGACGATGCCGTACAGCCGCGTGTCGATAACCTGCTTGCCCAGCACATCGGCGATATCGAGTTGGTGCGGATGCGCCTCGCCCGTCGCGGGCGAGGGATCGCCGAGCGGCCGGATCGGCTCATAATAGGTGCGCGCGGCGGGCACCGAGACGAGGTCCATCTCGGGATAGCGCAGCGCCGTCAGCTTGCCGCCGAACACGCAGCCCGTGTCGATGCACAAGGTGCCATTGACCCAGTTCGCCTCGACCACCGGGGTATGGCCGTGCACGACCTTGGCGCGGCCCTTGTAATCGGAGGCCCAGTCGAAGCGTACGGGCAGGCCGAAATCGTCGATCTCGCCGGTGGTTTCGCCATACATGCAGAAGCTGCGCACGGCGCCCGACGCGCGGCCCTGCATCTCCTCCTTTAGCCCGGCATGCGCGACGACCAGCTTGCCGCCGTCGAGCACATAATGGCTGATCAGGCCGTCGAGCCAGTCGCGCATGCTGCCGGCGAATTCGGGTGGCTCCGCGGCGATCTGCTCGATCGTCTCGGCCAGGCCATGGCTGACCTTGACGTTCTTGCCGGCGAGGTGGCGCTTGAGCTTGTCGTCATGATTGCCGACCACGGCGAAACCGGTGCCGGCCTCCACCATGTGCCGCGCGATGCGCAGCACGTCGGGCGAGCGCGGCCCGCGATCGACCAGATCGCCGACGAAGATCGCGCGGCGGCCCTCGGGCGCTGTCACGGTGACGTCCTTGCCCGACCATGTCACCGCATAGCCGAGGTCGGCGAGCAGGGTTTCGAGTTCGTCGGCGCAGCCATGCACGTCGCCGATGATATCGAACGGCCCGCTCTCTTCGCGTCGATCGTTCCACAGTTTCGTGCGCGTAATCTCGACCGCGTCGATCTGCTCGACCGAACGCAGCACATGGACATAGCGCAGCCCCTCGCGCTGTAATCCACGCATGGACTTTTTGAGGTTGAGCATCTGGCGCCGCACCGGCCCCGCGCCGAACTGCCGATCGGGCCGCACGGCGTTGCGCGCAACCGCCAGCGCTTCGGGCAGATCGAAGACGATCGCCACCGCCAGCGCGTGCCATTTACGGGCGAGCGCGATCAGCCCCTTGCGGGCGTCGGGCTGGACATTGGTCGCATCGATGACCGTGAAGCGACGCGCCTTGAGCCGCTTTTCGACGAGATAGTGCAGCACGTCGAACGCATCGGTGGTCGCGCTTTGATCTGTCTCGTCATCGGCGACCCAGCCGCGCATCCGGTCGGACGACACGGTTTCGGTCGGCAGGAAGTGCTTCGCCGCAAAGCTCGATTTGCCGGTGCCCGAAGCACCGATGAGCAGGACGAGCGCGAACTCGGGAATCTCGATCTTCATGCCGCGATCCTCGTGTCACTCGCCTCGGCGCGCGTGAATATCGCTGCCTGGGTCGGCGTGCCGTGGGCCGGGTCTTCGGTGCCGATGCCCTCGAAGCGGACAGCATAGTCAAAGGCCAGCGCGACGCTCTCGCCCCAGTGGCGAAACTCCGCCCGGGTCCATTCGAACCGGTGGTCGTGGTGGCGAAACTTCCCTGCGGGGAGGGTCTCGAACAGCGCGTTATATTCGCTGTTGGGTGTGGTGACGATCACCGCGCCGGGGCGGGCATGGCCGAACAGCGCGGCCTCGAACGCGGGCAGGCGTTCGGCGTCCATATGCTCGATCACCTCGACGACGGCGGCGGCGTCGAACCCCTTCAGCCGGTCGTCGCGATAGACCAGCGAACCCTGGAGCAGCTCGATCCGCTGGCGCTTCATGTCGGGCATATGGTCGAGCCGCAGCCGGTCGCCGGCGGCGGCCAGCACGCGCGGTGCCACCTCGACGCCGGTGATCTTGCGAATGCCCGGCACCTTGAGCAGTTCGCGCAGCAGGCGGCCTTCACCGCAGCCGAGATCGAGGACGCTGGATGCGCCCAGCTCGCGCAGCAGGCCGACGACACGCTCCATCCGCTGATCGTTGAGCCGGATCGGCTTCTCGATTGCATCTTCCGCTGCATCGCGCGCCAAGGCCTGTTCGGGCGCCTCGGCCTCGACACGGTCCTCGAGCGCGGCATTGGCGCGGTTCATCAGGCCGCGAAAACGCAGATATCGCCGCACGATCAGGTCGCGGTCGGGGTGCGCTTCGAGCCAACCCTCACCCTTGCGGAGCAGTTTCTCCACCTCGGCCTCGCCGATATAATAATGCTTCTGGTTGTCGAGCACCGGGATCAGCACGAACAGATGGGTGAGCAGTGCCGCAAGGCGCACGGTGCCCGTAAGACGCAGCGCGACATAAGGACTGTCGCCCCATTCGGGATGGGCAGGGTCGAGCGTGATCGGCGTCGCCTCGACGGCATAGCCGAGCGGCGCGAACAGGCGTTCGATCAGGTCCGACGTGCCGCGCGCCGGCAGCGGCGTGATGACCGCCTCCAGCGGGATAGCCGTGTCGGCAAGCTCCTGCCGGTCCTTGGACCGTCCGGCCATCGCGGTGTTGACCAGCCGGCCGAGCGCCACCGACAGCAGCGACGACGCTGCATAGGGTCGGTCGTTGACATATTGGTCCTCCAGCCCGGCCTTGCCGCGGACGAGCTGTACGGTGTCGACTTCGAGCGTGGTCGCGGCGGTGCAGCGCTCCTCGTTCGCTTCCGGGTAGAAGAGCGTCGCGTCGCCGAAGGGCAGCGACACCGAGTGGACGTTCGCCGGGTTTTTCATCAGCAGATAGCCAAGGTCGGTCGCGGGCCGGTGCGTGGTCGTGATGGTCAGGAGCATGGTCGGGTCCAGATATGAAAAAGCCCCATCGGTGGCTCGACGGGGCTGCGGAACATGGTCGGGTGTGGAACGGGCGTCCGACTATGGCGCAGCTTGAGCGTGAGGGTAACTGGCGATGTTCGCGTACAATCCGCGCGGCATCTCTGCGCCGATCAGGCGACATGGTTGCTCTGGATTCGTCGCATGAGAGGTCATGATTGCAAGCATCTAGCGAAGGTTGCTGCAAGTCAACGGCGCCTTGCTTGAAAGACTGATCCCGCGATTGCCCATACGCCCCATTCGGTTCGGCGCCTCTGTCTTTCCGGCTCACCGTATCGTGACCGCCAAATCCCGCCCGGCCGCCGCAACATTCCCCGCCCAATCGGCCGCATAAACCCGCACCACATAATCCCCCGGCGCCAGCCCCGCCGGATTCCACCCGCCGCGCTCGGCCCGGCCATGCCGCACGACATTGCTGACGACGTAGAGCATGCGCGTCGGCTGGTCGCTATGCACCGTGTCGCCACTGTCCGGGGCGTAGAGGATCTTCACCGCGTCGGGCGTGGTCGGCATGCGATCAAGCTCGATCGTCAGGCGTGGCTGGGCGTAGCCGGGCAGCGGGGTGCCGTCGCCTTTCAGGATCTGGCAGCCGGCCTTGTACAGACCGAGGCGGCGGCGGGGTTCGTTGTCGTCGACCTGGTCCCAGGCGTTGGCGACGATATCGAGCGGGCCGGCGGTGGCGGGGACGAGCAGGCGGCCGTTCTGCAGCTCGGTCAGATATGTGCCGGTGGCGTCGAGCAGGCGCACGCTGTCGATATGCGGCGCGACATGGTCGGCGAAGCCGGGGAAGTGCAGCAGCAGCGCATTGACCTTGGCGCGCGGCGCGCCGAGCTCGAGATGGACATGCGCCATGCGGTTGATCGTGCCGAGCGGATCGCCGACGCGGAAGCGCGTGCCGCGCTTGACCCGCACGCGCGTAACCTTGCCGGCGGCATCGCGGAGCAGCGTAAAGCGCGCCGGGTCGAGCGGCGTGCCGTCGGACGAGCGGCCGACGCGCATATGGATATAGGTCAGCTGGTCGATGCGCAGGCCCTCGCCGAGACCCTCGGCATCCCAGCTCGGCAGCGGGTCCTGCACCTTCTCGTCGGCGGCGGCGAGCGCCTCCGCGCCCACGCCTGCGCGGATGTCGAGGCCGGCATGGAGGTGGTCGCGGGGCTCGCCCTGATAATTGCCGCGCACCTCGCCCATGTCGCCGACCACCTCGTGCCAGGCATTTTGCGGTGCGACCGGCCAGGGGACGACGGGCGCCTTGGCGAGCGCGGGCGGTGCCGAGCGTAGCGCGGCGTTCACCGCCGGGGCGCCGGCGCGGCGCGGGGTGAGCTTGCGGATGGCATAGGCCGCGGCATCGGCGACGAAGAGCGCGCCGGCGCGATCGACCGCGAGACCGGTCGGGCCGATCAGCCGCAGCGCGGCGTTGCCCTCGTCGTTCGCGCCCGGGCCGGCGAGCACGCGCACCGCGCCGCCGGGGGCGATCTGCACGATGCGGCCGCGGGGCGAGGCGACATAGAGGAAGCCGTCCCAGGTCGCCGCCAGGCCGATCGGCTTGTCGAGCAGGCCGGCGCCGTCGCCGCTGTCGCTGCGGGCGATGGTCGTGACGCGGCCGTCAGGCGCGACCTTGCGGATCGCGTCGTTGGCGGTGTCGGCGACGAACAGCGCGCCGTCGCGGTCGAGCGCGAGGCCGGTCGGCGTGTCGAACGCGGCGGCGGCGCCCTGCCCATCGGCGAAGCCCGGCGCGTCGCCGCCCGCCAGCGTGCGCACCTGGCCGTCGGGGGTGATCAGGCGGATGCGGTCGTTGTAGCTGTCGGCGACATAGACATTGCCCTTGTCGTCCACCGCCACGCCGATCGGCCCGTTGAAACGCGCCTGCGCCGCCGGGCCGTCGCGGAAGGCGGCGGTGCCGTCGCCGGCGAGCGTGGTGACGGCGCCGGTCGGGCTGATGCGGCGGATCGTGTTGGCGCCGGTATCCGCGACGATGAGGTTGCCGGCCTGGTCGAGTGCGATGCCCGACGGCGTGTCGAACGCGCCGGGCAGGGTGGTGACGGTGCCGTCGGCGGCGATCCTGCGGATGCGGTTGGTATCGCCGGCATCGGCGACGTAGCGCGTGCCGTCGGGGGCGATGGCGAGGGCGAAGGGGTCGCTGAAGCGGGCGGTGGCGGCGGCGCCGTCGCTGTGGCCGCGGATGCCGTCGCCGGCGGTGGTGGTGAGGTCGGCGGGCCAGCCGAAGCGGGTGGGGGCGGGGGAGAACCAGCCGAGGGTCGCCAGCAGCCATAGGGCGCCCGCCACTGCGAGGAGGAGCAGGAGAGCGATGAGGGTGAGCTTGCGGGGGAGGGGGCTGGGCATTGGAGAGGGGTCTTATACAGGATGTCGCGGAGCCTATAGCCCCTCCCCGTCGGGGCTACAGCTATCACACATTGGGGTGACGTAGGCTCCCTCTCCCCTTGTGGGAGAGGGAAGGGGCCCATCGCGAAGCGATGGGAAGGGTGAGGGGGACTGACGCGGACGGCGCGTTCCGGACTCCCCCTCATCCGGCGCTTCGCGCCACCTTCTCCCACAAGGGGAGAAGGGTTTTGCCGCCGCTCCCCGATGATGTGTCAATGCCGTAGCCTTCAGCGCAGGGGCTTGAGAAGCGGACAAAGAAAAAAACCGCCGCCCGGGTATCCCCGGACGGCGGCTCCTCATTTCTTCGCCAAGTCGCGAGACACTTACGTGTTGAGATACTCGCCGGCATCCTCGTCGGTGCCGTGGCCCGAGGGCACGACCGCCGCCAGCGCGTCGTTGCCGGTGTCGTCGGCGACGTCGCGCAGCTTTTCGGCTGCCCGCTCTTCCGCTGCCGTCGCCGGCGCAATCAGCGAGGCCTGGAGGGCCCGCTGCTGCACCCGCAGCGCCGCGTCGCGGCTGGAGGCCGCCACGCGCAGGCGGTTCATGCCCGCGCCGGTACCGGCCGGGATGAGACGGCCGACGATGACATTCTCCTTGAGGCCGATCAGCGTGTCCTGCTTGCCCTGGACCGCCGCCTCGGTGAGGACGCGGGTGGTCTCCTGGAACGACGCCGCCGAGATGAAGCTGCGGGTCTGCAGCGACGCCTTGGTGATGCCGAGCAGCACGGGCTTGCCCACCGCCGGGCGCTGGCCCTTGGTGATCTTGCTGTTGATGTCATCCATCTCGTCGCGATCGACCTGCTCGGCGGCAAGCAGCGTGGTGTCGCCGCCGTCGGTGATCTCGACCTTCTGGAGCATCTGGCGAACGATCACCTCGATGTGCTTGTCGTTGATCTTCACGCCCTGCAGGCGATAGACCTCCTGGATTTCCGACACGAGATATTCCGCGAGCGGCTCGATCCCGAGCACCTCGAGAATGTCGTGCGGATCGGGGCTGCCGCCGATCAGATTGTCGCCACGCTTGACGTAATCGCCTTCCTGAACGTCGATGACCTTCGACTTCGGGATCAGATACTCCACGACCTCGCCGCCATCGTCCGGCTGGATGCCGATCTTGCGCTTGGCCTTGTAGTCCTTGCCGAACACGACACGGCCCGAGACCTTGGCGATGATCGCATTCTCCTTCGGCTTGCGCGCCTCGAACAGCTCGGCCACCCGCGGCAGACCGCCGGTAATGTCGCGCGTCTTGGCGGCTTCGCGGCTGACGCGTGCCAGCACGTCGCCGGCGCTGACCGTCGCACCATCGTCGACCGACAGCACCGCACCCGGCGCCAGCATGTAGCGCGCCGCTTCACCCGAACCGCTGTCGAGCAGGGTCAGGCGCGGACGCAGATCCTCCTTCGACTTGGTCGCGGCGCGATATTCGATCACGACGCGCTGGGTGATGCCGGTTGCCTCGTCGGCCTGCTCGGTGAGCGTCTTGCCCTCGGTCAGGTCGACATATTTCACGATGCCCGGATTCTCCGTGATCACCGGCATGGTGAACGGATCCCATTCGGCCATGCGATCGCCCTGCGAGACGATATGGCCATCGTCGAACATGACATAGGCGCCGTAGGGAATACGGTGCACCGCGCGCTCGCGGCCTTCCATGTCCATGATGACCAGCTCGCCCGAGCGGCTGAGCACGACGCGACGGCCGCGCTGATCGATGATGATGCGCAGATCACGATAGACCATCGTGCCGTCGCTGACCGCCTCGAGGTTCGACTGCTCGTTGAGCTGCGCCGCGCCGCCGATGTGGAAGGTCCGCATCGTCAGCTGGGTGCCCGGCTCACCGATCGACTGCGCGGCGATGACGCCGACCGCCTCACCGATGTTGACCGGCGTACCGCGGGCGAGATCGCGCCCGTAGCACTTGCCGCACACGCCGATCTTGGTTTCGCAGACCAGCGGGCTGCGAATCTTGACCGCCTGCGTGCCGATCGCCTCGATCTTGGTGATCATCGGCTCGTCGAGCAGCGTGCCCGACGGGATGACGATCTCGCCGGTCTTGCTGTCGACGATGTCCTCGGCCGTGGTGCGGCCCAGGATACGCTCGCCGAGCGACGCGATGGTCGTGCCGCCCTGGACGATCGCACGCATTTCCAGCGCACGCTCGGTGCCGCAATCCTGCTCGATGATGACGCAATCCTGCGACACGTCGACCAGGCGGCGGGTGAGGTAGCCCGAGTTCGCCGTCTTCAACGCCGTATCCGCGAGACCCTTGCGGGCGCCGTGGGTGGAGTTGAAATATTCCAGGACGGTCAGGCCTTCCTTGAAGTTCGAGATGATCGGCGTCTCGATGATCTCGCCCGACGGCTTGGCCATCAGCCCGCGCATACCGGCGAGCTGCTTGATCTGCGCCTGCGAACCGCGGGCACCCGAGTGGGCCATCATGTAGATCGAGTTGATCGGCATTTCGCGGCCGGTATCCGGATCGATCTTCACCGAGCGGATCTCGTCCATCATGGCGTTCGCGACCTGGTCGCCGCAACGGCTCCAGGCGTCGATCACCTTGTTGTACTTCTCCTGCTGCGTGATCAGGCCGTCCTGATACTGCTGCTCATAATCCTTCACCTGGTCGCGCGTGTCATCGACCAGCGCGATCTTGGCTTCCGGGATGATCATGTCGTCCTTGCCGAACGAGATGCCGGCCTTGAAGGCGTGCTTGAAGCCCAGCGACATGATCGCGTCGGCGAACAGCACGGTCTCCTTCTGGCCGGTGTGACGATAGACCTCGTCGATCACGTCGCCGACGTCCTTCTTGGTCAGCAGGCGGTTGACGGTGTCGAACGGCACCTTCGAGCTCTTCGGCAGGCACTCGCCGAGCAGCATGCGGCCCGGCGTCGTCTCGTAGCGCTTGAGATACTGGTTGCCGGCCTCGTCGGTCTGCGGGACGCGGCTGATGATCTTGGTGTGGAGCGTCACCGCGCCGGCCTCGATCGCCTGGTGCACCTCGGCCATGTCCGAGATCATCATCCCCTGGCCCGGCTCGTTCTCCTTCATCATCGACAGATAATAGAGACCGAGCACCATGTCCTGCGACGGCACGATGATCGGCTTGCCGTTGGCGGGCGACAGGATGTTGTTGGTCGACATCATCAGGACGCGCGCTTCGAGCTGGGCCTCGAGGCTCAGCGGGACGTGCACGGCCATCTGGTCGCCGTCGAAGTCGGCATTGAACGCCGAGCAGACCAGCGGGTGAAGCTGGATCGCCTTGCCCTCGATCAGCACCGGCTCGAACGCCTGGATGCCGAGGCGGTGAAGCGTCGGCGCGCGGTTGAGCATGACCGGGTGCTCGCGAATGACTTCGTCGAGAATGTCCCAGACTTCCTTGCGCTCCTTCTCGACCCACTTCTTGGCCTGCTTGAGGGTCATCGAGAGACCCTTGGCGTCGAGGCGGGCGTAGATGAACGGCTTGAACAGCTCGAGCGCCATCTTCTTGGGCAGGCCGCACTGGTGCAGCTTGAGCTCGGGGCCGGTCACGATGACCGAACGACCCGAATAATCGACGCGCTTGCCGAGCAGATTCTGGCGGAAGCGGCCCTGCTTGCCCTTGAGCATGTCGGACAG
>JBBRSN010000049.1:0-32039 GCA_038245375.1 Sphingomonadales bacterium | reverse complement strand
TCGGTTGAGTCGCCATGGTCGAGTTCCTCTCGTTGAAGGAACTCCATCGTCCGCTACCGCCCCCGCAGGGCCAAACCTCAGCGCCGCCGCGCTACCTCACCACCAACACCACTGCCGCGCAGCGGCTTCGTGCTTTGGGTCCACGCGGCCGCAGGCCGGACTGGCTTGAGTCGACCAATGCCAGTCATTCCCGCGTAGAGCTTCGAAAGCCTGTTTGCGACGGAAGCCGCCATCCACGGCTCAAGAAGCAGACCACCGGCAACGGACTCGTTTGGCACCCGATTGGAAATGTCGACATGAAGTCGCAACCGGCACCTCTCAGGGCTTCACGAACCGATAGGCCAAGCGATCGGTCTCGCCCTTGATGGAGGGATCGAACACCTTGATCGAGTGGGGATCGTCCTTGTTCGCGAGCATGGTGCTTTCTGCATCCAGCACAAAGCCGGCCGCCTCCACCTCCTCGCGAACGGACGCAGGGTCGATCCGATGCAGCGCCTGGGTGTCGCTTGTGCCCGACCCTGTAGCGGCGGCGTGATCGACGATGACGTAGAACCCGCCGGGCTTCAGCCGCTCGTAGACGGCGCGGTTGAAGTCGGCCGCGGTCGCGCCCCTGGTCTGCATCAGCGCGGTGTGGAGATCGTGGTAGAACAGGTGCACCCACACGACATCAGCTGGTTGCGTGGCCTCCGGCAGCGCGACGAGGTCGGCCGAGACGGCTTCGACATTCTCTCGGCCCGGCTCCTTCGCGAGCGACCTCATCAGGCCGACCGGATCATTCTTGAAGTGGGCGACTTCGGCCGGCACGAAGCTGTAGACCCGTCCTTCTGGTCCGACGACGTCGGAGAAGAGGCGGGTCCAGTCGCCGTCGCCGGGGTAAACGTCGATGACGGTGGAGCCTGCATTTACGCGGGCGAACCGGATCAACTCGGCTTGTCTGGATTGGTCGTACATGGCGATCTCCGTTGCAGTTTGCCCTTTGACGAGGACGCGGCCGGTGGGATCATGCAGCGCGCAGATGCGTGCTGTCGTCGGACGGCTCTTCCGCACTCTCCGGGCCCGACATCGCGGCGGCCCGCGCCAATGCCTGCGTGTCGACATATTCCCGGATGTTCGTCAGCTTGCCGTCCCGGACGGTGATGGCGAAGATCCAATTGTCCTCGAACGTCTTGTTCGTGGCTTTGATCCTTCCTGTCGCGAAACCGACGACCAGGACCCGGTCTCCCTGCGCCACGAACTCCCGGGGTTCAGTCGACGTTTCAATCGTTCTGGACGCCGTCTCAAGGAAATCCGCCAGCCCCGCGTGCCCGCGGTGCGTGCCGGCCAGCGGCCAGTCTTCGCCCGGGATGATCCACTCGATGTCTTCGTCGACCAGCGCCAGCAGAGCCTCCCTGTCGCCGCCGCCGATCGCGGCGAAAAAGTCCTTCACGGTCTGGACGTTTTTCTCGGTGCTCATCGGATTTCTCCATTTCCTCGCGTCCTATCCCCGCGATTGGGGAGGTCGTGTTCGTCAGTCGACCTTGACCAGGTCCTTGAAGACCAGCCGGCCCCAGCTGTTTCCGCGCGCCTGCACCAGCAGTCCGCCTTCGGAAAGGCCGCCAAGCTTGATCGGTGCGAAGCCGAGATTTTCAGCAAGCGCGCCAATCTCCTCCGCGGCAGCGTCATCGTCGCTCGCCAGGAACACGACTCTCCTGCCACCATGCACGGTCGGGTCCTGGTCAAGGTCGGCAGCGACCAGATGGTTGAAGCCCTTGACCAATCTCGCACCCGTAAACGCCTGACCCCATCCGATGGATCGTCATAAGCATGCATGGAATTCCGGACTGGGCCAGCCAGGGTGAGGTTCGTACCACGGGGGTTCCATTCAGGGTCACGGACGCCGCGGCGGAGATCGCGGCTGTACGGCAAGGGCTCGGCATCACGACGCTGCCGTGCTTCGTCGGAGATGCCGACCCCATGCTGGTGAGGGTGCCGGGCACCGACCTGCACATGTACGGAACGCTCTGGCTTCTCACCCAGGGGGAGACACGCAAGACGAAGCGTGTCCGGCTCTTCACGGAGTATATATCCCGCAGGCTTGCCACGTACGCTCCGCTTGTCGCGGGGCTGTCCATACCGGGCGACTGACGCCCGGCAGGTCGGCTTCTGTCGCAAGCCGACGTTAAACGGTGCAAGCGGAAATAGCTGCAAAGTCCCAAACTGCGTCATTGCCCCCGCAGATCAGCAGCCCCGATGCGATCGCTCAATGAGATGAACTAATGGCCGGAGTTGGCGAGGCGAAAAGAGGCGGCGAGCGACCGAGATTGGGTCTTGATGCACGGAGTCCGGGAAGCGCAGTTTCAGTGGCTGGCCCGTCGCTGCGATTTGCATCGCCGTTAGAGCGGGCCGGATCCTTGGACCTCGTCGTCGCGATTCGGGTCGATGCACGTTGCGGGAGCGAAGCAAGATTGGGGGGGCCTTCTGAGCCGGGGGCGCCCGCCGAATGCCCGCCCTTTGGCAGGGTTGCTCATATATTCCCCCATCCCGGCGACCAGAGTTCTCTCCTCTGGCGATGGAAATTAAATCAGATCGCGTTTAATGCTGCGCTTCGAGATCCGCGTGAATATCTGTTGCCCTTTAAGGGCGGCCGTAATCGCTTCCCTCACGACAAAGGTCCGGGGAGTGGATCGCACCAGGAAAGAGATGCGCAGTTCGCAATCCCAGTCACCGCGGCGATAGCGACTGACGCGCTCGCCGGACCATGTGCCGCTGTTCGGCGCGCCAGCGGTGATCCGGGCGACCGTGTTCGGGCCATATCCCGAAAGCTCCGTGCCATTGGCGCAGCGGCGGGTCTTGTCGGGCCAGGTGCCGGTCACGGTCAAGATGCCATGGTCGCTGCTGCTGGTCACGGCGACGTCGCCTTTGTCCGGCGCGATCGCTATGCTTGTGACGGGCATGGTCGATTCGATCGCCGGGGCGACGCGCATCGGCAGGTCGAGTGTGCTGTCTGCGGGATGTAGCGTCAGCGTGGGGCTGTCGGGTGAGGGCCACACCAGCGGCCAGAGTCCCTCGGAGATCGCCAACCGCAGGCGCTCCCCGGCCTTCAGGCGTTGGGCGATGAAACCGAGCGGTATCGCGACATCCACCGGCTCGCCCGGCCGCAGGGCGACGGGTGCCGTGTGGCTGTCTCGGTGGGTCAGGTTGAGCAGGCCATAAGCGAGCCGCCAGGAGCGGCCGTCGGGCAGCACCTTGCACAGCCGAACCGCAACCTGCGCGACGGGCCGATTGGCCGACAACCGCAAGCGCGCGACGGGTACGCCGAGCAACTCGCCATCCGCCTCCAGAGCAGATAGGTCGTAGGTGATGGACAGGCGGTCGTCCGCGTTCTGGTCGCCGGGCATTTCCTGCTGGCCGAACGGTACCCATTCGGGTGTAGCCAGTCCGATGGCGTTGTTCGCTTTGTTGCGACGCAAGGTGGCGAGACCGGGGACAGGCGACAGGCCGGCATCTGTGAGATGGAAGGAACGCATCCGCACGCTTGGCGTCGGCCAGGTCGCCTCCGCCGCCCAATGCCCCGGTGTTTCACCTGGCGCCGACTGTGCCGCCGTGGCGCTCGGAAGGTAGAACCGCAGCATCGGCTCGTCCATGATGCCGGTCGCCTCGCCGCGCAGCCAGTGCGACCACCAGCGGAGTTCCTCATAGGCCCAGTCCAACGCCGGCCCCGGCCCGCCGAGCCAGGCATAGGTATGCCCCCATGGCCCGACCAGCGCCTTGCGCGGGCATGACAGGCCCTCGAGCAGGCGCGGGACAGAATTGACGTAGGCGTCGGCCCAGCCGCCGACGACATAGGTCGGGCAGGTGATCGCGGCGTAATCGACGGTCAGCGAGCCGTGGCGCCAATAGGTGTCTTCGCGCTGATGCTCGGTCCAGCGCGCGATGATTGGCGGCGCGGCGTCGAGCCGCTCGCGCCACATCTTCTCCCAGGCGGGTCCGACGATCGCGGGGTCGGGCGGGCCGGCCATCACGCCCTTGAAGTTCGCCCCCCATTTGAAGTTGGTCAGGCCGAGGCAGCCGCCGACATAATGCGCGTCATCGGTGTAACGCCGATCCGAACAGGCCATCGGCATGATCGCCTTGAGCGCCGGAGGCCGGCGCATCGCCGTCTGCAAGGTCGAGAAGCCGCCCCAGGAGATACCGCGCATGCCGACCGCGCCGTTCGACCAGGGCTGGCGCGCCAGCCAGGCGATGATCTGCACCGCGTCGTCCTGCTCGCTGGCGAGATATTCGTCGTGCAGCAAACCTTCGGAGTCGCCCGAGCCGCGAATGTCGATGCGGACGAACCCGATGCCATGGCTGGCCAGGGTGTCGCCCCAATGGTCGTCCGCCGCGCTATAGGCGTCGCGCGTGCGGTAGGGGATATATTCGAGCACCACCGGTGCCGGGTTGGTGTCTGCGTCGGCGGGCAACCAGATCCGCCCGCAAAGCCTGATGCCGTCGTCCATCGGGATGCGCACCACATCGAGGCGTTTCACCGCACGCGTCGGCGGCAGGCTCCATGTCGTCGCGGTGCCGGCGCGCGCAAAGCCGCCATGGCCCAGCGCAATCCCGGTCATGGCTGCGGCCAGAAAATCGCGGCGCGAACCCGGCATGATCTCTTCTCCCGACGACCGCCCCAACCCCGACCCGGTGGGCAAGGCACATTTCGGTCGATGATGCGCCGCGGCTTATCCGGCCTCCAATGCCTTTTTGCCATCCCGCCATCGCATTTCGCTGCCGGGCGTGGGTCAGGCAGGGTTATGCAAAATACTGTGGGCATGGCTAGAACAGCGGCAATGGCAGGGCCACTTCCCATATCGGCGACAGAGATGGCCCGGGCGCGGCACCTGCTGCGGTCCGATCCGGCCGCTGCCGCGTCGCTCGCACGCAGGATCCTCGCCACGACACCCGGCGCGCTCGAGCCCGCCTTTCTGCTCGGTGCGGCGTTGCGGCGCACGGGGGATTTGCACGGCGCGATCAAGATACTGGCGCCGCTCGCCGCAGCGAGGCCGTCAGCCTGGGGGCTGCAGTACGAGCATGGCATGGCGCTCGCCGCGCTCGGCGATAGCGCGGCGGCGATCGGCGCACTGGAGCGGGCCACCCGGTCAAACCCGCGGTCATCACTGGCCTGGCACGCGCTTGGCGATCAGCATGCGGCGCTTGGTCGGACGGGCGAGGCGGCGGCGGCGCACGGGCATGCGCTGCCGGGCAGTGCCGCCGACCCGGCGTTGGTCGAGGTCGCGGCGCGGTGGCTGAACGATAGCGACCCCACTGCCGCGGTGGCGCTGCACGATCGCTTCGGACTCGATCTGAACGATATCGCGGCGCAACGCCTGCTATCCGATGTCGGCTTGGGGCTGGATTGTTACGAGGCGGTCGCCCGGCTACTGGAGCGCGTCGTCGAAGCGACGCCCGCCTTTGCCCCTGCGCGCTACCAGCTCGCGGTCGCACTGCATCTGCTGGAGCGCGGAGGCGCGGCACAAGAAGTGCTCGAACCCTTGATGCTGTCACACCCGGCGGTTGCCGCCTATAACGCGCTACGCGCCGCGATCCGGATGCAGATCGGGCAGGAGCATGCCGCAATCGACGACTATGTTGCCGCGCTTGCGGTCGACCGCGAGAACGCGCCCTTGTGGCACAGCTACGGGCACGCGTTGCGCGCGGTCGGGCAGCAGGCGGCGGCGGTCGAGGCCTATCGCCAAGCGCTCGCCTGCGCGCCGGGGTTCGGCGAGGCGTGGTGGAGCCTTGCCAACCTCAAGACCTGGCGCTTCGAGCAGGGCGATATCGCTGCGATACAGACGGCGCTCGCCGCAAACCCGTCGGCGTCCGACCGCTCCTATCTCCATTTCGCGTGCGGCAAAGCGCTGGAGGACGAAGGACATTTTGCCGAATCCTTCGCGCAGTATCGGCTCGCCAACGCCACGCGCCGCGCGATGACGCCCTATGATGCCGATGCGCATCACGACTTCGTCCGGCGCTCGATCGCGACCTTCACGACCTCCTTCCTCGCTGCGCGCTCCGGCGCTGGGTTCGCTGCGCCCGACCCGATTTTCGTGCTCGGCATGCCGCGCTCCGGCTCGACGCTGGTCGAGCAGATCCTCGCCAGCCACAGCGCGGTCGAGGGCGCCTCGGAACTGGCCTATCTCACGGCCATCGCGCGGAGCCTGGCAATGCGGGGTGGGCGAAAGCTGTCCTATCCCGAGATGCTGGCCGAGCTCTCACTGGAGGATCTTGCTGCGGCTGGCGCGGACTATCTCGCGCGCGCGAAAATCCACCGACCGGAGCATCGGCCAAATTTCGTCGACAAGTTCCCCGGCAACTTCCTCCACGTCGGATTGATCCATCTTATCCTACCGCATGCCAGGATCATCGACGTGCGTCGCGATGCGCGCGCCTGCTGTGTGTCGCTGTTCAAACAGAGCTTCGCGCGCGGTCAGGCCTATAGCTACGACCTTGTCGATCTCGGCCGCTATTACAGCGACTATGTCGACCTGATGGGTCATTTCGACCGCGTGCTGCCAGACCGCATCCTGCGGGTATCGTACGAAGCGCTGGTCGAAGATGCCGAGGCCGAAACGCGGCGCATGCTCAACCATCTCGGGCTCGATTTCGAACCGGCATGTCTCGATTTCTTCGCCGGCACGCGCGCCGTGCGGACACCGAGTTCGGAACAGGTACGTCAGCCAATCTTTCGCGACGGGCTCGACCAGTGGCAGCATTTCGCACCGTGGCTGGAACCGCTGACCGCGACGCTGCGCCATCCACCATCCCCAGTCGATGAAGGCGGGGGATGATTATATTGGATGCCCCCATCCGATAATTTTGCTTCACGCCTCGGCGGAATCGCGAGACCTTCGCGGTCAATCAGGAAAGTCCGAAGGTCCGGACGCTGGCAAGGCCATACAGGCCCTGGCGACGGCTCAAGGAGCTAAACTGCAAAAAGGGGGGTGTAATGACGAAGTCACACAACAATGCGAACGCGGCCGGTCGCCGTGCACGGCTCTTCGCGGCGCTGTTGGCATCCGGTGCCAGCCTTGTCGCAGTCGCTCCCGCCATGGCGCAGGACAAGCCGGCCACGGCGACGTCGACCGCCGACAACCAGGTCCCCGATGTCGTCGTCACCGCCAACCTCTCCGGCGCGCAATCGCTGCAGCGGGTGCCGATCGCGGTGTCGGTGGTGAATGTCGACCAGATCACCAGGGCGGGTCAGGGCAACCTTTCCGACATCGCCAAATTCACCCCATCGCTGTCGATCACCGAAGGCGCACCGGGCTATCAGAAGTTCAACATGCGCGGCCTGTCGACCGGCGGCTATGCCTCGTCGGACACCTCGGACCGCACGCTCGTTGCGGTCTATCTCGACGACACGCCGATCTCGGTGCAGGGCCAGACCCCCGACCTCAAGGTCTATGACCTGGAGCGCGTCGAAGTGCTGCGCGGCCCGCAGGGTACATTGTACGGCGCCGGATCGATGGCCGGCACGGTGCGCTTCGTCACCGCCAAGCCGAGCCTGAACTCGGTCTTCGGCACGGCCGAGGCGGGCGTCGCGACGACCGAACATGGCGCGGCGAGCTACAATCTGCGCGGCATGGTCAACCTGCCGATCGTGCGCGACACGCTGGCGGTGCGCGCCAATTTCTATGTCGGTCGTGACGGCGGCTACATCGACAATATCGGCCTGCGCAACAAGCAGAACGCCAATGACAACAACACCGCGCAGGGCCGCGTCGCTGTCCGCTGGACGCCGAGCGCCGACCTGACCCTCGACGCCAGCTTCACCTATGAGCGCAGCGTTGCGCACGGCCTCAACCAGGGGCTGAGCGGCCTCGCGCCCTACACCGTGTCGAGCAACGGTCCCGAGGGCACCGACGACCGTTTCCGGCTCTACACGCTGGGCGCGGATTACGATGTGGGTTTCGCCCATCTCGTCATGACTGGCGCCTATACCGATCGCAATATCGGCTTCCATGCCAGCCCGGATCCACAGATCGGCTACTTCTTCCAAGATTATGGTAGCGGCTTGCCGATCAGTTCTACCACATATCCGCTGTTCACCGCGCCAACGACCTACAACCAGGCCATCACCAACAAGATCCCGGCCGAGCTCTACGAGATCACGCAGCGGATCCACGATTATATGGGTGAAATCCGGCTCGTCTCGAAGGATACCGGCCCGGTGAAATGGACAGTCGGCGCCTTTTACGAGCAGCAGAGCCGCCACCTGCGCCAGGACATTCCGACGCCCGGGTTCGACACGTTGTCGTACATGAACTATTTTTACGGTCCGTTCTCGCAGACGACGAACCATCTCTACGACTCGA
The DNA here is from genome assembly GCA_038245375.1 of Sphingomonadales bacterium. Lineage (GTDB taxonomy): Bacteria > Pseudomonadota > Alphaproteobacteria > Sphingomonadales > Sphingomonadaceae > Sphingomonas. The sequence continues at coordinate 23,706 of JBBRSN010000049.1, read as the reverse complement.
AGCTGGTCGACGCCGCCTTCCAGTCGAACGACATCTTCTCCGGGCTGCAGGACACCAGCGAGCACCAGGTCGCGCTTTATGCCGACGGCACCTGGCACGTCACCGACCGGCTCGATCTGACTGCCGGCCTGCGCTACTTCAACTTCAAGGAAAGCTATTACCTGTTCGAAGGCGGCGTGTACGGTGTCGTCAATCACGTCCCGCTGGAGACACGGGCAACGCTCCGGTCCAACGGCGTCAACCCGCGCGCCAATATCAGCTTTCGCGCCACTGATGACCTGATGATCTATGCCGAAGCGGCCAAGGGCTTCCGTTATGGCGGCGCCAATCAGCCGGTCCCGCTGGGCACGACCGGCGTTGCCGGCCAGTGCACCCAGAACATGGCGGCCTATGGCTACACCGCCGCGCCGCTGACCTTCGGGCCGGACAAATTGTGGAACTACACGATCGGCGAAAAGGCTAGGCTTGCCGGCGGACGGATCACGCTCAACGCCAGCGCTTATTATATCAACTGGTCGGACGTGCAGACCCGCCTCGGCCTCGCTTGCTCCTATTTCTTCACCGACAACAAGGGCAAGATCACCAGCAAGGGCGTCGAACTCGAGACGACGATCAAGGCCAGCCCGGAAATAACGCTGGTCGGCAGCGCGTCATATAATGACTCACATGCCAAGGGTAACATCCCGACGGTCGGCGCGTTCGATGGCGACCGGACGCCCTATTATCCGGCCTGGACCGCCTCGGCGGGATTTTTCTACGACCGGCCGATCGGCTCCGGCAGCGTGCATTTCCAGCTCAACTATCAATATCAGTCGGAGCAGCACACCACGTTCAACAATTTCGCGACGACGATCGTGGGCGGCGTGCTAACCAAGAACGGGGCAAGCGCACGCTATGCAGTGATCCCGGAGACGCACAATGTCAGCGCCTCGCTGGCCTATGACATCGGGAAGTTCGAACTGGGCATTTTCGGTAATAATCTGTTCAATGGGGTCAAAGTCACCGACGTCGGTCGGGCGACCTATTACGCGGTCTATCAGGCCGGCGACCGCATCACGCTCGCCCGTCCCCGGACGATCGGTGCGCGGGTCAAGGTGAAGTTCTGAGGCAACACCCTGAGAGCCTTCCCCGGCGCCCGGCCGGGGAAGTTTTGGGGCGTGGTCAAGGCAGTGACAGTCTGCGCTTGTACCAGGCGTTGCTCTCCCGTCCCACCAGCCGGATCAGGTCACCCTCGACGATGGCGAGGTCGACGACGTGGAAGCCCCAGTCGGGATAGTCGGTATCGCCGACCGCGGCCGGGCCGATCGTGGCGTCGTCGAGATCAGCTGCGGCACCGGGCGTGACATGGACCGCGAGCCAGCTGAAGCCGCCGCGTGTCACGCACTCGCCCGACAGCAGTCCGGGGGTGCGCACGAAGCGTGTGGTCACCGGCTTGCCCCCGGCCGCCCAGACTGCCGGCTTCTCGAACTGCGCCACGCCGCCCTTCCACCAGGGGAAGCCGAGGATCGGATCAAGCGGCGCGCCGCCGCCGGCCAGTTTCGCCGGATTGGTGCAGCCCGCTTCAAGCCCGGCGGCGGACGCGGCGATCAGCGGCGCGCGGCCGAACAGGCCGTTGGCGGGCGGTGGATTGGTGTCGCGGTAGCTCGCCCAGGTGACGACGCAGCCGGTCTGCGTCTCGGCGCGGCAGAGTGAAACTGCCTTGAGGTCGCCGCCAACGGTCTTGCCGTGTGGCACCATCACCGACACGCCGGGCAGGATGGCGGAGAGCATGCGCCGCTGGAGCGGCTTGCCGTCGATCTCTTCCATCACCAGCCGCTTGAGCATCGCCGAGCCCTGGCTGTGTCCGATCAGCACGAACGGTCGGCCGCGATTGTCGTGTGCGAGATAGTCGCGGAAGGCGGCGCGAATATCGGCATAGGGCAGATCGAACACGCCTTCCGACAAGCGCACGCCCTTGCCCATCGCGACGCGCAACGCTGGCAAGGTGACCTGGCGATAGATCGGCGCGAAGATTCGGCACACGTCGCGCAGCACGCCGACCTGGGCGGTGGCCATGCCGAGCTCGGCCTTGTCCGGGGACATGTCACTGTGTGGCGTCGGGTCCATCGAGGTGGTGGGATAGGCGTAGAAGCAGTCCGCCCGCGGGGTGGGCCTGGGGCGGTTGGGCTTGATGCGCGTCGTGCCATCAGTGGCGACGATGGTCGTTGCCATGTCGCCGGCGCAGACATCGGCCCGGCCGGGGCGGCACAGCCAGGTTTCGGGGCGGCGATAGTCGTTGGGGGTGTCTGCCGGGGGTGCCGCGGCGAGCAGGAGCAAGGTGAATGGGATCATAGCAAGCTCACTCCAGTGAGGCTGTATAGCCGCTCCCCTGGACGGCAGGGGAGAAGGACAAAGGGATACTCGCCCCCCTCAGTCCCGGAACACCACAGTCCGCGCACCATTGGCCAGCACCCGCCCGCTCAAATGCAGCGCGACGGCGCGCGACAGCACGCGGCGCTCGATATCGCGGCCCTTGCGGATCAGGTCCTCGGCGGTGTCGGCATGGCTGATGCGTTCGACATCCTGTTCGATGATCGGCCCTTCATCGAGATCGCCGGTGACGTAATGCGCCGTCGCGCCGATCACCTTCACGCCGCGGGCATGGGCCTGATGATAGGGCTTGGCGCCCTTGAACCCGGGCAGGAAGCTGTGATGGATGTTGATGCAGCGGCTGGCGAATTTCGCAGCGAGATCGTCAGACAGGATCTGCATGTAGCGCGCCAGCACGACAAGGTCGGCGCCGCTTTCCTGATGGATAGCCCAGATGCGCACTTCCTGCGCGGCCTTGGTCGCCGGGGTGATCGGCAGATGGTGGAAGGGAATGCCGTTCAGGTCGAGCGTGCCGAAGGTCTCGGCCGGATGGTTGGAGATGATGCCGGCCACGTCCATGTCGAGCTCGCCGATGCGGCGGCGGTAAAGCAGGTCGACCAGGCAATGGTCGAATTTGGAGACGAGGATCAGTACCTTCTGGCGCTGGTCGGCGGCGCGTAGCGTCAGCGTCATGCCGTGACGCGCGGCAAGCGTGTCGAACCCGGCCTTCAGCGCATTGGCATCGCCCCCTTCCGCGACGGTGAAGGCGGTACGCATGAAGAAGCCGCCCAGCTCATCATCATTATACTGGCTCGAATCGGTGATGTTGCCGCCGCACGCGAAGATGTGCGCCGAGACTGCGGCGACGATGCCCGGCTGATCCTGGCACGACAAAGCGAGGATGAAATGTTGCGCTGGCATCGGGTCTCCGTGCGGTCGAAAGGGCGTCAGGCCGGGGCGCCGGCAAGCCGGATGCGCTGGTCGTCGGCGGCGTAGGTGCGGACGCTGGTCCAGTAATGCCAGGCGGCCCAGAAGCCGGTCAGCGACAGCGCGAGCAAGGCATAGCGGAGCGACTCCGCATTGCTGTGCAGCGGGCCGGCCAACGTGTCGCTGATCCAGCCGACCGCGACGGGCGCGATGATGAGGTTGGCGACATTGGCCGTCAGAAGGCTGATCGCCATGCCCTGCGCCCGCATCGACGGCGGCAGGAAGTTGAGCAGCAGCGCCATGGTCGGGCCGACATAGAGGTAGATCGCCGGCACCACGATCCACAGCATCGCAGTCGCGACAGTCAGCGAATGCGTCCAGTAAATGATGAAGGACGGGATGGTCGAACAGAAGGTGATGCCAGCGAGGAAATAAGCGATGCGGCGCGGCTCGCGCATCTGCGGCAGCGCGCAGATCGCGCCGGTCGACAGCGTCGCCGCGATGCCGGCCCAGAGGTAGATCGTCCCGAGCCGCGCCCCGGCCTCCGCCGTGGTCAGGCCATAGCTGCGTTCGAGAAAGGTCTGGGTCCAGTACATCAGGCCCCAACCCCACAGGCAGATCACAGTCCCCGCCGCATTGATGTGCCACGCCGATCGTTGCGACCACAGGAAGCGCAGCGTGTCGCCGAGCGAGGCCTTGGGCGCGTCGCTGGCGGCGATCGCTTCGAAGCGGCCGCGCACCGGCTCACGGACGGTGAGGAAGATGATCAGGCCGAACGCCACGCCAGGAATGCCGAGCGCGAGAAAGGCGGCGCGCCAGCTGTGGAAATGATCGACCACCGCCCCGGCGACGCTCGACCCGAGCCATGCTCCGAGCGGCAGGCCAAGAGCATAAACGGTTAGCGCGAAGGCACGACGCTCGCGCGGGAAGAGGTCCGCGATGATCGAGGTCGAGGGTGGCGTGCCGCCGGCCTCGCCGACGCCGACGCCGATCCGCACCAGCAGGAACTGCCAGAAATTCTGCGTCACACCGAGCAACGCCGTCATCAGCGACCATAGCCCCATCGCGGCGGCGACGATGTTGCGCCGGTTGGAGCGATCGGCGAGCTGCGAAATGGGGATGCCGATGGTGATGTAGAACAGCGCCAGCGAGACGCCGGTCAGCCAGCCGACGCCGCTGTCAGACAGGTGGAATTCCAGCCTGATCGGCTCCAGCACGGTAGAGACGACATAGCGGTCGGCGATGTTGAGCGCATACACCAGGCCCAGCACGAGGACGACGTACCAGCGGGCGGATTCGAGACGCGGCGTCGTCGGTGTCATGCTGTGGCCCCCCATCGCCTTGTTTGTCGCTCGCTCATGCCCCGGCCGACACAGGCAGGGAAGGCGCTGCCGACGTCGTTGCGCCAATTGCCTTCGTCCAAAGTTCCGCCAGTGTCGCTGCGTAGCTCGCCGCGAAATAGACGTCGCATGTCGTGTCACCGGTCACCGCGATCCACACCGGCACATGGTGGATCACGGTCGCGGCAACCCTGTCCGTGGTGAAGCCGGCATCCTCGCTGTCGAAGCAGCCGCTGATCGTCAACAGACCGCGCCAGCCCGGCCCGGTCAGCGTCGCACGCATCAGGCCGCCCCCGATCGGCGTCAGTGCGCCGCGTTCGGCAATGGCGGCGGCGATCTCGGCGCTCATTCCGGCGGTACCGATCAACCACCAGCGGCGCGGCTCGATCGACAGGGTCGCGATAGCCAGGTCGAGCGAGGGCAATGTGCCATCCCACAGGTCCAGCACCACGACGTCACCGGCCGGTTCGATCGCCACGGAGACGGGCGCGTCAGTCACGGTAGCTCGTCCCTTCGGCATCATGAAACATCGGATCGGTGACCGTGACGCGGGCATGCAGGCCGCGCGTCGGCGAGGTGGCGAGCAATGTCTCGCCTTTGCGCGCATGCCCGCCGGCGAGCAGCGCCAGGGCGATCGCGCCTTCGCCGAGAACCGCACGTGCCGCCGAGGTGACGTGGCCTTGCACCGGCGCGCCCTGCGCCGTGACCAGCATCGCGCCTTCGGGGATCGCGTCGTCGGACGAGGTCAGCCCGACCAGCTGGGGCCGGCCCGGCGCCGCCAGCGCGGGGCGGGTCAGGCCGGCGGCGCCGACATAGCCGCCGCTCTTGCGCATCATGCGATCGAGCCCGAGATCGTGCGGCGTGGTGCGGCCATCGGCCTCGGCGCCGATGACGATATGGCCTTTTTCGATGCGCAGGAATTCGAGCGCCTCGAGACCATAAGGGCAGCCACCGCGCGCCAGGGCTTCTTGCTCCAGTGCGTCCCATATCGGCGCCGCTTCATGCCCGGCGGCGTAGACTTCGAAGGCCCGCTCGCCGCTATAACTTGCCGCGAGGATCAGCACCGGCACGCCGGCGATCGTCGCCTCGGCCAGGCCCATATGCGCGGGCGGCGTTATGCCGGTCAGCCTAGCGAGGATATCGCGCGCGAACGGCCCGGCGAGGGCGATGCCGGCATAATGTTCCTGCTGCGCGACGACCGAGACCTTGAGCTGCGGCGCCAGCACGCGCTGGGCGTAGCCAAGATGCGCCTCCATCCGCTCCGCGCCGCCGGTCGAGCTGGTCAGCAGATAGCGCTGATCGTCGAGCCGCCACACCGTGCCATCATCCATCACCATGCCGTCTTCGCGCAGCATGAAGGTGTAGCGTCCGCGCCCGACGGCAAGCCTGGCGATGCCGGTCGCACAGACGATTTCGAGCAACGCCGCCGCGTCGGGGCCAGCGACCGCGAACTTGGCGAGCGTCGAGACATCGACGATGCCGGCCGCGGTACGGACGGCGCGCGCCTCGCGCAGCGCGGCCTGGTGCAGCGTCTCGCCATCCAGCGGATAGGCGCGCGGGCGGTGCCAGTAACCGAGCGGCTGCCACAGCGGGTCATGGCGCTGGTGCCGGTCGTGCAGCGCCAGTCGCCGATTGGGTGCAGCATGCCCGCCGCCATCGGCACCCGCCAGCGTGCCGAGCGTCAGCGGCGTGAAGGGCGGGCGGAAGGTGGTCAGGCCGGCCTGCGGAATTTCGACCCCCGCCGCGCTCGCCAGCCGCGCGAGCGCCGCCATGTTGCTGGTCTTGCCCTGATCGGTCGCCATGCCGAGCGTGGTGTAGCGCTTGAGATGCTCGACCGAGCGATAGCCCTCCTGCCAGGCGAGATCCACGTCGGCGGCGGTGACGTCGTTCTGGAAATCGATGAAGCTGTGTTTGGGGTCGGGCAGCACCGCGCCGGCGGGGGCGATCGGCGTTACCTCGCCGGCCGCCGCGCCGACGCTGGTGATTGCCTGCGGAGAACTTCCCGGCACGAACGCCTGGATGTCGGCGCGCCAGTCGAGCTTGCCGCCGGCCTGGCTATGGAGATGCACCACCGGCGTGAAGCCGCCCGACATGACGAGCAGGTCGGCGTCGAAGCGTCGCGTCGCGCCGCCGATCCGGGCGGTGACCGAGGCGAGCTGGTGTCGCTTGCCTCTAGTCTTCAGGGGCACCGCGTTGGTGAATACAGGGAAGCGCGTCGCCGCGCCCGTGTCGCGGGAATCGAGGATCGCGACCACCTCGCCGCCGGCCTCGGCGATCACGGTGGCGGTGGCGTAGGCATCGTCATTGTTGGTCGCGATCACCACCCGGCGGCCAGGCAGCACACCGAAGCGGCGGATGTAGCTGCGCACCGCCTGCGATAGCATCACGCCGGGCCGGTCGTTGCCTGCAAAGGTCAGCGGCCGCTCGATCGCGCCGGTCGCCAGGACGATACGCTGCGCATGGACGTGCCATAACCGCTGCACGGGCTGGCCCGACGCAGGAGGCTGGCCCGGCTCGGCCAGCTTTTCCGCCAGCGTCGCAAAGCCGTGATCCCACAGGCCCGATGCCGTGGTGCGCGTGAGGATGCGCACCCCCGCAGCGGCCAGTTCGGCGGCGGTCACCGGCAGCGGCGTCCCGTCGCGCAACGCGCTCCCGCCAAGCTCGCGGTCCTGCTCGACCAGCATGACCCGCCCGCCGGCCCGCGCAGCCTCCGCGGCGGCGGCGAGCCCGGCCGGCCCGCCGCCGACGACCAGTATGTCGCAGAATGCGGCGCGATGCTGGTGCGCATCGGGATCGGTCTCGGTCGGTGCCTTGCCGAGGCCGGCGGCGCGGCGGATCAGTTTTTCGTACAACATCCAGCGCGACGCCGGGCCGAAGAAGGTCTTGTAATAAAAGCCAGCGGCCAGGAACGGCGCGGCGAGGCCGTTCAACGCGCCGAGATCTAAGCCCAGGCTCGGCCAGCGATTCTGGCTCGTCGCGACCAGCCCGTCATAGACGAATAGGTCGGTGGCGCGCGTGTTCGGTTCGGTGCGCCCGCCTTCGCCTACGGCGACCAGCGCATTGGGTTCCTCGACCCCGGCACTCATCGTGCCGCGCGGGCGGTGATATTTGAAGCTGCGCGCGACCAGTCCGACGCCGTTAGCCAGTAACGCCGCGGCGAGTGTCTCGCCCGGCCGCGCGCGCATGGCGACCCCGTCGAAGGTGAAGCGCAGCGTCGCCTCGGCCTCGTCGCCGATCCGCCCCGGGCCGCTCACCGATGCACCGCGGGGTCGAAGGCGGCGACGGTAATTATGTCATGTGTCGTACGGTGGCGGCGCAGCACCAGCCAGGCGCGGCAGCCGAAAGCGTGCTGCCATAATTCATCGTCGAGCCCGCGCGGATTGGCGCGCGCATAAAGCCGCGACACCGCCTCGTCGGCCGGCATGTCGAGCGTCACGATCGAGTCCAGCGTGCGCTGATAGACGAACTCGATCTGCGCGCGCGGGCCGCAATGGGGGCAGTCGATCCGCATCATCAGCGCAGCTGCGGCATGAAGCCGACCCCCGCCTCGTCGATCGTCGCGCCCTGCGCGAAACGTTCGAAACTGAACGGCGCGGCGAGCGGATGCGCCTTGCCGGTGGCGAGCAGATGCGCGTAGCACCAGCCCGATCCCGGCGTCGCCTTGAACCCGCCATAACACCAGCCGCCGTTGAGATAGAGCCCGTCGACCGGCAGCGCGGAGATGATCGGCGACCCGTCGAAGCTCATATCGGTGGTGCCCGACCAACAGCGCACCATGCGCAGCCGCGACAGCGCCGGCACCAGCGCGATCGCCTCGGCGGCGGCCTTTTCGATCCGCGCGGGCAGGCCGCGCTGCGCATAGCTCGGAAACTGATCGGGGTCGCCGCCGAGTACGATGCCGCCCTTGTCCGACTGGCTGATATAGCAATGCAGCGATTGCGACATGATCACGGTGTCGATCATCGGCTTGACCGACTCGGTGACGAAGGCCTGCAAGGTCTGCGCCTCGATCGGCAGCCTGAGGCCGGCGAGCGCGGCGACCGGCCCGCTATTTCCCGCGACGCAGATGCCGACGCACCCCGCGCCGATCGCGCCGCGGCTGGTCTCGACCCCGGTGACGCGACCGCCGGCCATGGTGAAGCCGGTGACCTCGCATTGCTGGATCACATCGACGCCGAGCAGATCGGCAGCGCGGGCATAACCCCAGGCGACTGCATCGTGGCGCGCGGTGCCGCCGCGGCGCTGAGTCATCCCGCCATGGATCGGGAAGCGCGCCGTGGGCGACATGTCGAGCAGCGGAACGAGCCTATGGACCTGATCGCGCGTCAGCAACTCGGCGTCGATGCCGTCGCAGCGCAGCGCGTCGCCGCGTTCGGCGAGCCGCGTCATGTCCGAATCCGAATGGCCGAGGAACAGCGCGCCGCGTGGACTGAACATGACGTTGTAGTTGAGCTCGTCGCTCATCCCCTCCCACAGGCCGAGCGCGAAATCGAACAGATTGTGCAGCGCCGGCTGGCGATAATTGGAGCGGACGATGGTCGTGTTGCGCCCGGTATTGCCGCCGCCGATCCAGCTCTTTTCGAGCACCGCGATCGACTTCACGCCGTGTACCTTGGCAAGATAATAAGCGGTCGACAGGCCGTGCCCGCCGCCGCCGATGATGATCACGTCATAATGTTTGCGCGGCTCGGGGTCGCGCCACGCGCGGGTCCAGTGGCGCTGCCCGGTCAGCCCGGCGCGCAGCAGGGCCAGCGCCGAATAACGCGTCATGCCGCCCAGCCGCGCTGCTCGCGCCAGTCGGGCTGGAGCGCTTTGAAACGCGCGAGGCCGAGCTTGGCGATGTCGGCGAACGAGCACGCCCCGTCGATCACCAGATCGCGGATCGCATGGCCGCTCGCCGGCGACAGGCCGAAGCCGACACCCGACATGGTCGCGACGGTGACGTTGCCGGGGTATTCGAGCCGATCGATGATCGGGCGGCCGTCGGGCGTGTTTTCGATCACGCCGGCCCAGGAGCGGATGACGTTGAGATGCGCGGCCCTGGGGAACATCTCGGCGACGCGCCGCGCGAGACTGCGCACCAGCGGCGACGTCGGGCGCGCGGCCGGCCCGGTCGGTGTCATCGGGATCCATTCGTGCGGCCCGCCGCCAAAGGCGAGATTGCCGCGCAGCGTCTGGCGTCCGTACAACCCGTTGCCGTCGACGCCGCCGATCGCCATCAGCGGCGCGGGCTCGGTAACGATCATCTCGGCGCGCGCCGAGGCGAGCGGGAAATCCACCCCGAGCGGCGAGAGCAGCATGCCGGACTGCGGACCAGCCGCGACGACCAACGCATCGCATGCGATCGACCCGCGCGGTGTCTCGACTGCCGTCACGCGGCCGCCGGCGGTGACGATCGACAGCGCCGGGCAATGCTGCAGGATGCGCCCGCCAAGGTCCTGCAGCGCCCAGGCATAGGCCTGGACCGTACGTTGCGGGTTGGCGTGACCGCCGAAGCGCAGATGGATCCCGCCGAGGCAGGTCTCGTCGGTCAGCGGCACCATCTCCTGCGCCTGGCGCGCGTCGAGATCGTCGACCGGATAGCCCATCGCGGTGCACATCCGCCCGACCGCGCGATAATGATCGAGCAGCTCGGGGTCGCGCTGGATGATGATGCGTTCGCGGCGATATTCGGTCGGATAGCCGAGCAATTCGTCCATCATCGGCCACAGGCGCTGTTCCTCGACGAACAACGGGCTTTGATAATGCGAGGCACCGCCGCCGTTGCGGCCCGAGGCTTCCCAGCCGACGATGCCCTTATCGATCACCACGACATCGAGGCCGGCGCGCGCCAGCCACCAGGCCGCGCTCAGCCCGGTGACGCCGGCACCGATGACGACCACCGACGCGCCCGTGGGAGCGACGAGATCAGACATGCATGTTGCCACCGAGCCCGGCGACATGCTCGGCCTCGTCCGGCGTGCCGATGACCTCATAAGGGGTCCACTGCGTCGGGATGCCGAACCACACATCCCAGCCGGCCGCCATCGCGGCGCTTTCCTGCCAGTCGGCGAGGATGCCGAGTGGGACGGGCCGGACCGGCGCGCGGTAGCTGGCGAGCGGTACGGCGGCGAGCGGCACGCCCTGCTCCCGCGCCAGCAGGCAGGCGACCTGCTCGCGGCAGCGCCGGCCCTGGCACGGCCCCATGCCGGCACGAGTCAGCCGCTTGATCTGGTCGGGATGTGCCGGCCCGTCATTGAGCAAGGTGGACAGCGACCGCGCCGCCATCCGTTCGGGCCGGTCGAGATAATGCGGCGGCTGCACGCCGAGCAGGTCGCCGCGCGACACCTCCTCGCATTGGCAGACGATCGTGTCGGCGGGCGCGTGGCGCCCGAGCGCGGCCGACCATGCCGCGATCCGCTCGGGCGGGGGTGGCTGGAGCGTTGCACAATCGCCGACCAGCGTGATGTGGTCGCCCGGTGTCGCGCCGGCGGCGAGCAGCAACTCGGTTGCGGGCACCGCGCCGATCGCGAGGCAGATCGTGTCGCAGGCGATTTCGATCCGGCCGTTGCCTTGCAGCGGTGCGATCGTCGCGCGCGCGACGCCATCGATCCCGCCCGCCGCCGCGACGATAGTATGGCCGAGATGGATCGCTACGCCCGCTTCGGCCACCAGCGCGGCCAGCGCCGCAGGGCCTTGCACCGCGTCGGCGATTTCGACGATGCCGGCGACTTCGATCCCGTTCGCCACAGCCAGCAGCGCCGTCTTCATCCCGAGCGCGTCCGATCCGAGGATCAGCACGCGGCGCGTGGCGAGCGCGGCGTAGCGTGTCAGCAGCGCGGCAAAGGCCTGCGCGCCGATGACGCCGGGCTGGTTCCACCCGGCGAACCCGATGACGAGATCGCGCGCGCCGGTGGCGAGGATCAGCCGCTCGAACCCGATCATCGAAGCGCGCTCGGCATCGGCGATGCCGAGTAGCGGCGCGGGCAAGGCGCGCATCGCGGGGCCGTTGACGTAGAGCCCCCAGGCGCAGGTCGCGAGCCGCACATCGACGCCGGCTTCGAACGCCTCCTCCAGCGCCGGATTGCTGGCAAAGACGTGCTCGAGCATGCGGCCCGGCTGTTGCACCGCCGCCGTCATCCGCCCGCCATAGAAAAGCGGTACGTCGGTGCCGATCAGCGCGCCGGGCACCGGGTTCTCATCGACCAGCAACACCGTCGCGCCGCCCTTCGCGGTGTCGATCGCGGCCGCGGTACCTGCGGTCCCGGCACCGACCACGACGACATCGAAGCGTTCGTCGGGGGCGGACATCTTGCCGTCGATCGCGTGGATGTCGCGCCCCGTCACACCGCCTCCAATGCCTGGGCGAGGTCGGCGATCAGGTCATCGACATGCTCGATGCCGACCGACAGGCGCAGCGTTGCCGCGGTGATGCCGCCGAGCGCGCGCTCGGCGGCGGAGATGGCGTAGTGCGTCGTCGTCGCGGGGTGGGTGATCAGCGTCTCCGACCCGCCAAGGCTGACCGCGAAGCGCAGCAGCCGCAGCCGGTCGAGAAAGCGGAAGGCCGCCGCCTCGTCGCCCACGACCGCGAAGGAAAAGGTAGAGCCACCGGCGCGGCACTGCCGGACATAGACCGCGCGTTGCGGCGTACCTTCGGCGAGAAAGCCGAGATAGGTAATGCCCGCGACCTTGGCATGGTCGCGCAGGAATTCCGCGATGCGCCGGGCATTGTCCATCGCGCGCTCGACGCGCAGATGCACCGTCTCCATCGAGCGCAGCAGCAGCCAGCTATTATAGGGATCGAGGTGACTGCCCAGCGTGGTGCGCAGCAGCCGCAACGGCGCGACCAGGGCCTCCTTGCCCGAGACACCGCCGGCCATCAGGTCGCTATGCCCGCCGCAATATTTGGTCAGCGAGGTGATGCACAGATCGGCGCCGAGCGCGATCGGGCGCTGCATCATCGGGCCGAGCAGCGTGTTGTCGACCACAACGAGTGGCCGTGTTCCGGTTCGTGCCCCGACCTCGTCGGCGATCTCGACCACCATCGCGATGTCGACGATCGCGGCGGTCGGGTTGGCCGGGCTTTCGACGACGATCAGTTTGAGCGGCCCCTGTTGCAGGGCTGAGGCGGTCGCCGCCGCGACGTCGGCCCGGTCGCAGCCATCGGTAAAGGCGGACTGATGCACGCCGAACGCCGGCATCAGCGTCGTGTAGAGGCCGTTGGTGCCGCCATAGATCGGCCGGCTGAACACCATGCTGTCGCCGGGCCGGAGATGTGCCAGGGCGATCGCGCTGTGGGTCGCCATGCCGCTGTTGAACACCGCGGCGGCTTCCGCGCCATCGAGCGCCGCGAGCCGCGTCTCGACCATGTCGAGATTGGGATGGCCGAGCCGCGCATAGATATGGCCCGCGCCGCCGACTTCGGGGCCGGTCCCGTCGAAATAGGCCTCGTGGATGTCCTTCGCCTGCTGCGCCGAGGCATAGGCGAAGGTCGAGGTCATGTAGATCGGCGCCTTGGCCGCCTTGTTGCCGCTTGCCGGATCATAGCCGGCACGGACCGCCTGCGTTTCGGGGCGCCAGTTCGGATCGTCATGCGCGCTCATGCCGCGCTGCGGTTCAGATAATCGGCGGCACGATCGCAATACCAGTCGACGAAGCGCAACGTCAGCGACTCCGCATCGGGGCTGTAGGGGCCCGGGGTGTAGCCGGGCGAATTGACGCCGAGTTGGTTGTTTTCGGCGAATTCCTTGTCCTGCAAATTGGTCCGCGTCCACAGGTCGGTCAGCGTTTCGATGTCGTAATCGACCCCTTCGACCGCGTCCTCATGCACCAGCCATTTCGAGACGACGTGGGTCTCGGTCGGAGATACCGGGATGGCGGTGAAGGCGAAGGTATATTCGCTGGTCGAATGGCAGAAATTGTTCGGCTCGATCGCCCAGCGCAGGGAGCCTGTGTCGCCGCCGCCCGCCTCCACCATCAGCTTCTTCACGTTGAACTGGCCATCGGTCGTCATCGCCACCGTGCCGGCATTGAGCGGGAAGCGCACCGCCTGCCACCACGCCTCGCCGGCCGGTCCCACCGGCAGGCCGAGATCATCCATCCGCGCCTCGAAGGCGCGGGCCTGTGCGCCGTCGAGGTCGAAATAGGCCGACGCATTGACGGGGAAGGTGCGTGACAATTCGGGGTGGCCGGTCGCGCAATGATAGCATTCGCGGCCATTCTCCATCACCAGCTTCCAATTGGCGTATTCGACCAGGGTGGACTGATAAGCGAGCTTGGCGTGCTTCAGGCCGTGCGGCGCGAGCAGCGGTGTCAGATCGCGCCGCAAGGTCGAGATGTCGGGCGGCGTGTCCGCCATGCAGACGAAGATCGCGCCGCCGACTCGTTCAAGATGGAGCGGCTTCAGCCCGTGCTCGCTCTTCTGGAAATCCTCCGGCATTCGGCCTGCGGCGAGCAACCGGCCGTCGAGACCATAGCTCCAGCGATGATAGGGGCAGATCAGGCGGGCGGCAGTGCCATGGCCGGGCTTGCACAGGATCGAGCCGCGATGGCGGCAGCTGTTGTGGAACGCGCGCAACTCGCCGTCGCGACTGTGCAATATGATCACCGGCCAGCGCCCGACCATGAACGACAGGTAATCGCCGGGCTGGCGCAGTTCGGCCTCGAATCCGGCGAGCAGCCAGGATGTGCCGAAGATCGCGGCGAGGTCGAATTCGAACGCCGCGGCGCTGGTGTAGAAAGCCTGGGGCAGCGAATGTCCCGCAGGACGCGTCCGCAGCAACCCCGAAATATCCCCCAGATCCAACCCCAGACCCAACCTTCGTCTCCAGATGCGCAGCAGCAATGAGTGGCATGACGTCGGAGCAGGCAAAAATCGCATTTGCGCATGGTCGCATGCTAAAAGCTGCAAGCGCGGCGCGTCGGCGTTGCGTCACGCCAAAAAACGCGCTTGGTATCGAAAAAGGGCATGAGGCCGCGACGCCGTAACCAACAAGGGGGTTTCCGATAGGACGTACGTCACCGGTCAATCGTCGCTGGCTGCCGTTGAACGCATTGCGCGCGTTCGACGCCGTTGGCCAGCGCCTGAGCTTCACGGCGGGGGCGCAGTCGCTCAACGTCTCGCAAAGCGCGGTCAGCCGCCACGTCATCAGTCTCGAGGAATTGCTCGGGCACAAGCTGTTCGACCGCTCCGGTCAGACGCTGGTGTTGACCGCGGCGGGGCGCGCGTTGCTGCCCGAGGTGAGCAAGTCGTTCGACCGGCTCGAGCAGACGATGAATGCGATCAGCATCAACCCCAATGCCAGCCGCCCGATCCGCATCCACATCCCGCCCTCGCTGCTGCAGCAGGTGGTGATGCCGATGATCCAGGCGTTCCATGCCGAGCATCCCGACATCCGCATCGACATATCGAGTTCGGGCGTGACCGGCCTGCCCAGCGCCGAGACCGACATGGCGATCGTGTTCGACCGACCCAATATCGACGACCGCGTGACCGATCTGTTGTGGATGGTCCGCGTGGCGCCGGTATGTTCGCCGACGACAGCCGCGCGGCATGAGGGCATGACGCTCGCGGCGTTCCTCGCGGCCAACGACCTGCTGCACGTCAAGCTGGACGGGGAACCGCGCGGGCTGTTGTGGAGCATCTTCGCGCGCCAGTGCCGAATCGAGTTCGATACCGATCGCGGCCTCGCCTTCGATACCGCCTCGCTCGCCGTCGGCTATGCGATGAACGGCGATGGCGTGGCGCTGGCCGATATCGACATGTTCGCCCCCGAGATCGCCGCCGGCCGGCTCTGCGTGCCCTATGATACCGTGATCGACGACGGCTTCGGCTATTATCTCAAGCTGCGGCCGGAAGATCTGTCCGATCCGACGATCAGCCTGGTCAGGAGCTGGCTGATCGCGCGCTTCGCCGCGCGGCAGAACGAGGCCGTGGCCGCCTGATCTGCATGGGGCGACGGCGATCTGCCGAAAGCTGCCGGGCGGGAGCCGGGACGAAAAGCCGCTGGGTGCCGGTCGCCCCATTTCCAGCCGGCTACGACGGCTCTATGCACCGCAGTATGGACAAAAGCGTCGAACTTTTCCTGAAAGAGCAAAAGCGCTTCGATGAAGCAGGTGGGCCGGCTCGCGTCGTGAAGCGAATGGTACTGAGCTTTTTTGCGACGGTCGCGCTGGCGATCCTGACCACGTTTGGTGTGATGCGCTTGTTGGGCTCGTTCCCGAGAAGCCCCGACCATTCTATCAAGCTGCTGGTGCTATGCCCAGGACTGGCTATCGTTGGCGTCGCCGCGTTCCTGTTTTTGAAATTTGGAAAGCCGCGGGCGCAAGCAATCCGACGGACCTGCTGGTACCATGTCTCTTTCGCGTCACTCGTCGTTCCCACCGGCTTGATCGGGTTGATGCTGGGAAGAAGCAGCTAAACCCCAGCTGTCACCAGTCAACGCACGCTGTTCGCGTTATCCCGTGCCATGCCTGAAAGCTGCGTGACTTCAGTTATACTGGCGAGAGATCAACCTGAGTGAATGGCCGAAGCTGGAGAGCGACCAGGCAGCTATGAATGACCGCGTTTGGGTCTATTGTCGCGCAAGAGTAGGGAGGCGTACGTTCGTTGGCGACGTCCGTGGACGGGCACCGCCAATTGCGCGATAGGCGCGGCATGACCGTTATTGAGACCTACCGGGCGAACGCTGCGGCGCAACGGGCTGCCGCCGCCAAGACCGATTTGCCAAACCGGCGCGACATGCATGAGCGTTCAGCCGATACTTGGGAAACGATGGCTCGGGCCGCTGAGGACACGATGGGCCGGGCCGCCGTCAATCTCGCTGCCAAAGCTGGGGTCGGCTGACTTTTTGATTTTGGCCCAGCAGCGACCGACTCATGCGACTCGATCTGCTCACCGAAGATGAACGAGCGGCCGAACTGGAGAAGCAGCGCGCGTGCTGTAACCGAACGGATGTGGGGTCGTCGATGCACGGAGTCAGGGGAGTGGCAGCTATCGCAATCTCTCCCCCTGATAATTCCCGCTCAACTGTCGCCCCGATTCCTCGATGGCTTATGACGCGATGCCTGCCTTCTTGCGCAGCACGTCGAGCCAGTCGCGCGACACCGCCTCGACACGGTCGCGAAGGTCACGCACCGCAAGCGTGATTGCCGTAAGATCGTCGGCGCCGATCTCGTAGCTGGCCGAGTAACGCGCCTCGACGTACGCACGCTTCGCAAGTTCGAAGCGCCGCCGGTCCAGCTTGGTCGCACGCGGCCAACTATCGACCAGCCGCGGCTCCTTGTCCTCGGCCAGCGAGCGCAGGAACTTGAGATTGTGGCTGCGTGGCACGTAGTGCGTGCGCACGAGCAGGAAGCAGGTGTAAGCCCGCTCCGCGGCCTGATGCAGCGTGAAGGCGGCATCCTTATCATGCCCTTTGCTGACGCAAAATGCTGCGATCTCAAGCGCCGCATCAACCTTGCCGAGCCAGTCGGCCAGATAGGCGCTTGCCATCTCATAGGCGTCCGCCGTCGTCAGTGGTTTCGGCGTCGCCAGCGCGACGCCCGGCAGCTCGTAAAGCGCGATGCCGTCGCGGGCGATGTCGACCCAAAAATATTCGCCGCGCGTCAGGCCGTCGTTCACCTCGTCGAGCGTGTGGACGATGATGTTGACCGGACGTCCGACCTCAGGATCGCGCTGGATCTTGTCTTCCGCCACGTACCAGTACTCGGCAATATCGGTGAGATTCTTGTGGCTCACGATCACAAGGATATCGAAGTCGGACTGATATCCGTTCGCCGCCTCATCGACCCAGTCGCTGCGACCGTAGCTCCCGAAAAGCACGATCTTCTGGATCTTACCGTTCTTCTTCCAGGGCTGGGTCGCGCCGGTGATCGCCGTGGCAAATTCGGTCATCAACGTCTGCCGCACGCGCGCCAGCTCATTTTGCTGGATTAGCGGCAGATGATCGAGGTCTTTGCGCATGGCTGGATTCTCGCTGTCTCCGAAGCAAGTAGCAAGCCTCGGGTGCGGTCCATCGCGAAATCAACGTCCCGCGACGATCGCAAAGCGCAGGAAACTATGCCGCGCTTAGTCTCGCTAAAGCGTTGGCAATACTATGATTGCTGCGCCCGCTCGGCATAGTCCGCCGTTCGGCATAAAGCCCCAAATCGCACCGCCTCAATTTCCTAGGCTCTCAATGCGAGCAGATCGCCCCATCGCTGATCGAGGCATTGCCCCGAGACGACCGCTTCAGCCGCCGGTGTTTCGAGCTGCTGCGCCAAGCCTATGTAAACCCGCGCTACTCGCCTCAGTATGTCATCACCAACGGGGAACTGACGTGGCTCGCCGAGCACGTAGCCGCGCTCCAAACCTTGGTCGAAACCGTCTGCCGCGAGCGTCTTGCATCTTAACCTACTACCTTCCCGCCAGCCGATCGTATCTCCGGCCGGGACCCACGTTCGGGGCTCGGCGCCGCAATGGGGCGAAGTGCGGCGTGAAGCTATGAAGCGCCCTGACCAGATCGGCCTTGTGCGGGTGTGGGCCCACCGCGGCGCGATCGAGTGCCGCTTCGTCGAGTACGCCGCGGATGGTGTTTGGTGTGCCGCTCATCCGGCTTGCGATACAGCAACTCACTTCCAAGGTCAGCCAAGGCCACGCGGCTGAATGTCGATCACGCGACGCAGGTTGGGGGGTTCTGCGATCAACTTTCTGGAAAGATCGCGCGGCCGCTAAAGCAGGACGCGTCGTCTTGCGTGGCGCGTCACGGCATGGGTGAGCGTTACGGCCATCGACGTAGTACGTCGACTAACTGATAGTCGGTCCTCCCCTGCCCCGACCAACCGACCAGCTGATCCCGCCCTCGCGCATTATCCCGGCGACCTGTTTCCCCACCTGGTGCTCAAGCACGGGGCGCCAGGGTACCAACGTGAACTCGCGTGATTTCTCGATCAGCGCGAACCGCCCGCTGACCAGCTCGACAGGCCTCCGATACACGCCCTCAATGCGCGCGCCCGGCGGGGCTTCCGCAAAGGGCAGAGACAGCTCGTCCGACAACTGACCCCCGACCTTCAACAACTCGCGTCGCTGAAGCGTCGCGATCAGGTCCGCACGATAGGTCACGGCTCCATCTCGCTCCGCTCCCAGGCTTTCCGCGATCAGCCACTGCCTGCGCTGGGTCTGTGCCGTCAAAACCTCACGCCCGAACCCGGCGTCGCGAAGCGGCTCCGGCGTAGCGCTGACCGCGTCACGATCGAGCCAGGTCGCGGCCTCGACATCGGCCAGTTTTGCAAGCGGCACCGTCGACAGAATTTCCACAACGACCGGCCGGTCACGCAGCGTCGCCCTCTCATGCACCGCGACCCGTTCAAGATGATCCGGCGCGATTGTCCAGACGCCTGTCGGATCGCGCTCGATACCAACACGCGCGCGACGCAGCGCCTCGAGCCGCCGGGCATGGGCTTCCGCAAAATCCTGCGTCGCACCGGGATCGTGCCGAAGATGCGCATCGATATCGTAATGGCCGCCATTCGCCGCGGCGATCGCCGCGACCGTTCGGTCGGCTTGCCGTATCTCGGCTTGCCGCGGCGTGACCCGAACGATCGCGTCGGACGGAACCGGCTCAAGCGTCTCGCCCTTGCCGATCGCGATATAGTGGCTGCGTCCATCGACCCCGTCGACGATGAGAAAGTGGCGGTCGGTATGCTCGTCATCCAGGCCGCGTGTCACCACGCGCCCAACCAGCGGTCGTGCCTCGCTCGTCGGATCGAAGATCACCTGATCGGCGACCGATCGGTTCAGCGCCACGCGGGACACCTCGCGCTGTATGGTGCGAATGACGTCGCCGCGTTCGCCCATGCGCTTGAGCGTCTCGTCCAACCCTTCCGCCAGGTGCCAACGCCCGGCCCCTAGCGGCTCGGCCAGACCAAGCCGCTCGAGCTTCACCAGGCGACCGGCACGAAGCGTCTGATCGAACGCCGTTTGGCCCTTCGCCGCCACGACGCGGTCGCCATCGATGTCGCGCAATAGCGAGCGGTCGATCGACGTGAACCGCTCCTGCTCCATCTCGGCCGTCAGGCCCTGCTCGACCTCGCGAAGCGAACGCGGTCCGAGATCGAGATCGATCAGTTCGGCGGCGCGTTCGCGAATGCCGCTGGTCAGATATTCGCGCGCGATGATCAGATCGGCGCCGAGATGGTCCTTGCCGCGCACGACGATGTGCGTGTGGGGATGGCCGGTGTTGAAATGGTCGACCGCGACCCAGTCTAGCCTGGTTCCCAGATCCTGTTCGACCCGTGTCATAAGCCGGCGCGTGAGCGATTTCAGATCGTCATATTCGGCGCCATCCTCGGGCGAAACGATGAAGCGAAACTGGTGGCGATCGCCACTGCCGCGCTCACGAAATTCACGGCCATCGACCGCGTCGGATTCTGGTCCATAGAGCTTGCCCGGTGCACCGTCGCGCGTGGTCCCGTCGCGCTGCAGATAGCGCAGGTGCGCGGTGGCGCCTGACAGACCCTTCCCAGCAAGCTTGACGATGCGCGCCTTGACGACGACGCGGCGCTGGCGAAACGCTGCCATACCGGCGCGGCTGGCGAGCATCCGGCCGACGCCAGCGCCGCGTCCGATCCGACTGCCGGTAAACGCGCTCTTGCCGGTCGATGCGAACGCACCCCCGCGCGCCAGATTGGTGGCGGCCAGAACCCGGCCCAGATACTTGCGCGCACGCTTGCCACCCTGGTGGCGAATGCGCCCAAGTCTGGGTGTAAAGCTGTCGTCATCGTCCATGAATCGGGCCATTTCATCGGTTTGGCCGACGAACATGGCGCGCACTCGGGCAGGAGAAAACCGGTGCCACCGAAAGCGGCGGATTCCTGCGCTTCGCGAGGCGACTGGCACTGGCGGCGCAGAGGCAGTGCCAAATTCACGGAAAAAAAACGATGTGCAGACAATCGCTTGCGGAACCACCGGTGCCGCAGCTTTAATCTTGCCTTCCGCCCACCAGCCCTTTCCACACGCTCATTTCTATTTTCCGCGACTTTATCTGCGCACCTTCCTCGCCTCTAAAAAAAAGGGAGAAACAACGCCGCATCGACGCTGCTCCTCCCACGACCTTCATTATGTCAGATCAACCGTTCGAACGCCCTCCGTGCCTGACGCTGCGATCGAAATGTCCGCCGGCTAACCATGCCATGCGCCTGTTCATCGCCATCGATAATCACACATGCCGCGAACCATTCGCCATCCAAAAAGCCGTAGATCGCCACCCGATCCAGCTCCAGTTCCTGCCCATCCGCGCACTCATAGGCGCCTAGCCAGCGCTCCTGATCCCGTGCATCCCAGTGAAAATCGCTATCCTCAGCGGCCAGAAATCGCTGCGCCAGACCCTCTGCCGCCAGCGATCCGAACTCCAGTTCGAGCCCCAAAATAAGCGCTGCCATCACGCGATCCGTAGCCTGGCCGATGGGTTGAAACATGGTCATGTGAACCTCCTCGATTGACGCCTTCCTCTTCGAAGACGCACTCTCGACGGCGGCTGGCGCGGTGGCTGTCAGGGCTGCCGGAGCGCAGCGCAGGCACCGCGAAGCGGCGGCGGAGGAACCGATTTTGTTGCGCGGAAAGCAAATAAGCGCGCGCGCGCAGCGCGCTCCCTCTCGCAGCAAAATTGGAGGCGCCGCCGGCCTTGCACAGGCGCCGCGCCAGCCGCCATGCTCGGACGATCCGAGACGAGCCCCTCCCCCGTCGTTCGAGCCGGGCGCGCGCCGCGACCGCTTTTGAGAGCAATGCGGGCAAATGGACTGACCGTCGCTTCACTTGATTGGGGCTAAGGCAAAGCAGCTTTTTCTGCGGTATCCACCGGCACATGGGCCAAGGGCAGAACATGGACAAGGATAAGGCGCAGCGCGACGACGCGGCCTATTTCGCGCGCCGCGAAGAGACTGAACGGCGCGTCGCGGCGCGCTGCGACGATCCTGCGATCGCGCGCGCCCATCTTGCCATGGCCGACGCCTATGCGCTTCGGTTGAAGGGGTTAGTCACGATTCTCAAGTCATTGCCGACGATTGAACGGCGCTGAACAAGCCCCGGGCGATGCGCCGGGGTTCGTAAACAACGCGCTGCATGCCGTCGACTCAGCGCTGCGACAACGTCACAAACATGTCGGGTACGGGTTCAGCCCCGTGATCGCCATCGCCTGACCTGAGCGCTCTGCTCAACGCGACGAACATCCCGCCGCCGGTCGGTGACGCGCCGGTTTTGCGCGGCTTGATGGCGGTCCCGGCCGTCGTCATGACATAGGCCCGGGTCTCCGCCGGCAACGCGCGACCGGCCGCGCGATAGGCAGCATAGCGGGTAGGGCCAGCATTATAGGCGGCAAACAGGCCGGGATAGCCGAACCGGTCATAGAGGATTCGCAGATAGGCGGTGCCAGCGATGATATTGTCGTGCGGATCATAGGGGTCGGTGCCAAGGTTGAGCGTATCGCGCATCGTCGACCAGGTCAGCGGCATGAGCTGCATCAGCCCCATCGCGCCTTTGGACGAGGTAATCGGGCGGCCGGCGAAGATGGTCCTGCCCTGGCTCTCCGCCATAATGACGCGGTTGATCCAATCGGCCGGCACAGAAAATCGGACCGATGCCTCGGCAACAAAGGGCTGCCAGTCGGCGACGCTTTGCGCGCTCGCCGGCATCGTCATGGGCATGCCGACGATCAATATCAGGCACATCATGGTGCGCCGGCGCAGCCGCGCCTGCGCCACACTTTCCGTCGCGAGCTTCATGGCCAGGTCCAGAGCGGGGTCGCGCGGCCGACCAGCTCGCGCGAAGAAGTCGGCCCGAAGTAGCGCCCGTCGAACGACGCCGGCGCGTCGGTCAGCAGAAGCACCTCGCCCGATCTGAGGGTGAGACAGCCACGCCACCACGGCATGGATCTGCCTGCCGCATCCCGTGTCCGGCGAAATGCAACTGGCCTGTTACCGATCGTGATCACAGCGCCAATGGCGCAAACACGGTCACCGCGAACGGCCGCGACGCGCTTCACCAGGGGTACGTTGAGCGGCAGGTAACGCCGCCGTGCGGCAAGCACCCGCGCACCTTCGGGCGCCCATGCGATAGCCATGTCGCCGCGCAACACCGGGGTTTCGGGAGACACCATATAGAGGCCGCGCGGTGCGCTGGCGCTGGCATTCCACACCAGCCGCGGGAGCGGCGGATCCGCTATCGTGAGCCCCAGCAACGACAGGCAACAGGCGCCGATCGCGCAACGCAGGCGCAGCTTCCGACCGTGGCGCACGGCAGCATCCTCAGCTGCGCCCGATGCGAACCGGGGCAGATCAGACCGCTCAGTCATGGCCGCCGCCGCTGCTGCGCGCCGCCGTCCACGCCTCGATATCGTCGATATGATAGCGCCATGTGCGCCCGTGCAGGCGCCCGACGGGTGCCTTTCCGGCTGCGCGCAACGCGCGCAGCGTGCTGTAGGCGATGCCAAGATGATAGGCAGCTTGCTTGGCGGTGAGGTAGGGACAGGTGGCGCGCGCGGTGCGCGCGCGTTCGGCGGTGTCGTCCATGGTCGGGGTCCGGCTTTCCGCGAGCGCCTGATTGCGCCGCGCAGCGCCCGCTTTGATCGGCGACGGCCGGCGTCGGCAGGGTCGCAAAGGCGCCCGGCGCATTGCGACCGTCGGGCTCTGGGCGGCCCGAATGTAGCGCTCCAACGCGCAGCGAACGGCCAGCGAGCATCGCTCGCTGGCCGTTCGCTGCGCTCAGGCTGTGAGACTTGCCACGTGAATAGCCCCGCCCGGCATCGCCGGACGGGGCCACCTCGTCGGTCAGTCGTTGCTGGCCTTGCGCGGGCGCGACCAGATCAGGGTGTAGTTATCGGTGCCGTCCTCATCGAAGAGGCTGGCGAAGATCGGAGCGGTGAAACTCGGATCGTCGAGCTTGACCGAGATATACTGGCGCTGCTCAGCCGAGGTCTTGTCCCAGGCCGCGCCGATGTCGGCGTTATGCGGAGCTCCGCATAACGCCGATTATGCGTAGCGCGTGATTATGCGGAGTCTGGTGCTGGGAGTGGCGGTTTTCCGGGGTTTTTGGGCTAAGGTGCTCCACATAATATCGGTGAAGGTGCCGCGGCGCCTC
>JBBRSN010000048.1:0-32787 GCA_038245375.1 Sphingomonadales bacterium | reverse complement strand
GTCGCCGGCGCGGCCGGCCTCGACCGCGGCATTCATCGCCAGCACCCGCGTCTGGAACGCGATCTTGTCGAGCCCCTCGATCACGCTGTCGATGCCCTTGGCGCTGTCCGACACCCGGCCCATCGCCTGCACCGCTTCCTCGGCGGTGGCGCGGCCACCATTGACGGTGGCGATCGCCTGATCGGCGCGGGCTACGGTCTGTGTTGATGACTGCGAGGTCGCCTTGAGCCGGCCATCGATCTGCACCAGCGCGGCGCTGGTCTCCTCGAGGCTGGCGGCATTGCCCTCGGTGCGGCGCGCGAGATCCTCCGACGCCTGCGCGATCTCGTTTGATCCGGTGCGGATCCCTTCCGCGCTATCGCTCACGCCGCTGATCAGCGCGCGCAGACTCGATAGAGCCGCGTTGAAGCTGGTTTTCAGTTCGGCATATTCGGGCGGAAAATCAGCGACGACTTCTTTCGTCAGGTCGCCGTCTGCCAACTGACCCAAATTCGTCGAGAGAATGGCGACGATTCTCGCAGGTACCTCAGCTTGCTCGGCCTGGGCCACCGCTGCGTCGCGGAAGGTGAACATCGCCTTGGTGAGGCGGCCAACGCAATCGCGAAAGTCGGTATAGGCGATGGGGCTGTGGAGATCGCCGGCGGCAAGGCCTTCCATGCGAACGACGGTTGCCACATACGGAACGGCAATCGCTTCACGGCAGACAAAGCTCAAATAAGCAGCCAGAAGCGTGCCAACAATGCCGATGGCGATGACGTACAGATTGCCCCCGCTCCCGATAGCCCCCGCAACGGCCATGAGTGCGGCAAGCAATGTCAGCGCCGCATAACTCACGAAAAGCTTTTGCCGTATAGGAGCAACTGCATTAAACCAATTCATCGTACAACTCCGAGAAATTCTGTGCGTTTTTAATATGCAGATAAATACAGAAAAATATTCTAAGTACTGAAATTACTATGAATTTTCCGCATAGTAGTAATCATGCAAAGAAATTCACCCTGACCTTGAAAGATTCACTCATTTTTGTGTTCCGCTTGCCCGTCATCGGGCATGAACGACAGATGCGACTTAATCTCTTCGGGAGACATGGCGGATATGCTGGAATGAGGGGTGATCGCCAATCCAGGTGCCGCACGTTCCCGGCGGCACTGGTCGCCGGGGCTACCTATCCCCACTATAGATGGATATTTGCTCGCCGAGCGCCTGCCCCCCTAAAGGGCAGGCGAACCGCGTCCGGAGAGGCTCGATGGTGACTTTGGCCCCCGCGGGGAACAGGTGGTCGTGACTTGTCGGAAACCCGCCGAACCACGACCAGGAATCCATCCGCGACAGCCCCAGCCCTAAAACGGGCCTGACGTTTAGCGGCCCGCTTCAGTGCAATTTGCAACTACTCGATCGGCAGCCCCTCCACCGGGCTGTCGCGATAGAAGGCCTTGACCACGTCCCAGCCTTCCTGCGCCGTCTCGACGAAGGTGAAGATGCCGAGGTCGCGGCGCGAGATCACGCCTTCCTCGACCAGTGCGTCGAAATTGATCACGCGGTTCCAGAAGTCGCGGCCATAGAGCAGCACCGGGATCGGCTTGATCTTGCCGGTCTGGATCAACGTCAGCAGCTCGAACAGCTCGTCGAAGGTGCCGAAGCCGCCGGGAAACGCCGCCAGCGCCCGCGCATGGAGGAGGAAGTGCATCTTGCGCAGCGCGAAATAGTGGAACTGGAAGCTCAGCGACGGCGTGACATATTGGTTCGGCGCCTGTTCGTGCGGCAGCACGATGTTGAGGCCGATCGTCTCGTAGCCGGCCTCGACCGCGCCGCGATTCGCCGCTTCCATGATCGACGGGCCACCGCCCGAGCAGACCACGAAGTTGCGCTTGCCTTCCTCGTCGCGCGGGAAGGCGCTGACCAGCTGGGCGAGTTCATAGGCAACGTCATAATATTTCGACTTGTCGACGAGGCTCTGGGCAATACGCCGCGATTCGTCATCGGTCGCCAGTTCGAGCAGCGCACGCGCCTTTTCCGGCTCGGGAATGCGCGCCGACCCGTACATCACGAAGGTCGAGGCGATGTTCGCCGCGTCGAGCAGCAATTGCGGCTTGAGCAGTTCGAGCTGGAAGCGGACCGGGCGCAGATCCTCGCGCAGCAGGAAATCCATGTCCTGAAAGGCGAGGCGATAGGCCGCGTTTTCCGTCTGCGGGGTGTGGACGCCGGTCTTGGCGGCTTCGGCATCCTGGCGGGCGCGCGGAAAGACCCGCGACGGAACATGTGTATCACTCATTTGCCGGGCTGGTAGCGCAAAGCGGCGCGCGCTCCAAGTCGCCGTCGGGTAATGCGGTACCAGCCTCCGAAATGCGCTCTACCGCGCACCTCCAAACAGTCGCTCAGCGACAAAAACTCTTGTGATCGTCCTCGAGATGCAGGTGATTATAGTGCGCCGCATTGTAATCGGGGCTCAGCACCGTGCCGAAACGCTTGCATGCCGATGTGTGGATCGCCTGAAAGAAAGCATGAATGCGCGGATCGGGCGACCGCCAGCCCTGTTCGACGCTGATGCGGCGCCCGTCCTGCAGCACGAAGCCCGACACGTCGACGGCGTTGGCGATGGCGTGGCCGGACAATTTTCCCGCCGCCGCCGGTGCGCCGATCACGTTGCGGCAGGCATAGCTCCCCATGCTCTCGACCCGCACCACTTCGCTGCCGAGAATCTGATTGGCCGCCGGCACCACGGCGTGCCGCGCCCAGCCGATGAAATTCTCGGCCAGTTCGCAGCGCATCGCCTTCAGGTTGGTGACGGGGATGCCGATGTCGATCAGTTGCACCGCGCCGATTACCCGGCAACCGCCGCCATAATCGCGATCGACCATCGGGCTGAAGCGGACATTTTCGCGCGACAGGTCGGCGAAGCACGCCTGCGTCTCGCGGCTGGTCGGCAGGTCGAGCGTGATAGGCCGCGACCCTGCCGGGCGTGGCGGTGGCGCATGATCGTCATGACCACCGCATCCCGCGAGCAGCAGAAGGGCAAGGAGAAAGCCGCGCTTCATGCAGCGAAACCTACCGAAATTGCGGTTAACAATCTCCTAGCGCCGGCACCGCTCGTCGCGGCCAAACTTCCCCCGGACCCGATATCCATGCCAATATGCGACGCAGCATGACGAACGAGAGCCCTTCCCGGTGAGCGACGCCCCCGACCGTCGCGACGCGATCCTCGACCGACTGGCTGATCATGTGCTCGCCGAGGGGCTGGCGGCGGCGAGCCTGCGGCCGCTGGCACGCGCCGTCGGCACCAGCGACCGCATGCTGCTCTATTATTTCAAGGACAAGGCCGCGATTATCACCGCGGTGATCGAGCGCGTCTCGACGCGACTGGCGCTGCTGCTCGCCGCGCGCCGCGCCGCGCGCCCGCTGGCGCTCGACGACCTGCGTCGCGAATTGCTCGCCATCCTCTTCGCCGACGACCTGTGGCCCTATATGCGACTCTGGCTCGAAATCGCCAGCATGGCGGCGCGCGACCCTTTTTATCGCCAGGTCGGCGAAAGCATCGCGCGCGGCTTCCTCGCCTGGGGGGCGGCACAACTCGACGCGGCGACGCCCGCCGAGCGCGCCGCCGACGCTGCGAAGCTGCTCGTCATGACAGAAGGCGCGGTGCTGCTGCGCAGCGTCGGACTGGAAGATGTGGTCCGCGCGGCGTTCTGAAGGGGTGGCGTAGGCGCGCATGCGGACCGGGCGGCAAGAATCGATTTCAGTTCAGTCGAATCTCTGGCCTCCGTTCGCCCTGAGCTTGTCGAAGGGCCGCGCTTCTTCGCAACCGCAGAAAGAACTGTGCTTCGACTGGCTCAGCACGAACGGGTTTGAGGTATCGCAACCCGCCTGAGAACAACGCCGATGCAGCGCTCATCCCGGTTGGCGAGTGCGCCCCATCCACACACCCAGCGCCAGCGCGACGCCGACACCCCATAGCAACGTCGCCGCCGCCGCGAGCGGGCTGCCGCCATAAAAAACCGGAATAACCGCCAGCGCGACGCCATCGAGCAGCGATGCGCTCGCCGTCACCACCGCGACCGCGAGCAAGGTCTGGTCGCGCCGCAGCCGTGCGAGCCACCGCGTCAGCATGATCAACGGCACCGTCCCCGGCACCAGCAGCGCGTAGAACAGTACCGGCCCGACCCCGGCGAAACCGCCCAGCGAATCGACGGCGCGAAACAACAGGATCACGAGAAGCCACAGCACCGCACCGATCGCGATGAGGCCAATCCATTGCACCGGCGCAAGCGTATCGGGGGCCGTGGAGGGGGAAGACGCAACAGGCATGATCGCATCTCCGTAGCGGTCGCTACATATTTCCATATCGTACCGTAGCGATCGCTACAAGGCCCGTTGAGTATTGTTCCGCAGGTTGACAGCGCCCCGCACATCGTTAGGGGCGGCGCCGGGCCACGCGGTCCCAACGCCGCGCGTGCTCTCTGTAAGGAGAGACTACATGACTGACTTGATTGCCCGCCCCGGGGCCAAACCGGCGCGTCCGTATTTTTCTTCCGGCCCTTGCGCGAAGCCGCCCGGCTGGTCCCCCGAAAAGCTCGATACCGCCGTCCTCGGCCGCTCGCATCGCTCGAAGCTCGGCAAGGCGCGGCTGCAATATGCCATCGACCTGATGCGCGAGATGCTCGCGCTGCCCGACACCCACCGCATCGGCATCGTCCCCGGTTCCGACACCGGCGCGTTCGAGATGGCGATGTGGACGATGCTTGGGCAGCGGCCCGTCACGACGCTGGCCTGGGAAAGCTTCGGTGAGGGCTGGGTCACCGATGCGGTCAAGCAGCTCAAGATCGATCCGACCGTCATCCACGCCGATTATGGCGCCCTGCCCGACCTGACGCAGGTCGACTGGTCGAATGACGTGCTGTTCACCTGGAATGGCACCACCTCGGGCGTGCGCGTGCCGAACGGCGACTGGATCGCCGATGACCGCACCGGCCTGAGCTTCGCCGACGCGACCAGCGCGGTGTTCGCCTATGACATCGCCTGGGACAAGATCGATGTCGCGACCTTCTCATGGCAGAAGGTCCTCGGCGGCGAAGGCGCGCACGGCGTCATCATCCTCGGCCCGCGTGCGGTCGAGCGGCTCGAAAGCTACACCCCGGCCTGGCCGCTGCCCAAGGTCTTCCGCCTCGTCTCCAAGGGCAAGCTGACCGAGGGCGTGTTCAAGGGCGAGACGATCAACACCCCGTCGATGCTCGCCGTCGAGGACGCGATCTTCGCGCTCGAATGGGCGAAGACGGTCGGCGGCGCCGCGGGCCTGATCGCGCGCAGCGACGCCAATGCCGCCGCGCTCGACGCGATCGTCGCAGCGCGTTCGTGGCTCGGCCATCTCGCGGCCGATCCGGCCAGCCGCTCGAAGACCAGCGTCTGCCTGACGGTCGAGGGGGCTGACGAGGCGCTGATCAAGAAGATGGCGTCGCTGCTCGAGGCCGAACACGCCGCCTATGACGTGGCCGGCTATCGCGACGCCCCGCCGGGGCTGCGCATCTGGTGCGGCGCCACGGTCGATGCGGCGGACATCGTCGCGCTCGGCCCGTGGCTCGACTGGGCCTACGCGACCGCCAAGGCCGCTTAATTCTCCGATCATAAAATTAGTCCGTCATCCCAGCGCAAGCTGGGATCTCATGCCGCCGGCGCACCCGCTCACCGCACGAGATCCTGACTTTCGTCAGGATGACGAAAAGCAGAAAGGCTTTTCGATATGCCCAAAGTCCTCATCAGCGACAAAATGGATCCCAAGGCCGCGCAGATTTTCCGCGAGCGCGGCGTCGAGGTCGACGAGATCACCGGCAAGACCCCCGAAGAGCTGATCGCGATGATCGGCCAGTATGACGGCCTCGCGATCCGCTCCTCGACCAAGGTGACCAAGGCGATCCTCGATGCCGCGACCAATTTGAAGGTCGTCGGCCGCGCCGGCATCGGCGTGGACAATGTCGACATCCCCGCCGCCAGCGCCAAGGGCGTGGTGGTGATGAACACGCCGTTCGGCAACTCGATCACCACCGCCGAACATGCCATCGCGCTGATGTTCGCGCTCGCCCGCCAGCTGCCCGAGGCCGACGCCTCGACCCAGGCCGGCAAGTGGGAGAAGAACCGCTTCATGGGCGTCGAGCTGACCAGCAAGACGCTCGGCCTGATCGGTGCCGGCAATATCGGCTCGATCGTCGCCGACCGCGCGCACGGCCTCAAGATGAAGGTGATCGCCTATGATCCCTTCCTCACCCCCGAGCGCGCGATCGAGATGGGCGTCGAAAAGGTCACGCTCGACGAACTGCTCGCCCGCGCCGACTTCATCACGCTGCACACCCCGCTGACCGACCAGACGCGCAACATCCTGTCGGCGGAGAATCTCGCCAGGACCAAGCAGGGCGTGCGCATCATCAACTGCGCGCGTGGCGGGCTGATCGACGAGGTCGCGCTCAAGGCCGGGCTCGATTCGGGCCATATCGCCGGCGCCGCGCTCGACGTGTTCGTCGAGGAGCCGGCCAAGGCATCGCCGCTGTTCAACACGCCCAACTTCGTGTCGACGCCGCATCTCGGTGCATCGACCTCGGAAGCACAGGTCAATGTCGCGATCCAGGTCGCCGAGCAGATGGCCGATTTCCTGATGACCGGCGGCGTGACCAACGCGCTCAACGTGCCGAGCCTGTCGGCCGAGGAAGCGCCCAAGCTCAAGCCGTACATGGCGCTGGCCGAAAAGCTCGGCTCGCTGGTCGGCCAGCTCGCGCATGGCGCGCTGTCGGGCATTTCGATCGAGGTCGAGGGTGCGGCGGCCTCGCTCAACCAGAAGCCGATCACCAGCGCGGTGCTTGCCGGGCTGATGCGGGTCCATTCGGACACGGTCAACATGGTCAACGCGCCGTTCCTCGCCAAGGAGCGCGGCATCGACGTGCGCGAGGTGCGCCGCGACCGCGAGGGGGATTACCACACGCTGGTGCGCGTCACGGTCAAGACCGATGCCGGCGACCGCTCGGTCGCGGGCACGCTGTTCGGCGACGCCGCGCCACGCCTCGTCGAGCTGTTCGGCATCAAGGTCGAGGCCGATCTGGTCGGCCACATGCTCTACGTCGTCAACGAGGACGCGCCCGGCTTCATCGGCCGGCTCGGCTCGCTGCTCGGCGAGGCTGGCGTCAATATCGGCACCTTCCACCTCGGCCGCCGCTCGGCCGGTGGCGAGGCGGTGCTGCTGCTGTCGCTCGACGAGCCTGTGACCGCGGAGCTCATCGCCAAGGTTCGCGCGCTGACGGGCGTGAAGACGGCAATGGGCCTGACGTTCTGATGTACCGGGAAAGCCCTCTCCCCTCCGGGGAGAGGGTTGGGAGAGGGGCAGTGCCGCGAACGGATGAAACGTTGCTAAAACGCGCACGAGCCATGCGCGGCGAGATGACCCAACCCGAACGCGAACTGTGGATAGCCCTCCGCGCCAAGCGCTTCGTCGGCGTGAAATTCTCCCGACAGATGGTGATAGGACCCTATATCGTCGATTTCGTCGCGCCCTCTCGCAAGATTGTGATCGAGCTTGACGGGGACACACACGCCGGCAACGAGGAATATGACGCGCGCCGGACGGCACTGCTCGAACAACAGGGATATCGCGTGATCAGGTTCGCGAACGGCGATGTGATGGAGAATCTGGAGGGCGTGCTGAGCGTCCTTGAGGTTGCGCTCGCGGCAGCCCCTCTCCCACACCCTCTCCCCACCTGGGAGAGGGCTTATGAAGCGCCCCCGACCCTCTCCCCGCAGCGCGGGGAGAGGGAGAGTAACACATGACCCACGCCCTCCTCCCCAATGGCTTCCAGGACCGGTTGCCGCCGCACGCCGACGCCGCCGCGCGGATGGAGGCGGCGATGCTCGGCGCGGCGCATGGCTATGGCTATGAACGCGCCGCGCCCGCGCTGGCCGAGTTCGAGGATGGTCTCGCCGCGCGGCTCAAGGCCGGCGGCGCGCGCGATGCGGTGCGCTTCGTCGACCCGGTCAGCCAGCGCTCGCTCGCCATCCGCCCCGATATCACAGCGCAGATCGGCCGCATCGCCGCGACGCGCATGGGCCACCATCCGCGCCCGATCCGGCTGTCCTATGCCGGCACCGTGCTCAAACTGCGCGCCTCGCAACTCTCACCGGCGCGCGAGCTGCGCCAGATGGGCTGCGAGCTGATCGGCCTCGACACCGTTGCGGCAGCGCGCGAGATCGTCGGCGTTGCGGTCGACGCGCTGGTCGCCGCCGGCGTTACCGGCATCTCGATCGATTTCACCCTGCCCGACCTCGTCGCGACCCTCGCCACGGGCCCGTTGCCGGTCGAGGCAGCGAAGATCGAAGCACTGAAGGACCGGCTCGATGCCAAGGACGCCGGCGCCGTCGCCGAGATCGCCCCGGCCTATCTCCCGCTGATCGAGGCGGCCGGGCCGTTCGCCGCCGCGCATGACCGGCTGTGCCGCTTCGATGTCGGCGGCGCGCTGACCTCGCGGCTCGACGGGCTCTGGGCACTGGCCGAAGGGCTGACGGGCGTATCGCTGACGCTCGACCCGACCGAGCGCCACGGCTTCGAATATCAGAGCTGGCTCGGCTTCTCGCTGTTCGCCGAGGGCGCACGCGGCGAGATCGGGCGCGGCGGCAGCTACACCATCGTCCATGAGGACGGCAGCGAGGAGGCCGCGGTCGGCTTTTCGCTCTATCTCGACCCGATCCTCGCCGCCGGGCTGGTCGAGACCGAGCGCCGCCGACTGTTCATCCCGTTCGGCAGCGACCCCGCCGAGGCGGCGCGGATGCGCGCGGCCGGCTGGGTCACCGTCGCCGCGCTCGAAGCGGGCGACACGCCCGAGGCGCAACTTTGCACGCATCTGCTGGCCGATGGCGAGGCTCGCCTGCTCGGCGGTTAAGGCGATCAGCGCTTCGGCACGACGGTGATCTGGTAGGGAATGTAGAGGAACACGTCGGTCAACCCGGCCCGCGACCATTCGACCGGGCGCTCCACGCCGCGCGCCTCGACCGCATAATCGACCCCAAAATGCTGCGCCATCGCCTTGGCGTCGGCCGCGACCAAGGTGACGATCTGTTCGCGATACTGGTCGGGCTTGACCACCGAGAGCGTCAGATCATCGGAACGCTCGATCAAAGCACGACCGACCGCTGGCACAGCCTTGACGTACGCATCGATGCGATCGAGCGCCGCCTTGGCATCGCTGCCATCGGTCAGCGCAGTCTTGACCAGAAAGCTGACCTTTTCGGAATCGGGGCGATTGTCCCTTGTCAGCGTCAGGTTGCGATAATTCTCCAGAGTCAGTGGCTCTACCACCGTGTCACCCGTCGCGAGCTGCACGCCACGCTTCTGTGCCAGTTCGATCGCACCGCGAATCATGCGATACATCTCGTCATGCCGCGCGGTTGCATCGCGCGTGTCTCCGGTGATCGTGACTTCCTGGATAGCGAAGTCGGCGCGGCGTCGCAGACCTACCGCAGGCATGCTCGCATCGAAGCCATCTGACTGCCGCCGCTGCGCCGTCACGATGATCTCGCCTTGTCCGAGGCTCTCTTGGGCAAGTCCGGGGGTCGGAAGCAAGATCAGCAAGGCCGAAAAAAGCGCGCGACGCATGAATTTCTCTCCCGGTTTCTCTGAACTTCGTGAACGCTTGGCGACGAGTCAAGCATTAGGCGTGGACGCTCGGCCATGGCGCGACTAGGGCTGCGCGGTCCAACAACATCGACGGATCGACAGTGGCCAACGTAGCGGTAATCGGCGCCCAGTGGGGCGATGAGGGCAAGGGCAAGATCGTCGACTGGCTCGCCGAGCGCGCCGATATCGTCGTGCGCTTCCAGGGCGGCCACAATGCCGGCCATACGCTGGTCGTCGGCGAGGCGGTCTACAAGCTGTCGCTGCTGCCCTCGGGCATCGTGCGCGGCACGCCGTCGGTGATCGGCAATGGTGTGGTGCTCGATCCCTGGGCGCTCGAGGCCGAGGTCGAGAAGCTGCGCGGCCAGGGCGTGACGATCACCCCCGACACGTTGATGATCGCCGACAATTGCGCGCTGATCCTGCCGTTCCACCGCGACCTCGACGCGCTCCGCGAGGATGCCTCGGGCGCCGGCAAGATCGGCACGACACGGCGCGGGATCGGCCCGGCCTATGAGGACAAGGTCGGCAGGCGGGCGATCCGCGTGTGCGATCTCGCCCATCTCGATGCGCTCGACGCGCAGCTCGACCGGCTGACCGCGCATCACGACGCGCTCCGCGCCGGCTTCGGCGAACCGCCGATCGACCGCGCGGCGCTGGTGGCCGAGCTGCGCGACATCGCCGGCTTCGTGCTGGCCTTCGCCACGCCGGCCTGGCGGATGCTCAACGACGCGCGCGCGCGCGGCAAGCGGATCCTGTTCGAGGGTGCGCAGGGCGTGCTGCTCGACGTCGACCATGGCACCTACCCGTTCGTGACGTCGTCCAACACCGTATCAGGCACGGCGGCGGCGGGCTCGGGCCTCGGGCCGAGCGCGGTCGGTTTCGTGCTGGGGATCGCCAAGGCCTATACCACGCGGGTGGGGTCCGGCCCGTTCCCGACCGAGCTCGACGACGCGATCGGTGAGGGCCTCGGCGCGCGCGGGCATGAATTCGGCACGGTGACGGGGCGCAAGCGCCGCTGCGGCTGGTTCGATGCGGTGCTGGTGCGGCAATCGGCGGCGGTCGGCGGCATCACCGGCATCGCGCTGACCAAGATCGACGTGCTCGACGGCATGGACGAGGTGCGGATCTGCACAGGCTACAAGCTGCGCGGCGAAACGATCGATTATTTCCCGGCGCACGCCGCCGACCAGGAAGCGGTCGAGCCGGTCTATGAGGCGATGCCGGGCTGGTCCGAATCGACCGCCGGTGCGCGCAGCTGGGCCGACCTGCCGGCCCAGGCGATCAAATATATCCGCCGGATCGAGGAATTGATCCACTGCCCCGTGGCGCTGGTATCGACCAGCCCGCAGCGCGACGACACCATCCTCGTCCGCGACCCCTTCGCCGACTGATCAGCCCGCGCTCAGCCGACCTGTGCGCGGTGGAGCAAGGCCTGGTCGGCGAGCACCAGCGCGACCATCGCCTCGACCACCGGCGCGCCCCTGATCCCGACGCACGGATCATGGCGGCCTTTGGTCATGATCTCGGTCGCCTCGCCGCCGCGCGTGACAGTCTCGACCGGGGTCAGGATCGAGCTGGTCGGCTTGAACGCGACGCGGACGCGGATCGGCTGCCCGGTCGCGATGCCACCCGCGATGCCGCCGGCATGGTTGGCAAGGAATGCGGGGCCGTCGGCGCCGGGGCGCATCGCGTCGGCATTGTCCTCGCCGCGCAGCCGCGCAGCTTCGAAGCCGTCGCCGATCTCGACGCCCTTGACCGCATTGATGCTCATGCAGGCGCTCGCCAGCTCGGCATCGAGCTTGGCGTAGAGCGGCGCACCCCAGCCTGCTGGCACGCCGGTCGCCTCGCACGCGATCACCGCGCCGAGCGACGAGCCGGCCTTGCGCGCGCCATCGACCAGCGCCTCCCAGCGCGTCGCGGCTTCGGCATCGGGGCAGAAGAACGGGTTGGCGTCGATCTGTGCGGGGTCGAAATTGGCCGGGTCGATCGCATCGCCGCCGATCGCCTCGACCCAAGCCCGCACGCGCACCTGCGGGATGACCAGCCGCGCCACCGCCCCCGCCGCGACACGCGACGCGGTCTCGCGCGCCGACGACCGCCCGCCGCCGCGATAGTCGCGAAAGCCGTATTTGGCGTCATAGGCATAGTCGGCATGGCCGGGACGATAGGCCTGTGCGACTTCCGCATAATCCTTTGATCTCTGGTCGACATTCTCGATCATCAGGCTGATCGGCGTGCCGGTCGTTTTACCCTCGAAGACCCCTGACAAAATGCGCACCTGGTCCGGCTCCTGGCGCTGCGTTGTGAAGCGCGAGGTGCCCGGGCGGCGCTGGTCGAGGAACGGCTGGATATCCGCCTCGCTCAACGCCAGCCCCGGCGGGCAGCCATCGACCACAGCCCCGATCGCGGGACCGTGCGACTCACCCCAGGTGGTGAAACGAAAGACATGGCCGAAGCTGTTGAGGCTCATCCCCGCTCTCTTCCCGCCGGACGCGCATTTGTCCAGCAGGGCGGGCGCGGCAGCCGGCGAATTATGTCAGACGAACACCTCGTAGAAGAGCGGGTCGCTGGTCAGCCCGTCGGGCGCCCCGGTCCAGTCCTGGTCGGAGCGCAGGACCGCCTTGCGGGCCTTGCCGCCCAATGCCGCGAGCAACGCGGGAAACGGGATGTTGTTGCCCCATTTGCGGTCGAACGCGGCCTTGGCATCGACCGGCACGAGCGCGAAATCGAGCACGTCCATCTTCTCGACCCCCTCGGCCCGCAAGCTGGCATTGAGACTGGCGTGATGGCCGACCTTGTAGATCGTCGAGCGGGCGATCAGGTCCGGGCCGGTCACCTTGCGGCCGTCGACGTCCCATTCGAGCGTGAGCCACGACAGCCAGTTGCCGACCTGTGCGTCGGCGGCGAACAACAGCACCTCGCCGCCGTCGAGCTCAATCGCCAAAGCGAGGCTCGAATTGTTGACCGCGCGATCGAGCAGCAGCGCGAAGCTGGTCGTGTCGTTGAGCCATTCGCTGTCGATGCGGCGCCACGCACTGTCGATCGCGGTATAATGGGTCTGGAAGAAGGGCATCGTCAGCGCCTCGTCCCACGGAATCGCGGCATTGGCGGTGAAGGGGTCGCCGCTGCCGTCACCGGCCAGCGCATCGCCCATTCCGAACAGGCCATTGAGCGCAGTCATCGAATAGGTCTCGGGATTGCGCGTCGTCGGATCCATCTGGCGCAGCTCGGCTTCGTCGCGCGGTGGGCCGAGCACGTAGATGCGCGCATTGGCGCCAGGAATTTCGAACGGCGGCTCGCCCGGCTTGCAGTAATGCGGCGTGGCGGCCTTGCGCCGCGCCGCCTCGACCGCGTCGCGCGTCGTGCCGCCGCCACTGCCCTTGGCCGCGCCGAGAAAGCCGAGCAGCGACGCCGCCTGCTCGGCATCGCGCGTCGCACCGAACGCGGTCAGCCTGGCGACGGCGCTGCGCAGCTGGGTCTCGGCATTCTGCATCACCGAACTCAGCTTGCGGGCGAGGTCGTCGCTCGCGTCCTCGGTCCAGCCCATCCAGACGTCGTTGACGGCGATCTTCGCGAAATCGTCCGACGCCTGGTTGAAGCCCGATACATGGTCCCAGTGCGGATGGGTGACGACGAG
This sequence comes from Sphingomonadales bacterium, assembly GCA_038245375.1. GTDB lineage: Bacteria > Pseudomonadota > Alphaproteobacteria > Sphingomonadales > Sphingomonadaceae > Sphingomonas. The sequence continues at coordinate 19,510 of JBBRSN010000048.1, read as the reverse complement.
CATGTCGAGCGGCGCGCCATCCAGCGTCGTGACGACATGCGCCATCACCTCGCGCATCTTGTCGGTGGCGCCGGGCATGCCGAGCACCAGCCCGCAGTCGATCATGATACGAAACGGCGCCATGCCGCCGCGCGGCATGGTGATGAGCAGGCAATCACCGAGACCCTGGCGGTACATCCGCACGGCTGCGCGGTGCGCCGGGGCAGCAGCGCCTGCGGCGACTCCAGGGACTGCGGCGACCGGCTTGGCGGCTTTGGCGCGTTTTGCCATGGCGTTTACTCGAAAAAGTGGCTGTGGAGGGCGGCAAAGGGCTCGCGCGCCGACTCGCCATCGTCGAAATAGGTCGCGCGCAACCCCATCCCGGCCCCGCCCGCGAACGCCGACTGGCTGGCGAAGCGCGATTGATTGTCGATCCGCTTGCGGATCACGCGCGTCACATGCTGACCCGGGGTGGTGCGGTCGACGATCAGGGTGCAGCCGCCACGGAACAGCGCCAGCCGGCCATCGGGAACGGCGGGGCGCCAGCTCTGGGTGATCTCGATGATCAGGTCGGTGCGGATCGTCGCGTCGGGCCCGACGCGACGCAGCGTGCGCACCGAATGCACTTCGGGTCCACGGACATTGCCGGGCACGACGTTGCCGTCGGCGTCGACCAGGCTCAACGGACCAGCCGCGCGGCGCACCCCGAACTGCGCCAGCGTCTCGTCGCCGGCGTTGGAGACGAGCCATTGGTGAAAGATCGCGGCGTTGGCGTTGGAGCCGTTGAAGGTGACCTCACGCGGCGTGCTCATCGGCCAGTCGAGATCCATCGCGTCGATGACGGCCTTGAGCGAAACGGCCTGATCGGGCGGCTCCCAGGCGAGCGTGTCGGGCGAGACGCTGCGCACCTCGGGCGGCGCGATGCCGCGCGCCTTGAACGCCGCGACGATGGCAACGCGGTAGCCGCGCGCATCGTCGGGCACGAGCTCGAGATCGGCGGTGATGACGGCGCGGAGATATTCGCCGAAGGTGATGTCGATTGGCGGGCAATAATCGAGCCCCCGGATCGCAATGTCGAGAAAACGTCCAGCGATCTGGCACGCCGCGTCGGTCAACGCATCGACGAGGCTCGGCGCGAGATCGCCCGGCGCGACCAGGCCGGACCCTCCCGTCGCCAGGCGCATGATCTCGGCCGCCTTGACCTTGTAGATGCGCAGAAACGCCTCGAACACGGCGGCGACGAGCACGGCGCCGCGATCGTGCGCGTCGGTGGCGTTGGCATAGTCGTCGGGGTGCGGCGGGCGCGGGTGCCACACGCCCGCCGCGTCGACCGTGCCGATATAGTCGCGCAGCGCACCGCGCTGGCCGATCGCCTGGCCGAACTGGACGGCGAGCTGGCCAAGGCGATTTTCCTTGAACAGGTCGCCGCCGGTCTGCGCGATCACCGGCCGCACGGCGTCGACCAGCGTGAAATGCTGGAACATCGCGACGATGTCTGCAAACGCTTCGTGAAAGGCGAGCACATCGGGATTGGTCGGCTCGACGAAGCGGCGATGCAGCCCGTCGAGCAAGGCATGCGCGGTCTCGTGCGCGATCACGTCATGCGACAGCGCGGCGAACACCGCCGGCGGCGCCGTGCCCGGTCGGTCGGGATCGCCATGCGCGGCGAAATAGCCGAGCAGCAGCGCCTTCTTGGCCGGGCTGTAATAGGCGTTCGCGGCGCGCATCGCGTGCGGATAGATACGCAGTCGCGGCACATATTCCCGCCGCACGTCGTGGCTGGCGGGGTCGTGATAGGGCGACCACAGCGCGCGACGACCCAACGCGCGTTCGAAATGCTCGATCGTGCGCGACGCCACGGCATAGGCCATCTGCTGGTGGAAGCGCGGATCGGTCTCGCTCGGCGCGAGGCCGTCGGTGCTCAGCAGGTAATGATCGTCAAGATCGACCGGCGCATAGGCCGCGCCGCTCGCCGGATCGACGTCGATCACTTCGAGATATTCGCCGATCGGCCCGGGCGCGAGATCTTCCCACGGCATGTCGACCGTGGTGACGCTTTGCTGATAGGTTTCGAGGCCGGTGCCGAGCGTGGGATCGGCGGCGAACACGCGTAGCCGCCGCCGCAGCGGTGTGGGCACCGACGGCGCCTTGGCGCGCGCCAGTTGCGCCGCACTGCGATGCGACGTCCTGACCGGCGGGGTGCCGTCGGGCGCGGGGGTGTCCGGACTGGCGGGCGCGGCACCGGCCAGCGCCACGCGTAGCGCGCGCGACGCGCGCGGATCGGCGGCAAGCGCGGCGGCCAGCGTCGCCCGAAGCGCCGGATCGGGCGACGGGTCGCCGGGATCGGGCATGATCCGCTCGATCTCGGCCGACTGCGAAAGCTGAAGCGCCTCGAGTTCGAGCATCGCCTGCTGCTGCGGATCGGGCGCGGCGAGCCCGATGCCGAGCAGCACGCGCAGAAAGGCGAAGTCGGCCTTGTCGACGGGTTGCTTGACCAGCGCGGTCGCGGCGGCGGGCTTGACGCCGATCATCTTTGCCGCGTCGATGCTCCCACGGCCGCAGTGGACGAGGTCGGCGGCGCGTGCCGACCCGAACAGCGCGGCGCGGACCGCCTCGACCAGCATCCATGGCGCGGCATAGGTCGTCGACTTGCGATACGCCGCGAGCCAGATCGCCGCCGCGGCGGCGACCTGCGGGGTCGCCGCGGACGTGCCACGACCGTCATGATCGACGATCTGCTCGCAGCCGAGCCTGGCCCAGGGCAGGTTGGGCGTCGACGCCGCGATGGCGGTCGCCATCTTGCTTGGGGGACCGTAATTGCCCGCCATCAGCAGCGGCGCGAGATCGGCATAGGGTGTGCCGTCGGCCATGATGCCGCATGCCGCGACGACGCGATTGAACCGCGCCGGGAAGACGATGTTGCGGGTCGGCAGATTGGCGAAATTATTGCCGGCGGCGGTGACCACGAAGATTCCCGCCTCGTAGAGCGCGTTGACCCCCTCGGCCCAGGCCTGCGATGCTAGCCCGCCCATGCTCATCGTGACGACGTCGATCCGGTCCGGCGTGTCCTTGAGGCTCAAGACATAATCGAGCGCGCGGGCGACCGCGCTGCTGGAAAACAGCACGACCCGGTTGGCGACGCGGATCGGCACGACCTCGACGAACGGCGCCGCACCGATCGTGCGGGTCGGATCCGCAGGATCGCGCCCGGCGAGGACACTCATCGTGCCGGTGCCATGACCGCGATTGGTCAGCGGGCCGCGCACGTCGTCGGTCGCGTCATGCTCATCTTCGCCGGCGACGAAATTACGCTGCAGGTCGCGGCGCAGCGTGGCCGGCAGCGCCGCGTGCGCGGGATCGTAGCCGGTATCGAGATGCGCGACACGGATCGTGCTGCGCTTGGCGGGCGGCACGGCATCGAGTGCCGCCATCGCTGCATCGAACCCGCCATGGCCGGGATCGCGATACCACAGATCGCACGGCGCGCGGGGAAAGCGCGGATCCTGCGCGGCGGGGGCGGCGCAGCTTGCGGCGAGCGCCATCGCCTCCGGCGTGCGGTCGGCGTCGGTCGGCCATCTGGTGGTGAAATCGGGCTCGGCAAAGACCACGCCCTGATCGCCAGCGGCACCGGCGACCCCCGGTCCGAGTCCGTGCCGCAGCATCGCATGGCACGCCTCCCACGCCGACGCGGCATCACCCACCACCTCGACCTGATACCATTGCGCCGCCGCATCGGTCAGACCCAGCCCGGCCTGATGATGTTGCAGATGCGGCATGATCGGCGTCGCGGTGAAGGTGGCGCTGGTCGCCCCCATTGCGAGTTGCCCCGCCGCGCCAATTCCCCGCGCCTTGACGAGCAACGCGATGCCTGACCTGACCGCCATCTCGCCTCTCCCCAGCATCGCGCCAAAGGGCGCGCGCCATGGCCCCAATCCACGTCGACGACATCGCCGGCGACGCCGCTCGCAACAATAAAGTCCGTACACTTCTTCTGTTCGGAACTATGCCCGTATCGATCTGTGTCGGTTCAGTATCTCAGGATTCGAACGAGAACAGTATACATCCCCATCGTTACATTCCAACGACGATCGTATCACCTGTAAAACAATCCGCCGGCCTGGTTCACCCGTTGCGGCGACGCGACGATTGACGCGACCCTGTGGCACTCCAAACCTGGTTGCAACAATGGCCACGCCCGGCGCCGAGGGGAGCGCCGCGCTGGAAACAAATGCTGTGCTCGATGCCCGCGATGTGATTCACGCGGCGATCGACGTGTCCGGTTCAAACTTCCCGAACTGCCGCAGCGCCGCGCGGTAACTCGCGTCAAATTTCGTGCCGACCGCCTGGGCCAGCAGGGCAAGCGTGGCCTGGTCGGTGGCGATATGGCCAACGGCCACCTCGCGCACCATCGCCCAGCTGGCCTCGTCGTCCACGACTTCGCGCAACCGCTCGCACAGGAATGCCGCGACATCTTCGGCCGGCAACCGGCGATTGAAACCATTGTCTTCGACCTGTTCGACAATGGCGTCGAGCGCACCCAATCGCTCCAGCATCCGCCAGCCGGGGTAAGGCTGACGGTCTGCATGGTCGTGTACGTACAGATTGCGTCCGCCCGCCGCCGCGAAGGCGGCAAGGAAAGGTTGATAATCGAAGCAGTAGAACCAGTAGGGCGTGGCATGCTCGCCATGGAACGGCTCTGGCATGAACAGCACGCCCTTCTTCATGACCTCGGAAAACATGTGCAGCGCGTCGACGAAGGTGTGCCAACTCAGCTGGGCGTACAGGCTCTCGAAGTAGCTGCCCGGCTCGCGGATCACCGCATGCCATTCGATCCTTTCGATGCCGCGGTCGGCGGCAACCTGCTCGATCAGCGCGGGGACGACGGGATTGAACGGCGCCGCCTCGAGATCTTCCGAGGAAAGGATCGCCGTGTGGCAGCCCGCCGCCCGCGCGTTTGCGATCATGCCTTCAAGCGGAGCGCTGTCACCCAGCAACAGCGGGTGGGCGATGCCATGATGCGCCGGATATCCCGATTGACGCTCATACCAGATGCCCCGCTCGGCGAGATGCGTGCTGTTTCGATTCAGCAGATCCTGCAGATGGGTGGAGGCCGTCTTGTGAAAGCCCATGTGGACCATCAGGCGCATCTTCTACTCCCGGGCACGACAAGGTTCGGCAACACATGGTGAGGCCGCGACGCGCCTTCACTCGACCACAATAGCGGGAACGCGCGCCAAGTCGACGCGCGACATGCGCCTGGCTGGTCACGAATGGCGGCGCCCTGGGTCGCGCCCTGGCCAACCTGCCAGCGTCTCGAAGGTCCGCCATGAGCCCGGCCGCCTGTCGGCGGAAATGTCCGCCCATGGGACGACTCCCGCCGTCGGGGTTGCTCCGCGCCGCCTAACGCGTGGCGAAGCGCCCGCCGGAATTACCCCTCGGCTTCGCGATCGTGACGCGCGGCACGCGACGCCGCCGCGCGTTGCATGTCGGAATCGCGGGCGACGCGCAGCCGCGCCTCGGCGATGATCGTGGCAATGTCGGGCTTCGACGCGTCGGTCGTTCCGGCCCAGGGCTGCGGCCGGCGGATCGCGAGCCAGTGAAGCGCGGCGCGGACATCGGCGGGGACATGCGCGCGGTGCGCAACGACCACCGGCCTGCCGCCGCGCGGGCAGACCACCTTCTCGGCGCGATAATCGTAACCGACGGCGCGCTGGTAGAGCGCGCGCTCGACGCGATCGTCGGCGGCATCCTTGGCGATCACGATGGCGGCGCGGAAGGCGTCATGCCGGGCGCGCCAGCGATAGAAGGTGCGGACGCAGATGCCGAGCACCTCCGCGACCTCGATATCGGTGGCGCCGTTGCGGCACAACCGTTCGGCGACGGCGGCGAGATCGGGCGAAAAGGGCGAGGGGCGTCCGGCGGGCATGGGTGGGGCGGATAGCCGGGAAGCGGGCGGGGTTGAATCACGGCGTTGGTTGTGTCGCACCGACATTCGATCCACGCTCATCTTCGCGGTCGGGCCTGGCGCGCGGAGACCATCCGTTCCAATATCCTGCAATCGCGCAAATATCGGTATAGTCGCTGTTGCACCCGATCCAATATTGGCGAGGCTTGAAAACCCTGTCATCCTGACGATAGGTTGGGGAGGACAGCGTGATTCATGGCTAACGACGCTGGAGACGCTAAGGGACTGATTCTCGAACTGGCTGACAGCGGATTTGGCGCCCTGCTGAAGAACCCCGAAGTGCGTGCCTATTGCGCAAACGGCTTTGCGCGAGGCCGGGTGCAAACCGCCGACAAATCACCTGATCCTGATCTGTCTCGACAAAATCGTGACCTTCGGCACAGCCTTTCTGGGCGAGGCGATGCTGCGGGCGACTGGGCGCGGGTCGATGCCATGCTCGCACGAGGCCGGGTACTCGCGCCGTTGATCGCAGACAATGCCGAGCTTGGCGACGTGCTTGTCACATTGTGGCTCGTCGCGCTTGACACCGTGCTGGCCGGACGCCGCGCCATCCCACCTTCGTTGAGCGCGGAATGGGCTGGTTGGGTCGGGATCGCAGCCAAGCAAGTGGTTGAGGGTCACACCCACCCGCATATGGGCCGCGTCCTGCAGATCACCAAATATCTCTATACACATGGCCATGAAGCGGCGCTTGGGGACGTGTGGCGCGCGCTGGACGAGGCCGGTGTCGATCCGGCGGCGATGCCTGATCTTTCGTTCGATTGAGTCGGGGGGCCAAGCCACGCAAGACGCAACGTTTTGGATAATCGAGCACCGTGCGTTAAGTCCGGATCATCTTATTTCCGTTCGCCCTGAGCTTGTCGAAGGGCTGTCCTTGTGTTCGACCGTAAAAAGAAAGAACAGTGCTTCGACAAGCTCAGCACGAACGGTTCAGATTTATCGCTCGATGCTCCAATTGAACGGCAGATTTGCCGCACCGCCCCTCTCCCCGACCCTCTCCCCTGCAGGGGAGAGGGAGAAGACCTCAGACAAGCGCGATGTCCGGCGCGTCCTCGGCCTTCATGCCGATGACGTTGTAGCCGGCGTCGACATGGTGCGTCTCGCCGGTGACGCCGCTCGCCAGGTCGCTGAGCAGATAGAGGCCGGCGCCGCCGACATCCTCGATCGTGACGTTGCGCTTGAGCGGGCTGTTGAGCTCGTTCCATTTGAGGATCAGGCGGAAGTCGCCGATGCCCGAGGCGGCGAGCGTCTTGATCGGACCGGCCGAGATGGCGTTCACGCGGATATTGTCGCGCCCGAGATCGACCGCGAGATATTGCACGCTGGTTTCCAGCGCGGCCTTGGCAACGCCCATGACGTTATAGTGCGGGATGACCTTTTCAGCGCCGTAATAGCTCAATGTCAGCAGCGCGCCGCCGTCGGGCATCATCGCCGCAGCGCGCTTGCACACCGCGACGAACGAATAGACCGAGATGTTCATCGTCATCAGGAAATTTTCGAGGCTGGTGTCGACATAGCCGCCGCGCAGTTCGTTCTTGTCGGAAAAGCCGATCGCGTGGACGACGAAGTCGATCGTCGGCCACTCGATGGCGAGCTTGGCGAAGGTCGCATCGAGCGCGGTCATGTCGGATACGTCGCAATCGAACAGGCGCGCGACGCCGAGTTGCTCGGCGAGCGGACGGACGCGCTTTTCCATCGCCTCGCCCTGATAGCTGAACGCCAGTTCCGCGCCCGCCTCGGACAGCTTCTTGGCAATCCCCCAAGCCAGCGAACGATCATTGGCGAGCCCCATGATAAGCCCGCGTTTTCCTGCCATCAAACCCGTCACGCCGTCGTCCCTTGCAGCTTGTTGGCCCCCTCTACCCTGTCCGGGTCGGCTTCCGCCAGTGCCGCGTTGAGTTCGGCGCCGATCGTCAGCCCGAGGCCGACGATATAGAAAAACAGCAAGGCGACGATCACCCCGGCGAGCGAGCCATAGGTCAGGTCGTAACGCCCGACGCGCGCGAGGATCACCGGCAGCAGCGCGGTCGCGCTGACCCACCACACGGCCGTGAACAGCGCGCCGGGCCATTTGCGGCAGCGGCTGTAGCGATATTTGGACGGCGTCACCGAGTAGAACAGCGCATAGAGCGCGCCGAACATCACCACGCCCGGCACCAGCCGCGACAACCCGATCCAGCCCGCCAGGTCGGACGCCCAGGGCAGCATGCGGTAAATGAATTCCTGCACGCCGAGCAGTACACCCTGAAGCAGCAGCGAGGCGAGCGAGAGAATCACCGACAGGACGATCACCAGCATCGAGCCGAGCCGGTAATGCCAGAACGGCCGACTGAAGGTCACGCCATACGCGCGGCGGAAGATGTCGCGCAGCGTCTCGACGAAACTGCCGACGGTCCACAGTCCGATCAGTGCGCCGAGCCATAGCAGCCCGCCGGTCCGCGCGGCGAGCACGTCGGCGATCGGCTTGCGCAGCAGGTCGGCGACATCGGGCGGCAGCGCGTGGAGAAAGCCGCTGACCGCCTCGGCCACGTCGGCGCGCTGCCCGAACAGCGAGGCGATCGCCGCGGCGAGGATGAAGAACGGAAAGACCGTCAGCAGCGCGAGATAGGCGAGGTTGCCGGCATAGATGAAGCCGTTGCTGAACACCCCGACGAGGACTCGGCGGGTGACCGCCCAGGCGATGCTGGCAGGGGCCATCCAGCCGGTCGGGTGCGCCGGCACCGCCGCCTGCTCGGGATGCTTCGCCCGTTCCTCGGGGGATTGCGGTGAAGCGTCCTGCATCGGCGGCTAAACCCCGAGATTGCCGCGCGGGTTCCCCTTGTCACGCCCGGCCCAGCCCTGCACGAACTCGGTCAGCGCCGCGTCATCGGCCGGCAGGTCGACCATCAGCGTGACGAGCTGATCGCCGCGACCACCGTCCTTGCCGCCGTCTTTCTTGTGGAAGCCGCGACCGCGCAACCGCAGGACCTTGCCCGAACTGGTGCCCTTGGGCACCGTGAGCATCACCGCGCCCTCGACCGTCGGCACCTTGACGCTGGCGCCGAGCACCGCCTCGGCGAGGCTGATCGGCAGATCGAGCCGCACATCGTCTCCATCGCGGGTGAAGAAACGGTGCGGCTGGATGCTGATCGTGACGATGCCGTCACCGGCGCCGCCCGGCCCGACCTGGCCCTTGCCGGCGAGCCGCATCTGCGTGCCGTTTTCGACATTGGCGGGGAGCTTGAGGTCAATCGGCTTGCCGTCGGCGAGCGTGACGCGCTGCGGCTTCAGCGTCGCCGCCTCGACGAACGGCACGGTGAGTCGATAGGCGACATTGGCACCCTTGGGCTGCGGCTGGCGCCGCCCGAAGCCGCCAAACCCGCTGGCGAAGCCGCCACCCTTGGCGCCGCCGCCCGAAAACAGCCCCTCGAACACGTCGCCGAGATCGGGCGCGCCCTCGAAATCGAAGCCGCCCGGGCCGCCGGCGGGGTTGGGACGAAAGCCGCCGGCACCCGCGCCGTAGCCGCCCTGCCCGGTGCCGAAACCGAACGGCGAGGCCGGATTGCCGTCGCCATCGATCTCGCCGCGGTCGAAGCGCGCGCGCTTGTCCTTGTCGGTCAGCAGGTCATAGGCATTGGTGACCTGGCTGAACTTCTCGGTCGCCTTGGGATTGTCCTTGTTCTTGTCGGGATGGAGTTCCTTGGCGAGCTTGCGGTACGCCTTCTTGATCTCCGCCTCGCTCGCGGTGCGCGCCACGCCCAAGGTCTGATACGGATCGGCCATTCTTGCCCCGGTTGATGAGTCTTGCCGCTATGTGGGGGATCGAAGAGGTGAGTGCAAACCTTCTGCGCAATGTCTTTCGCAATCGCCCGGCCCGGCGAGCGGCGGTTGAAGTTGCGGCCAACGCGATTAAACCGGATGCGATGGTTGGGGGACACACGGTGCAGCAGATGTTTTCGCGGATGGCGCTGGTGCTCGCGTTGGCCATAGCGCCGGCCGCCGTCGCCGGGGCGCCGGGCCGGACGCAGGCACCCGTCACCACGCCGGTCGCACCCACAACACTGCTTCCCGTCCAGGCCGATCCCAGGGACAGCAAGATCCTGCTGACGTTGCCGCCGCCGGGCGCGGACGGCGTGGCGGCACGCTTCCTCTATACCGTCGCGTTGCGCACCGGGCTCGGCGCCGCACCGACGTTCCTCGATCGCGGACGGATCGGCGCGACGCGGATCATCGCCTTTCGCCGCATCGGCAAGAAGCTCGCAATCCAGTTCGAAAACCCGCGCTTCCGCGCGCATGGGGCAGCGGCGGCCGACCCTGTCGGCAGCGGCGACTTCGCCATTTCCACGGTATGGCTCGGCGATATCGGCGAGACCCGCGTCGATGGCACGATGGTGGTCGACATCGCCGGCTTTCTCGCGTCGGACACGCTCGGTATCGCCACTTCGCTCGACCAGAGCGGCGACAATTTCGGCACCGGCGATGCGCGGGGACAAGGCAAGGGCTTCAAGCTCGCCGAAAAATTGAGCGCCGCCGATCCCGGCTCGCTCAAGGCCTTTCCCGACAATATCGAAGTCGATGCGGTGCAGACCTATGTCTCGGACCAGCCCGGCGCCGAGGTCGAAAATATCGCGCCCGACGCCCATCAGATCAGCTTCACGGTCCATCACAGCTTCGTGCGCTTGCCCGGCCCAGGCTTCGTGCCGCGCGCCTTCGACCAGCGCATCGGCGGCTTTTCGACGCAAACATTGGCATTCGGCGCGCCGCTCGGCGAGGATGTCGTGCGCGATTACGCCAATCGGTTCCGGCTGGAAAAGCTCGATCCGACAGCAGCCCGCTCGCAGGTGCGCAAGCCGATCGTCTTCTATGTCGACAACCGGGCGCCCGAACCGATCCGCTCGGCATTGGTCGATGGCGTTGGCTGGTGGGCCAAGGCGTTCGAGGCGGCCGGCTATATCGACGCCTTTCAGGTCAAGGTGCTGCCCGACGATGTCGACCCGCTCGACGTACGCTACAACATCGTCAATTGGGACGATCGCGCGACGCGCGGCTGGTCTTATGGGCAGGAGATCGTTGATCCGCGCACCGGCGAGATCGTCAAGGGCATGGTCGTGCTCGGGTCGCTGCGCGCGCGGCAGGATATCCAGATTTTCCAGGCACTGGTCGGCGCCGACCAACTCAACACGGGCAGCGCCAACGATCCGGTCCGCGTCGCGCTCGCCCGGCTGCGCCAGCTTGCCGCGCATGAGGTGGGCCATTCGCTCGGCTTCGCGCATAATTTCGCCGCCAGCACGCAGGATCGCGCTTCGGTGATGGACTATCCCGCGCCGCGCATCGGCCTGGTCGGCGGCAAACCGGACCTGTCGGATGCCTATGGCGTGGGACTCGGCGCCTGGGACATGGCGACGACCGACTGGTTGTACGGTGAGCCCGTATCGGGCGCCGATCGCCAGGCCGCGGCCGATGCCAAGGCGCGCGCGGTGGTCGCCGCCGGCATGCGTTATGTCGAGGACGACAATGCGCGCTCGCCCGACACCGCCCAGCCATGGGGCGGCCTGTGGGACGACGGCGCCGATCCGACCAGCGAGCTTCGGCGCATGCTCGACGTTCGCGCCGCCGCCATCGCGCAGTTCGGGCTGGGCGCACTCGCCCCCGGCGAACCGGTCGCCAATCTCCGCCGCCGCTTCGTGCCACTGTGGCTGTTGCACCGCTATGAAGTCATCGCCGCCGCCAAGGCGATCGGTGGCGCGGAATTCAGCTACGCCGTCAATGGCGATGGCCATGAAGCGGCGCCCCCGGTGTCGCCCGCCGGGCAGCGGGCCGCGCTCGAGGCGATATTGCAGACGCTCTCACCGACCGCATTGCACGTGCCCGACCGGCTCATTCCGCTGCTGTCGGCCGCCGCCAATGGCAGCGACAACAGGCAGTTCGACATCGAGATATTCGCCAGCCATGCCAGCCCGATCTTTGACCCGCTGATTGCGGCGGACGCCGCGGTGGAAATCAGCCTCAACGCGTTGCTCTCGCCGCCGCGGCTTGCCCGCGTCGCGGCGCAGCATGGCGTCGATCCGCAGGCGCTCGGCGTGGAAGAGCTGCTCGATGCCGTCATCGCGCGCACGGTCCCGGCGCACGGCGATGCACTGACCCGGCGCATCGCGCAGCGCACCATCGTCAAGCTTGCGCAGGTTGCGGCGGACAAGGCGACGACATCCGATGTCGCCGCCATGATCGACGCGCGGTTGCAGCGGCTCGGCACGGCGCTGGCGCGGCGTGGCGGCGACGGTGCGGATCGCGACTGGGCGGAAAGCCTGTCGCGACATCTGCTCGACCCGCGCCAGCGCAGCGCGATGGCCACCGACCTGCCGCGCATGACGCCGATCCCGCCGGCCGATCCGATCGGCGGCGAGGGTGAGTGGATGGACTTGCCGTAACGGTGGCCGATACCCGTCGGCGCGGCCTCGGATGGCCGCATCTGGACTGGCTTGGCGGTGAAACCCGCTACTCCAGCATTGCCGCCAGCCGCTGGCGGATGATCGTCTCGGCCTGGGCCATGATCCGGTCGATCAGGTCGCGGCAGGTCGGGATGTCATGGATCAGCCCGGCGACCATGCCGCAGCTCCACGCGCCCGCATCCATGTCGCCCTCCTTCATGATGCGCGGATAGACCCCGGCGACTTCCTCGATGATGTCGGCGAACTGGAGGTCGGCGCCGAGCGCTCGTTCCTTTTCGATCAGCCGCTCGACCGCGGCGTTGTTGAGCACGCGTTCGGTGTTGCGCAGCGAGCGCATCACCAGCCTTGTGTCGAGCTCCGACGCGGCGACCAGCGCCTGCTTGACCCTCTCATGGACCGGCGCCTCCTGCGTGGCGATGAAGCGCGTGCCCATGTTGATGCCCTCCGCCCCAAGCGCCAGCGCGGCGACGAGGCTGCGGCCGTCGGCCATGCCGCCGCTCGCGACGAACGGGATGTCGAGTTCTTCGGCGGCGCGCGGTAGCAGGATGAAATTGGGCACGTCGTCCTCGCCGGGGTGCCCGCCGCACTCGAAGCCGTCGACCGACACCGCGTCGCACCCGATCGACTGCGCCTTGAGGCTGTGGCGGACGGAGGTGCATTTGTGGATCACCTTGATCCCGGCGTCCTTGAGGTAGGGCAGCACGGCGACCGGGTTGTTGCCCGCCGTCTCGACCGCCTTGACGCCGCCCTCGATGATCGCGCGGACATAGCCGGGATAATCGGGCGTATTGACGATCGGCAGGAAGGTGAGATTCACGCCGAACGGCTTGTCGGTCATGTCGCGGCAACGCGCGATCTCGTTGGCGAGATCGGCCGGGGTGCGCTGCGTCAGCCCGGTGATGATGCCGAGCCCGCCGGCATTGGACACCGCCGCCGCCAGCTCAGCGAAGCCGACATAATGCATGCCGCCCTGGATGATCGGATGTTCGATACCGAACATCTCGGTGATGCGTGTCTTCACGACGTTCCTCCCCTCTTTCGTCACACCGATTCCGGTGCGATCGTTATCCGCAAGCTATGCCGCGACTTCCTCGAGCGGTGCAACATCGACCGACACCGTCATCTTCTGCCCGCCGGCACCGAGCAGCACGCCGTCGATCGGCGCGATCTCGCCATAATCGCGGCCGATCGCCATGATGATATGGTCGCCCGCCATCCAGATGCCGTTGGTCGGATCGACGCCGACCCAGCCGCGCACCGCGCCGCACCACAGCAACACCCAGGCATGCGTCGCGTCGGCGCCGACGAGCCGCGGCTGGCCGGGCGGGGGAATGGTGCGGATATAGCCCGAGGCATAGGCGGCAGGCAGGCCGGCAGCGCGCAGGCCGGTAATCATGATCTGCGCGAAATCCTGGCACACCCCGCCGCGCTTGACGAACGCCTCGTGCGGCGGGGTGTCGACCAGCGTCGCCTCGGCATCGAAGGCGAATTCGGCCTGGATACGCCGCGCCAGCGCAATCGCCGCCTCGAGGCAGGGGCGGTCCGGGTCGAGTTCCTGCGCGCACCACGCCGCGATCTCGCGGTCGAGCGGGATCAGCGGCGAGGGGAACAGGTAATTGGCCGGCCCGGCCGGCGACGGATCGCGGCTGGCGCGCGCGGCGGCGGCGATATCGGCCAGCGTCGGATCGTCAGGCGACGGCACCGGCACGAGCCGGTCGACAACGAGCCGCGAGACGCTTTCGATCGTCAGCTGGCGCACCGGCTCCTCGATCACCAGCCGGGTGACGTTGGCCAGCCCGGCCTCGGCGCGCGCGGGATAAGTGCGGCCCGACGGCGCGATCGTCAGGCGATAGCGTTCGAGCGTCTGGCCCGACCAGATGATCGGCTTTAGCCGCAAATTGCAGCGCGCGAACTTGACCGCGCCGCCATAGTCGAACCGGGTGACGTGGCGGATGTCGTAGATCACGGCAGCATGCTCATGCCAGCGTAAGCCCGCCGGCGCGCAACGGTTCCGCACCTTGCAGAAAATAGCGGTGCGCGATCGCGTCCGACAGGCCGTAGAGCCTGCGCTCGATCTCGCCGAGCAACGCCTCGTCGAGCGCCGCGGCGCTGGTCGCGCTAAGCATGGCGGTAAGCGCGGCGGCCTGCGCCTGTTGCGGCTCGTCCATGCCGTCATCGCCAAGCACCGGCAGCGCGGCGAGATGCTCGTGAATGCGCTCGACCTGGAAGGCGACCGAACGCGGATTGCCGGGATCGAGCGCGAGCAGGTCGACGACCGGCACGCGCGCGACGCCGGTGAGGTAGCGCTGGCGATAGCTGATCTGGCTATCGGCGAGATCGAGCAGGGTCGACAGGTCGTCGCCGCTCGCTTGCGGCATGCCGAAGCTGCGCAGCTTGCGCGCCATCGTCGCGGCGCGCTCGACGCGGCGGCCCAGGTCCATGAAGCGCCACGCCGCGGTGCGACCCATATGCTCGGCCGACAGCCCCGACAGCGCGGCATAGCGGCGCTGCAGCGTACCGGTGCGATCGAGCAGCCCGCCGCGCATCGGAAAGGGCGCATCGAGCAGGTGCACCATGTCTGCGGCGAGCCGGTCGCGCGAGCCCTGGCCGATGCCGCGCGCGATACGGTTGATCGCGCGCACGCTGTGGCTGTCCTCACCCTCCAGCGCGACGCGCGCGAAGGCGGCGAGGTCGGCGCGGTGCAGCGACGGCGGGTGCGGCGCGCCGCCGGCGTTGACGATCAGCCCGACCAGCCGCCCGACCGTATCGAGCGCGAGCGCCGCGCCGGCATCTACGTCGATCGAATTGCCGAGCATCACGCGGATCACGCCGAGTTGCGCCTCGCCGCGCTCGAGATAGCGGCCGAGCCAGAAGAAATTGTCGGCAACGCGACTCGGCAGCGTGCCGGGGTTGCGGCGGACGTGCAGCGTGTCAGGCGGCGGCAGCAGCGAAACCTGGTCGACCGAGGCGCCGCCATGGACCGCGACGTCGGCGGACCAGTTGCCGTCACCGATCAGCGCGGCGCGATCATCGGCGTGCTCGCCGATCCGGGCGAGGCCGCCGGGCAACACGGTCCAACCGCCATCCGCACCGCGCGCCGCGAAAACACGCAGCGTGAAAGGTCTCGCAACAAGCTGGTCCCCGGCGACGACCGGCATGGTCGACAGGCGGACGATCTCCTGCCCGACATAATCCTGCGGCCGGCGCGCCAGGTCGGCGAACAAAGCGGCGCGCGCTTCTCCCGTGATGTCGGAACCATGGACTGGCGCATTGCCCGGCAGGCCGAGCGGCGCCACCCCGAAGGCGGGGCCGATCAGCAGCTGGTCGAAATCCTCGATCACATGCGCGCGCTCGGTGTCGCCGCCGCACCACCAGGTCGCGATGTTGGGCAGCAGCAAGTCGGTACCGAGCAGGCGCGTCGCAAGGCGCGGCAGAAAGGCGCCGAACGCCGGCGATTCGAGCACGCCGACACCCGGCATGTTGGCGACGACGACATCGCCGGCGGCGACCGCGTCGATCAGCCCGGGCACGCCGATGCTCGAATGCGAATCGAGTGCGAGCGGATCGAGCAACCGCGGATCGAGCCGGTTCCACACCGCGTCGATGCGCTTCAGCCCGCCGATCGTGCGGACATAGAGCTTGTCTTCCAGCGCGGCGAGATCGTCGCCCTCGACCAGCAACAGCCCGAGATAGCGCGCGAGATGCGCCTGTTCGGGGTAGCTCGGGTTGAGCCGTCCGGGGGTGAGCAGGCCGATGCGCGGATCCGATCGGCGGCACGCGGCGGCGAGCCCGGCGCGGAAGGCAGCGAAGAACGGTGCGTGGCGATCGATGTTGAGCCGGCCCTGCAGACTGCCCAGCCCGCGCGAGATGGCGAGGCGATTCTCCAGCGCATAGCCGGCGCCGGCCGGCGCGCGCAGATGATCGGCGAGCACGCGCCACTCACCGCTCGGCCCGCGACCGAGATCGACCGCGATGAAATGCAGATGATGCCCGCCGGGCGGCACCAACCCGCCGAGCGGCCGGAGGTAGAAGGGGCTGCCGCCGAGTAGCGCCGCGGGAATATGCCCGCGCTCGACCAGCGTGGCGTCGCTGTAGAGGTCGGCGAGGATCGTTTCGAGCAGTTCGGCGCGCTGGCGGATACCGGCGGCGATACCGGCCCATTCGTCGGTCTCGATCAGCAGCGGGACGGGCGAGAGCGGCCAGGGTCGCTCCTCATTCTCGCCGATGATGCGGAAACCCGTGCCGATATCGGCGGCATGGCGCTGCACACGGTCGCGGGCATTGCCGAGATCGTCGCCGGCGATCGCGGCGATCTCCTCGAACACCGCCGCCCAGGCCGGATCGTCGCGGCCGGCGCACAGCACGTCGCCGCGCTGCTCGCGCGTGCAATAGTCGGCGATCCAGCGCGCGGCGTTGGTCGCGGGGTCGAACAGGGAAGGTGCGGCGACGGTTGCCATCCTGATGGTCAAATCTCTCCCCTCGGGGCGGACGACTCGACCACAATCCCTTCGCGGGTGCAACAAGGATTAACCGTCGGACAGCCGAGAAGGTACGCCCGAACCCGTTCGTCAAAGGTCGGGCAGCACCTGATCGGCGACACCCCAGCCCTGCAACGCCCGCGCATTGGCATGTTCGACGAGCTTCGCCAGATCGCGCACCCCCCAGCGATGCGCGCTGTCGAGGGCGCGCAATTCGCTCCACGAGACCGGTACCGCGACGGGCGCGCCGGCACGGGCGCGGGCGGAATAGGGCATGATCGCGGTCGCGCCGCGCTGGTTGCGCAGCCAGTCGATGAAGATGCGGCCCTTGCGCTGCGCCTTGGACATCGTCGCGACGAAACGTTCGGGTGAGGCCTGTGCGAGTGCGCGGGCGAAGCGGTCGGCGAAATCCTTGACCGCCGGCCATTCCGCCGCGGGCGTGAGCGGGACGACCACGTGCACACCCTTGCCGCCCGACAGCAGCGCGAAGCTGACCAGCCCGATCTCGGCGAGATGATCGCGCAGATCCTCGGCGGCCTTCTTCACCACGTCGAAGCCGAGCTCGGTGTCGGGGTCGAGATCGAACACCAGCCGGTCGGGCTTTTCGAGCGCGTCAATCGTCGAGCCCCAGCCGTGAAACTCGATCGTGCCCATCTGCACGCACGAGACCAGCCCGTCGGCATCGTCGACATAGAGATATTGCCCGGTCGATCCGTCCTTCTCGCGGATCGGCACCTGGTGGACATGGTCGCCGAACGTCCCGGCGTCGTGCTTCTGGAAGAAACAGGCCTTCGCCCGGCCCTGCGGGCAGCGCACGAGGCTGATCGGGCGGCGCGCGGACCATGGCAACATGAGCGGCGCGATGGCGGCGTAATAGTCGGCGAGTTCGCCCTTGGTGACGTCGCTTTCGGGGAACACCAGTCGATCACGGCTGCTGACCTTGACCTGTATCTCGGGCGCGCCCGGCGCCGGCTCGGGCTTTTCCGCGACCACTTCGCGCGCCGGCTTGTCGCTGCGCAGGCCGAGAAAGCTCGAATGACGCAAGACCCCGTCGGGCGTGGTCTCGGCAAAGGCGACCTCGGCGACCAAGGTCGGCGACACCCAGTGCGCGCCGCGCACCGCCGCCTTGGGCGCCGTCACGGTCGGCGTCTTGCGCTCGATCCGTCGCATCCGCGCGAGCAGGTCGTCCATCGTGTCCACGTCAAAGCCTGTGCCGACCTTGCCGGCATAGACCAGCCCATCGGGTCCGTAGACTCCTAGCAGCAGCGAACGGAAGCCGCGCGTCTTGTCGCTCGGGGTCCAGCCGACGATGACGAATTCCTGGCGCCGCGTGCACTTGATCTTGAGCCACGCCTTGGTGCGCCGGCCGCGATAGGGCGCATCGGCGAGCTTCGATACGACGCCTTCATAGCCTTCGCGGCACATCGTTTCGAACAGCGCCTCTCCCTGCCCGACGATGTGCTCGGAAAATTGGAGGTGCGGGTCGGCACCGTCGAGCAGCGGCCGAAGTCGCTCCTTGCGGATCACATTGGGCAGATCGGCGAGATTCTCGCCGTCGAGCGACAGCAGGTCGAAGGCGAACAGCGTCATTTCCCCGCCCGAAGAAATCGCGTCCTTGAGCGCCGAAAAATCGGGCTTGCCATCCTTGAAGGCGACGATCTCGCCGTCGATCAGCGCGCTGTCGACCGGCAGCTTCGCTGCGGCGGCGGCGATGCCGGCGAACTTGTCGGTCCAGTCGAGCCCCGAGCGGGTGAAAACCTTGGCCTTGCCGCCGCTGATCGCCACCTGCGCGCGGTAGCCGTCATATTTCGCCTCGTGCAGCCAGGCATTGCCGTGCGGCACATGATCGACCAGCGTGCACAGTTGCGGGTCGCGGAAGGTTATCTTCGCACCGGTCTTGCCCGCGGCCTTTACCTTGGCCGGTTTTGGCTTGGTTTCGGTGACCGGCTTCTTACCCTCGGCAATCTGGGCCATCGTCCGTCCGGTGGTGACGCTGGTCAATCCGGTTTCGACCAGCGTGTCCGTCCCGCCCGCATCGGCATCATCGATCTTGCGCAGCAGCCAGTTTTCGCCCTTCTCCTTGCCGCGCGGCTTCAGGCGGATCAGCAGCCATTCGCCCTTCATGCGCTGGCCATCGAGCACGAAATGCAGATGGCCCTCGTCGAGGTCCTTGGCACTCTTGCCCTTGATCGGCGCCCAGGTACCTGTGTCCCACAGCATCACGGTGCCACCGCCATATTCGCCGGCCGGGATTGTGCCCTCGAAATCGGCATAGGACAGCGGATGGTCCTCGGTGCGCACCGCGAGGCGCTTTTCGTTCGGGTCGAGGCTCGGTCCGCGCGTCACCGCCCAGCTCTTGAGCACGCCGTCGATTTCGAGCCGGAAGTCCCAGTGCAGCCGCGAGGCATCGTGCTTCTGGACGAGGAAGCGGTTGCCATGCCCGGGGACGAGCGTCCCAGCCGGTTCGGCGGTGCGCGAGAAATCGCGCTTGGCGTTATAGCGCGCGAGGAGATCGGGCGTCTCAGTGTCTGACCCAAAAGTAAGTTGAGTGATATCAGTCGGTTGCGCTTGACGCGCTGGCGCATGGCTGATTCTGGAGGTTTTGCGAAGAACCGACCGGAGATCAACGATGTGGACCGATACCACTCGCGCTATTCATG
>JBBRSN010000047.1:0-33231 GCA_038245375.1 Sphingomonadales bacterium | reverse complement strand
GACTTAAACTCTGCTGCTCGCTCATCGTGCTCTTCCTTTCGTGTGCTTGGCGGCTCACGAAGGCGAGAGTCACGATGGGCTCCCCGATACGTCAAACGTTGATTGTCACCCCGGCAAAGCCGGGGGATTACCCATGTTATTCATCCCGATCGCCGAGGAATCCGACGGCATCATCGCGCTGGGCGACCTGGTGCTGCGGCGGGCGTGCGCCGATGCGATCGGCTGGACGACGCCCGATCATGCACCGATCGTGGCGGTCAACGTTTCGGTCAAGCAATTGCGCGAGAGCGATTTCGCGCTGCGCGTGGCGCAGATCCTCGCGCAGACCGGGTTGCCGGCGGGGCGGCTCGAACTCGAGGTGACCGAGTCGGTGTTTGCCGACGACCATCTCGATGCGACGCGGGCGTCGATCGAGAGCCTGCGCGCGATCGGCGTGTCGCTGTCGATCGACGATTTCGGGACGGGCTATTCATCGCTGTCGCGGCTGTTGAGCCTGCCGGTGACGGCGGTGAAGATCGACCGCTCGTTCGTGATCGCGCTGGATGGCAAGGGCGGTGCGGTGATCGAGAGCACGCTGCTGATCGCGCGGCGGCTGGGCATCGCGGTGGTCGCCGAAGGGGTGGAGACCGAGGAGCAGTTCGCGCGGCTGTCGGCGATGGGGGTCGACCTGTTCCAGGGATTTTATTTCGGGCGGCCGGCGCCCGCCGCGCTCGACAGCCACGACTTGAGCCTGTCGCGCGGGATGGCGCTGGGCTGAGCGCGTTTGCCGGGGGCGGTGCGTGGACGACGCCGCATGCGGATACGCATCCCGTTCATTGCACGGTCAGGTCGATCCGGCCTATGACGGCGCATGACCCGATCGCTCCCGCCCTCCCCCCGCGCCCTTGCGATCGCGCTTGGCCTTGCCGCGGCGATGTGCAGCTGGCCGGTGGGGGGTTTGGCGCAAACCACGACGGCGCCGGTGGCGGAAACCGCGGCCGGCGATACGGTGCGGCTGAGCGACGAGCAGCGCAATGCGATTTTGGCCGGCAACACGATGGACAGCGCCGCCGCCGCACGCGGCGAGCTGAGCGGGGCCGAGCGGGCGGCGCGCGGCGTGCATGGCGAGGTCGGCGTGATGATCGGGACGAACGGCACGCGCGGCATCTATGGCACGGCGGCGATCCCGCTGGGCGACCACGGCGAGGCCGTGGTGTCGTTCGAGAGCAGCCGCTACGGCAGCCCGCGCTAGTGTGGTGGATTTGAAATTCGCCACATTAAGCGGCTGGGTACGGAGCGAATTTCAAATCCATAAACCACACTAGAATCAATAGTTTCTAGTGACCCTCTTGAATCTGAAGTTCGCACCCGCCTAGCCGCTTGATCAGGCGAACTTCAGATTCGGGTCACTAGCGGCGTGCAGGCGGACGCGCGATCGGCCTGGCGGCGCGGTTCTGATTGGACCGTGAAACGCCGACGCCGCCACCGCGATTTCCGCGCCGCACCGCCGCTGCCGCTCAAGCCTGCTGCGGACAACGGGTACTGAACCCCGATTTTTGCCTATAAAATTAATATTACCAGCATCTTAAGGACCTATGGATTGGAACCAAAACGGTGCAATCCGGTTTTCCCGTGCGTCTTTTCGCGGGGAAAATATGAACGTCGGGCGTCGCAACACACAGAAGCAGGGCCTCGCGCGGCGCTGGAAAACCTTCCTGCCGGTCAGGCTGGAGCGCGGCGATGGCGCGGCGCGCGGCCATATCCTGAATCTCTCGGTCGGCGGCGCGCTGGTTCACTCGTCCGTTGCGCACGAGCCTGGTACAATCGTCCGTGTCACGCTGGGCGATTTCCACATCTCGGGGCGGGTCGCGTGGCGCAGGGGCGACCGTTTCGGCCTGACGTTCCTGACCGAGATCCCGGTGTTCAGCCTGGCGCGCGTGCCGGATCCGCCGTGTGCAACCGCGCGGGTGCTGGAAATGCAGGGCTAGAGCGGGCTGCGTTTCGATGGAAACGCTGCCCGCTCCAGATTCCTCGTGGTCGCGTGCTTGATCGCGAATAGCCGGATTCCACCTATTCGTCGCACGCTCCGGAGTATCCGTGATGGAAAAGCGGCGCCGGTTATTCGCAACAGCGGGACCGAACCGTAGCGCGGTGGCACTGCTGCCGTCATTCGTCATCGCATCGTGTTTCGCGGCAAAGCCGGTCTCCAGCTTGGCGCGATACGCTACGGTGCCGGGGCCTGTGCCGCACGGCGATCATAGTCGGCGGCCATCTCGAGATGCAGACTGCGCGCGCCGGCCGCCGTGGCACGTGCGGCCAGTTCGCGGGCCTTGGCGGCTTGCCGGACATAATAGTCGCCGTCGGGCTCGTGCGACAGGTCCGTCACGGAATTCCCGTAGCGACCCGCTGATCCGGTGTCGGGGGACATGTCGTTCATTGCATCGCTCCTCGCGGCGAAGCGCCTGCGACAGCGACAACGCGCCAGAACGATAAAGGTCCATCCCGCCGGCGATCACGCCACGACAGCGCGTC
The DNA here is from genome assembly GCA_038245375.1 of Sphingomonadales bacterium. GTDB lineage: Bacteria > Pseudomonadota > Alphaproteobacteria > Sphingomonadales > Sphingomonadaceae > Sphingomonas. Next base: position 30,720 of record JBBRSN010000047.1, on the reverse strand, counting down.
CGTTACCTTGCCTCACCCCGCGAGATCGACGGGTGTGGAACCGATTGACGATCCGAGCGCTTGGGCTTGCTGTAGCAAAAGGAGGATGGATTGGCAGAATATCGCAACACAGACGGGACGACGACCGTCGTTGAACGGCGCTCGAGCGCAGGCATGATCATTGGCGTCGTTGTCGCTTTGGCCGTCATCGTGGTGGCATTCCTGTTCCTGACCGGGTTCTGGAGCGCCGACGTCAAGAAGAGCGGATCGCTTCCCGACGTGCACGTTTCGGCTGATGGCGGGAGCCTGCCCGAGGTAGCCATGCACTCCAAGGAAGTGGTCGTCGGCACCAAGGCGACCAAGGTGACCGTGCCCAAGGTGGAGACGACGCAGGCCACCGTCGATGTCCCCGTCGTGGGCGTCAAGGACGGAAAATAGGCGCCGCCATTGACGCAAAGCAAGCGCACTGAATGACCCTGAAGCCCGGCGCCGCGATGCGCCGGGCTTTTTGGTATCGCGCGACGCCGAGTTCTGGCGCGTGTCGGCGAGAGGCAAGGGCCGGTGCGTCATGGTTCCGCGGGTTTGCGCGCGCCGCTGCGGCGTCAGGCCGGCAGCGCGGCGCTGCGGGCCGCCTTGGCCTCATAGTCCTCGGCAATGCCGATATGGAGCGCGCGGGCGGCCTCGGTCGTCGCCTCGGCGGCGAGTTCGCGGGCGCGGCTGGCCCAGGCCTCGTACTGCGCCGTGTCGGGCGGCGGCGGTTCTTTCCTTGCGTGCATCGATCGTGCCTAGGACGGCGGCCATGAACAAGTCATGACGCCTGACGACGCTTTTTGTTCCGGATAGCGTGTGCCGGGCGATGCGGTTTCAGCGGCGCGTCAGCCGCGACGCCCCTTCCCCTGCCGCGCCGCGCCAGCGCAGCCATGGCAGCAGCAGCGGGCGAAGGATCGCCGAGCTGCCGTTGGGGGTCTCGACGTCGATATTGCGCCGGGCGAACTGCCAGTAGAGCATGATGCTGAGCGCGGCGGCATAGAAGCACCATACCGAGGCGAAGGCGTTGCCCTTGACCAGCGCGACGATCGTCAGGCCGATGACGTTGAGCACGCCATAGGCCCGGACGACGCGGTGGGTCGACAGCAGCATCGCACCGCAATTGGCGAGGACGTAGAGGCCGGATATCACCAGATTGCCGATCACCGGATTGCGATAGGCGATCGAGTAATGCGAGATCAGCACCGTGTTGGGATAGAAGAGCAGCCCGTGGATATCCCACAGACACACCGCCGCGCCGATGACGGTGAGCACGCGGATGGCGACGCGGCGCCGGCCGGGCGGCTCCATCAGCAAGATCGCCAGCGGCATCAGCAAGGGCAGCAGGCCGTGCGCGTAGAGCATGAACAGGAAGACGGCATGATCGAGCGCGCGCTTGCCGATATCACCGTGCAGGCCGAGCCAGACCATCGCTTCGGCAAGCTGGTGAAAGGAAAACAGCAGCGGCACCGAGGCGAAGAGCAACGCGCGCGGCTCGCGGACATGGCGCAGCGTCGCCACGCCGATAACGCCGAGCACGCCAGATGCGGCGAAGCTGGCCGTGGCCGAAAAGCACATATTGTTTTTCCCGGACCCACGAAAGCGCGCCGCGCGGTTGTGGCGTACGCGTCGCGAATCTCCAAGCCCTGTCCGTAACGATCGTCCATGATCCGTACCGGCGCGACCCGTATCAATCGCGGTGCGCCTGAATTAGGACAGGCGGCGATGGTTTCCCCAAGCGGCAGTTTCGAACAGGCGCTGATCGTCGAGGACATTCTCGCGACACGCGAGTGGCTGACCGGGCTGGTGCACGCCGCGTTCGAGCGCGCCGGGGTGTATTTCGCGAGCGACCTGCGCACCGCGCGGGCGTGGTTTGCTGGCGGCGGCGCGGCGGGGCGAACGACGATCGCGCTGATCGACATCGGGCTGCCCGACGGATCGGGGATCGACCTGATCCGCGAGGTGAGCGCGGCGCACCCGGAAGTCCAACTGGTCGTCACGACGATCTATGACGACGATGCCAATCTGCTCCATGCGATGGCGGCCGGCGCCGACAGTTATCTGCTCAAGGACCGGCCGGCCGAGGAAATCGTCGCGCTGCTGCGGCGGATCGGCGATGGCGAGGCGGCGCTTTCGCCGCCGGTGGCGCGGCGGCTGCTCGACCATTTCCGGCGTCACGCGACCTTCATGACGGCGGGCGCGGCCGAGCACGACGAGCCCGAGCTGACGGCGCGCGAAAACGACGTGCTCGGGATGATCGCGCGCGGGCTGACGCTGGTCGAGGCGGGCAAGGCGCTGGGCATCTCGCGCTCGACCGTGGCGAGCCATGTCAAGACGGTCTATCGCAAGCTCGGCGTCACCTCGCGCGCCGAAGCCGCGCTGGAGGCGACGCGGCGGCGGCTGACGTGACGGGGGCGAGGTGACCACACCGCCCGACGTCGCCGCGCCGCGCGCGATGGCGGTGGCGTCGCGGTTGTGGCGGCGACCGGCGGTGACGATCGGATTGGCGGCCTATGCCTTTGCCGGGCTGTGCGTGGTCGCGCTGCTGATCGCGCTGCACATGCCGGCGTTCGGCGCGCGTTTCGACCAGACCGGCGACGATATCGGGCTATTCCTGGCCGATGGTCGGGTGGCGATCGTACCGCCAGACGCAGTGGTGACGATCGCGAGCAGTGCCGGCAGCCGCACCGCGCCGGCCGGTGAAATGGTGCCCGACTATATGCCCGATGGCGGGACGCGCGCGGTGCGCGGCTGGTATCGTTGGCGCGACGAGGTAGCGCGGATAGCCGCCGCACCCGGCGCAACGATCAGCATGGCGGATGCCGGCCATGTCGTGCGCGGGCCGCTGGCATCGCGGTCGCGCGCGGTGGGCGACCTGCCGGTCGATTTCTGGCTGCTGCTGACGCAGGCGATCGTGATCGGGCTGCTCGGCATCGGCGTGCGGCTGGCACGCCCGCGCGACCTGCGCGCCTGGTTGTTCGGGGCGAGCAGCGACGGCGTCTTCCTGGCCGGCCTGTCGGGCGCGATCTTCGATGCGCGCGAACTGGTCGCCGACGGCACACTGTTGCAGGCGATGCAGGGGGTGAACTTCATCGGCTCGAACCTGTGCGCGGCGGGGCTTTGCGCGCTGTTCCTGCATGTGCCGCACGCGATCATGCCGCGCCGCGCGACGATTACGCTGCTGGTCGCCGCGGTGGTGCTGGGCGTATTCGAGGGGCTCGCGATCATCCCGCGCACGGGCTTCTATCTCGGGCTGCTCCTGCCGACGCTCGCCTTTCCAGCAATCTTCGTGGCACAATGGCGGCGCAGCCGGCACGACCCGGCGGGCCGCGCGGTGCTGCGCTGGAACGGCGCATGGACCTTTTTCGGCTCGGTCCAGATGGGCCTGTCGATGGCCGCGCCGATCCTGTTCGGGGTTGCACCAATCGCCTCGGACGGGATGATCATCGTGCCGCTGCTGCTGATCTATGGCGGCATCGCTTTCGGCGTGGCGGGGTTCCGGGTGTTCGAGCTCGACCGCTGGGCCTATCGGCTGGTGCTGGGCGCGCTGGCGATCCTGCTGCTGGTGCTGGGCGATGCCGCGCTGGTCAGCGTGGTGCGGCTCGAACAGCCGGTGGCGCTGGCGCTGTCGGTGCTGGCGGTGGGCTATCTCTATTTCCCGCTGCGTGCGCTGTTGTGGCGCTGGGTGAGCGGCGCGCGCGAACTGTCGAGCGATGCGCTGTTCCGCGAGGCGGCGGTGGTGGCCTTTTCGGGCAGCGCGCAGGCGCGGCGCGCGGGGTGGCGCGCACTGCTCGACCGGGTGTTCGAGCCGCTGGAGATCGCGGCCGGTGAGGACGGCATCGCGGCGCCGGCGATCCGTGCGGCGGGTGAGATGCTCGTGCTGCCAGCGATCGCCGACGACGGCGCCTTGTGCCTGCGCTTCGCGCGTGGCGGACGGCGGCTGTTCGGGGCGGCCGAGCTGAGCACCGCGCGTGAGTTGATCACGCTGATGAAGGAGGCAGAGCGGACGCGGGCGGAATATGGCCGCGGCGTCGCCGAGGAGCGCTCGCGCATCGCGCGCGACCTGCACGACGATGTGTCGGCGCATCTGCTGACCGGACTGCACCGCAGCGACGTCGCGCTGGTGCGTGGCGACGTACGGCAGGCGCTGACCGAGATCCGCACGATCGTGTCGAGCATGGCGGGGCCGGCGCTGCCGCTGGAGACGGCGCTTGCCGACCTGCGCTTCGAGACGGCCGAGCGGCTGCTCGCGGTGGGGGTCGCTCTCGACTGGCCGATCGATGACGGCGCCGCGGGGCGCGCGGCGATGCCTGTCGTGGTGCTCGATTATACGCATCACAAGGCGCTGGCCTCATCGGTACGCGAGGCGGTGAGCAACGTGATCAAGCATGCGGGCGCGGAAACGCTGGTCGTAACGGTGGCGGCGGGCGACGCGCTGCTGACGCTGACGCTGGCAGATGACGGGCGGGGTGCGAAGTCGCGCCATCCGGTCAGCGGCAACGGGCTGGGCAATATCGCGCAGCGGCTGGGCGAGATCGGCGGGACATGCACGGCCTCGGCGAGCCCCGCCGGTTTCACGGTGGTGTTGCAGATGCCGCTCGCGGGGTTAAGGTGAACGTGGCTATCGCCAGCGACTGAACGCGCCGAGCAGACCGCCGGGCAGCAGCAGAATGTAGAGGTAGATAAACCGGCGGACCATATCGGCCATGTCACCTTCGACCTTGCCGAAAATCATCAGTATTGCGATCTCACAAGCCAATGGCGTCAGCATCGCGGCGAGCATTCGTCGCCGATCGCCGAGGGTCGCGCGACACAACAGCGTCATCGCCGTCACGAGCGCGACGGTGAAGGCATAAAGGATCATCAGAATGATGATCATGATGGCCGCGGTGTCAAACCGCCTGCCCGGCCGCCCAGCCGCTCGCCCAGGCCCATTGGAAATTATAGCCGCCGAGCCAGCCGGTAACGTCGACCGCCTCGCCGATCGCGTACAGGCCGGGAACCTGGCGTGCCTCAAGCGTGCGCGACGAGAGGCTTTCGGTCGAGATGCCGCCGGCGGTGACCTCGGCCTTGGCAAAACCCTCGGTGCCGTTGGGGTGGAAGTGCCAGTCGGCAAGTTTGCGCGCGGCCTCGTCGAGGCGCTTGTCGGTGGCAGCGCCGAGCTCGCCGGGGAGAGCGAGGCGGTCGGCAAGGGTCTCGGCCAGGCGCGCGGGAAGCCCGGCGGCCAGTGTCGCGGCGAGCGAGGCGCGAGGTTTGGCGCGCTTGGCCTCGATCAGCCAGCCCGGCGCGCGGTCGGGGAGGAAATCGATGCCGACCGGTTCGCCGTGGTGCCAGTAGCTCGACACCTGGAGGATCGCCGGGCCGCTGAGGCCGCGATGGGTGAACAGCGCCGCCTCACGGAAAGCTGCCTTGCCGGCGCGCGCGACGACGTTGGCGGCGACACCCGACAGCGAACGGAACAGGGTCTCGTCGCCGCCGAGCGTCAGTGGCACGAGCGCCGGGCGCGGCTCGACGATCTTGAGGCCGAAGCGGCGGCCGAGCTCATAGGCGAAGCTGGTCGCGCCCATCTTGGGGATCGACGGGCCGCCGGTGGCGATGACCAGCGCGGCACTGCGTTCCTCGCGGGTGCCGACGGTGAGGCGGAATTCATTGTCGGCATAGCCGACGTCGCGGATTTGCTGGCCGAGGCCGATCGTCACCTGGCCCTTGTCGCATTCGTCGAGCAGGAGGTTGACGATCTGGCGCGCCGAGCCATCGCAAAACAGCTGGCCAAGGGTCTTTTCGTGCCAGGCGATGCCGTGCGCGTCGACCAGCGCGATGAAGTCGGCGGCGGTGTAGCGGCCGAGCGCCGACTTGGCGAAATGCGGGTTGGCCGAGAGGTAGCGATCGGGCGCGGTGTCGATGTTGGTGAAGTTGCAGCGCCCGCCGCCCGAGATGAGGATCTTCTTGCCCGGCTCATCGGCATGATCGAGCAACAAAACGCGCCGCCCGCGCTGACCGGCGATCGCAGCGCACATCAGCCCGGCAGCGCCGGCGCCGAGGATGATGACGTCGTAGGGGGTGGGGGTGGTCATCGCTGTGCGGCCCTGTTGGGCGCGGTGTGGGCGGCCGCGGTGAAAGAAGAAAAGGTGAAAGAGGAAAAGGAGTGGTTCGCGCGGAGGCGCGGAGGCGCAGAGATTGCGCGCGCGATGGCATGATGGCGTTGGCTCAAGGGCCGGTAATGCGCGCGAACCTTCTCCCTCTCCCAAGGGGAGAGGGAAGGAGCCGCGAAGCGGCGGGAGGGTGAAGGTATCATGGCGAGAGTGAACGCCCTGCCCTCACCCCGCGCTGCTGCGCAGCTTGCCCCTCTCCCAAGGGGAGAGGGGGAGAATCGGTGCCCCCTCACGCCATCACCAGCGTGACGGCGAAGCGCGCGCCCGTGCTCACGGGCTCGGCGGCGATCGTGCCGCCGCTGGCGGCGAGCAGCGAGCGGGCGATGGCGAGGCCGAGGCCGGTGCCGCCGCTCTCGCGTCGGCCGGTGAAGAAGGGTTCGAAGATGCGTTCGCGATCAGCCTCGGCGATGCCGGGGCCATTGTCGCCGACGGTGATGCGGACGCCGTCGCGCGCATCGACCGCAATGCTCGCCACGGTCGCGCCGGCCTGCCGGCTGTTCTCGACCAGGGTTTCGAGCACCGTCTCGATCACCTCGGCGGTGATGCGGGCAAAGGCGCCCTCCCCTTCGACCCGTAACGCGAACCGGTCGGAGCGAAACGAGTCGGCAACCCGCACGGCCGCGGCGCCGACGTCGGCGCGGGCATCGGCGTCGATCGTCGCCATGTCGGCGCGGGCAAGGTCGAGCAGGCGCTGGACGAGCCGCGACAGGCGCTCGGCGTCGGCACCGGCATTGCCGAGGAAGCGGTGGCGGTCGGCTGCGCTCATCGTGTCGCCATGTTCGTCGAGCAGCTCGATCGCGCCGCGGATGCCGGCGAGCGGGGTCTTGAACTCATGGCTGACGGCGGCGGCGACATCCTTGAGATAGCGCGAGCGGCGTTCGATCCGCGCGGCCATGGCGGCGAAATTGGCGTAAAGTGCGCGGATCTCGATCGCGGCGGTGGCGGGGGTTTCGGGAATGGTGAGGTGGCCGCGCGCAACATCCTCGCTGGCGCGGGCGAGCGCGTCGATCGGGCGCGCGATGCCGCGCGACAGCAGACCGACCAGCACAAGCAGCGTCAGCACGATCAGGCCGATGCCGAGCAGGATCTTGCCGCGATCCTGATAGAGCCCCATGAACAGCCCGCGCGGCGTGCGCGACACCATGACCACGCCGATCACCCTGCCCTGATCGAACACCGGCCGGGCATGGTGGACGCGGATCGCCGCCGCACGGCTGATCATCGCGACCCAGCTATCGGCGTCGCCCTGGCCGCGCTCGCGCAGCACGGTGCGCGGGCTTCCGGCGAGCGCGGCGCGCACCTCGGGCAGCGCCGCGACGTTCCGCCCGACATCGTCGCGACCGAGCACGATCGTGCCGTCCGCATCGAGCAGGCGCGTCGCGGTGAGCGTGATCGCCGCCGCGTCGCTGGCCATCGGCGCAAGCAGATGGGCGACGTGATTGGCGCGCGGGTCGGCGGTGGCATGGCGCAGCGCGAGCGCGCGAGCGGGCAGGATCGGCATGGTGCGCAGGTCGATCGTCGGCGGCTCGGGCGCGAGGTAGCGCGGGCTCGGATCGGGCACGCCGTCCCGCCATGCCGACTTGTAGGCCGAGGCGAGCACCGCGCCCTGCGCGATCAACTCGGCCTCGGTCTGCTGGACGATGGTGTTTTCATAGACGCGCAGGAACAGCGCCGCGACGCCGGGCAGCGCGGCGACGAACAGCAGCGTGCCGAACAGGATCGTGCGCAAGGACAGCGCCGGCCAGTGCGCCTTGGCGAAGGTCTTGAGCGCGACGATCAATCGCACGCGCCAATGCGGTAGCCGATCCCGGCGCGCGTCTCGATCACGTCGCCGGCGCCGCGCCCGGCAAACTTGGCGCGCAGGTTGCGGACATGGCTGTCGATCGTGCGATCGGTGATGGCAAAGCCGGGGCCATGGAGCCGGTCGATGATCGCGTCGCGCGAGAAGACCTTGTTCGGCATGCCGGCGAGCAACTGGAGCAACTGGAACTCGGTCGCCGTAAGCGGCACCGGTGCATCGTCCCAGCGCGCTTCCCACGCATCGGTGTCGAGCGTCAGGCGGTGATGGACGATGGTCTGCGGTTGCAGCACGGGGGCGGCGCTGCGCTTGAGGATCGCGCCGACGCGCGCGACGACCTCGCGCGGCGAGAAGGGCTTGACGACATAATCGTCGCCGCCGACCTCAATCCCGACGATGCGGTCGATCTCGTCCTCGCGCGATGACAGGAACAGGATCGGCAGCGCCGCGCCCGCCCCACCAGCCCCGCGCAGCTTCCGGCACAGGTCGAGGCCGTTGAGGCGCGGCATGTTGATGTCGAGCACCATCAGGTCGGGCATGCGCGCCGCGATGGTCGCGGCGGCTTCCTCGCCGTCGCTGGCCTCGGCCACGGTCATCCCCGCCTTGCCGAGCGCGAAGGCGAGCAACTCGCGGATATGCGGATCATCGTCGACGACGAGGATATGGTGGGTCATGGCGTGCATCAGTGCGGGCGGCTCCGGCGCGGGTCAATGTCGCGTTAGGCTATGGCGCGACGATATTGGCGCATGATCCGGCCGATATGGAGAAACGGTGCAGCGCGCCGATCAGGTCGCCAGCCGCGTCGTGATCGTCACGCCGCCCTCCAGCGTGCGGTGGACGGGACATTTATCGGCGACGACGAGCAGGCGGTTGCGTTGCTGTTCGGTGAGCGCACCCGACAAGGTGATGACGCGATCGATCAGCTCGAGCCTGGGATGTTCGCCGCCGTCGGCGCCGCAATCGCCGGCGTGGCAGCGACGATGTTCGAGCGTGATCGTCTGGCCTTCGAGCGGAATCTTCTCGCGCGCCGCGACGAGTTCGAGCGTCATCGAGGTGCAGGTACCGAGCGCCGAGAGCAGCAGGTCATAGGGCGTCGGGCCGAGCGCGGTGCCGCCGCTCGACAGCGGTTCATCGGCGAGGAAGCTGTGCCCGCCGGCATCGACGATCTGGAGGAACTTGCCTTCCGCGCCGGTCACGGTGACATGACCCTCCGGCATCGCCGCCGCGCAGGTCGCGGCGGGCAGATAGGCTTCCGACCAGGCGGCGATGATCGATGCGGCGTAGCTGGCGGCACCGGGCACCGTCAGCAGGTGATCGGCGCCTTCCAGCGCGATGAAGCTTTTGGGATGCCTGGCGGCGACGAAGATCCTGCCGGCGTTCTCGATCCCGACAATGGTGTCGGTCGGGGCATGCATCACCAGCAAGGCGCGCTTGAGATGGGCGAGGCGCGCCGCCTGATCCTGATGTTCGGCCGCCTCGATGAATTCGCGGGTGACGGTGAACGGGCGCCCGCCGATCGCCACCTCGGCAACGCCATGTTCGCGCACGCGCTGCACGCCGTCGCCGAGCTGGTGGAGGACATGCGCGGGGTCGAACGGCGCGCCGATCGTCACCACCGCCTTGGCCTCGGGAATATGTTCGGCCGCCGCGATCACCGCGGCGCCGCCGAGCGAATGGCCGACGAGGATGGCCGGCGCGAGCATCTCGTTGCGCAGATGCGCGGCGGCGGCGATCAGGTCGGCGACATTGGCGTCGAAATCGCTGTCGGCAAAGCTGCCCTCGCTCTTGCCGAGACCGGTGAAATCGAACGCCAGCGTGGCGATGCCGTTGGCGGCGAGCGCCGTGGTGATGCGCCGCGCGCCGATATGCGCCGAGCTGCCGGTGAAGCAATGCGCGAACAGCGCGACCGCGCGAATGCGCCCCGGCGGCAGTTCGAGCGCGCCGTGCAGCCTGTGGCCCGCGGCATTGTGGAACGTCATGGTGCGGCGCATCGCTTTATCCCCTCGCCCGTCTTGGCGCGGATGATAGCATGATCGCCGCCGGCGGCGAGCGTGGATCGGGCAACGGTTGCGCGGGTACGGTTTCGTCGGATCGGGGACAGTGAATCTCGGCCGAAGCGCAGACGTCACTCGGGTTGCAAACCTAATGCTCCAGTTCGGCCACCCTGGACTGCCAAGGGATATGGCGGTCGTCGAGGCTGATGAGATTTTCGATCTCGATCAGCACCGCGCGCGAATGGTAGCCGATCAATTGCTTGACCGGCATGTCGATGTTGCGGACCAGGATCGCCGTTTCCTCCGAGGAGAAATCGGTCATGCCGCGCGCGCGCTCGGCCCCGGTCTCGTCATAGACGTGGAGGACGTCGCCCTTCACATAGCTGCCGTTGATCGAGACGACATCGTTGCGGTCGATGCCGCGCTCGCCGGCGGCGACCTCGTCGGCGGCGCGTGACGACACGACGATGCTGCCGGCCATTTGCAGGCGATCGGTGAGCCACGCTGCCCAGCTCGTCGCGGGCTCGGCATGCGCGACGCAGGTCGTGCAGCGCCGCAGCCCCTTGATGACCGAAGAGATCGGGTCGTCGGCTTCGCCGTTCGCGATCAGCGTCGTGCAGCCGGCATTCTGCGCCATGTTCGCGGCCTGCATCTTGGTGAGCATTCCGCCGCTGCCAAGCGTGCTGACGCCTTCGGTCACCGACAGATACTGGCTGACATCGTAAACCGTCTCGACCAGCACGGCGCCGGGCTCCGAAGGGTTGCGATCATAGAGTCCGTCGACGCCGGTCAGGATCACGAGATGCTGGGCCTGCACCATCTGCGCGACCTTGGCGGCGAGCCGGTCATTGTCGCCGACGCGGATTTCCTCGGTGGTGATCGTGTCGTTCTCATTGATGATCGGCAAGACGCCCGCCGTCAGCAGACGGTGCAGCGTGTTCTTGGTGTTGAGGAAGCGGGGATGGTCCTCGAAGTCGCCGAGCGTGACGAGGATCTGGGCAATGTTGATGTCGTGCTCGTGGCCGATCTGCTTGTAGGCGCCCAGCAGCAGCGGCATGCCACACGCCGCAGCGGCCTGTTTGTCGCGCAGCCCTGCGGTGGCCGGCGTCACGCCGATCATCTTCATGCCCAGCGCGACCGCACCCGAGGAGCACAGGATGACCTCATATCCTTCGTCGCGCAGCAGCGCGATATCCTCGACCACGCGTTGCATAAATGCCCAGCGCGGCGTTAGACGAACTTGATCAGTCAAAAGACTCGATCCGATCTTTACAACTACACGTTTTACTTTAGTCAATATCAATCCTTACGAATGAAATAACATAATAGCGCCTTCAATGTTCAGTTGAAGGATTAATCGAGGCAATTGACACATTTATACAATTTATGTATGTGCTATTTATACACGCATATCTGCATATGGCAACATTTTTGAATTTTGTTCGGTTATAATCCTGATATTTCACCAATTTTCCGTGCAATTTTATTAATGAATGCGCCCGGCGCCGCGCCCGGGGAATTGCCGGAGCGCGCCACGCGCCACAGGGAGAAAGAATTTTGCGCATCGCGCTGATCGGACACGGAAAAATGGGCTCTGCCCTGCTCGCGCAATGGGGTAATATCGCTGACCGCGACTTCCCCGACCACCGCTTCTTCGTCATCGATCCGACCGCCGACGTCGGAGGCGATACCGCGCGGATTACGTTCCTGCGCGCCCCGCCGCCGGTCGCGGAATCGGCGTTCGACCTGGTGATCGTCGCGGTGAAGCCGCAAATCGTCGATGCCGTGCTGCCCGATTATGCGGCGCGCCTGGCCGACGGGGGTTTCATCGCCTCGATCGCCGCGGGGTGTTCGATCGCACGGCTCAGCGCGCTTGCGGGCGGTGCGCCGGTCATACGTGTGATGCCCAATCTGCCCGCCGCGATCGGCGCAGGCGTCAGCGGCCTGTGCGCCGCCCCCGCGGCACGCACCGAACAGCGCGACGCGATCGAGGCGCTGATGGCTGCCGTCGGCACGACCTTATGGGTCGAAGACGAGGACAAGCTCGACAGGTTGACCGCGATTGCAGGCTCCGGCCCCGGTTATGTGTTCGAGATCGCGCGTAGCTATGTCGCCGCGGCCGAAGCGCTGGGCTTCTCCGCCGATGCGGCGCGGCAGCTCGTGCTCGGCACGATGGCCGGAACGATCGCGCTGGCACAGGCATCGGGCGAAAGCCTTGGCGCGCTGCGCACCAGCGTGACCAGCAAGGGCGGCACCACCGCCGCCGGGCTGGATGCGCTCAACGCGGACGGCTGGCTGAGCGCCCGGATCCACGCCACCGTCGATGCGGCCTATCGCCGCGCGATCGAACTGCGCTGAGCCTCATTCCAGATTCAGGCCGCATGGCCGGAAAGATTTCCCAATGACCGTGATGGACAGGATAACCACCGACCCGATTGTCGAGAGCGCAGCCGAGCATGTCGCCATGCTGGGCAAGGCCGCACGCGCCGCCGCGCGACGGCTCGCCGCCAGCGACACCGCGACCCGGAACCGCGCGCTGCGCGCCGCGGCGGCGGCGCTGCGTGCCGCCACCCCCGCCCTGCTGGCGGCCAACGCCGCCGACGTGGCGAGCGTCGCCGACAGCAAGCCCGAATCCTTTCTCGACCGGCTCCGGCTCGACGCGGGACGGATCGCGGCGATGGCGCAGGCACTCGACGAGATTGCCGACCTGCCCGATCCGCTGGGCCGCGAACTGGCGCATTTCGCACGGCCCAACGGGCTCGACATCCGCCGCGTGGCGGTGCCGATCGGGGTGATCGCGATGATCTATGAATCGCGCCCCAATGTCGGCGCGGATGCCAGCGGGCTGTGCATCAAATCGGGCAACGCCATCATCCTGCGCGGCGGGTCGGAGAGTCGTCTTTCGACCGCCGCGATCGTCGCGTGCGTACAGGCCGGACTCAAGGCCGCAGGGTTGCCCGAAGCCTGTGTCCAGGCCATCGATACGCCCGACCGCGCGGTCGTCGGGGCATTGCTGCGGGCGGTGGACTATGTCGATCTTGCCATTCCGCGCGGCGGGCGCGGGCTGGTGGAACTCGTGCAGCGCGAGGCGCGCGTGCCGACGCTGCTCCACCTCGACGGCAACTGCCACAGCTATGTCCATGCCGACGCCGATGTCGCGCAGGCCGTGGCGATCATTCGCAACGCCAAGCTGCGCCGCACCGGCGTGTGCGGCGCCACCGAGAGCATCGTCGTCGATCGCGCGATCGCCGCCGCGCTGCTGCCGGCGCTGGTCGATGCCATGCCCGAGTGCGAACTGCGCGGCGATGCCGAGGCGGTCGCAATCGAGCCGCGCCTGGCGCCAGCGGGATCGGACGACTGGGATACCGAATATCTCGACGCGATCGCCTCGGTGAAGATCGTCGACGGGCTCGACGCCGCGATCGCCTTCGTGGCGGAACATTCGTCGGGCCACACCGACGCGATCCTCACCCGCGACGAAGCTGCGGCCCGCCAGTTCATGCTGGCGATCGACAGCGCCGTGGTGATGCACAACGCCTCGACGCAGTTCTCCGACGGCGGCGAGTTCGGCATGGGCGCGGAGATCGGCATCGCCACCGGCAAGATGCATGCGCGCGGCCCGGTCGGCGTCGAGCAGCTGACCAGCTACAAATATCTCGTCCACGGCGCGGGCCAGACGCGGCCCTGAACGCCGCGCCCGCCTGACCCGACAACCACCGAAAGCCCGCTATGAACTTCGAAACCGCCATTTCGCTTGGCGCCTATTTCGCGCTGATGCTCGGCATCGGCCTCTACGCCTGGAAGAAATCGACCAGCAACGTATCCGAGTTCATGCTCGGCGGGCGCCGGCTCCACCCGGCGGTCGCCGCACTCTCGGCAGGGGCGTCCGACATGAGCGGCTGGATGCTGATGGGCCTGCCCGGCGCGGTCTATCTGGCGGGCTTCAGCGCGGCGTGGATCGCGGTGGGGCTGCTGATCGGCGCCTGGGCGAACTACATGCTCGTGGCGCCGCGGCTGCGTGTCTATACCGAGGTCGTCGACGATGCGATCACGATTCCCGACTATCTCGAGAAGCGCTTCGACGACAAGAGCCGGCAATTGCGCGTCGTCGCCTCGCTGGTCATCGTCATCTTCTTCACGCTCTACACCTCGGCCGGTCTCGTCGCCGGCGGCAAGCTGTTCGAGGCGTCGTTCGGTTATGACTATCGCTTCGGGCTGATCCTGACCGCCGGCGTCGTCCTCGCCTACACGCTGTTCGGCGGCTTTCTCGCCGTCAGCCTCACCGATTTCGTGCAAGGATGCATCATGTTCGCGGCGCTGGTGCTGGTGCCGGTGGTAACGATCGCCCATCTCGGCGGCTGGTCCGAGACACAGGCGGCGGTGACCGCGGTCCATCCCGACTATCTCGACTGGTTCGCCGGCGTGACCGTGCTCGGCGTGCTGTCGAGCCTGGCCTGGGGCCTGGGCTATTTCGGTCAGCCGCACATCATCGTGCGGTTCATGGCGGTACGTTCGGTCAGGGACATTCCCGCGACGCGCAACATCGGCATGTCGTGGATGCTGGTGACGGTGGTCGGGTCGGTGCTGTGCGGCATTTGCGGACTCGCTTATGTGACGCGCGCCGGGCTGACGCTCGACGATCCCGAGACGATCTTCATCGTGCTGTCACAGACGCTGTTCGATCCCTATGTCGCCGGCTTCCTGCTCGCCGCCATTCTTGCCGCGATCATGAGCACGATCTCGTCGCAGCTGCTGGTGTCGTCGAGTTCGCTGACCGAGGATTTCTACAAGACCTTCTTCCGCAGACAGGCCAGCCAGCGCGAGCTGGTGCTGGTCGGGCGACTGGCGACGCTGGCGGTGGCGGTGGTCGCGATCGGCCTCGCCATGGATCGCTCGAGCAGCATCCTGGCGCTCGTCGGCAATGCCTGGGCGGGGTTCGGCGCCGCCTTCGGCCCGGTCATCCTGCTCAGCCTGCACTGGCGGCGGATGACGCGGAACGGCGCGCTGGCGGGTATCGCGGCAGGCGCGATCACGGTTTTGGTGTGGCTCTACGCCCCGTTCGCGATCGACGATCAGGCACCCTCCGCAATGGTCTATGAGATCATTCCCGGTTTCATCGTCAGCATGATCGTCACGATTGGCGTCAGCCTGGCCGGCAAACCGTTGTCGGCGAAAGTCGATCGCGGCTTTGGCGAGATGCTGGCGGCGCGATGAGACGGGAGATGGTCATTCCGACGAGCTGAATATCCCCAAAAGGCTCGAACGAAGGGCGGTTTTTCCGATCCCGTTCGGGCGCGTTACGTGCCAGGCGTGCGACCTTCACCCTTGGTCCCGCAATGCCGCGGCGACCGTCGCCTCGGGCTGGCGGTGGAGCGCCCAGAAATCGGCTACTCCGCCCCCTGCCAGCCGCGTCCGCAGGGCGGCGAGATGGGAATGCCAGCCGCCGCCGAAATTGCGCGCGTCGTCCGGGCCGCGCAGGCCGGCATGGGTCAGCGCCAGCCGCGTGCGGCCTCCCTAGGCGCCGAGCTCGATCGTCACCTCGCCGGCCGTGCCGTTGTCCCAGGTGAAGGCGAGCAGGTGCGGCGGTTCGATCCTCGTGATCGTCTCGTGCCAGCTCTTGCCGACCGTGGCGGCGAATCTTTCGGGGGTCGGAACGTCGCCGTCCGAGAGGTTGGCGTGATCGAAGGTCATGCCGAGCGCGCCGCCGACGCGCGGGTCGGTCGGGCCGCCCATGAACCAGCGGGCGCGCAGATCGGGTTCGACGAGATGGCGCCAGACGGTCTCGACCGGCGCGTCGAGCAGGCGCTCGAAGCGCAGCTCGCGGGCGGTGATGCTGGTGTGGTCAGTCATATGGCTTGTCCCCCTGGGTCGCGATGAGCGCCTCGAGCCGATCGAGCCGCGTGTTCCAGAAGCTTTCCCACTGCCGCAGCCACGCATCGGCCTCGGCCATCGGGGCGGCGCGCAGGCGGCAGAGTTGCTGGCGCCCGGCCTTGCGGCGCTCGACCAGCCCAGCGCGTTCGAGCACGCCGAGATGCTTGGCAGCACCGGCGAAGCTCATCGCGAACGGCGCGGCGAGTTCGCCGACCGAGCGCTCGCCGTGGCGGAGCTGGACGAGCATTGCGCGGCGGGTGGGATCGGCCAGCGCGGCGAAAGTCATGTCGAGTCGTTCAACCATATGGTTTAATTATAGCAATGCCGCGGCTCAGTAAACCAGATGGTTGAACGATTTGCTCAGGACGCGAACAGCAGGACCGGCGTTTCGAGATATTTCCTGAGCGCCTGGACGTAGCGTGCCGCATCCGAGCCATCGACGACGCGGTGGTCGCAGCTGATCGACAGGTTCATCAGCTTGGCGCGGACGATGTCGTCGCCGTGGAAGACGGGACGCTCGACGATCTTGTTGGGGCCGATGATCGCGACCTCGGGGCGGTTGATGACGGGCGTGGTGGCAATGCCGCCGAGCGGTCCCAATGAGGTGATGGTCAGCGTCGAACCGGACAGTTCGTCGGCCCGGGCCTTGCCGGTGCGCGCCGCCTCGGCAAGGCGCGCAATCTCGGTCGCGAGCTGCCAGACATTGCGGTCCTGCGCGTCGCGGATCACCGGGACCATCAGCCCCGCGTCGGTCTGGGTCGCCATGCCGAGATGCACCGCGCCGTGGCGCGTGACCACCCCGGCCTCGTCGTCATAGCGGGCGTTGATCATCGGGAAGTCGGGCAGCGCCTTGCAGATCGCGACGATCAGCAGCGGCAGCATGGTCAGTTTGGGTCGGCTGCCGCGATTGTCGTTGAGGTCGGCGCGCATCGCCTCGAGCGCGGTGACGTCGATCTCGTCGACATAGGTGAAGTGCGGGATGGCGCGCTTCGACGCGGCCATGTTCTCGGCGATGCGGCGGCGCAGGCCGATGACCTTGATCGTCTCGTCGGGACGGGCGTGGCTGGCATGTGGCGCCTGATAGCCCTGGCCGGCACCGTAGCGCAGGAACGCGTCGAGATCGGCATGACGGACGCGGTCGCCTTCGGCCGGCTTGACCTGGGCTAGGTCGATGCCGAGATCGGCCGCGCGGGCACGGACCGCGGGGGAAGCGAGGACATGGATCTTCTTCTCCCTTTCCCCAGTAGGGAGATGGCCGGGGAGTGAGGCCGCCGCGGGCAGCGCGCTCTCGATAACAGGTTTGGGTTCAACGGGAGCAGGCGCCACGAGCGCTTCCGCCTGTGGCAGCCCCTCTCCCCGGCCATCTCCCCACTGGGGAGAGGGAGAAGTGGCCGTTTCGACCGGTGCGGGTGCGTCGGCAACGCCGGCTTCGACTGCACCGGGAGTCTCGGCCGCGATCTGCTCCGCAGCTTCCACCTCACCTTCGACCGCGTCGGTCTCGATCACCACCAGCGCCGCACCGATCGGCACCTGGTCGCCAACCTCGCCGGCAAGTTCGACGACGATCCCGGAAACGGGCGATTCCATTTCGACCGTGGCCTTGTCGGTCATCATGTCGGCAAGACCCTGGTCCTCCTCGACGCGGTCGCCGACCGCGACATGCCAGGCGACGATCTCGGCCTCGGCGATGCCCTCGCCGATATCGGGGAGCTTGAAAACAAAGCGCGCCATTATGCTGCGTCCTTCATGATCTTCTTGAGCGCCTCGCCGATGCGCACCGGGCCCGGGAAATAGGCCCATTCGAGGCTGTGGGGATAGGGTGTGTCGAAGCCGGTGACGCGCTCGATCGGCGCTTCGAGATGATAGAAGCAGCGTTCCTGGACCAGCGCGGAAAGCTCCGCGCCATAGCCCGAGGTGCGCGTCGCCTCGTGAACGATCATGCAGCGGCCGGTCTTTTTGACCGAGGCCTCGATGGTCGCGATGTCGAGCGGGACGAGCGTGCGCAAGTCGATGATTTCGGCATCGACACCCGCCTCGGCGATCACCGCCTGGCAGACATGGACCATCGTGCCATAAGCGAGAATCGTCAGCGCCTCGCCGGGCCGGACGATCTTGGCCGTGCCAAGGTCGATGCGGTAATAGCCCTCGGGCACCGCACCGGCCGGGTGCACCGACCAGTTCTTTGCCGGGCGATCCCAATGGCCATCGAAGGGGCCATTATAGATGCGCTTGGGCTCGAAGAAGAGCACGGGATCATTGTCCTCGATCGCGGCGATCAACAGACCCTTGGCGTCGTAAGGCGTCGATGGGATAACGGTCTTGATGCCCGAGACATGGGTGAAGATGCCCTCGGGCGACTGGCTGTGCGTCTGGCCGCCGAAGATGCCGCCACCGAACGGCGAACGCACCGTCATCGGCGCGATGAACTCGCCGGCCGAGCGGTAGCGCAGCCGCGCCGCCTCAGAGACGAGTTGATCTAGCGCGGGATAGATATAGTCGGCGAACTGGATCTCGGGGACCGGCCTGAGGCCATAGGCGCCCATGCCGACCGCGACGCCGATGATGCCGCATTCGGTGATCGGCGTGTCGAACACGCGGGTCTTGCCGAACTTGGCCTGGAGGCCCGCGGTAGCGCGGAACACGCCGCCGAAAAAGCCGACATCCTCGCCCATGACGATGACATTGGGGTCGCGCTCCATCATCACGTCGAGCGCCGAGTTGATCGCCTGGATCATGGTCATGCGCGTGGTACCGTCGGTGGTCGTGGCGGCAAGAGCTTCGGTTTCGATGGCGTCGGTCACGCATCCAGCTCCATCATTGTTAGGCGAAACGTCCCTAGCCAACCCGTCATGCCGGACTTGTTCCGGCATCCACCGTCCAGCAAGCGCGCCAGCGGGTTCTTTCGCGGCTCGGTGGACCCCGGAACAAGTCCGGGGTGACGCAGGGGGGGGCGGATCTGCACGATCCGAGCGGTGCGCATCTCGCTCACTTCCGTGCCCAGGGGCGGCCCGAGGCGGTTTCCTCGGCGAGCATCTGCGCCTGTTGTTCGCGCAGATGCCACGGCATCTCCTCGAACACCCCGTCGAACAGGCTGTCGAGCGGCTGGTGCAGGCCGTGGCCGAGGATGCCGTTCTTCTCGGCTTCCTTCTGCGCCGCTTTCACTTCCTCGGCGACGTCGCGATCCTGCGCGGCGTGGCGCTCCTCGTCCCATTCGCCGATCGCGATGAGATGGTCCTTCAATCGCTTGATCGGATCGCCGAGCGGCCAGGCGGTGGCCTCGCCGGCGGAGCGATATTGCAGCGGATCGTCCGAGGTCGAATGGCCTTCGACGCGGTAGGTGAAATGCTCGATCAGCGTCGGGCCCTGATTGGTCCGCGCGCGCTCGGCTGCCCAGGCGGTGGCGGCATAGACCGCGAGCGCGTCATTGCCATCGACGCGCAGGCCGGCGATGCCATAGCCGATCGCGCGCGCCGCGAAGGTGGTCGATTCGGCGCCGGCGAAACCCGAAAAGCTCGAGATCGCCCATTGGTTGTTGACGATGTTGAAGATCACCGGCGCGCGGTAGACGCTGGCGAAGGTGCAGGCCGAGTGGAAATCGCCCTCGGCGGTCGAGCCCTCGCCGCACCATGTCGCGGCGATGCGCGTGTCGCCCTTGGCGGCCGAGGCCATCGCCCAGCCCACCGCTTGCGGGTATTGCGTGGTGAGATTGCCCGAGATCGAGAAGAAACCGGCCTCTCGCACCGAATACATGATCGGCAACTGCTTGCCCTGCAGCCGGTCGCCCGTGTTCGAATAGATCTGGTTCATCATGTCGACGAGGCTCCAGCCGCGCGCGACGAGCAGCCCCTGCTGGCGATAGGAGGGGAAGCACATGTCCTCATAATCGAGCGCGAAGGCGGCGGCGATCGCGACGGCCTCCTCGCCGGTGCACTTCATATAGAAGCTGGTCTTGCCCTGGCGCTGGGCGCGAAACATGCGTTCGTCGAACGCGCGGGTCAGCGCCATCGAGCGCAGCATCGCGCGCAGCGTGTCGGGCGAGAGGCGCGGATTCCACGGGCCGACCGCCTGGCCGTTGTCGTCGAGCACACGGATCAGCTCATAGGCGAGGTCGATGAAACCCTCGGCGCGGTCGGCGGTGTCAGGGCGGCGCACGTCGCCGGCGGGCGGAATCGCCACCTGCGTGAAGTCGACCGTGTCGCCGGGACGGAACTTGGGTTCCGGCACGTGCAGCGACAGGGGTTGCAGGTTGGGGCGCACCGGATCGCCTGCCATCGTCTCTCCACTTCATCGGCGAAGGCATTCCGTGAGGGAAAACCCGGATTCGCCGTTCGCATCCTTGTTATAAAATTTCAAAAGCTTTGGCGAGGGGCGGAATGCGCCGGTCTGACGAAGCGTTAACCATTGGTCGGCATGGTCGGGTGGCAGAGAAGGAACCACGACCATGTACATGGCCCCGATCGTCCGCGCCAAACCGCCCGTCTCGATCATGCGGCGGCGCTTGTCGGGTGGCGTGACGATGCCGCTCGTCGTGCTGTTCATACTGCCGTGGCTGACATTGTACGCGCTTTATGCTGGTACGATGCTGGCGGTGCGTGGCATCGCCGGGGCACCGCGCGCGGTGCTGCAGATGGTCAGCGCCATCCTCGGCGACTGATCGACCGATGCGGGCGTTGTTCCGAAATGAGGCAGTCGTGCAACTGCTGCGCTTCGCGGCGGCCGGGCTCGGCGTCACCGCCTTTTCGGTCGCGGTGTATCTTTTCTATGCCACGATCCTGCATGCCGACCCGCTGCTCGCCAACACCGTCGGCCATGTCGCCGGCGTGGCGGCAGGCTATTCGCTGCACAGCCGCTGGAGCTTTCGCGAATCCGCGACGCAGGACGCGAACAGCCTGTGGCGCTTCGCCGCTGCCTCGGTTCTGGCCTTTGCGCTCAACTCGCTCTGGGTATGGATCGGCACCGGGTTGCTTGCCCTGCCGAGCTGGGCGCCGGTGCCGGCGATGCTGTTCGTGACGCCGCTGACGAGCTTCGCGCTCAACCGCTGGTGGGTGTTTTCGCGCTGATCCGCGCTTCGGTGCCGCCGAAGTGGGTTGGTGCTGCCTTGTTCCATCACCTGTTGACTCACCACCGGTAAAGTGAACAAAATAGGAACATAGTCCTTTATCCGAGTCGTGCCCGTGCCGTCCTGCCAGCTAGACGCCTTGCGCGAAACCTTGCGCGCCATCGAGGGCGATGGCCTCAAGCGTCGCCCCGTGCTGCCGTTCGGCATCGCCGCGGTCGACGAGCGCCTGGCGACGAACGGGCTGCGGCTCGACGCGCTGCACGAGATCGCGCCGGGCAGCCCCGGTCTTAGCGACGACGCCGCCGCTACGCTGTTCACCGCCGGGCTGGCGGCGCGCGCCTGGGGGCCGGTGCTGTGGGTGGTCAGGCGCCGCGACCTGTTCGCACCGGGGCTCTATCAGGTGGGCCTGTCGCCCGAACGGCTGCTCTATGCCGAGGCGAACGACGATGCCGAATTGCTCGCGTTGATGGAGGAGGGATTGCGCCATCGCGGGCTCGGCGCGGTGATCGGCGAGGTCAGGCGCGCCTCGATGGCCAATACGCGTCGGCTGCAGCTGGCGGCCGAGGGCGGGCGGACGATCGGCCTGCTGATGAAGCGCCATGCCCGCGAGGGCGGCAATCCGCTGGCGGTGCCGTCGGCGGCGGTGACGCGCTGGCGCATTTCCGCCGCGCCGTCGACGCCGCTGCCGGTCGCGGGTATCGGCCGGCCGCGCTGGCGCGTCGAACTCGCCCGCCAGCGCGGCGGCGAATCCCATCAATGGACATTGGAGGCATGCGATGAAACGGGTCGCCTCGCTCTACCTGCCCGACTGGTCGATCGACCGGCTGCGGCGGGCGGGGCGCATCGTCGCGCGGCCTGACCTCGGCACGGCAGCGGTCGCGGCACTGGCGCCAGGCGGCGACGGCTGGCGACCCGGCGCGCGCTGGGCGCGCTCTTTTCATTCCTCCCCGGAACGGGGAGGGGGACCACGAAGTGGTGAAGGGGCTTGGAGCGCGAGGCAAGAGCAACTCGCTCCAAGCCCCTCCACCACCGGCTTCGCCGGCGGTCCCCCTCCCCCTGCGGGGGAGGAACTTGTCGTCACCACCATCCGCCAGGGCAGCAAGGTCGTGATCGCCGCGGTGTCGCCGGCGGCGCGGGCGATCGGCCTGACCCCCGGCATGGCGGTGACGCAGGCGCGCGCGCAGGTACCCGACATCGTGCTCGAACCGGCCGATCCGGCGGGGGACCGTGCCGACCTCGCACGGCTGGCGTTCGTCGCGGCGCGGCGCTGGTCGCCGCTGACCGCGCTGTCGGGTGATGACGGGCTGTTCCTCGACATCACCGGCACGGCGCATCTGTTCGGCGGCGAGGCGCGCATGGCGCGGCGGATCGTGCGGCTGCTGGCGCGGCTCGGCTTCAGCGCGCGCATCGCGGTGGCCGACAGTGCGGGCGCGGCCTGGGCGCTGGCCCGCTACGGCCGCACCGAGGGTGGGATCACGATCTGCCCGACAGGTACGCAGGAAGCCGCGCTGGCAACGCTGCCGGTCGCCGCGTTGCGCGCCGACCAGGCCGCGATCGAGCTGCTGCGGCGGCTGGGAATCGAGCGCATCGGGCAACTGGTCGCGATGCCGCGCGCGCCGCTCGCGCGCCGGTTCGGTGCGGCGCTGGTGACGCGGCTCGACCAGGCGCTGGGGCGTCGCGACGAGCCGCTCGACCCCGTCATCCCGGTCGAGGCGATCGCCGTCGTGCAGCGCTTCGCCGAGCCGATCGCGACCGCCGAGGCGATCGAACATTGGCTGGGCGTGCTGATCCCGCAACTCGTCACCGCGCTGGCCGAGGCGGGACGCGGCGCGCGGATGGTCGAGCTAATCGCCGACCGCATCGACGGCGTGCCGCAGCGCCTGCGTATCGGGCTGGCGCGGCCGAGCCGCGACGGCGCGCACCTGCTGCGGCTGATCGCGCGGCGGATCGAGGAGATCGCGCCGGGCTTCGGCATCGACGCGCTGGCGCTGCATGTCCGGCGTGCCGACCCGCTCGGGCCGCAGCCCTTTGCCGAGCGGCTGGAGGAGCGCGCGACCGACCTCGCACCGCTGGTCGATGCGCTGGCCAACCGCATCGGCGAGCGGCGCCTGTGGCGCAGCCGGCCGGTCGAGAGCGAGGTACCGGAACGCTCGGTTGCTACCGTAGCACCGCTCGATCCGCCGGTGCAAAACACGACCAAACGCAAGGTCGACGATGTCCGCCAGCTTGATCGCTCGCCCGAACTGCACCCATGGCATCATCGCTGGCCGCGCCCGGTGCGGCTGTTGCGCCGCCCCGAACAGCTCGACCATGTCATCGCCGAACTGCCCGACCAGCCGCCGCGCCGCTTCAGCTGGCGCGGCGAGATGCACCGCGTGGTGCGCGCCGACGGCCCCGAGCGCGTGCAGGGCGAATGGTGGCGCCGCGCCTCGGAGCGGCACGGCGTGCGCGATTATTTCCAGGTCGAGGACGAGGCCGGCCAGCGTTTCTGGCTGTTCCGCCGCGGCGACGGCGAGCGCGGCGAAACCGGCGACCTCGCCTGGTTCATGCACGGGGCGTTCGGGTAATGTCAGCGCGTGGCGTCGATCGCCTGGACATGACCCTGGGCGGCGTAATCGATGATGAGACCGTCGGCGGTCAGGACGGGACAGCCGAGCGAACGCGCCGTCGCGATGATGATGCGGTCGCAGGGATCGCCATGGATCTTCCCCGGCAACGACCCGGCATCGGCAGCAATGGCGGGATTGACGGCAACCATCGTGAACCCGCCGGTTTCGAACAGGCGCTGCATCCAACTGTCGAGTGGCATGGCAAGGGCGATGCGGCGGTTGTCGATGAGCATGGCGATTTCCCAGAAGGATATCGCCGACAGATGAAGATTGCCGGTTTCGGCGTCGATCAGCTTGCGCGCTTCCACACCAAGTCGTTCGTCCTCGGTCAGCCAGAGCAAGGCCTGCGTATCGAGCAGGATCATCGCGTGAGGGGTGCCTTGCCTGCACCATATAATTCAGGCGGGTTGTTGGCCTCCCAGTCGGGATCGACCGGGCCGATAATATCGCCCAGGATTGTCAGCGAACCCTTCATGCAGCCGATCAGACTCGCAGGCCGCACCACGCCCGCCTTGCGCGCGGTCAACGTCAACGACGCCTTGCCGCGGCGCGTGATGGTCAACGGCTCGCCACTGCGCTCCATCTCGTCGATCAGCTTGAGGCTTTTCGCCTTGAACTCGGTCGCGCTCACCATCTTGCCCATGGCGAAGCCTCCTTGTGAAATGTACATCTCATATAGTCATTTCGCGCGTGTCCGCCAATGAGCTATTGCGAACTGCAGGTCACCACGCATTTCAGCTTCCTGCGCGGGGCCTCCTCGCCCGACCAGCTGTTCGCGACCGCCGTGGCGCTGGGCTTGCCGGCGCTGGGCATTGCCGACCGCAACTCGGTCGGCGGCGTGGTGCGCGCGCTGGTGGCGGCAGAGAAGTTCACCGATCTGGGTTTTCCGATCCGCGTGATCGCCGGATGCCGGCTCGACCTGGTCGACGGCACCTCCCTGCTCGTCTGGCCCGAGGACCGGGCGGCATGGAGCCGGCTCACCCGCCTGCTCACTTTGGGCAAGGGGCGCGCCGATGCGCAGAAGGGCGAAAAGGGCCAATGCTTCCTGCATTGGGAAGACGTCGCGCAGCATGCCGAGGGGATGGTCGGCGCGCTGGTCCCTGCCCTCGCCGATCATGGCGATGCGATCACGATGCGCTGGATGGCGGATGCCTTCGCAACACGCGGTCATGTCTGCCTGACGCAGCATCGTCGCCCGGGCGACGCGCTGCGGCTGCACGATCTCGAACAAATGGGCCAGCGCTTCGGGCTGACCCCGCTCGCCACCGGGGACGTGCTCTATGATATTCCAGAGCGGCGCATGTTGCAGGACGTCGTCACCGCGATCCGCAACAAGTGCACGATCGACGATCTCGGATTCCGACGCGAGCGCAGCGCCGACCGGCATCTCAAAGGGCCCGCGGAAATGGCGCGACGCTTTCGTCGTCATCCCCAGGCGCTGCGCGCGGTCGCGGCGATCGCCGAGCGCTGCACCTTCAGCTTGCGCGCCTTGAAGGAGCAATATCGCTATCCCGACGAGGTGGTGATCAGTGGCAGATCGCCGCAGGACGCGCTCGAGAAGATGACCCGCACCGCGCTGGCGGAGATGTTTCCGGCCGGGCCGTCCGACAAATATACCGACCTGCTCGAGCATGAGCTGCGCCTCGTCCGCAAGATGGGCTATGCGCCCTATTTCCTGACGGTGAACTCGATCGTGCGCTTTGCCCGCAGCCAGGGCATATTGTGCCAGGGTCGCGGTTCGGCGGCGAACTCGATCATCTGCTTCGTGCTCGGCGTGACCTCGATCGATCCGGTCAAGCACACCTTGCTGTTCGAGCGCTTCATCTCCGAGGATCGCCACGAGCCGCCCGATATCGACGTCGATTTCGAGCATGAGCGGCGCGAGGAAGTGATCCAGTGGATCTACGAGACCTATGGCCAGCGCCACGCCGCGCTGACCGCGGTGATCAGCCGCTTCCGCGCGCGCGGTGCGCTACGCGAGGTCGGCAAGGTGATGGGCCTGTCGGAAGACATGACCGCCGCGCTGGCCGGCCAGGTTTGGGGCATCTCCAACGATGGCGTGCGCGACGCGCATGTCGACCAGTTGAACCTCGACCGCAACGACCCGCGGCTGGCGCTGACGCTGGAGCTGGTCCGCGAACTGGTCGACACACCACGCCATCTGTCGCAGCACCCCGGCGGCTTCGTGCTGTCGCACGACCGGCTCGACGAGCTCGTGCCGATCGAGCCGGCGGCGATGGTCGATCGCCGCGTCGTCGAATGGGAGAAGCTCGATATCGAGGAACTCGGCCTGATGAAGGTCGACATTCTCGGGCTCGGCATGCTCGGCTGCATGCGCCGCGCCTTTCAGCTGCTCGAAAGCCGCAAGGGCGTCGCGCTGACCATGGCGTCGCCCGAAATGCAGGCCGACGACCCCCCCACCTATGCGATGATCCAGCAGGCCGACACGCTCGGCGTCTTCCAGATCGAGAGCCGCGCGCAGATGTCGATGCTGCCGCGGATGAAGCCGCGCGAATTCTATGACCTGGTGATCGAGGTGGCGATCGTCCGGCCGGGGCCGATCCAGGGCGACATGGTCCACCCCTATCTCAAGCGGCGCGAGGGCAAGGAGCCGGTCACCTACCCCAATGCCGCGCTGGAGGCAGTGCTCAGCAAGACGCTCGGCGTGCCGCTGTTCCAGGAACAGGCGATGCAGGTCGCGATGGTCGGCGCCGGGTTCAGCGCCAACGAGGCCGACCGGCTGCGCCGCGCGATGGCGACCTTCAAGATGACCGGCGGCGTCGGCGAGTTTCGCGACCGGCTGATCGGCGGGATGCTGGGCAATGGCATCACGCAGGACTTTGCCGAGCGCATGGTCAAGCAGATCGAGGGTTTCGGCAGCTATGGCTTTCCCGAGAGCCATGCGGCGAGCTTTGCCAAGATCGCCTATGCCTCGTGCTGGATGAAGTGCCATCATCCCGACCTCTATTGTGCCGCGCTGCTCAACGCGCAGCCGATGGGTTTCTATGCGCCGGCGCAGATCGTGCGCGAGGCACGCGAGCATGGCGTCGAGATTCGCGCGGTGTGCATCAACCGCAGCGATTGGGACACCGACGTACTGGCCGAGGCGTCACCGCCATCGCGCCAGCGCCCGGCGATATTTCGTGGCAACGCCGCCGACTGGGCGGCGATGCTCCCGCTCAGGCTGGGCATGCGAATCGTCCAGGGGCTGGGCGAAAAGGAAGCCCAGGCGCTGCTCGACGCGCGCTGCGGCGGCGCGTTCAGCTCGATCGAGGATGCGTGGCGGCGCTCCGGGGTCAAGCCGGCGACGCTCGAACGGCTGGCGCGCGCCGACGCCTTTCGCTGCCTCGGGCTCGATCGGCGCCAGGCCTTGTGGGCGATCAAGGGGCTCGGCCAGGCGCCGCTGTCGCTGTTCGCGGCGTCCGACCAGCGCTTCGGGGCGATCGTCCCCGAGGCACGCGAGGCACCGGTGGCGCTGGTCCCGCTTACTGCCGGGCGCGAAGTGGTCGAGGATTACCGCGCGACGCAATTGTCGCTGCGCCAGCATCCGCTCGCCTTTCTGCGCGGCGAATTGCAGCGCCGCGGCATGCGACCGTGCGGCGACCTCAAGACGATGAAGGACGGCGCGCGCGTCGAGGTGGCGGGGATCATCCTCGTGCGGCAACGCCCGGGAAGCGCCAAGGGTGTGCTGTTCATGACGCTGGAAGACGAGACCGGCATCGCCAACGGCATCCTGTGGCCCGACCGCTTCGAGGCGCAGCGCCGCACGGTGATGTCGGCGGCAATGGTCAGCCTGACCGGGCGCGTGCAGCGCGAGGGGCTGGTGATCCATGTCGTGACCGAGCGCGTCACCGACCTCACCCCGCTGCTGCGCCAGGTCGGCGAGATCGACCTGCCGCGCATGGTGTCGCGCGGCGACGGGGCGACGCATGGCGGCTCACCCGATCGCGGCGACCCGGGATGGCAACCGAAGCTGCGCTCGGACTATCATTATCGCGACAAGCGCGACCGGGAGGATGATATCCCGATCAAGAGTCACGACTTTCACTAACCCAAATCCTCCCCGGCACGGGGAGGGGGACCACGAAGTGGTGGAGGGGCTGGCCGGGCGAAACCGCGCCTCGAAATCAACATCGACTTAAACGGCTAACGCAAGCGATGCACGTACGGCTCGGGCTCTACCTATCAGCCCCTCCACCGCGCTACGCGCGGTCCCCCTCCCCGTGCCGGGGAGGAATTCCATCCCCCGTCTGCTCGATCGCCCCGAAGATCAGCTGGGTAGCGACGCCCCAAAGGCGGCCGCTCACATAAAGCTCTACTGGATAGTAAAAATAGCTTCGTCGCAGAATATACGAACGACAAATCCGTTGGTGAAACTGACATGAAGACCCTGCGGCTCCTGTACCTTAGCTATTTCCTCGTCGAGAAATGAGAGCCAGTCACATCCTCCATCGAAATATGCAATTTCGATACCTTCGTTATCAATGGGTGCAGCAATAGCGGAAAGGTCGTTGAACGCCACACTGACATTGCCGTTACAGCAAAGCGTTGCCCTCGACGGCAAGCTGCCCGGATTGATGGCATGGGCATTTCGTCTGAAACCCATTTGAACACTGTTTCCTCCCAGGTCTGTGCCAAACATCTCAAGGTCGTAGGCGTTATGCAGGTCGATAATCCTGCCATCCCACTTCACAACCGTCACGCCATCGAATTGGAAGTTCCGTTTCAAGGACAACCTCTTATGCTGGTCAAACCTTGTAGTAAGCGGTAACCGCTCACCATCACTCTTCGTCACCCGTATCTCGGCAGCACCTCACCCCACAGTCTGCTCGATCACCCCGAAGATCGGGTGATGCTTGTCGTCCTCGGCCCAGATGCGGACGGTGTCGCCCTGCTTCAGGAACGGCGTGACCGGCGCGCCGCCGCTGATCGTCTCGACCATGCGCAGTTCGGCGATGCACGAATAACCGACGCCGCCCGCCGCGACCGGCTTGCCCGGACCGCCATCACTGTCGCGGTTGGAAACGGTGCCCGAGCCGATGATCGTGCCGGCGCCGAGCGCGCGGGTCTTGGCGGCGTGCGCGACGAGCGTGCCGAAATCGAAGGTCATGTCCACGCTCGCATCGGCGCGGCCGAACGGCTGGCCGTTGAGATCGACCATCAGCTTGCGGTGGAGCTTGCCGTCCTGCCACCAGTCGCCGAGCGCGTCGGGCGTGACGAACACCGGCGAAAAGGCGCTGGCCGGCTTGGACTGGAAGAAGCCGAAACCCTTGGCGAGTTCGCCGGGGATGAGGTTGCGCAAGGACACGTCGTTGGTCAGCCCGACCAGCCGGATCGCCGCGAGCGCTTCCGCGCGGCTCGCGCCGAGCGGTACGTCGCCGGTGACGACCACGATCTCGCCTTCGAGATCGCAGCCCCACGCTTCATCGGCGAGCGGAATCGCATCGCGCGGCCCGAGAAAACCGTCCGAGCCGCCCTGATACATCAGCGGATCGTGCCAGAAGCTGTCAGGCATCTCGGCCCCGCGCGCCTGCCGCACCAGCGCGACATGATTCACATAGGCCGAGCCATCGGCCCATTGGTACGCCCGCGGCAGCGGCGATGCCGCGCCATGTTCGTGAAAGCGATCGCGAGGAATCATCTCGTGCTCGAGGTCGGTCGCCAGATTCTGCAGGTCGGGCAGCAGCTGGTCCCAGTCGTCGAGCGCCACCTGCAGGGTCGGCGCGATGTGGCCGGCATCGGCGCACCAGGCGAGATCGTTCGACACGATAACGAGCTTGCCGTCACGGCCATGTTTGAGGCTGGCGAGTTTCATACGCGCATTCTCTCCTGTTTGAATCACCCATACCCATCATCGTCACGACAAGTCGAGCCGCGCGCCGCTTGACGTTCGCGTCAATCGCCCGCAGAGCTGGACAAAAGGTTGCAGGAGAGAACTGAAATGTCGCTCGACACCGTGCAGGGCCGTTTTGCCTATAACGAGGACCATGAGGCGTTCCGCGAGACGGTACGCAGCTTCCTGCAGAAGGAAGGCGTGCCCAACGTCAACGAATGGGAAGCCAACCGACTCGTCCCCAAGGAATTCTGGCGCAAGGCCGGCGAGGTCGGCATGCTGTGCCCGACCGTGCCCGAGGAATATGGCGGGCTCGGCCTCGACTTCGGCTATAATTCGATCGTCAACGAGGAAATGGCATATAACGGCGTGCCCGCCGGCTTCACGCTGCATTCCGACATCGTGTGCGACTATATCGTCGCCTATGGCTCGGAAGAGCAGAAGAAGCAGTGGCTGCCGCGCTTCGTCTCGGGCGAGACGATCACCGCGATCGCGATGACCGAGCCGGGCACCGGATCCGACCTGCAGGCGATCCGCACCAGCGCGAAGAAAGACGGCAACCATTATGTCGTCAACGGCTCCAAAACCTATATCACCAACGGCCAGAATGCCGACCTGATCCTCGTCGTCGCCAAGACCGACCCCGATGCCAAACCGGCGTACAAGGGCATGTCGATCATCCTGATCGAGAGCGACCGCGAGGGCTTCAAGCGCGGGCGCAAGCTCGACAAGATCGGCCAGGACGCCGCCGACACCTCGGAACTGTTCTTCGAGGACGTTCGCGTGCCGATGACCAATTGCCTCGGCGAAGAGGGCAAGGGCTTCATCTATCTGATGAGCCAGCTGCCGCAGGAGCGGCTGTCGATCGCGGTCGGCACGCATGCCAGCGCGCAAAAGGCGTTCGACGAGACCGTCGCCTTTACCAAGGAGCGCAAGGCATTTGCCGGCATGGTGTTCGATTTCCAGAACACCCGCTTCGTCCTCGCCGACATCAAGTCGAAGCTGCAGGTCGGCTGGGCGCATCTCGACTGGGCGATCCAGCGCCATCTCAAGGGCGAACTGACCCCGACCGAGGGTGCGGCGGCCAAATTGTGGCACACCGAGCTGCAATGGGAGGTGATGGACAAGTGCCTCCAGCTGCATGGCGGCGCCGGGTACATGAACGAATATCCCATCGCGCGGATGTGGCGCGCGGCGCGCGTCAGCCGAATCTATGGCGGCACCAACGAGATCATGAAGGAGCTGATCGGGCGCAGCCTCTGAGTGTCTGACCCAAAAGTAAGTTGAGTGATATCAGTCGGTTGCGCTTGACGCGCTGGCGCATGGCTGATTCTGGAGGTTTTGCGAAGAACCGACCGGAGATCAACGATGTGGACCGATACCACTCGCGCTATTCAT
>JBBRSN010000046.1:0-33241 GCA_038245375.1 Sphingomonadales bacterium | reverse complement strand
TTCCGGGGAATACAAGCTCATGGGGTTGGCACCCTATGGCACGCCACGGTATCGCGATCTGATCCTCGACAATCTGCTCGACCTCAAGGCCGATGGCTCGTTCTGGCTCGACCAATCCTATTTCGATTATTGCACCGGCCTGACGATGACTTCGCCGCGCTTTCATGCGCTGTTCGGCCGATCGCCCCGCGAGCCGGAATCGGCGCTCGAATCGTTTCACGCCGACATGGCGGCGTCGGTGCAGGCCGTCGTGGAACTCTCCGTGCTACGCATGACCCGCGCGATGGCCCGCGAAACCGGTTGCCCCAATCTGTGCATGGCGGGCGGTGTCGCGCTGAACTGCGTGGCCAATGGCAAAATACTCCGCGACGGTGCGTTCCGCGAAATCTGGATCCAGCCCGCCGCCGGTGATTCAGGCGGGGCGCTGGGGGCCGCGCTCGCTGCCTATCACCTGCACTTGTCGCAGCCACGCCGGGTGCCCGACGCGCCCGACGGGATGAACGGTGCGCTACTCGGGCCGGCGTTCGATCAGCAAGATATCGAAGCACGATTGCGGGCGTGCGGTGCACACTTCACGCGACTGGACGAGACCGATCTGATCGAGGCCTGTGCCGATGCGCTGGAGCGCGGCGAGGCACTGGGCTGGTTCCAGGGCCGGATGGAGTTCGGCCCACGCGCGCTCGGCGCCCGCTCGATCCTCGCCGATCCGCGGTCCGCGACGATGCAGGCGCGGCTGAACCTCAAGATCAAGAAACGCGAGAGCTTCCGCCCGTTCGCGCCCGCTATCCTGCAACAAGACGCGGTGGACTGGTTCAACCTGGACCGCGCTTCGCCTTTTATGCTGTTCGTGGCCGAACTGGCGGCGTCACATCGCGACGATGCGGCCGTGGCGCCGTCGAGCGGGCAACAAATCGCCTTGCGACCGCTCGCCTGCGCCCTCCCGGCCACCACGCATGTCGACGCATCGGCACGCGTACAAACCGTTAATGCCCGGACCAACGATCGCTTCCATCGCCTGTTACGCGCCTTTAAGGCGCGCACCGATTGCCCGGCGCTGGTGAATACGAGCTTCAACGAGCGCGGCGAGCCGATCGTGTGCCAGCCGGAAGAGGCATTTGCCTGCTTCATGGCGACTGATCTCGATGTGCTTGCCATCGGCAATTGCTTGCTGAAAAAGTCCGAGCAAAGTGCACGTGACGGAGCGCTTGGCGAGCGCGTCTTTGCGCCGGATTGAGCGAAGAATGCAGGGTCAGGATATGAACATCGCCCATTCATCGCCTCGGGCGCGCCTCGTGGTGCGCCACGGCAAAACAACTCTTCTGGTCATATTTTACGTCGCAATCCTGTTTTGCCTGGCCGATGGGATTCTCGATGTCGTGCTTAGTCAGGGGCGGCTGATCAGCAGCAGTTTCAACAAGCCAGCTGCCAAAATCCGCGATGGGAACGGCCTGGTCAGCGGGGTGGTGCCGGCACAAAATTATTACCGGTTTGCCGACATGCGCGTCGCCGAGGCGAGCACCGCGATCGGCGCGACACCCCTGCCGATCTCCAGGCCCGGCTTCCATATCGGACAGGACGGCGAGCGCTTGGCGCCTGCTGTGCGGAGCCCGGTCGCAACAGGGTTGTTGTTGGGCGCGTCACAGGCCTTCGGTCTTTACGATCTTGATGACGAGACGCTCGCCGCCAATCTGCAGCGTGCCCTGCCGGGCATCGCCTTGCGCAACTTCGCCGTCCCCGGGCAGAAAGTGCGGCAGAGCATGGCGACATGGCGCGTGCTGCGCGACAAGCGCATGCGCTTCGATTTCGTCATCCTCGTAAGCGGGCCGATGGATTTGACCGAATGTCGGTCCGGGCCGGCGCTCGAAGCCCGGGAGCCGGGCCTCGCTCTTGCCCGGCTGTTCGGCCGTGCGCAGAGCAAAAGGGTCGGGCGCGATGCCCTGCACTGCGCCGAGCCGCGAGAAGTCGCGTTGCAGGTCGACCGGCTGATCTACGATCTCGAAAGTGCGCTCGCCTATGCGCGGCGCGTCGGCGTTCCGTTGGCGATCGTCGTCCCGCCGACGCCGTTTGGCAATCGTTCGGATCATTCCAATCTGAAATTTGGGGAGCGGTTCATGGGCCCGCTCACATGGGCGTTGCGCCGTCGGCTCGAGCAACAGCCGATCGCCGGCGTCTACGATCTCTCGGGCGCCTTCGACGGACAGCCGCCCTATTTCATCGATCTGACGGGACATATGTCGGCAACGGGACAGGCGGTGCTGGCGCGCGCGATCGCCCGACGTGTCGGCGCGGGTTTCTTCAGCCCAGCGGACAAGGTGGCGGTCGCTTCGCCCGCTCAGAAATCGAAATAGTAGAAAGTCTCCGGTCGTCCCGCCGCCAGGATCGTGCAGGCTAGGATGATGGTCAGCGACAGCGGTAGCGATAGCGCGATCGGCATGCGCGCAAAGGCGGCGCGAATCGTCCCGACCTGGTCGCGCGTGTGGAGCGCAAGGGTCAATGCCGAGAGACCCAGAATCAATCCTCCTTGCTGCGGCCAGACCTGCCAGCCATGTGCGCCAAGCGCACTTTCCAGCATCG
Source organism: Sphingomonadales bacterium (assembly GCA_038245375.1). Classification (GTDB taxonomy): domain Bacteria; phylum Pseudomonadota; class Alphaproteobacteria; order Sphingomonadales; family Sphingomonadaceae; genus Sphingomonas. Next base: position 30,667 of record JBBRSN010000046.1, on the reverse strand, counting down.
AGCGGGCAATGTGAACAGAGGGCGCGCGAAAGATGACAAGCAGCACCGTCCATTCGAGGAAGGTCAGGACGATGCAAAGCCAGAGCAGCGGTCCGCGCGCGCGCGCCGAGAAACGCGCATAGCCGGACATATGGTCGACGACCATGAGCATGCCCTGCGCGGTGCCCCAGATGATGAACGTCCAGTTGGCGCCATGCCACAGGCCCGATATCATCATGGTCGCCATGATGGCGAGGTGGCCGCTATATTTGTGGAGGTGGCGGTGCAACGGCTTGAAGACATAGTCGCGCAGCCAGAAGCTGAGCGTCATGTGCCAACGCCGCCAGATCTCTCCCATGCTCGATGCGGCATAGGGCGATTTGAAATTTTCCGGGAACGCGATGCCGAACATGCCCGCCAACGCGATGGCCATATCGGAATAGGCGGCGAAATCGCAGTAGATCTGGATCGAAAAGCCCAGCATCGCCAACAGCGCTTCCGCGCCGCTCAACTGGCCGACATGGCCATATGCGGTGTCGACATAGCCGCCGAGCTGATCGGCGATGAGCACCTTCTTCATCATGCCGACGGCGAACAGCCCTAGGTTGGGCGCGATCCGGGGCCAGTCGATGCGGATGCCATCCAGCTGCGGCACCACCTGGCGCATTCTGAGGATCGGCCCGGCGATCAGATGCGGGAAGAAGGTAATGTAGACGCTCAGCCGCATGAAGTCGGGCGGCGGATGGGCGCGGTTTCGCGTCGTATCGACCAGCACGCTGATGATGGTGAAGGTGACGAACGAGATGCCCAGCGGCAGCAGCCAATGGAACTGGGGCGCCTCCCTCCCGGTCAGCGCGCCGACGGTGCGCAACAAGAAATCGGTATATTTGAACAGCGCCAGGGGAATCAGGGCAATGACGATGGTGAGCGGCAGCAGCGATGGTCGTCGCCAGACGAGCCTGGCCATCGCCCAGGTCGCGATCATCAGCCCCAGCAATATCGCGACATAGGGCGGATTCCACCAGGCATAGAAGATGAGGCTGGCGACGACGACATAAGGCAGCACGAAGCGGCGCGGACATAGCGCAAGCAGGGATGCAAACACCGCCAGAAAGCAGAGAAAGACCGGTAGCTGGAAGAGCACGGCGACTGGTCAGTGCGCCGACGGACAATCTTGCGGGCCGGCGCCGGGCCCGGCATTACATCCGGGCGGGGACGTGGTGGCGCGCTGGACCACCGGTGCCAATCGCGCCGCAATCCGGCGAAAAGCTTCGCCGTTCGGGTGCGCGTCCTGCGGCGAGACCCTGAAATTCTCGCTCGGTTCGTCACGAAACAAGGGCAACAGGTCCACGAACGCCCAGCCGCGCTGAAGCGACTCTTGCTTCAGGCCGTCGGTGATGAAGCCGAGGGAATAGCGCTGCATGTCACGCGTCTCGGGCATCGCCGCGACGATGATGTGGGTCTTGCGTTCCGCCTGCATCAGCTTCAGCCGATCCAGGGCGCCGCGCATCGCATCGAGACCCGCGCCGTTCGTCCAGTCGCGCCGATAGGCGGCAACCAGGCCATCGCGCCCCGTCGCGCCGCTGGTGGACTGGCGAAAAAAGGTCACTGTCAGCGCCGCGAGTTCACTGTGCTCGATCAGCCAATTGGTCGTGTCTGGAGGTTGAACGGTACTGGATCGTGCCGTCGCCAGAACAACGATCGTGCCGGCATGGACCCGCGTCCGCAGATGGGACCAAAGCGCGACGACCTGGGCAAGGTTCATGTTTCCGACACCGGCGTTGAGCACCTGCGTATCGCTGCCAAGGGTGCTTGCAAGCTGGGCGCGAAGCGTTTGCTGCTCCGGCACACCCCAGCCAAGGGCGACCGAATCCCCCAGGATGACAACGGTGCGGTCCGATGGAATGGCTGGGTCGGGCATCGGGCCGCGCATGCCGAGGGCGTTGATCTTCATATCGACGCCCTGAAGTCGCGCCGAACTGTTCGGACGGTTCTGGTGCCCGATCTGCGGATCCGGGCTCTTTTCCTTCAGGAGCCGCGCATACCGCCACATTTCGATGACGTAATTTTCCTGATTCGCGGTCGCGACCCGGACAAGGATTTCGCCGGCGACGCAAGCAAGAAGGACGCCACAGAGCATCAACAGAACCGACTGCAACGCCGGCCACACACGCAACCTATGCACCGACAACGACGTCAAAAGAGCGCGTAAACGAACGGCGCCCAGGCTGTGCCTTCAACCAGGACGAACATGATCGCGAACAGCAGCAAAAAGAACACGAACGGGAGAAGGATCAGGCGCGACCGCGCACCGAACAGAAAGCGCATAAACTCGGAAAGAACTTGCATGTCGCCCCGTTCGCCGCGTGTCGGTCGGATGTTGTCCCGACAGGCCAATGCGGTGCCAGACATTAGATGCTCCGCCGGACTGACGCAATCGCCGGAAAGCGTGGCGCGCTGCAACCCTGAACCAACCGGCGCGCAAATCGGCGCGCGGTCGGCCATTGATGCCGTCATTCCTCGCGGCGCAAGCCGTTGGACCTCGAGGTTTGCGGTCGTGACGTCGCCGATTCAGGCTGCCCCCAGGCCAAGAGGTCGCGCTCGAGATAGTCGATCTCGTCCGTGCACGGACTTTCGCCATGATAGATATATACCGATCTTGACGGTCCGGGTCGCAATGGCTATTGACATCATTGTCAGTAAGGAATCAACCCATGGCCGCCAAGCTTCCTCCGTTTCCCGGCACGACCGGACGTCGCGACTGGCGAACCGCGTTCGACGGCATCAGCAAGCTCATGGCCAATGGTGACGACACCACGCAGGTGTTCCGAATCATGCGCGCGCTCAACGTCGGCAACGCGCCGATGAACTATGCACGCTTCATCGCCACCGAAGAGGGCGGTCGCATGGCCTATGAGCGTATCGAGTTGGCGCAGGTCTTTTCACAGCCAGGCTTCACCAGGCAGTTCGCGCCCGGCACGGTCGGCGCGGCCTATGGCGACTTCCTCGAAAGCACCGGCTATTCCGCCGATGGTCTCGCCGAAGTGTCGAAGATCAATCGCGAGGAGGATATGCGCCACCCCTATGCGTGGTTCGGCCGGCGCATCCGCGACACGCATGACATCTGGCATGTGCTGACCGGCTACAAGGCCGATGAGAGCATGGGCGAGGGCGCGCTGGTCGCGTTCAGCTATGCGCAGGTCGGTGGACTCGGCTGGGCGTTCATTGGCGCCGCCGCCGCGCTCAAGAGCCTGCGCGTGACCAAGGGTACGCTGTTCGCCAAGGCGGTGTGGGAAGGCTATCGCCGCGGCAAGAAGGCAAGGTGGCTTGCCGCCGAGGATTATCTCCAGTTGCTCCATGAGCCGATCGATGCGGCGCGCGCGCGGCTCGGACTGGGCGAGCCGGTTGCCTATCGCACCGCGCAGCGCGAACTGGGCGAGGCGATGGCGTCCTATCTCAGCAAGCGCGACGGCAGCGACAAGCCCGCCGCGCCGAAGCAACTCGCCGCCTGAGGCTGACGCGCGCGATAATTCCCCGCTAAGGCGGGTGCGATGTTGTCGCGCCTCGTCCTGACCGATTTCCGCAATCATGCCGACCTGGTGCTCACGACCGGGCCGGGCTTCGTCGTACTGACCGGCGACAATGGCGCGGGCAAGACCAACATACTCGAGGCGGTGTCGCTGCTCGCGCCCGGGCGCGGCCTGCGCCGCGCGCCCCTCGGCGAGATGGCGCGGCAAGGCGGGCCGGGCGGATTCGGCGTGGCAGCGACGCTGGCGGACGACACCGTAATCGCCACGGGCGCGCAGCCGCCGGCGATCGAGCGGCGCGTGGTGCGGGTCAACGGCGCGGCGGCGGCGGCGACGGCGCTGGCCGAATGGCTGACCATCTTGTGGTTGACCCCGGCGATGGACCGGCTGTTCGCCGCCGCTGCGGGCGAGCGTCGGCGCTTTCTCGACCGACTGGCATTGGCGCTGGCACCAGCGCACGCCGTGCACAGCAATCGCTACGAGGCGGCGATGCGCGCGCGCAACCGGTTGCTCGCCGAGGACCGTCCCGCCGACCCCGAATGGCTGAGCGCGCTCGAGGTGCAGATGGCCGAACATGGCGAAGCGATCGACGCGGCGCGGCGCGACACCGTCAGTGCGCTCGCGGTACGCCTCGCCGATGCGCCGGAGGGCCCATTCGCCCGCGCCGGTCTTGCGCTGGAAGGCTGGAACGATGTCGGCGGCACGCTGGCGGCCGACCTGGCAAGGGGGCGCCGGCGCGACGCAGCCGCCGGCCGCGCGCTCGTCGGACCACACCGCAGCGACCTTGCCGTCACGCACCTCGGCAAGGGGCAGCCGGCCGCCTTGTGTTCGACCGGCGAGCAGAAGGCGCTGCTGCTTGGCCTGATTCTCGCTCATGCCGATCTCGTCACCGAGCGCACGGGCCGTACCCCGCTCCTGCTGCTCGATGAGGTTGCCGCGCATCTCGACCCGTCACGGCGCGCGGCGCTGTTCGATCGGCTGGCCGGCAAGGGGCAGATATGGATGACGGGTACCGAGCCCGCGCTTTTTGCCGAGGTCGGCGGCGCGGCGACGCGGATCGCGGTCGGAGGAGCCAGGGTCGATAGCGCCTGAACCTCGCCTGTCGAAGCCACTAAGCCGCTGTTCAATCCTTCGCTGCCATTCCCGTTTGACGGCGGGGGGCCGTGGAGAAGAATGATGAACAGGTTCGCAAAGACATTGACCGTCGCCGCCATGTCGGCGCTCACCCTGGGCGCCGCCGGTCCTGCCGCGGCACAGGGCCGTTGGGACTGGACCGGTGGCCGATCCGGCGACCGTGGCTATGAACTGGCCGGCCCGGGCGTCCGGATGCTCTATCCGGAGCTGCGCGCGACGCCGCGTGGTCGCGCCTTCGTGATGCGCAATTTCGATCGCGATCGCAACGGCTGGATCAGCCCCCGCGAGGCGCGCGCCGCCAATCGCGCCTTTGCCGAGGTCGCCGGCCCGCGCCGTGATCGCTTCGACTGGGACAGCCGCGATCGCGCCGTGGTCGTGCCGGCACAGCGTGGCGGCTGGGACCATCGCGCGATGCGCGACTATGGCTTCCGCCAGACCGCGCGCGGCGCGACGCTGAACCTGCAGGAGGACGTGCTGTTCGAGACCGACAGCGACGTGCTGCGCCCCGGCGCGATCGACAAGCTGCGGCCGCTTGCGGGTTATCTCAAGTCCGAACCCGGCGTGCGCGTGGCGATCGATGGCTACACCGATTCGCGCGGCTCGGATGCGCATAACCAGGCCCTTTCGGAGCGTCGCGCGGCCAGCGTCCGGTCGGCGCTCGATGCGATGGGCGTGGTCCGCGCGCGCTTCGTCGTGCAGGGCCATGGCGAAACCAGCCCGGTCGCGACCAACGCCACGCCCGAGGGCATGCGCCAGAACCGCCGCGTCGAGGTGACCTTGCTCGGCCAGCGCGCCGATCGCTTCTCGCGCGACGACTGACGCGTCGCACCAAGGCAGCGCGTCTGGTTGGGCTCCCAGGCGCGCTGCTGGTGCCGGCACGGGTGAACATCGCCTCGATTCGACGCCGACCAGTTTTCTGTCAGCCCGTCCCGTCTGCGCGCGCAAGCCCGCGCCGCGCGCCACCAAATTCACCCTGGAACAGGGAGAAACAGGGAGTGACCACGACCAGAACGGGGAGCCCCGCTCCCGCATACGCTTCCGGGTCCAAAGGCATCTCGCAGGATCGCCAGCTTCTGCTCGACGGTCCAGTGCCGCCGGGCCGTTGAAGCCGTCCGAAAATCACCTTGTAAAACCGGGGGGAATCCACACACGCCCCGGGTTTGCCGGAGGCTCCAACTCCCGAGAAGGTGGAGCCTGTATGAGCAAGCCAACGAACAAGTTTGCGTCCGAGGACGGTGCCCGGTCGCACGCACCTATGCGCTAGCGCAGGTAGCTGGCGAGGCTTAGTCCGGAAAGCTGCGAGAAGACCGAGTAACTTGCCTGCAATGTCGTCTTCTGCTGCGCGAGATCGATCGCGACTTGGCCAAGATCGGCATCCTCGTTATCGGTGATGATACCCTGCAGCAGCAGCGATCGATCCCCTGCGCGCGAACCGAGCGCCTCGACCTGCGCCTGCTTGCGCCCATTCTCGGCGTTGACCGTTCGGAGGCTGGCAAGCCCGGTCTCGATCTGCCCCGCTGCTTTCGACAAAATGTCGAGCTGCGCCTGGGTCGGCGTATCGCCGATCGCGCCGGCACCGGCGAGCGTCTGGAAGGCCGTATACAAATCGGACCCGATGTCGCTGGCGGTGACGCCATATTGGACGTCGAGGCCGTCCGCCAGCCGGACCGTCGCCTTCACGCCGTCATTGGCGAAGGCTGCCGCGGGCGTGACCCCGATCGTTCCCGCCACCGTGTTCGGCAGAAACGCCGGGCCGTCGGTCTGCGAGCCGCCGAACAGCGACACACCACCGTCCGACGCATTGAGTGAGGCGCGAAACTGGTCGAACGCGGCAGCGATCCCCTCGGCCAGGCCGGGTGCGCGACCGGTGCCCGCTGCGGTGAGCAGATCCTGGCGCAGCGTACTCGCAGCCGTGTCGATGGCGCTCATATTGGCGTCGTTGAACGACAGCGTGGTGCCGATCCGCGCAGCCACGCCGACATAGGCATCCTGTTGGGCAAGCAGCGAATGGGTCGAGAGATTGCGAACCGCCTCTGTCCCGAGCGCGGCGAAATCGGCAGCCTTCTTTCCGGTTGCCAGCTGCGTCTGGGTGGCGGCGAGCGATTGCTGCGCATGCTGGATCGCCGCGGACATGGTGCGCTGGAGCGGGATGGTGGCGACGCGGGACATTGCTTTTCCTTCAGGGGGTCGTTGCCGGCGGGATCAGTGGATCATGGCCAGCAGGGTATCGTACATCTGGCTCGCCGTGCTGATCACGCGCGCCGAGGCCGAATAGCTGTTTTGCAGCACGACCATCTGCGCCAGTTCCTCATCGATATTGACCCCCGAGAAGCTGTCACGGCGGTTGACAGCATCGTCGCGCCGCGCGGTCGCGTCGGCGAGCGTGGCGGCCGCCCGCGACGCGGATGTCCCGGTGTTGCCGAGCAATTGCGCCGTGAACGCCGCCGTCGTCGTCACCCCATCCTTGCCGAGATCGACCGGCACCGCGAGCTGATTGACGAACCCCGTGGCGCCGCGATTGTCGCCCACCCCAAGCGCCTTTGTGCCGATGGCCACGCCAGCCTGCAGCTGCGCCAGCCCCAGCTTGCTTGCGCTCGCCAGAATATCCGGCCGGACGCTCGCGGTCGAAACGCCGCTGGAAGCGCCGGTCAGTTGGGAGATGCTCGAGAAGGATCGCCCAGAGCTGAGTCGATCGGTCGTGTCAGATGTGACCGACAGCGCGGCGCCGACCACATTCGCATTCGCCTGGAACTGGATGCGTCCGTGATCGTCCATCGCAAAGTTACCGAAAGCGCCGATAGGGCTGCCGTTGAGTTCGTTCACCAGGTCGCCAAAGGTCGGGCCACCGGTGCCGGTCATCGTATAGCTGGTGACGGCGCGACCCGATGAATCGCGCAAGACGATCTCGGCCGACTGGCCCGGGCCGAATCCGTGCGGGTCCGATGGGAGAAAACCGGACGGGACCAATGGGCTGTCGGCACTGCGGACGAGGTCGTTCATGCCGAAATATTGCGAGAAGCCGACGCCGCCGCGTGCGCTCGGCGCATTCGGGTCCTGCGCGATGACGACACCGTTGCCGCTTCCGTTCGCCTTGATCGACAGGACGCCGCCGGTAAACGACGCGGTCGCGCTGCTGCCCAGCCCGGCGTTGATCGCGGCGACGGCATCGTCGACCGAGGCGGTCGCGCCAAGTGCGGAGAAATCGACCGTCGTCGATGCGACCAGTTCTCCCGTCGATTTCGTGACGGCAAATACCGCCGACCCCGTAAAGCCCAGGCGATCGGCGCCGACGAGGCCGGACTGCCGCCCATCGAGCCGCGTTGGTGCGGGGACCGTCGTATTGGCGTTCGACGCCGCGTTGAGTGTCTGCGCGAGGCCGGTGAACAGGACACCGAGCTTTTCGGTGAAATCGGGCAACGCCCGGTCGCGCAGGTCGAGCAATCCGCCCAATTTGCCACCAACCGCAGCCGAATCCAGCTTGTCGCCGGTTGCCGCTCCAACGGCACCGTTGCTGTCGGCAAAGCGCACCGAGATGACCGGATAGACCGTTTGCGTGCCGCCCTGCCCCGACGACGGGTAGGTAAGTTGCCGCAACCGGTTATCGAGCAACGGTATGCCGGAGGCGGTGTCGATCGAGACCCGGCCACTGGGTTGCTCGCGCACGGTGACCTTGATCAGTCCGCTCAGTTCCTCGATCGCGGACATGCGCTGGTCGGCTACCCCGGCCGAACTGTGCCCGTTGCCGTCGAGACGTGCGACGCTGCCGTTGAGATCGTTGATCCGCACAAGCAGGCTGTTGATACGGTCCACCGTGTAGCCGACCTCGGACTCGACATCGGATCTCAAGGCAGCGACGTCGGTGCCGAGCTGGTTGGTCGAGGTGATCGCGTCCTGCACGTTGGCGGTAAAACTGGCGACGTTCTGGGCCGATGCCTGCGTGCCGGTCATCGCCACCGCCGATGCGCTGATGGCATCGAGTCGCGCGGGCAGGCCGTAGGTTGCACCGGGTGCGCCCAGCAAGGATTGCAGGCGGCCGAGATATGACGATGTGACGTCTGCCGCACCCATGTCCCCCGCGCGGCGGTACACGGTCGTCTCGAGAAAGCGATCGGCAATCCGGCTCGGCTCGCCGACCGTCACGCCGTTGACCAGACCGGCGGTGACCCCGGTCGTCTGCGTGACGGTCTCGCGCGCATAGCCGGGGGTGCCGACATTGGCGATATTGTTTGAAACGGATCGCAGTCCCGCCTGCGACGCCGCGAGGCCGGACATTGCCGATGCCATGATTTCGCTCAACGACACGCTGGCAATCCCCTTGTCGGGCGGGGAACCATTCCCCGCCCGGCTATCATTTCAATCGTTTATCGCTTGAGGTTGCTGATTTCCTGCAACATTTCATCGACCGTGGTGATGATCTTGGAGGATGCACTATAGGCCCGCTGGAAACGGATCATGTTGGTGAACTCCTGCGCCAGATCGACCGTCGACGCCTCGAGCGTCCCGGACGAGATGTTGCCCGCGCCGAGCGAACCCGGTGCGTTGACCGCCACACTGCCCGACTGATCGGAAACGCCATAGGCGTTGCCGGGAAGGCGGGTGAGCCCGTCCGGATTCTGGAAGTTGGCAAGCGGCAGCTGGAAGACCGAGCGCGACGTGCCATCCTCGAACACCGCGCTGACAACGCCGGTATCGGAAATGCGCACCGACGCGACGCTGCCGAGCAGGCCGCCATCGACCGTCGAGGAAATCAATGCCGATTGCCCACCGAACTGGGTGAGGCCGTCAAGCCCGCCATCGGTACCAAGACCAAGCGAGATTGGGCCGGCGCCGGCACCGTTGGTCCAGCTCGGCGTCAGCGCGGCGAACATCCCGGGATCGGAGCCGGCGCGGTCGAGACTGCCGTCACTGTTGAACAGCACCTTGCCGCTGGCGAGCAGGCCGCCCGCTGCGGTCACGTCGGTGGCGGGCTGGGCGTAGATCTCGCCCACCCAGGCGTTGGGGCCGGTCTTCAGGAACGCCAGGGTGACGGCGTGAGTCCCACCTTGCGCATCGGTGATGTCGACCGAGCGCGAAAACTGGGCGGGGGTCGTTCCGGCAGCGATATCGCCGGCCGCATAGGTGCCGGTGAACGCGGCTGCGGTCGACTCGAGGTTCGCGCGGAGTTGCACCGTGCTCGTCGCTGCGGCGGTGCCGGTCAGCTGGCTGACGCGCACCGGAACAAGTGCGCTGAGGTTGCCGTTGTTGGCGTAGTTGCCCTGCGCGTCGAGCGGCCACCCCTGCAGATAATAGCCGCCCGAATTCTTGAGATATCCCGCGCTGTCCGGCGTGAAGGAACCGGCCCGCGTATAGGCGACGTTGGCGCCGGCGCCGACGCCGTCGCGCGTGACGAAGAAACCCGCGCCCTCGATCCCGATATCGGTCGAGCTGCTCGATGACTGCAGCACGCCCTGCTTGGAAACCAGCGCGCGCGTCACGCTGGCGACGCCGCCGGCAGCATAGGTCGCCCCGCCGCTTCGGCCGTCAGCCACCAGGGTGCGGAATTGCGTGTCGGCGCTTTTATAGCCGACGGTGTTGATGTTGGTAATGTTGTCGGCAACGCTGGCCATGGCGCTGGCTTGCGCGCTCAGGCCGGACACGCCGGCATATAGGGCTGAGTAGAGGCTCAAGGATAATCTCCACGGCAAAGGTACGGCGACAGCAGTGACGCTCCATTGATTGTAGGATGGCCGCGCACCAAACCCCAACGACCTGCAAGAATTATCATCGCCACCCATCATGGCCATTTTGTCCTATAAGAATGTAAACGACCAAAGGGCCTGGCTGATGACGCTTCGAATTTCCCTCCGCGACGGTGAGCAGATGATCGTGAACGGCGCCGTGCTGCGCTCGATCGGCCGCACCGACCTGTGTGTCGAGAACACCGTGGCGTTGCTGCGCGGGCGCGAGGTCATGACGGCCGAGGAAGCCACCACGCCGGCACGCCGGCTCTATTACGCCTGCATGATGGCCTATATCGACCCGGACGGCGCAACCGCGCACCATGACGAGATCGTCAGCTATCTCGGCGGGCTGATCAGCGCGCTCGAATCGCATGAGGCCAAAGGTGCCTGCGCCAGCTTTGCCCGCAAGGTGGCCACGTCCGATTTCTACCGCGCGCTGGCCGATTGTCGGGCGCTGATCGCCTATGAGGCGGAAGTGTTCGCCCGCATCGAGACGCAGGCCGCCTGAGCGCCGCGCGTGAAGACGCTTGCCGCCGCCGCGCGCGCGCTGCGCGATCTGTCGCCTGACCTTCGCTTCGGGCGGGTGATCGGCGTGCGCGGCACGCTGATCGAGGTCGAGGGACTCGACGGTGCCGCGCGCATCGGTTCGCATATCAGCGTGAGCGCGGCCAACGGCATGGTCGCTGCCGAAGTTACCGGGCTCGATCGCGATGTCGCGCACTGCCTGCCGTTCAGCGATCCGCAGGGGATCGCCTCGGGATCGCGCGCCGAGCTTGTCGCCGGTCGCTTCGTGGTCAGGCCGTGCGACGCCTGGCTGGGCCGGATGGTCGACGGCCTCGGCGTGCCGATCGACGGCAAGGGAATGTTGCCGGCCGGTATCGATCCGCGCCCGATCAAGGCCCCCCCGCCCCCCGCCGCCGAGCGGACGCGCGTTGGCGAGCGGATTGCCACGGGGGTCCGCGCGCTCGACATCTTCGCGCCGCTGTGCCGCGGGCAACGGCTTGGCCTGTTCGCAGGCTCGGGCGTCGGCAAGTCCGTGCTGCTGTCGATGCTGGCGCGGTGGACCGAATGCGATGTGGCGGTGATCGGCCTGATCGGCGAACGCGGGCGCGAGGTACAGGAATTCGTCGAGGACGACCTCGGACCCGAGGGGCTGGCGCGGAGCGTGGTGGTGGTCGCCACGTCGGACGAGCCGGCCCTGATGCGCCGCCAGGCGGCCTGGACGACCCTCGCCATCGCCGAGCATTTTCGCGACCAGGGGCTCAACGTGCTGTGCCTGATGGATTCGGTAACGCGCTTTGCGATGGCCCAGCGCGAGATCGGTCTGGCCAGCGGCGAACCGGCCGCGACCAAGGGTTATACGCCGACGGTCTTCGCCGAATTGCCCCGGCTGCTCGAACGGGCCGGCCCCGGGCGGCCCGGCCAGGGATCGATCACGGGTCTGTTTACGGTATTGGTCGATGGCGACGACCACAATGAGCCGGTTGCCGATGCGGTGCGCGGCATTCTCGACGGCCATATCGTCATCACCCGCCGCATCGCCGAGCGCGGTCGCTACCCGGCGATCGACATCCTCAAATCGGTGTCGCGGACGCTGCCCGGCGCATTGAGCGACGACCAGAACGTCATGCGGCTGGCCGCGCGATCGGTATTGTCGACCTATGGCGACATGGAGGAGATCGTCCGGCTCGGCGCCTACAAGAGCGGCTCCAACCCAGACGTCGACCGCGCGATCCGGCTGGCACCGCAGATCGAGAAGCTGCTGGTACAGACCAAGCAGGATCACGGTGACGTGACCGCTAGCTTCACCGCGCTCGGCGCGATCCTTGAAGACGCCGCGTGACCACACCTTACGACGCGGCGCTGCGCTTGCGACAACGCGAGATGGACGACATGCGCGTATCGATCAGCGTCGAGGTAAATCAGCTGGTCGTGATCGAGCGCCGCCGCGATGCGATCGACGATTCGGTGCGTGCCGAGGTGCAATTGGCATTCGCCGATCACGGATTTTCGGCGCATGCTTTCGTCGCGCGGATGCGTGCGCAACGTGACGCGCTCAGCCGCGATCGCGCCGCCGTCGATGCCCGGCTGAACAGCCTGCAACTGCAGGCAGCCGAGGCCTATGGCTCGCTGCGCGCCATCGAGGGGGCGGCGGGTCGCTATCGCGACGAAGTTACCCGCGTCGCCGCAACCGCCGAGCAGAGCCAGATCGATGATTTTTCCGCAGCGCGCTTCACGCGGGCGCTGCGCGATGCCCGCCGCATTCGCGCGAGCAAGAGGGCAGACATCGCATGATCGCGCCCACCGATTTGAGCCGCCTCGCCCCGGCCGAAAAGGCCGCGATGATCTACGCACAGGCGCGCTCCGACGTGGCGACGCGCTTGTGGCGCGCCGCGCTCGGCAGCTACGACGACACCGACAACCCCGGCACCGCGACCCGCGCGGGGGAGTGCCCCGACTTCAACCTCGATACCTTGCTGTCGTTGCTCGCGCCAAAAAACGATATGAGGGCGCCTCTCTCGGCCACGCCACCCGTGATGCCGGCCGTGGACGAAGCGGTGTCACCAACACCCATCCCGGTCATGGCTTCCACCATTGCCGGCGCGGGCGCACGCGACTTGGGTGCCTTCGACTCGTCCTCCCCCGGCCCGGGATCGTCCAACCTGCTCGGCGGCCTCGGTCCCAACACGCGTTACGGGCAGATTCTCGCCACCGCGGCAGCGCGGACGGGCATTCCCGCCGCGGCGTTGGCGGCGATTGTCGATGCCGAGGCCGGCAAGGACTGCGACGGCGCCTGGAAGACGGGTTCCCGCAATCCGCGATCGAGCGCGGCGGGCCTCGGCCAGTTTCTGAGCGGCACCTGGCAGGGCGAAGCCGAGCGCCCCGGTACGTGGCTCCACGACACCGCCACCAGCCGTGGCTGGCTCGGCAGTAACGGCCGGCTGCTTCCTGCGGCGCGTTCGGCGTTGCTGGCGTTGCGATATGATGGCGCCGCCTCCATCAATGCCACGGCCGACTATGCCCGCAGCAGCGTGACACATCTGAAACAGGCCGGCATCGCGGTGGGTGAGGACGTCGCCAGCGTGGCGCGCGCCGCCTATCTCGGCCACCATCTCGGTGCCGGCGACTCGGTGCGGTTCCTCAAGGGCGGCCTCGACAGCGGTCGCGCGCGACTGCTGCTCGACGCCCAGGTCGGCAGCGCCAGCGCCAGTCAACGGATCGCCCGCGCTGGCGATGCCGCCAGCGCCCATCGCTCGTGGCTGCTCGATTTCGTCAACCGCCACGTCACGCCATCGCGTTTTGCTGCCTGACCGATTCGGGGCGTCGAACCGCATAGCGGCGCTTTGTCAATTATAGGCTGATCAGTATTCCTACATATAGGACAATACGAACTTCGTTAGCGTTTGATGGCCAGATAGATGTGATCAGGAAGTGGTTGGCGAGGGGCCCACCAGCCTGAGTTTGGGGAAGATCACATGTCGAAGACCACGATCGCGTTGGAAGCCGCAGTTGCCGCCGTCATCGCACAGATGCCAAAGGCTGACGGCCTCTCCACAGCTCGCCAGCGCGCCAATGTCGACAAGGCATTCGTGATCATCCTCAAGCTGATCGCCCCACGGATCCGTCACTTCATTCGCCAATACGGCCTGGTCTCGCATTGGGAAGACGCCGAGCAGTGCTGCGCGATCGCCGTGCACCGCGCGATTATGGGATATGACCCCGAAAAGGCGCAGTTCACCACCTTCGTCAACTGGCAGATCCGCGGCGAGCTGCAGAGCCTGCGCTTCCGGGTCATGACCGATCAGCGCCCGTCGGCGAAGAAGGTCGATGCCACCACGGTGTCGCTGCACACGGTGACGTCGAACGGCGACGGCGAGGAAGCGACGCTCGAATCGGTCCTCGAAGACGACGGCGCCCTGGCGCGGACCGAGGCCGGCGCGTCCGATTATCTGGCCCATGCCGCAACCGCGTCGCTGGTCGAGGAATTCATCGATCACCAGCGCGCCGCGGCGATCGAGCAGCTTCGCAAGCGCGCCCGGCCCAAGCGCGTCGCGCGCACCGAGCCGGTCGACCACGGCGCGGCGATGCTCCGTCGACCACGCACCCATGGTGTCTGCCCGATCGAACTCGAGAAGCTCGAGCAGAAGCTTTGCCGTGACAAGGAAATCGTCGAGCGTCGCGTGTTCGACGTCGCTACGCTGGACGAACTGGGGATCAACACCGGGGTGACCAAGGAGCGGGTTCGCCAGATCACCAAGCGCGCATCGCGCACCATTGCCGAGCTGGCCAGCAACCATCCGCGCTTTGCGATGATGGCGGAGTACCGCAAGCCCAATATGCCGGGGTCGCGCCTCCGCGCCCGCGCCGTCGTATCGACGGCCTCGGCAGGCGCGATCCTGCCCCCGCTCGGCCAGCCGCACAACATGCTCTCCCGGGTGGTCGCGATCGACGCAGGAGCGACGGGCGAGACCCGCTATTCGAGCGCCGATGATGTCGACGCCGCCGTCGCCACCGGCTCGATGCTGAGCGCGCCGGAACAGCAGGACGCCAACGCGCTTGGCAGCCAGGCCCGGCACTGAGCCGCACTATTCCCGGGCGTGCGCGGTCGAACCACAGCACGCCCGGGGTGGAAAAGAATTGCCCCCGGCGAGTCGGCGCCGCGCCGATCCGCTATGATAGGGTATGATTCTCCCTGAAAGGCACACCGCGTGATCCCGGCAACAGGGCAACATACCAGGCAGGCGATCAGGACACGGCCGCGCCTTGAGGTGCCGCTCGCCGAAGCTGCCGCAAGGGTCGCCCTGTCCGCGCGGCCCCTGCTGGCCGCCAGCAGCGGCGAGCTGCTGACACTGACCGCTCCGATCCGCCCGGTCGGCACGCTCGCGACGATGTTCTGGAACGGGCAAAGTCCGCTTCTCCCGCTCCATCCGGTCATCGCCCTTCTCGACGACTCGATGCAACAAGCGCTCGGCCTGTTCGAGAATGCCGGCAGGCAGTTACTCGAAGAACTGGTGCGGCGCTGGCCGGCCAACGCGCTTCCGCCGGCCATCGGCGTCGTGACGGACGGGACCGGGGTCGGCTTCTCCTCGGATCATCCTTCGCCGATGTGGCCGGACTGGCTCGCGCTCCATCTGAGCGGCGCGTGTGCGGCGATCAGCCTGCTCCCGTTTTCGCCGGTCGGCGCCTGGGCCCGGCTAACCGCTCCGGTATCGAATCGCCGACTTCACTAGCCGGAAATTGAATATTCATAAACCATCCTATATGTCTCGCCGCGACCCGGTGATTGCGACGCTTCGCCTCACCTTGATGGCTCGCGAAGGACATGATGGCTCGCACCCGCACGGCACCGACATCGGCCTCCATCGTCCCGATTGACGGCAAGACCCCGGCGACACCCTCCGCCGGGGCACCATCCCCGGTCGAGATTGTCCTCGACCGCTACCGCGCCTTCATCTTCCCCAATCGGATACGCGAACAACGTCGTCGCCATGGCTTCCAGAAGCTGATGGCACTGAGCGAGTTGCTGCCCGACATTCCCTATATCCGCTTGTCGAAGATCGAACGCGGCGAAGTTGTCGCCCGCGTCGATGAGCTCCAGCGCATCGGTCGCGCGCTCGACATCGCACCGCTCAAATTGCTGACCGACGTCACGCGGCCGGGGTTCGACATCGCCGCATGGGCCCAGCCGTTCCTGGATGGCCGCCCGTGGGAGCGGGACGAGGATCGCATGGCCGTGATGCTCGGCGCGGCACTGCGTGTCCTGCGCAACGCCGATCGGACATTGACCATCGCGGCGCTCGACAAGGAATTTGGGCTGCCCGCCGTCATCCTGTCACGCATCGAGAATGCCCAGAAGACGCTCGATCGCTGGAATGAAGCCACGCTGGCGGCGCTTTGCCGACTGTTCGACGTCGCTGACGGCGCCGCGCTGCGCCGGAAGGTCACCGAGCAATATCTGCGCGGCGATCTCAATGGGTATGTGGCGAGCATCGCCGACCCCGAAATGCGCATTGCCCGGACGCGCCAGCGAATCGAGGCCCTGTCGACAGAGCTGGGGGCCGACGCCCCCGGAACGCGCAAGCGTGCGCCGAAGGGGGGCAAGAAGCCGAATCCATCCGACAGGTCGATGCCCGCCCCGCTGACCCCGGCCAGGTCGCCCGACGTGCCGGCGACGCCGACCGGACAAGGGCGGGAGCTTCCCGTCTATGGCGCACCGCTGTCGGGCGGGCTGATTGCGGACATTGCCACCGACACCCTTGTGGAAGCGCCACGGCTTGCCGGTCCCCGGGCGTTCGGCCTGCGCGTGTGCCGCGCGACGCTCGGCGCCGGACTACCGGCTGGCGCGATCGTTGTCGCGGATCCGGATCGTGCCCCGACAGCGGGCGGACTCGCCGTGATCCGGAGCGAGCATGGCTATCGTCTTGTCACCGTCACCTTCGATCGCACCGGCGCGACGAAGGGATACAGCGTTGCGCCCGATCTCGAAATCGACATCGACGATCTCGCTCCCACCGACGTTTTTGCCGTCGTCAGCGCGATTTTCCCGTAGGGCCGGGACATTCGCGGTAATTGACTATTCACCCGTTGCGCGCGGCCTGGCGTGGTCGAAGATCATGCACGCCGGCGCGACCTCGACCTTGATGTAGCTCGGCTTCGCAGCCTGACCGCGCCGGACAATTGCTGACCACGACAGGAATGCGCAATTCACCTGTCCCGGTCCCGGCCATAGGTTGCGCTACACGCGATGCGGACGAACAGGACCATGAAGGAGGGAGGGGTATTGCCGACCCTCGGGAGCGAAGGCCGCGACGGCCCGCGCCACGCTCACCGCCCCGCCGCCATGGTCACCCGCAGGTCGGCCAGCGCCGGCAGCGCCGACCCGCAGGCCGGGCGCCGCGCGACCATGATCACCGCCGGGCGCGAGGTGGCGATGCCGAGCGCGGCGAGCTGATGCTGGCGAAACGCCTCGAGCGTCTTGCGCAATCCCGGTGGCGTCGCCGACAGCGTGCCGCGATAGAGATAGAGCGGCCGCCCCACGCCGTGCGCCACCTCGGCGAACACCCGGTCGAAGCCGGCGCCGCCATCGCCGTCGCGCAACTGCATCACGCATTCGCCCTTCGTCGCCGTCACCACCGCGCCCAGCGGTCGGTGGTCGATCGTCGTCGCAAAGCCGGCGGCGCGCGCGCGCGCGTCGAGCGTGGCGACCAGCGTGGCGTCGTCGGTCGGCTTGAGATGCTCGCGCACGATCAGTTTCGCGCCGAGCGACAGCAGCAACAGCAGCGCGAAGGCGGCGCTACGCACGCTCGTCGCGCAGCACGATCAGGCCGCCGCCGATCACCAGTCCGGCCGCGATCAGGCTTGCCCAGCCGAACAGTTGCGCGCCGCCGCCGACGTGCAGCCAGTCGAACGCGCCGTGATAATGCGCGATCGTCGCGAGCCGCAGGCCGTTGACCAGCACCATCGTCGCCATCGCCGCGCCGCACAGCGCGAGCAGTTTCGGGGTCACGCGAAAGCCGAGCAACTGCGTCAGGCTCGCCCACAGGATCACCGCCAGCGAGATATTGTGGACCGACGAGCATGGCACCGCGATGACGAACAGGCCGTGGTCGCCGGTAAAGCGCACCGTCGTCCCGCTCGATGCGACATCGGCGAGCCACCCGACGAAGCGTGCGTCGAGCGTCAGCAGCGCCGGCCCGGCAAAGGCGAGCAGCAACGGCCCGGCGACAAGCATCCCGCTGAGCGCGAACAGGATGACGGCGATCGGCCGTGCGCGCGGGTCGTCGCGGCGGCGGGCCAGATAGCAGGCGCTGATCAGCACGCCGATCGCCCCGGCACGCGCGCTCGGCCACAGCGCCAGCGCCACGACGAGCACCGCGACCCACGTATCGGCCGGCCGGTCAGCCGTCGGCGCCACGCGCGACGGCGTCGCGCACGCCAGCGTCACCACGGCGTAGAGCGCGAACCAGAACACCGCGCTGACCCCGCTCAGGTCGAGCAACGCGCCGCGCCAGCCGAATCCTTCGAACGAGGCGAAGATCGTCGTCGAAACGCCGTTGATCGCGGCGAGCAACGCGGCAAGGACGAGTAGTCGGATCGGGTCGGCCGGCACCGCGCGGCCAGCGCGCCACCGCGTCCCGAACGTCGAAAGGTTCAGCGGTCGAGGCGACGCTTGAGCGCGCGATAGCCGATCGCCACCACCGCGAAGGCGCCGATGCCCAGACCGGCGATCGGGGCAGGGGTGACGGGGGTTCCGGCGAGCGCGGGCGTCGCGGCGAATGCGACCAGCAGCGTGGCACCGATGGTGTAGAAGCGTGCGATCGTCATGAACATTTCCCCCTTGGCGCAACGTCGGACCGCCGCGGCGGCCTTGCCTTATCGCGACGGTGTGCGGCGATGTAAACAACGGGCTGGCATTGTCGGCGCAATCGCTGGAGATTGCGGCGATGTCGTCCCCCGCGCTCCTGCCGGCGTTGATTGCGCTGTTCGTGCTGCTCGCGCTGGCCGAGACGCGCTGGGCGGCGCGCTTCGGGCAGGACAGTTCGGACCGCCGGCTGGCGTTCAATTTCTCGATCGGGCTGGTCAATCTGACGATCGGCGCGCTCTCGCCGGTCGGCGCCGTGGCGACTTCGATCGTCGCCGAGCGGCATGGCTGGGGGCTGTTGGGCCTGCGCGCGGCGCCGCTGCCGCTCGCGGTGCTGCTGGTCTATCTCGCGCACAGTCTGGGCAATTACGGGTTGCACCGTGCGTCGCACCGCAGCGCGTTGCTGTGGCGCTTCCACCGCCTGCATCATGGCGATCCGGCGCTCGACCTGTCGACCGCGCTGCGCAACCACCCCGTCGAGCTGTTGCTCGCCTTGCTCGTCGCGGGCGGCACGGTGCTGCTGCTTGGCGCCCCGCCCGACGCGGTCGCCATCGCCGAGACGCTGCTGTTCGCGCAGAATCTGTGCACCCATGCCAATGTCCGGCTGCCGCCGGCGCTGTCGCGGCGGCTCGAATGGGTCTTCGTCACGCCGGGCGCGCACTGCGTGCATCATTCCGACGAGCGCGCGCTGACCGACAGCAACTATGGCGAGAGCATATCGTGGTGGGACCGGCTGTTCGGCACGTGGCGCGGCACGCAACCGGTCGCGCGGATCGGCCTCGATACGGGCGACCGCTAAGATCTGTCGGGCTGGCGCGCGATCCAGCGCAGCACGACGAACCCCGCGAGCGCCGACAGCCCCGATCCGACCAGCACGCCGATCTTGACCGAATTCATCTGTGCGTCGCTGTCGAACGCCAGCCCGCCGATGAACAGGCTCATGGTGAAGCCGATGCCGGCGAGCAGCAGCACGCCGTAGAGCTGCATCCAGCTGACGCCATGCGGGCGCGGCGCGATGCCGAACCGGTCGGCCAGCGCGATCGCGCCGAGCATCCCGGCCTGCTTGCCGACGAACAGCCCGGCGGCGACCGCCACGACCAGCGGCTCGGTCAGCGCGCTCAGCCCGAGCCCGGTCAGCGACACCCCGGCATTGGCAAGCGCAAACAGCGGCACGATGACAAAGGCGACCCCCGGGCTCAGCGCATGTTCGAGCCGGTGCAGCGGCGAGGTCTTCTTGTCCGCGCCGACCGGAATCAGCGCGGCGGCCAATACTCCGGCGACGGTCGCGTGCACACCCGACAGCAGCAGCAGCCACCACAGCATTGCAAAACACAGCAGATACGGCGTCAGCGCCTTCACCCCGCGCCGCCCGAGCGCCCACATCACCGCCAGTACGCCGGTCGCGGCGAGCAACGCGCCCCAGTCGATCCCGGTGCTGTAGACCAGCGCGATGATCGCCACCGCGCCCATGTCGTCGACGATCGCGACCGTGGTGAGGAAGAGTTTGAGCTGTGCCGGGACGCGCTTGCCGAGCAGCACCAGCACGCCGACCGCAAAGGCGATGTCGGTCGCCGCGGGAATCGCCCAGCCGCCGCGCAGCGCCGGGTGGTGCCATGTCACCGCGAGATAGACCAGTGCCGGCGCCGCCATGCCGGCCGCCGCGGTGAGCAGCGGCAGGCGCCGGTCGGCCGGACGCGACAGCTCGCCGACGGCGACCTCGCGCTTGATTTCCAGCCCGACGAGCAGGAAGAACAGCGCCATCAGGCCGTCGTTGATCCATAGATGCACCGTCATCGGCCCGAGGACCGGCGCGAGCGTCGGCCCGGTCGCGCTATGCAGCAAATGGAAATAATGCTCGGCGAACGGCGAGTTGGCGGCGATCATCGCCAGCGCGGCGGCGGCGATCAACACGATGCCGCCGGTCGCTTCGTCAGCCAGGAACCGGCGCAGGGCGGAATGGGTACGGCGCATGCTACCCCTTGTGCCACCGAAGCGCGCGTCGCGACACCGTGTTCGTGACGGCGGTTCGGTCAGTTCGAATATTCAACGATCGCGGTGAATGATGTTCCGGCGCTGCATCTTGCGCCGCATCGGCCGTGCCGACGCGGCGATGACCACGACCATCATCGCCGCCAACCGGGCAGCGAGCGCTGATCGAGCGTCAGGATGCGGTGGCGAGTGGCGCCTGGCCATCGACGCGCGGCACGACGCGGCTTTCGCGTTCGATCCGCGCCTTGGCGGTGCGCTCCTGGCGGTCGGCGATCTCTTCCCACGCCTGGGCGGCGCGCTCGCAGCGTGCCTTGACATTGTCGAGCGTCGAGGCGGCGCCGATGGCGCGCTCGGCGGCGGCGCGGGCGCGGCTGATATCCGGTGTGTCCATAGGGGGGCCTTCCGGTCTGAAGCGTCGTGATCGACTAGGGGCATCCCGGCTTTCGTCTGTTGATGGTGCGAAAGCAGCAAGACGCGGGGCAGTGGGTAGTTGGCGGCGCGGGCCCGAAGACCCGCGCCGCCGCAGTCCGATGTTATTCGGCGTGCTGCAGGTTGACGGCGCTCATCTTGCCGCGCTTGTCCTGCTCCAGCTCGTACGACACGCGGTCGTTCTGGGCCAGCGGGCCCATGCCCGAACGCTCGAGCGACGAGATGTGCACGAAGGCGTCGTTCCCGCCGCCATCCGGCGAGATGAAACCAAAGCCTTTTTCGGTATTGAAGAACTTGACGGTACCGGTGGTCATGAAGATTTCCTTCTTTCTGGGGGGACGCCCGAACGCCGGACGGCCCGGTGCCATGGCAGCAGGGAAAGAAGGAGAAAGGAGCCGCAAAGCGCCGAAGACCGTCGATATGCGACTGAAGCCCGCTCTATATAGCAGCTCGCGCGGAAAATGTAACCCATCGGCCGCCAACATCTCGGATCTGGTCTTGCCGACTACTTCGCCGCGAGCAATGCCTCGACCGCCGCGAGCCCTTCCTCGCTCGCCACCGCGAGGTCGAGCGGACGTCCGCCGAGCTTGGGATGGTCGCTGTTGAGGAACGCCGTGGCGGCGCCCGGCGCGGTCAGCATCTTGAGCGCGAGCTTGACCACCAGACCCTGCCGCTCGGCCGCGCGCGGGGTCAGCTTGACGCCGATGAAGCGGTTGCGCGGGCTCTCCGGCAGCGGGCGCGGCGCCACGGTGACGACCGTCGGCTCGACCGGCTCGTGCGGCTGGATCGCGGCGCGCACGCGCTCGCTGGCTTTTCCGCCGCGGCTCAGGCGCATCGGTCGATCCGGCAAAGGTCGCGATAGGGGCGGGTCATGCGCGCAACTCCGACTCGTAAGCGGGAGCACGCGTCTCTCAGCCGTCGACGCTTACATGCAGACTGTCGACGATCCGGGCATCCTAGGCGATCCGCGCCCGGATGGAAAGCGTAGCGTCCGCCGTGCAGCCCGATTCGCCTGCCGCAACCCCTGCCGCAACCCCCGCCGCAACCATCCCGCCGCCGCGGGGTTATAGCCGCATCGATGACCCCGCCCAGCGCGTCACCGGCTGAGAGACTTCGTGCTCCCGCTTGATCCCGGGAGCCGACATGTCCCCTCTTCACATCCTGATCGTCGAGGACGAGGCGATCATCGCGCTCGGCCTCGAACTCGCCGCGCTCGATTGCGGCGCGGTCGTCGCCGGCTCGGTCGGCAGCGCGGCGGCGGCGATGGAGTTGCTCGACCATATGCGGATCGACGCCGCGATCCTCGACGCCAATCTCGCGGATGGCGAGGCGAGCCCGATCGCCGAACGGCTGATGGCGCAATCGACCCCGTTCATCTTCCACTCCGCGACCGGCATCCCGGCGGGGCTGCGCGCCGGCTATCCCGCGCTGACGATCGTGCACAAGCCGGCACGGCCCGAATGGGTGCTGTCGCGATTGATGCGGGAAATCGCCGAGTCGCGGCACTGATGCGGCACGCCCGCCGGTCGCCTTTCCGGGCCAGCTACGGGATTCCCCCCTTGCGTTGGCGCCGCGATCGCCACATCCATGTCACAAATCTCCGAACGAGACAGCGTGGCGTTATGTGGTTCCGTCACGGCCCGATGAGCGAGAAGGCTGCGACGTGAGCGTGCTGACGATACCCCATGCGATGCTGCTGGCGATGGCGCCGCTGTCGGCGGGCGAGCTGCGCGCCGCCATGCCCGCCATCGTTCCGGCAACGCAGGTCGGCGTATCGGCCGCCGACCCGCAAGTCGTACCCGCGACGCCGCCGGCCGATCCCGCAACCACCGTCGCCGCGCCGGCACCCGCGCAAGCGACGCCGCCCCAGGCCAGCGAAGCGGCCAACCCCGACAATCCCGAAAACGACATCATCGTCACCGCGGCCAGGCGCCCGCTGGCGCCCGATCCCTTTTCGAAGATCAACGAGGCCGGCTTTGCCGTCACCGACGCGGTCGACAAGGCGTTCGTCGGCCCGGTGTCGCTGGCCTATAAGCATAATGTCCCCGAGCAGGTGCGCAGCGGCATCCACAATTTCCTCTACAATCTGCGCGAGCCCGTCGTGTTCGTGAACTTCCTGCTCCAGCTCAAGATCGGCAAGGCGGTCGAGACCGTCGGCCGCTTCACCGTCAATTCGACCGTCGGGGTCGGCGGGGTGATGGACATCGCCAGGCGCAAGCCGTTCCACTGGCCGCGCCGCGGCAACGGCTTTGCCGACACGCTCGGTTTCTACGGCATCCCCAACGGCCCGTTCATGTTCCTGCCGATCGTCGGGCCGACCACGGTGCGCGATCTGTTCGGCGGTTTCGTCGACCGGTTGATCCTGCCGGTCGGGGTCGGCTCGCCGTTCAACAGCATCAAGTTCGGCGCGCCAGCCGGCGTGCTCGGCGCGCTCGATCACCGCGCCGAATTCGACGAGGAACTGCACATCCTTCACGACAATGTGCCCAGCCCCTATGAATCGTCGCGCGATTTCTACCTGCGCCGCCGCCAGGCCGAGATCGATTATCTGAAGGGCAGGGCGACCAAGGGCGCCGCGCCGATGTCGGAAAACCCGCTGGCCTATGACCCGCTCGGCTATATCGCGCCGCCGAAACAGGCCCCGACCCCGACCGTCGCGCCGCCGGTGGTGACGCCCCCGCCGCCCGCCGCACCGGCCCCGGCCGAGCCCGCGCCAAACCCTTAGGCCAGATCCAGGCGAGCATGACTCTTCTCAAGCCCCTCCCCTTCAGGAGAGGGGCCAAGAACCTCCGTCGGCCATCTCCAATATCAGCAGCTGCTCCAGCCTCGCCGCTGATACGCCGCGGCCCGCGCACCCAATTCCATCCGCATCGCTATTGTTTACCCGTAACAATCCGCCATTCTCCCGCTCCTGAAACACCGCCCGGCGCGCGTCGCCCGGCGGCCGCCGCGGGGGCGCGGCACAGGGGGAGGACCGGGTCATGACACCATTCCTGCAGCAGGAAAGCCGCCGCATCGTCGCCACGTTGCTCAGCCTCGCGCTCGGCACCGCCGGGCTCGCCGGCTGCAAGCCCGGCGCGCCGTCCGGCAACACCGTCGCGGTGCAGACTCCGGTCGCCAATCCCTGCGGCTCCTTCGCGCCGACCCAGACCCCGGCGCTGCCGGCCGCGCCCGGCAACAGCCAGGTCGAGGTCGATTGCGCGGCGTGGGGCGCGTTCATCGCGCTCAACTGGCGCGCCGACCCCGCCAGGCCCGGCTTCCCCGATCCCGCGGCGGACTGGGCCAGCTTCGGCACGCCGCGCGACACCAGCCCCAAGGTATGGGAAAGCTATCTCGAGGCCGCCAATGTCTTCGGCGACAACGCGCCGCTCAAGGGCCTGTGGCAGGCCAAGCGCCCGGCGGTCAAAATGCTCAGCCGGCTCTCGAAATTCGCCAATCTCGATCTCACCGCCATCGCCCAGGCCGGCAGCGGCGACCATTGGCTGACCAATCAGCGCGGCGACGTGACCTATTACGAAGTGCTGATGAACCAGGACGAGTTCGAGTTCATCACCCAGGCCGGCTTCGACCTGACCACCGCCGCCGGCCAGCTCGCCTGCGCCACGCAACCCGGCAAGCCGGTGTCGGATGGCGGCGCGCCGATCAAGCCGCCTTACCCGCCCGGCACGGTGCTGCGCGGCGGCATCAACTTCCCCGCCGGCACCTCCAATGGCTGGGACGATACCGACTGCACCGGCAGCACCCACGGTTTCGGACAGAATGTCGGCGCGATGGAGGTCAAGGCGTCATGGACGCCGCTGCCGTCCGACCACAGCCTCGATTATCGCTACAAGACCGCCCAGGCCGAGATCCTCGACCCGACCACCAAGAAGGTTCGCACCGTCACCGTCGGGCTCACCGGGCTGCACATCATCCGCAAGCGCTTCCCGCGCCTGCCCTGGGTGTGGGCGACGTTCGAGCAGATCGACAACAGCCCCGACGAGGCGGCGGGCGGCGGCTACAGCGCGCCGACATTGCCGGCCAATGCCAACCAAAAGACCTCGCCGGGCTACACCTTCTTCAACCCCGGCTGCACCGCCGGCCAGGACCCGGCCTATGGCTGCAAGCACAATGCCCCGCCGACGCCGTGCACCAAGCCGGGCGTGGCGTGCGACCCGTACAACGCGCCGATGCAGATCACGCGGATCAACCCCGTCGGCGCCACCGCCAATGGCGTCACCGCCTATGTCTGGGGCATGCTCCCGGCGACATCGGTGTTCAATTACTACAGGCTGGTCGACGCGCAATGGCCGCAAACCGGCATCGCCACGCCGACGCCCGGCCCGGGACTCACGGTACCACTGACGATGGGCAACCCGATGCCGCAGGGTGCGGCGGGCGGGCCAACCCAGATCGTCGCCAACACCACGCTCGAATCCTTCCAGCAGAATTCGAACAGCTGCATGGATTGCCACGTCTACGCCTCGATCGCGACGAAGCCGGTGTTGCTGGCGGCCGGGCCGCATGGGCTGCGCAAGGTGGCCAAGCCGGCGGCGGGCGCGCCGGCGGCTTATGGGGCGGACTATTCGTTTTTGTTTTTGTCGGAGACGAAGCGCTAGGGCGCTGCGCCCGATCGCACGTTCATACGATCATGGGCCGCTTCTTGCGAAGCGACCCATGACTTTTCGATCGGCGATGGATCGGCGAGATCAGAAGCGGAAACGGACGCCGGCGCGGCCGCCGAAACCCTCATAGTCACCGCCATTGGCGTAACGGCCTTCGAAGAACCCGCTGACCGGGCCCTGCTTCGCGCCGACGTTCACGCCCAGCGTGCCCTCGCCATAATCGCGCAACCGCTGGTTGGCGAAGGCCACCGACTGGCCGCCGCTGGTGAAGACGACCTGGTCCTGGCCCTTGAACTCATGGACGTAATTGCCGCCGCCATAGAAGGTCACCTTGGCGGTGCCGATCTCGCTGGTATAGCCGATCCGCGCGCCGCCCTTGCCGCGCACGCCGTCCTGGTCGTTGAAGGCGAAGCTGCCCGACGCCACCGCGAAATCGTGGAAATCGGAGTGGGTGTAGGACACGCTCGCCGATGGCTCGATCCACAGCGCGTTGCCGAAGCGGAAACCGGCCTCGGCCTTGCCGCCATAGACCGAACCCTTCAGCTTCTGGGTGTAGCGACCCGAGACGCTGACATTGTCGCCCCAGTAATAGTCGTACTTGCCCAGCGCGTTGATGAAGAAGATCCCGGCATTGTAGCTGGCATAGACCCCGCCATTGACCGCATCGAAGTTGATCCGGTCGGGCGAGTTGGCGAAGCTCAGGTCGGAATTGAGATAGCCGCCGGTGACGCCGAAGGCGAACGCCCCGCTGCCCGCCGGCCCGCCAAAGTCGATGCCCAGCTGCCCGCCGAAATAGTCCTGCTTATAGCCCATGTTGACCGGCGTGGTGATGCCGTTGAAGGCAAAGCTGCGGCTGCTGTTGCGCTGCTCGACCTGGCCGATCGCCTGGCCCCATACACGTCCGCCGGCACCGCCCGCGCCATTGGCCGCGACGTTATCGCGCAGTTCGCGCATATGCCCCGACCAGGCATCGCCCGACTGCAGCCACAGGTTGCGCGCGCCTTCGGCAAACAGCGCGGTGCGGTAGACGCCGGCACCCGGCGTACCGACCAGGCTATAGGCGAAGCTCGTCGGATTATAGACGATGCCATACTGGATCAGCCCCTGGTCGACATTCGCGCTGTTGAGCGTGAAGGCCGAGGCGGTCGAGGCGGCGCCGGCCTGCACCAGCACCGTGCCCGCGCTGGTGCTGAGCACCGCCGGCGTGGTGTTGAGCGGGTTGATCGACACCGTCGTCGCCCCCGTCGCCGAGCCGCCGATGCGCAGCTGGTCGCCGGTGAAGGTCGCCGTGCCGAGGTTGACGTCGAGCCCGAGCTGCGCCGCGCCGCTGCCGGCATAGCTGCCCGGCAGGACCAGCACGTCGCCGACATGGCCGTTGCGCAGGTCGATCAGGCCGCTGTTGTTGAACGTCTCCAGCCCGGCCAGCGTGACCGTACCCGCCGTGGTGGCGGTGCCGAGCACGCGCAGCGTGCCGCTGTTGTTGAACACGTCGTTGCCGGCACCGAAGTCGCTGCTGCCGTTGGCGTTGAAGGTGCCGCTGTTGTTCAGCGTGTCGCCATTGGCGGTCAGCAGGATGCGGCCGTTGATCGTGCCGCTATTGGCGATCGTCGCCGCGCCGCCGCTGATCGCCAGCGCATAATTGCCGCCGCCAATCGTGCCGGCATTGGTCACCGTCGTGCCGGTGCCCGAGACGATCGTCGCGCCATTGTTGGTGCCGGCCAGCGTGCCCGAGGTCAGCGCAAGGTTGGCGGTCGTCGCTGCCGTGATGTTCACCCCGTCGAGGCTGGCGGCATTGTTGGTGCCGCTCAGCGTCACGCCGACCGAGCTGCCGGTGCTGTTCGCGACGATCGCACTGGCATTGACGCCGGTGGTGGTCACGCCCGTTGCCGACACCGTGACCGCGCCGCCGCCATTGGCGACGATGCCGCGGCTGTTGGCGCCGGTCGTCGCGACCTGCCCCCCGGTGATGGCGATGCTGCCGGTCGTGGCGACGTTGATGCCATCGCTGTTTGCGCCAGTGGTGGTGATCGTGCCGCTGTTGGCAACGGTCACCGGGCCGGTACCGGTGATGGCAACCGCCGTGGCGTTACCCGCCGTCGCCGCGCCCGCGACCGTCGCGTTGATCGCGCCGGCACCGCCGGTGATGCGCAGCGCGTTCGCGCCATTGGCGGTCTGCTTGCCGCCGGTGAAGGTCACGGCGCCGGTCGAATTGATGACCGTGCCTGTCGCGCCGGCCTCGGTCGCGGTCACCGCGCCGGTGTTCAGCGTAACCGCGTTGGTCCCGGCATTGACGGTCAGGCCGTTGCCCGTCGTCGCCACCGTGCCGACCGTCAGGTTGACCGGCGCGGTCGAGGTGATGATCGCGCCCTGCGCCCCGAGACCCGTCGTGGTGACGTTGCCCAGATTGCCGGTCACGCCCGCCCCGGTGACGATCGCGGCGGTCGTGCCGGCACCGTTGGTGCGCAGCGTCGCGCCACTGCCGCGCAGGTTGATCGTGCCCGTCGATGCCAGGTCGAGCGCGCTGGCGCTGTTGCCGCCAACCGCCACGCCCGAGGTCGTGATGTTGCCGTAACCCGCGTCGATCGCGCCCGTCCCGGCGCGGCTGAACAGGCCGGTCGCACCGTCCCCGGTGGTGGTGATCACCCCCGCATTGGTCGTCACCGTGCCGGCGCCGCTGGTGTTCGCGGTCACGCCATAGGCGCCGAGACCCGATGTCGTCGCCGAGCTGATGTTGGCGACGATATTGCCGCCGTTCGACGTCGCGAACACGCCATTGCTGTTGCCGCCGGTGGTCGACAGCACGCCGCAATTGATCGTCACCGATCCGGTGCCATTGGCTTGCGAAACGACCGCAGTGGCATTGTCGCCGGTCGTGGTCACGCTCGGGCAACCGCCGACATTGGTCGAGCCCGTCGCGCCAAAGGCATTGGCGACGATGCCGGCGCCGTTGACCGTGCTGACCGCGCCGGTCCTGACGATGCTGTCGCCGGTAAAGGCCTGCGCCACCACGCCATAGCCGCCTGGGGTGGTGCCGCCATTGGTCGAGGTGGTGACGTTGCCGGTGGTGATCGATACCGTGCCGCCATTGGCAAGGATGCCGCGGTCGCCCGTCACGACATTGCCGACCACCGTGCTGTTGCTGCCGTCGGTAATCGAATTGGTGCGGATGCCGCGGCCGGTCGACGTGATGTCGCCTGCGACGATCGCGATGTTGCCGGTCTGGTTGCCCGCGTCGATCGCCGTGCTGCCCGCGCCGGTCGTCGTGATGTTGCCGGTCCGCAGCGTCAGGTCGCCGCCGGCGGTCGACAGCACGCCGAACGAATTGGTGCCGCTGGTGGCGATGTTGCCGACCGTGACGGTGGCGGCCTGGCCGAGCGTGTTGAGCGTCACGCCATTGGCGCCATTGCCGCCCGTCGTGATGATGTTCACCGCCGTGCCATTGCCGGCGGGCGTGAAGCTCAGCGCGCCGCCGGTCGAGGTCAGGTTGACCGCCGTCACACCGGTCGTGGCGATCGGGCCGCTGGCGCTATAGGTCGTCGTCGCCGGGCCCGTCGCATCGACGGTGACGAGGCCGGGGCCTGCGACGGTGACGTTGCTCGGGGTGGTGGTCGCGGTCAGCACCGTCGTGGTGCCGTCGACGCAGGTGATGGTGGTGCCGGCCTGCGCACAGGTCGTCGCCTGCGCTGCGGCGCTGTTCGGCAGGAGAAGGATCGCCGCCGCGGTCGAGACGCTGCCGAGCAGCGCGAGACGGGAAAGGTTGCTGCCGAACTTGAGGGGGCGCTTGGAAATCGGGGCGGCAGGCGCCATCACGTGCGAAACAAACATTAAAACCGGTCTCCTGGTACAGGCCCCCCCGGTCGATTTTTGCCGCCTAGCGGGATCCTTTTGGCGGCGCCACTCGTATCAATACCAGTCCAAGTGAATGATTTCACACGCGTAATGAAAGTTGCCCGGTTGGCGACACGCCGCGGGGGAGGGAAAACCGCAATGGTCCGCAAGGCCGCAAATACCCATGTCGCCGCGCCGCCGGCGGAGCTGCTGCGGGCGGCAATCACGCACTCGTCGATCGCCGTTGCGGTGTGCGATCATGATTTTGCCGTCCAGTTCTTCAATCCCGCGCTCGGCCGCCTGGTCGATCCCGCCGCGACACCCGCGCCGGTGTTCGCGCACGGCATCGCGCTGCTGCGCGCGCTCGGCATGGGCGATGTCGATGGCGTGATGGCCGATATCGCCGTGCACGGCAGGTGGCACGGCGTCGTTGGCCGGCACGCTGCCGCCGAAGCAGCCCCGCGCGCCGATGTGGATGTCGCGATCGAACCCTTTGGCGATGCCGCCAGCGCCGCCGGCTGGCTGATCACCGCGCGCGAACACCCCGGCGCAACGCCGGCGCCAACCGAACGCGACCGCATCGCGCTGTCCACCCGGCTCACGGCGCGCGAACGCGAGGTGATGCTCGCGCTCCACGCCGGCGCCACCAACAAGGCGATCGCCCAGGCCCTCGAGATCAGCCCGCGTACCGTCGAGTTCCACCGCGCCCGTATCATGCAACGCTTCGCCGCGACCTCGCTGGTCGATCTGGTGCGCAAGGTCGCGGCGGATGCGGGCGGGCTCGTGGAGGGAGCGCGACACGACGGGAACGACCAGTGACGCCGTTAACGTCGACCAGTTGGGCTACCGCCACAAAGCCCCCGCAATCAGCCCGCGCGTATTCGCCACCCCATACAGTGCGATGAAGCTCCCCATCCGCGGCCCCTGGCTCGTCCCCAGCAGCGTCTCGTACAGCGCCTTGAACCAGTCGCGCAGGCTCTCGAAGCCACTCGTCTTGCCGATCTCACAGACGATGTTCTGGATCGTCTCGGCGTCGGCATCCGCCGGCAGCGCGGCCAGCGCCGCGTCGAGCTTCTCCCGCGCCGCCACCTCATT
>JBBRSN010000045.1:0-33874 GCA_038245375.1 Sphingomonadales bacterium | reverse complement strand
GTCGCCGGAGGTGCAGACCCCCGACGGCGTCCTGTCCGCTCCACTGGCGTAACCGGCGCGATCTTTGAGTGAGATTCGGCGGGAGGCGGGGTATTTGGCGCGCCCGGCAGGATTCGAACCTGCGACCACAGGCTTAGAAGGTCTGGCATAGGCTTTCCGAGAGTGTCCGAGTGTGCCGGCTTGTCTCGTGCGACGCTCCGTGTTGTTCCGAAATTGTTGCATTGTGTCCGGCTCGCTGTTACCTAGTCTGTTACCTATTCCTGAGTTAGGAAACATGGCGAGATTGACAGACACCCGCGTTGCCTCAATCGCGCCGCCCACGGCGGGGCAGGTCGAGCACCCTGACGATATGGTGAAGGGCCTTCGCCTACGCGTCGGTGCCGGTGGGCGTAAGGCATGGATCGTGCGAGCGCGGGCTGGCGCGAAGGTCTATAATAAGACGCTGGGCGCATATCCTGTGCTCTCCTTGGGTAAGGCGCGCGACGAGGCGCGGAAATTTCTTGAAGCTTTGGCGACCGAAGGCGCGCCGCGCGTCGACATGACGTTCGGGGAGTTGGCCGACGCTTGGTTCAAGGTGAAGGCCAGCGCGCGCGAGCGGAATCGCTCATGGGAAGAGCAACGGCGGCGGCTCGAAATCCATGTCCTGCCGAGTTGGAACGATCGCCGGCTCGCGACCATCCGCCGCGCCGACGTGCGCGACTTGGTCGAATGCATAGAGGGCGAAATCAACCCAAATCGGTGCCTCACGCTCATTCGAACGCTGTTTCGTTATGCGATGGAGCGCGACTGGATCGAGGCGTCGCCAGCGGAGGGCGTCAAGAAACCGAAGGACGAAGTGAGCCGGGACCGCGTGCTCGACATGGATGAAATCGCGCGGGTGTATCGTGCCGCAGACCTTCTGGGCTATCCGTTCGGCACCTTTGCCAAATTGTTGGTGCTGACCGGCCAACGGCGGTCCGAAGTCGCGACGATGCGATGGGCGGACATCGATATCGAGGCCGGAACATGGGCGCAGCCGGCAAGCGCAAACAAGTCCGCCCGGGCCCATCTCGTCCCGCTCTCAGCCCCCGTTATGGCGATCCTTCGGGAAATCCCCCGTCTCGGTGAGTATGTATTCACCGAGACGGGCAAGACGCCAATAAGCGGATTTTCGAAGGCCAAGCAGCGGCTCGACACATACATTGCCGCGAAGGACGCGGAAGGGCGCTCGCTCGATCCTTGGGTATTCCATGACCTGCGGCGATCGGCGGCAACGCACATGGTTCGCCTGGGCATCCTTTTGGAGGTTGTCTCGCGCGTGCTGAACCATGCCGCGCAGGGCGTGACGGGGCGCGTGTACGCCCTGCATTCCTTCGCACCCGAGAAGCGCAGCGCGCTTGATCGATGGGCGGCGGACTTGATGCGGGGGATGGCCGGGGAACCTGTGGGCAACGTAATCAAGCTTGGCGCAAACCTGTGAGCTGGGGGCTTCTCGCACCCGTCGCGGGCTTCATGCCCGGACTTTCCGAGGCGGTACGACGGGAAATTTTGAATCGTATTCCTTCCCTGTCACCTGAAGAAATTGATGATGAATACGGTGCCTACCTCCTTTACCGAGATGCCGATCAGCCGACTCCGGATGAACTGCGGGCGCAGATTGATGACATTCTCAGGGTAATCCGTTTGCTACAAGAAAAGGTTGGGGCTCTTACGCCGGCCGCGAGCCACCTGATAGACGAAAGTAGCGTTTTGACGTCTGGCCGTAGAGTGCTTTATACTTTGCCCGAGGTTTTGGGATACGCAGAGATTGGTATTGCGCGCGCACAAAATAGAACGCCACGTGGGCGCCGTCTGACCCCGCGTGCAAGATTGATCCGCAACCTTGCCTGGATTCTTCACAGAGCAGGATTAGAGGTTGATGCGAAGCCGAATGGCTCACTCGTCACCGTGACGGGGATCTTACTGCAACACGCCGGTGAAGATATCCAAGACACACGCCGGATTGTCACTCAGGCCATAAAGGGCTGGCAACTACCCTGCGTCGCTAAGGGGTAAGTTGCCAGAAACTCTTGTAGCAACGTCCGGAAACGTGCGTATTGTTCGTGACCGTCCACCAATGGAGACGGCCGATGACGAAACTTTTGCGACAGCGGGAAATCACCGAGTGCTACGGGCTCCCGCGTAGCAGTCTCTACGAACTCACCGACTTTCCGAAACCTGTGAAGACCGGCCCGCGCCGTGTCGCCTGGGTGCAGTCGGAGGTTGAAGCTTGGCTCGAAGCGCGTCTCGCTGATCGCGAAGCCGCGTGATCCGCTGTGCGAACATCAGCACGGGTCGCGCTTCGACCCTATAACGAAGCAAGCCGCCCCTCGGCAAAGGGACGGCCCGCCACGAATATCATCAACATCAGCACGATCACAGATAGCGCTCTGGCGCTTCGGGCGCAACACCTTCGCCGGTTCGGGATAATCGGTCAGCGCGCCGATCTGATCGCGGGCATGGCCTGGGAGACGCGCAATGTCTGATCCCAAGACTACCGCGCGTCGCATCATAATTCGACCCGAGATGTGGGGCGACCGCATCGACGTCGTGATCGAGCCGCCGCTGGTCGGCGAGAGCTTCGACAAGGACTTCGCCACGCACCACGAGGCGCGTGGCTATGCCGGCGGCATCAAGCTGACGCGCGGTTTTCCGATCGTCGACATGGCGAGTGACATAGCGCTTCGGGATCTGCTCGACGGAGGTTCGCTGTGAGCGCCGACCGATTCCGCGATCACCGCGAGGCCGCTATGGCTGTCCTTACGAGCGGAGCTCAGCTGCGCCGCACCGAAGGGCAATTCCTGGGCGGCTGTGCCTTCGACGACGGGCTGCTGAGTGAGAAGCAGGCCCGGTGGCTGGATATTCTGATCGATCGCCACGGTGTCGAGCCGGCGCCGCCGTCTGATGACTTGATCGAGGGGTCGCTCCATTGACGTCCGAGCCCTTTGATTTTGGCCGTCTCATGCCAGACGTTGCATTGCGCCTACTCGGCGAGCCGAACACTCGTATGTCGAAAGGGTCTCGCCTGCGCTACGGGGCGAACGGCTCGATGGAGGTCGAGACGGCCGAGGGCTGGTTTGACGATCATGAAGAGAATGTGCGCGGCGGCGTGCTGGACCTCATCAAGCACAAGCGCGGCTGCGATTCGCACGGTGCGCTGACCTGGTTGGAAGAGCAGGGATTGAAAGAGCGCAAGGAAAATGGCGCGCCGGCCAAACCCATATTTTACGACTATTGCGACGAACACGGCGAAACGCTGTTCCGCGTCGAGCGTCGCGGCAAGGGCAAGTCGCCCCCGTTCCTGCAGCATGGCCCCGACGGCGCCGGCGGGTTTCGATCTGCTCGCGGCTGCATGCAGGGCGTGCGCCGCGTGCCGTATCGCTTGCCCGAATTGCTCGCGGCCGATCCCGGCGCGATCGTGTTCGTCTGTGAGGGCGAGAAGGATGCCGACCGCCTCGCGCGGGATGGGCTGGTGTCGACCACCAACCCGGGAGGCGCGAGCAAATTCACACCGGACCTCGCGGGATACTTCACAGGCCGGCGCGTGATCGCGCTTGAGGACAATGACGGCGCGGGCGCGGCGCATGTCGCCAGCGTCAAGGCGGTGCTGGAAGGCGTGGCAGCGCAAACCGCCTCGCTCAAGCTCCCGGGCGGCGCGAAGAGCGATGTAAGCGATTGGCTGGCACAAGGTGGCAGCGCGTTCGAACTGGTCGCGTTGGCCGAAAAGGCACTTATCGCGCCGAGCGACCCGACACCCTATGAGCTTCCCGGCGCGTGCGACCCTGCTGACTGGGCCGACAAGATACCGCCCGAACGGCGCTTCGTCGTGCCGGGGTGGATCGTGCGCGGCTCGGGGGGGCTGCTAGGCGGACGAGATGGCGTTGGGAAGTCGCTGCTCGGGCAACAGATGGCGACATGCCGGGCAATGGGAGCAGACTTCCTCGGTTTGCCGCTGGAAGCCGGGAAAGCGGTCTACATCACCTGCGAGGACGATACCGACGAACTGCATCGCCGGCAGCGCGACATAAACGCCAGCCTGGGAATACGAATGGCCGACTTGGCAGGGCGTCTCAAGCTTCACTCCTTGAAAGGCCAGATCGGCAACGAGCTCGCGACGTTCGACCGCGCCGGCGTGATGACGCCGAGCCTGCGTTACGAGCAGATCAGGCGCATTTGCGTCGGGTTCGGCGCGGATCTCGTATTCCTGGATAACGCCGCGCACATGTTCGCCGGCAACGAGAACGCCCGTCACGAAGTCGCGACATTCCTGGGGTTGATCGAACGCCTCTCAATGGAAATCGACGGCGCCGCGGTATTGCTCGCCCATCCGAACAAGCAGCATCATCAAGGCAACAAGCAGGGCAATGAGACCAGCGGATCGACCGGATGGTCTGCTCACGTCCGCAACCGCCTGTTCCTCGATTACGAGGAAGGCGAGCACGCGAATCCAGACGGCCGCGTCCTTAGGCGATCGAAGGCCAATTACGCGCCTCGCGGGACGGAAATCGCTTTTGTGTGGCATCAGTGGGCCTTCACTCGGCTGGACGATCTGCCTGCCAATATGTCGGGCGAGATCGCCGCCACCGCCGCCGCAGCGATCGGCAACGAACGTTTTCTGGAATGCCTGGATAAGCTCACCAGCGAACGCCGCAACGTGTCGCATAGCCCCAACGCGGGCAACTACGCGCCTAAAATCATGATGGCCATGCCGACCGCTCAGAAGATGCGTGCCGGTGACCTGAAGGCCGCCATGGAGCGCCTGCTCCATCTCGGCACGATAGCGGCGGCGCAAACCCTCTGGCTCGGTGGTGACCGCAAGCCGGTGCTCGGTTTGGCGCGCGGCGAAAAGGTGCGGGACGGTGCGGGACGGTCCCTCGGAAACCCGCAGAAAACCGTGCTGCAAGGTGGTGCGGAAACATGCGGGAAGGTGCGGGGAGGTGGTGAGGAAACCGACGGTAAACCGTGCGGGACGGTGCGGGAAAGAGGGTGTCCTAGTACTACGTACATAAATGGCGCGGCCACAGAGGCCGCCGCGCCCTCTAAGAATGACGAACGCGTCGGCAATCAATCGCGTCCGATCTTCACCGCCGAGATCCCGAACGGCAGCATGATCCTGGCGCCGGGCGAGACCGGTGACGACGTGGATCTGTCGCAGTGACGACGGGCGACGCGCACGCGCGACAAGCCGCTCATCTTGTGCTCCGGGCGGTCGTGAGGCCATCGGGCCCCCCCACGAACGCGGCAAAGACCGTGCCAACCCCTAGGGGGTTTAAATACACCCCCTCCCGGTGCGGGCAACCGCATTGGTCCCAAATTTCTCGCATTTGCAGATTAACATTCCGATGTTGCCAATGTGCAAAGATGCCAGCCGAGCCTTTCGCGTTGCGTTCATTGGATTTTGTGACCGGCCAACGCCGGCAAACGAGCCGAAATAGGTCCGCCCGGCGCGACGTTGGCGTGAGCGCTGGCGGTGACGATCGGGGAGGCCTCTGGGCCCGCCGACCCGGCGCGGCGGGGCCACCCCCCCCCCTGCCGGTTTCCCCTGGACGCCGGCCCGGGCCGTCAACCGCATGTCCTCCCACGCGCAGATTTTTTCCTTGCTGGAAAATTTGGGGCGCGAACTTTCGGTGCGAACCGAAAATAATCCATGCCCCTGTTTGCGCATTTACGGCAGTGAATTCGCGGTGTCGCGCGCCGGCTAAGGTCCTGAAACGCTGGCGATATCGCTTGCCAGCGAACGCAGCGGCGGCTCGCCTAATTATTTTCATCGCCTATAATTTGCCGGCAAATAATTGCTCTTCGACGGTCCGCGCCGCGCGAACTGCGAACTCGTGCAAACTCTGGCAGCAGATACCACCCGACGCCCGCCCTACCGGCGGCGCGTGCTCGTCGCACCTGCAGCGCGGCTAGAGCCGACGGTGGCGACAGCCTTTCCCACCCTGGACTTGAAACCTTTACCGGGCTCATTGCCGGATATCGCGGCCTGGCGCGCGGCGATTGCCGCGCTGCCTGCCGACGATCGAGCTGCACTCGCGCCGTTGTTCTCCCCGTCAGCGATCCGCGCCGCGCGGCTGACGGAGCGCGACGGCCTATTGCTGCGCATGGCCATCGGGTTAAGCGGCGACGCCGAGGCGGTGGCGCGCGCCGTTCATGCCGAGCTGTCGCGCTACGCGGCGGCGGCGTGGCGCTTCTCCCGCGACCGGCCGGAGCCGCACGATCGACGCCATGCCCTCGCCCACCAGGTCCTTCGGATCGAGGGCGGCCGCGTTCTATCGGTGCGCAGCCTCCGCCGGACGTTCGGGTTCGTCGCCGTGGCCAAAAAAACCGTCGGTAATGGCCACGGCGACCCGGCATCACCAGGCCAACTGGAAGGCAAAAACGCATGAAACTGTTTCGCGGGTTACTGTCGAAGGACGCCGAGCTCGACCGTCTGGAGAGTGATCTCGCCGGGTTGAACGCGGAGGGTGCTGGCCTTGCCGCTGAAATCGACCGACTGGCCTCGCTGGAAAGCCAGATCGAGGCCGGCAGCCTGTTGATGCGCGCCATGGCGGACACTCAGGCGACGCGCAATCGCCTCAGAAAGCTGGAAATCCAGATCGCAAGAACGACGGAGCGGCGTGATCTCGTCAAGGCGCCCGCGAGGGCGGAGCGCAGGGCCAGGCTAGTCGCGGACTATGACAAGGCGGCATCGGAATTTCTGACAGCGGCCCGCGCGGCCCAGGCGGGCTTTGTCGCTATCCTCGCGGCCCGCGATGCTGTCAGCGCGGCAGGTTTCAACGCCGACCATCAATCGCTCCCGGTTCCGCCCGGCATCGCAGGGCAACCCCTTTGCGCAAGCGACCTGCTCGACATTTTCGAAGCCGCTCTGAAGCAGCTCCGGGAATCGCGGCCGGGCCGCTCCGAGCAGTACGCACCTCCCATTATTCCCTTCGTCCGGCCGCACGTCGAGCGAATGGGGGCGGGCCCCGTCACATTGTCGCATCTGGACCAGACGATCGCCCCCGCCCCCAGGCGAGCACTGCTCCGCGAAACGGCCGGCGACGGCGAGCAGCTCATTCACATCATGCGCAACGGCGTGGAGCACTACCGAACCAGCGAGCAACTGTTGCTTGGCGATGTTGTTGCCGCGCCCCCGCCCGTCGCCGAGGGGCTCATGCGCAACGGCGCCGGGGTGCCGATATCGGCGGAAGAGGCCAGCAGCCTCGACGGTGATCCTGCCCGAATCCCCGCAACAGAGGAACAGTCAGCATGAGCAGCGTCGGCTTCGTCAAAGTCTACACCGTCGATCCACACGGCGCGGCAACGCCCGTCATGGTCGACCCGGGGAACATCCCCTTCACCCTCCAGCCGGTCACGGTGACGCTTACAGCCGATTGCTTGCAACACTGCCCCCCCGGGTGGGTGCGCCCGCCTTCGCAGGTCGGCGTCGCCGACGTCGCCTATTTCGAACACGTCATCCCGGCGGGAACCGTGATGGTTCACTTCGCCAGCGTCGCGGCGGCGCTGATTGCCGCGGGCGCGGCAACGGCAGTTTGAAGGAGCGGCGACGATGACAATGATGCGCTTTTTGGTGCCGGCGCAGATCAGCGCGGTCGGGCAGGACGAGGTCGACGTCGTGATGGCGACGGCCGGACTCGCACGGGACGGTCATATCCTCGTTCCGCGAGGCTGCCGGCTCGACAATTACCGGCGAAACCCCATCGTTTTGTGGAGCCATTCTGCCGATTTTCCCGTCGGCGCCGCCGGGAACATCGCGGTCGCCGAGGCGCAGATCGCCGCCCGGGTGCGCTTCGCGCCGCTCGGTATTTCCGCGAAGGCCGATGAAGTGCGCGGCCTGACGAAGGCCGATATCATTCGCTGTGTCTCGGTCGGGTTCGATCCGGTCGAAATGAAGCCGCTCGATCCTGCCAAGCCTCGAGGTGGTCAGCTAATCACCGTTTGGGAATTGCTCGAGCTCAGTTTCGTGAGCGTGCCGGCGGACGTTGGAGCGGTGGTGACGGCCCGTGCGCTCCAAGCGGCGACGGGGAGCAGTGGCGACGGCGATGCAGACTATCGCCATCGCCAAGCACAGCTCCTTGAGCTGGCCGGGACCGACGCCACGAACAGTCTCGATAGCGATTACGAGCGGCGGCAGCGCCAGTTGGAGGTTGCGACATTGGGCGCAGGTCACGACGCTGATTTCGAGCGCCGCCGCCGCGACCTGGCGGCGCTGACGCTCCTGACCGCGAGCCGCTGACCGGAAGAGGAATCGAATAGCCGGCGACCTGAGCAGCGCCGGTTACCTGCCCGCCGCGATCGGCGTGGGAATGATCGCGGCGGGCACATCAGGGAGGAAGATCGATCATGTCAAACAACATCGCCGTCTCCATTACCGCCGACGTCGCGGACCTTCAGGTAAAGCGGGCGATCATGTCGGCCGAACTGAAGGCGGCGACGAAGGACCTCAACACCTTCGCCAAAGAGGCGGCCTCGTCCGGTTCGACCGATGCGCTGCGCGAGGGGATGCTCTCCGCTGCCTCCGCTGCCGCAACGGCCAAGGCCGGCATTGCGGGGATCAATGCCGAGCTGAAGGGCATGGAGGCGGTTGCCGTGCCCGCCGCGGAGCATGTGGAACACGGCTTCGCCGGCGCCACTGTCAGTATCCGCGAAATGGGCATCCAGCTGCGCGAATCCGTGGCCGCCGTGGGCGAGATGCGCGAGGCGATGATCGGCTTTGGCGAGGTGATGATCGCCGCGTTCGCGATCGAACGCATCGCCGAATGGGGGGCGAAGTTTGGCGAAAATGCGGAACAGGTAAAGCATCTCGCCGACGAATTTGGCCTGTCGATCGAGCAGGTGCAAAAGC
This sequence comes from Sphingomonadales bacterium, assembly GCA_038245375.1. Classification (GTDB taxonomy): domain Bacteria; phylum Pseudomonadota; class Alphaproteobacteria; order Sphingomonadales; family Sphingomonadaceae; genus Sphingomonas. The sequence continues at coordinate 25,011 of JBBRSN010000045.1, read as the reverse complement.
TCCAGGGCGTCGCGCTCGGTACGGGCACGCCGCTAGAGACGCTGGTCAAAGGCATGAGCCTGCTCGACAAAAACACAGCGACCGCCAGCGGGTCGACCAATGCGATGGGCAAGGCGCTCGCGATTGTCGGTATCTCTGCCAACGACGGGCGATCGCAGATGGAGCGCCTGGCGATCGTCGCCGACAAGTTCTCATCCCTGTCGGCCGGACCTGAGCGACTGGCGCTGGCGATGACGCTCTTCGGCAGAAACGGCCGCGAAATGATCCCCGTCCTGGAGCAGGGCTCGAAGGGGATCGAGGAGCTATCGGCGAAGGCCGAGGCACTCGGCATGGTCAGCGAGGCAGCGAATGAGAAAGGCCAGAAGCTCGCCGAGGCGATCAATACCAGCAAGATCGCATGGGAGGGACTGAAAAACACGCTGGGAGACGCCTTCGCGGAAACGCTCACGCAGATCACCGAAGGGTTCGTCGAGCTAGTTCAGGAGATGGTGCAGAGCTATAACCAGGGCGGCGCGATGCGCGATATCTTCGACGCGATCGTGATCTCAGCCAAGGTGATGGGCGAGACCGTGCAGGTGCTCGGCGCCGTCATCGCGACGCTCTACGACCATCTCAGCCTCATTGTCTCGATTGCGGGCGGGTTCGCCGCTGTGATGGCGGGCAAGTGGGCGGTCAGCATGGCGTCCGCCATCCTTAGCACCGCCGAGCTGCGGATCGCACTGACCGGGCTGATAGGTGTCTTCGAGGCCGGCGGCATCGTCGCTGCGTTCTCCGCCCTGATCGGAGGTCTCACGGCCGGGATGCGCGCCATGGCCGTCGCGACGATGGAAGCGACGGCCGCGATGCTCGCCAATCCATGGACGTGGCTCGCGGCGGCGGTCGCCGGGGCAATCGAATTGTACCAGGTCTACACCGAGAAGACCCTCGAGCAGATCACCGCCGAAAACGATCTCCGGCAGGCCAAAGACACCCTCGCCAACGCCGAGGACAATCTCGCGGGCAAGTCGCGGGATGCGCTGATGGCCATGAAGGCGGAAACCAGCGCGGCGCTCGACCTGGCTGCGGCGCACCTGAAAACCGCACAGGCCGCCCTGGTCGCCGCGAACGCGGAGGCGCAGACGAAACATCGCGAGGTCGAGGACACTCAGGCCGGGAGCCCCTATGCTGACGCCATGGGCGCCGAGGGCGCCAGTATGATGGCGGTCGATTCATCGTTCGCGCAGCACCAGGCGGCAAAGGCGCGCGATGCCTACCTGACGCAAAAGAAGGCGGTGGATGACCTTCAGGCCAGCATCGACAAGCTCAACGCTGCGATCAAGACGGCGCCGCCCTCGACCGGAGATCTGGGGCTTTCGCATACGCCGAAGCCGAAAAAGGAGAAAGAACCCAAAAGCCGCATGTCGGACTGGGAAGAAAAACTCGCACAGGAAAAGCTCGCGATCGCCGAGATGGTCGACCAGGACGGCGGCTATCACGAAATGTCGCTCGCGGCGGAGGCCGCATATTGGAACAACATTCTCAAGCGCGCCGACCTCAGTCACGAAGAGCGGCTATCGGGCGAGAAGAAATATTACAGCCTCCGCCTCGCGATGCTGACAGCCCAGGCCCAGGCCGAGGATGCGTCGATTCGCAGCACGCTCGCGATCAAATCCGAGGCGACGCGTACCGAAACCGAACTGGCCAAAATCGCCTTGCAACAGAAGCTGGCGGCGATCGACGCGGAAGAGAGGGCGGGCAAAATCAGTGCGGTCGCGGCGACGCAGGCCCGCGCGACGCTCAACGCGCAGCTCTACCAGCTCGACGCCGACCAAGAGAACCGGCTCTACGAGCTCAATCACAAGGCGCTGCAGGACGAGATCGCGGTCCAGGGACAGACCGATAAGCAGAAAGATGCGCTGCGCCGGCAGGACGAGGCGCTCCAGGCCCAGCACCTCAACCGGATGCGCCTGCTCAATGCGCAGACCCAACAGAAGGTCCAGCAGGACAACCAGAAGACCCTCGATGCCGAGCGAGCGCAATATGCGACGATGGCGAGGACCTTTGGCGACGCCATTGCAAAGATGGTGACGTTTCAGCGAGGGCTCAACGGGACGATCAATGACCTGTGGAAAAGCCTTCTCGGCGGCGTCGAACAGTCGATTTCGAAAATGCTCCAGACATGGCTCACGAGCATCGCCATGGGGGAGAGCGCCGAGATCGCGTCGAACATAAGGCTGACCGTCGGCAATGCGAAAGCGGCGGCGGCGGCGGCCTACAAAGCGGTTGCCGGCATCCCCTTCGTCGGCCCAATCCTTGCGCCGATCGCGGCGGCGACCGCCTTCGCTGGGGTCATGGCGTTCTCGGCTGAGGACGGCATGGACCGCGTTCCATACGACGGCGCGACGATCATCGCGCACAAAGACGAAATGATCCTTTCAGCGCGGTACGCAAACCCGCTTCGCGACATGCTGACGAACGGCGCCTGGGGGATGCCATCCGGCATCGGCGCCCTCGGCGCGCTCCCCTCCTACGCGCTGCCAGCCGGGCTGAGCGGCGGTTACCAGGCGCCGGCGGCGAACACCAATTCTCGCCCCGCCTCGAATGACGGCGAAGGTACTGCCGGCGGAAGCGGGGGCCTCACCGTCCACATACACGCGGTCGATGGAGAAAGCGTCAAGCGGCTGTTTCTAAACCACGGCGACGCCTTGGCGACCGGCATAAAAGCGGCGCACCGCAAGGGGAGGTTTTCGGGCACCGGCCTGAATTTCTAAGCCACGTCCATCAATTCGGAGACCAAGCATGCCCGATACCGACAACATCTTCGAATTCCCCGGGGGGCTCACGCTCCAATGGGCGCCCTATGAGAGGATGCTGCGCGAGGCCTTCGCGGACAAGGCACCGCCGGCCGCCCTTGACGAGATGATGAACCGCATAAAGCCCATTTTTTTCAAACACGCGAAGGCAGCAAGCGAGCATCCCGACGCGCAGCACGATAGCGGGACGCCGCGGCTCTCGCGGCTGAATGCATGGGTGGCGGAGTTAACGTTCGGATTGCTCACCGAGATTGTTGCGCGTGAGGGCAGGCTAATCGAGCTCGGCGATCGGTGATCACCGGCAGCGACACATCACTCCGTCAATTTGGCCAGGGTCTGAGCGGCGTCGACCAGCGCGACAAGACTGCCCTCGCGACAGGCGAGCTGGTCGCATCCATGACAGCCGAGACGGTGGAGCGCGCACTGACGGCGGCAATTCGCGCCGGACGCATCCATCTCTAGCCGCCATCGCGGGAAGCTCGATCGCATACGCGGCCGCCGCGACCGTCATGGAGGATATGAAGCGCCTGGCTTCCCGAAATGCGCGCCGACGCTGTCAGCAACGTCTCGGCCTCTCGCTCTTACTGGCGAGCTTTGTGATTCAGGGAATCGCCGTTGTAGCCTACAGCACCGATCGCGCGCCGTATGACCGCGAGGAACTGCGCGCCGAGCTCGAGGCGCGTCCCGATGGCCCGGCGCTGATCTATCACGAGTGCCGGCGCATATCGCGTGAGTGGGATTGACGCATCACGATCGCGAACCGGCGATATCGGGAGCCGCTCCCGCTATCGCTCCTGTCGGTCCAGATCGTACAGCTCGACCACGCCGGGCCGGTCGATCAGCCGCGGCGCCCACGAGGTGAATGGCTCGACGCCCGGCAAACCCAAGTGCAGCTGCTCGACGATCGACGTCCAGCCTGGCTCAATCTCACCGACGACGAAATGCCGCCCATCGTCGAACTCGATCGCGGCGACCAGGATCTGCGCGCCGCCGTGCTCAACGATCGTCGCGCTTACGGCGGTCACCGTGTCCCAAGCCCGGACCTCGGTGGTGCCGTTGATGATCGCGACCAGGCCATCGGGTGACGCCGACGTGATGACGTTGCGCGAGAGGAGATCGGGGTCGGTGCTCGGTTGCATGCCCGCCATTATCGCCGGCCGGAGCGAGTCGCGACCTCAATTGCAGCCGAAATGGTAGCGATCGGCGTGGGGCCGCGAGCATCATGCTCGGGCCAAGGAGCAGCGGGACGAGCAAATTCGGCGCTTTGCGGAGTTGATTGAGCAACAGCGAGAGGCGGCACGAATTGTCCCGCAAAATGCGGAACAAATAGCCAAACCGCGTGGGCGGCCAAGCAAGGCGCGGCGCCCGGGCGCGATAGCATATCCCACGATGCGACAAGCTATCGGGCATCCACCGCCGGCCAAGGCTTTGTCGCACGCTGCGACGAAAACGATGACGCCACCGCCACCGTTTCGGGCCGGACGGAAGGGCCGGCGATCTTGGATCCGGAGGCTTGGACCGGGTGGCTGGATGGCGCGACAGGCGTCGCCGAGGCGCTGGTCTGCCCCTATGTCGGCGATATGTGCATGCAGGGCGAAACGCCGTTGTTGGAGGCAGTGGTGCAAATCCCCCGCTTTGTGCCCGCGTCAACCGATGCTGAATGACGGGAAGTGGTGGTTAGCTGCCAGTCTGCTTTCTAGCGTTGAAGACCAGTTCGTGCGAAAAGTGCCCATGGGCATCCTACATAAGTCCGCCGCTTCGATTGGCTTTTATGGTGACGATCTCGACCCGGCAGAGATTACGTCGGCGCTGGGTGCCGAACCTACCGTCGGCGTAAGCAAGGGCGGTCAATGGAAGACAAGGTCGGGGACGGTGCACGTCGCCCCCACCGGGTCGTGGCGCGTAAAAGCGGAACGTCGTGAGCCAGGCGATCTCGACGGCCAAATCAACGATCTCCTCGATGGTTTGTCTGACGACCTCGTGGCGTGGCGATCATTTGCACAGCGATACCGTGGTCGAGCCTTTTGTGGTGTTTTCCTCGGCAGTGGTAACGAAGGTCTGACACTGCGATCTGACACGCTCACCCGTCTCGGCGAACGTGGGTTACTGATCGACCTCGACATCTATGGTTCCGATGTCCCCGACTGACGACCGCTTCTGGGCGACTCCTGCCTGTCGGCTTCCTCGCCCGATAGCTGCCAGTCGGCTTTCAGGCGATCCGTCCGCGGAAGAGATACGCGGACGGCGATAGTTGGTGGATAGTTGACGATCCGCCACGGTGCTATTGTAGTTCGAAAATCAACGAACCCACTCCGTTTTAAAACGACTGGTCAGCCGATGAATCTCAATAAGCCGCAATCCTCGCTCACTCCGGATGAGCATAAGAAATTGGTCACGCATTTGGCTCAGGCCAAGCGGTATGGGAGTCCGCGACGAGTGTGGGTCGAGGATGGCCACGTCTTTATAGAGGGTTACGACGGTGACGTCATTTGGATGACACCGGAGGTGGCGATTGCAATGGGCAGGATGTTAAGCGAGGCCGGGACAGATGCGCTTATAAACCGCGTGATGGACGACGGACAAAATATCTCAAAGTAAGGCTATAACTTCGTGCTCATGCGCATGTCCGCTACTGGGCGGCTCCTGCCGGGCAGCTTTTTCGCCCGATACCTGTCGGTCGGCAATCGGGAGCACCGGTCGCCGTCACGATCGCGGAACTGCAATGAGTGGTGGTTAGCTGCCGCTCGGCTCGGCTATCGCTCAGCCTTCGCCGCCGCGTTGACGACGGCGCGCGCCGCGGTATCCTCGGTCGCCTGAGCCATCCGCTCCCAGGTCGATGCCGATCGCTCATGCATTTCCCGGCGGTTCGCGAGCGTGGTTTTCGCGCCCGCCAAGCGGCGGCATGACGAACCCGGCCGGGTGAGATCCGGCCGGCCACTTCGTCAACCCGGATATTAGCCCGCCTCAACCGAAGCTCGGGGCGGGCCTTTTGTATCCGCAAACAATTGTTACCTATGCGTTACCTAGCCGCGTGCCTCGCATCTATTTCATCCGCTAAGCTATTGAAAAATGGCGCGCCCGGCTGGATTCGAACCAGCGACCACAGGCTTAGAAGGCATGTGCTCTATCCAGCTGAGCTACGGGCGCCCGCGATGCGCTTAGCGTGGATTGCGCGCGGTTGAAACGCTGATCATAACGGCTGCCGGCTTGGACGTGGGGGTAGGCGATGACATTGCAGCGGGTGACGGCGCGTGAGATGAAGGGCGCGCATTTCCGCTATTTCGATATCGTGATGGCGGCGTTCGTCGTGATCCTGTTGTTGTCCAACATTATCGGCGCGGAAAAACGATCGGTGATCGACGTGCCGTTCATCGGGCCACAGGCGTTTGGTGCCGGGATCCTATTTTTCCCGATCTCCTATGTCATCGATGACATCCTGACCGAAGTTTATGGTTATGCACGCGCGCGACGGGTTATCTGGACCGGCTTCGCGGCACTCCTGTTCATGGCTTTGATGGAGCAAGTCGTGGTGCACCTGCCGGTCGACGAGGGCTGGAACGGCCAGGCGGCTTACGAACGCGTGTTTGGTAGCGGCTGGCGGATCATCGCTGCTTCGCTGGTCGCGTTCTGGGCGGGCGATTTCCTCAATTCGGTCGTGCTCGCAAAGATGAAGATTTGGACTGCGGGGCGCATGCTGTGGACTCGGACGATCGGCAGCACGATCATCGGCGAAGGTGCTGACAGCGTGATCTTCTACCCACTCGCCTTCTACGCCTTGCCCGACTGGCCGGTGCACAAGATCCTGGCGGTCATCCTCACCCAGTTCGTGCTCAAGGTGAGCTGGGAAGTGATCCTGACGCCGGTCACCTATGCCGTGGTCGGCTTCCTCAAGAAGCGCGAGGGCGTCGACGTCTATGACGAAGGAACCGATTTCTCGCCGTTTACCGCGCAGGTCTAGGATACCCGAATCGGACAGGATGTGTGCTCCTGCGCAAGCAGGAGCCCAGGGTTCCGGGCGCGACGCTCGTGGCTCTGGGTTCCTGCTTGCGCAGGAACACGAGCACGTTGCGGCCTGAACGCGTTACCCCCTTTGCCATTCGGGACATGACCGCCTAACAGCCTCGCGATGCTGGCCGGCTTGATTTTTGCGACCGAAGATGCCGACGATCGTCCCGGGGTGCTCGCGGCGACGTTGCCGTTTGGCGGGCTGACGCTGGTCGAGTTCCAGGCGCGGTTGTTGATCGCGGCTGGTGCCTCGCAGATCATCCTCGTCGTCGCGCGGATGACGCCCGAACTGCTCGGCGCGATCAATCGCATCGGGCGGCGCGGCGCGGCGGTCGACGCGGTGCGCACCGCGACCGAGGTCGCCGAGAAGCTGCACCCGCTTGCCCGTCTGCTGGTCGTGGCCGATGGGCTGGTCACCACGGGCGACATCGTCATGCAGATGGCTGCCGAGGGCGAGGATGCCTTGCTGGTGATCGACGATCGCGACGCGCCGCCGGGTTTCGAACGGGTCGGCGCGCTGACCGCCTGGGCCGGGCTTGCCCGGCTCGATCCGCGCCACATCGCCGAGGTTGCAGCGCTGCCGCGCGACTATGATTTCCAGTCGACGCTGTTGCGCGTCGCGGCGCAGGATGGCGCGGCGCATCTGCGGTTGCCGGCGAACGACCCGGCTCATGGCATCTTCCGCGACTCGCGCGATCTCGCCGATCGCGGCAAGGCGATCCTCGCGGCGCTGGTCGCGCCGCCGATCCGCTGGGCCGACCGCTACATTCTCGCGCCGCTGATCCGGCTCGCCTTGCCGCGACTGGTGGCGCGCGCGGTACCGACCGCTGCGCTGGGTGGCGCGGGGCTCGTCACTGCCGCGCTCGGTTGCGGCGCGATGCACTTCGGCTGGGTTGCGGGTGGGCTGGGGGCGGTGACGGTGGCGGTGATCTTCTTCTCGATCGGCGCCGTGCTGGCATGGCTGCGTGACGAGGATGGGCTGGTACGCTTCGGCCGTGGCGGCGCGCTGCTGACCGCGGCACTGGCCGCGCTGCTGCTCGGCGACAGCGTCCGGCAGTCGGGCGGCACGGCGACGGGGCTCGTCATCGCGGCGGCGGGCATCGTGGCGGCCGGGCTGGTCGAGCGTGCCGGCGGCGCGGCGATCCGGCGGCGCTGGTGGGGCAGCCCACTGGCCTATCTCGTGGTGATGCTGCCGCCGACGATCGGCGGCGAGGTGATCGCCGCGCTGGCGGTGGCGGCCGGCTATGCCGCGCTGACGCTGGGTGCCGCCGTTGAGGCACTGCGCGAAAAGCCTTAGGGCGACTTTAACGACACTTCCCTAGATCGGTGTGCATGTCGATCGACGTTGGCGACACTGATGACGGCGTTCGCAAGAATGCCATGGGGCTGCTCGCACGTGCGGCGGCGGCGATCCCGCGCGCCGATCAGCGGCTGGCGGTAGCGATCGACGATTTCTTTCTTCCCGAAGAAGCACGGCTCGACGACCGGACGCGCGCGGCGCTGGCGACGGCGATCAGCGGCATGACTGCCGCGGTCGAATCGGCATTGCGCCAGCACGCCGCGCGCCTGCTCGCCGGTCGTGGCGAACCGGAACTTGCCGAGGCGCTGGTGTCCGATCGCCGGCCGGTGCTCGACCGGCTGGTATCGGCCGGCCTGATGCGCGATACCGACCTGATGCGTGAACTGGTCGGCCGGGTCAGGGCGGATGTTCTGGGCGAGGCGCTGCCGGTGCAGGCGCCCGATGAACCCGATTGGCCGAGCCTGCTCGCGCGGCTTGCACAAAGCCCCGACAGCGTGGTGTCGAGCAGTGCCATGGCGCTGCTCGGCGCGGAAAGCCGTCGCCGCGCCGCCCCGCCGGGCGAAGCGCAGGGGTGGAGCGACCTGCCGGCCGAGCTGCACCACCGGCTGGTGTGGTGGGTCGCGGCCGCGCTGCGCGAACGCAGCAGCGAGGATGCCGGCGACAATGTCGTGCTGCTCGACCGCGCGCTGGCCGAAGCCGCGTTGCGCCAGGTCGGCGCGCATGACGAGGGCGACCGCGTCGAGGCGACGGCGATGCGCGTTGCCGCCGCGGTCGACGCGCACGCCGACGAACTCGCGACCTTGCTGGTCGAGGCGCTGGCCGATCGACGGCTGCCCCTGTTCGTCGCGTTCATCGCGCATGCGCTGGGTCTCGAATATGGCGAGACGCGCGATATCGCGCTCGATCCGGCCGGCGATCAGCTCTGGCCGGTGTTGCGCGCGCTCGAGCTCGATCGCAGTTCGATCGCGCGGATCGGCCTCGCGCTGACCGAGGCCGACCCGCGCCGCGACATCGAGGCCTTTGCCGACCGGCTCGATGCGATTGCCGAGCTTCCTTCCGCCAGCGCGCGAATCGCGCTCGCGCCGTTGCTGCTCCATCCCGATTACCGCGCCGCGATGCGCTCGCTGGCACGCGGCGGGGCGGCATGAACATGGTCGAGCCGATGATGCCGCCCGTTCGCGGCAGGATCGATGCGGGCGGGCGGCTGGTCGAGGCGGAACAGCGGCTGCACGATCTCAACGCGCGTGCCGGCGGCGCGCTCGGTGCCCCGTTCGCCGTCCCGCAGATCGCCACGATCGCGCGCCTGGCGCAGCGCCTCGGCATCCTGGTGTCGCGCGCGGTGGTGGCCGCCGACGGTGACGACGATGTCGAACTATGGGTCCGCGCCGAACCCGAGGGCGGCGGCGTACGGCTAGCGATCACCGGCTGGCGTACCCGCACGCCGTGGCAACCGGTCGCCCCGGCGCAGCAGCGCGAGGGCGATTTCCTGCGCAGTGGCGCCGAGTGGCTGTGGGAGGCCGACGCCGCGCTACGGCTGAGCTTCGTGTCGATTTCGGCCGGCGCGCGCTATGGCTTCGACGCGGCCGGCTTGCTTGGCCAGCCGCTGACCAAATTGTTCGCGCTCGGCGAGGATCGCGAAGGCAGCTTTCCGATTCTCGGTGGTCTTGCGCTGCACCAGCGCTTCGACGGGCAACTGGCGACGATTCGCGCGACCGGGCGGCGCGTCAAATTGTCGGCGAGCCCGCGCACCGACGAGAGCGGGGTCTTTGCCGGTTTCGTCGGTTCGGCCGAGCTGATCGCCGACGAGACGAAGGTTGCGTCGCATATGCCGCAGGCCGATGCCGCGACGACCGCCTTCGCCGCGCGGCTCGACCAGGCGCTGCGCGGGCCGCTCGACCGCATCATCGCCAATGCCGACAGCATCAGCGCCAAGGCCGAGGGGCCGTTGCGCCAGGATTATGCCGATTATGCCGCCGACATCGCCACGGCGGGGCGGCACCTGGCGGGGCTGGTCGACGATCTGGTCGACCTGCAATTCATCGAACGCCCCGATTTCGCGGTCGCCGCCGAAGCGATCGACCTCGCCGACATGGCGCGTCGCGCCGCCGGCTTGCTGGCGGTCCGCGCAACCGAGGCGCGGGTACGTATCGACAAGCCGTCGGCCGACGAGACGCTCGCGGCGACCGGTGAGTTCCGCCGCGCTTTGCAGGTGCTCGTCAACCTGATCGGCAATGCGGTACGTTATTCGCCACCCGACGGCATGGTGTGGATTCGCATCGAGTGCGAAGGCGATATCTGCGCGGTGATCGTCGCCGATCAGGGCAAGGGTATCGCGATCGAGGACCAGCAGCGCATTTTCGAGAAGTTCGAGCGCGTCGATCCGCGCGAACCGGGCGGCAGCGGGTTGGGGCTGTATATCGCCCGCCGGCTGGCACGCGCGATGGGCGGCGACGTGACGGTCGACAGCGCGCCGGGGCAGGGCGCGCGGTTCGTGTTTACGCTACCCTGTCGTGGTGACGGTTAAGCGCGCTTCGGCCGGTTGAGGAAGATCAGCAGCGCACCGGCCGCCGCGACCAGCGCGCCCTTCACGGCCCATTCGCGCTGTTCGAGCATGAAGCTCGACGCCGGCCAATGGATGTAGCCGAGGCCCTGGCCGACCCACAACAGACCCATCAGCACGGCCAGCGTGCCGAGCGCGAGCATGACCGGACGCAGCGCGCGCATCAGCGCTTGTCCACCGGCTGATAATCGCGCGCGGTCGGGCCGGTATAGAGCTGGCGCGGGCGACCGATCTTCTGCTCTGGGTCGGCGATCATCTCGTTCCACTGCGCGACCCAGCCGACCGTGCGCGCGAGCGCGAACAGCGCGGTGAACATCGTCGTCGGGAAACCGATCGCCGACAGGATCACGCCGGAATAGAAATCGACGTTGGGGAACAGCTTCTTTTCGATGAAATAAGGATCGCTCAGCGCCATTTCCTCAAGCTGCAGCGCGACGTCGAACACCGGATCGCTGACCTTCAAGGCAGCGAATACCTCGCGCACGGTCTTCTGCATCACCGTCGCGCGTGGGTCGTAATTCTTGTAGACGCGGTGGCCGAAGCCCATCAGCCGGAACGGATCGTTCTTGTCCTTGGCGCGGGCGATATAATGCGGGATACGATCGGGCGTGCCGATCTCGCGCAGCATGTTGAGCGCGGCCTCGTTGGCGCCGCCATGCGCGGGGCCCCACAGGCAGGCAATGCCAGCCGCGATGCACGCGAAGGGATTGGCGCCCGACGAGCCGGCGAGCCGCACGGTCGAGGTCGAGGCGTTCTGCTCATGATCGGCATGGAGGATGAAGATGCGGTCGAGCGCTTTTTCGACCACCGGGTTCACGACATATTGCTCGGCGGGCACGCCGAAGGTCATGCGCAGGAAGTTGCCGGTGTAGCTCAGCGAGTTGTCGGGATAGAGGAAGGGCTGCCCGACGGAATATTTATACGCCATCGCGGCGATCGTCGGCATCTTGGCGATCAGCCGGTGGCTGGCGATCATGCGCTGATGCGGATCGGTGATGTCGGCCGAATCGTGATAGAAAGCCGACAGCGCGCCGACCACGCCGCACATCACCGCCATCGGGTGCGCGTCGCGACGGAAGCCGCGATAAAAGGTCGCCAGCTGTTCGTGCAGCATGGTGTGGCGCGTGATCGTGTAGGTGAAATTGTCGAGCTCGGCGGCCGACGGCAACTCGCCGTTGAGCAGCAGGTACGAAACCTCCATGAAGCTCGACTGCTCGGCGAGCTGCCCGATCGGGTAGCCGCGATGGAGCAACACGCCCTCGTCGCCATCGATATAGGTAAGCGCGGATTCACAGCTCGCGGTCGAGGTGAAGCCGGGGTCGTAGGTGAACATGCCGCTGTCGGCATAAAGCCGGCGGATATCGATCACGTCGGGGCCGACACTGCCCGAAAGGACCTTATATTCGTGGTTGCCCAGATTGATCATGGCTTGATCGGTCATCGCGCGTGCCCTTCCTTCAATTTCGTCATGAGGCCATCCGGTCGGCGATTCGTCCCAGGCTCTCGTCGCGCCCGAGCAGGTCGAGCACGTCGAAGATGCCGGGGGACGTCCGACGACCGGTCAGCGCGGCGCGCAGCGGTTGCGCAACCTGGCCAAGCTTGACCCCCGCATCTTCCGCAACGCGGCGAACCGCATCTTCCAAAACTTCCGTATCCCAGCTTTCGACCGCGTCAAGCGCGGCGTGGAGGCGCGCGAGCAATGCCGGTGCCTCGCCGGCGAGGAGCGGCGCGGCATCTTCGTCGATCTGCAATGGCCGTGTGCGGAACAGGAAGGCGGTGCCATTGGCGAGATCGACGAGGTTCGCGGCGCGTGGTTTGAGCGATGCCATGCTGCGGCGCAGCAGGTCGCGCTGCGCATCCGTCGGCACGAAATCGAGCCGTGCTGTCACCAGATCGGCGAGCCGCGCGTCGTCGGCCTCGCGGATATAATGGCCGTTGAGGTTTTCGAGCTTCTTGAGATCGAAGCGCGACGGTGAACGCCCCACGCCGCTCAGGTCGAACCATTCGGTCGCCTGGGCACGGCTGATGATCTCGTCGTCGCCATGACCCCAACCGAGGCGGAGAAGGTAATTGTCGAGCGCCTCGGGCAGGATACCGAATTCGTCGCGATAGACGTCGACGGCCACGGCATTCTTGCGCTTCGACATCTTGCTGCCGTCGGGGTTGAAGATCAGCGGGATGTGGGCATAGACCGGCTCGTCCCACCCCATCGCGCGATAGATCGGCAACTGGCGAAAGGCGTTGTTGAGATGATCGTCGCCGCGGATGACGTGGGTTACGCCCATATCGTGGTCGTCGACCACCACCGCGAGCATATAGGTCGGGTTGCCGTCGGAGCGCAGCAGGACGAGATCGTCGATCTCGGCATTCTGGACGGTCACCTCGCCCTGGACGCGGTCGATGATCGTCGTCGCGCCTTCGGTCGGTGCCTTCAGTCGCACGACGAAAGGCTTGCCGTCCTCGTTCGGCGCACGGTCGCGCCATGGCGAGCGAATCCGTAACGGCTTCTTCGCCGCCTCCGCGTCGGCGCGCATTGCGGCGAGTTCGTCCTGCGTCAGGTAGCAGCGATAGGCCGCGCCCGCTTCGACCATCGCATTTGCGACCTCGGCATGGCGCGCGGCACGCTCGAACTGGAATACGGTATCGCCGTCCCAATCGAGATCGAGCCAGCGCATCCCGTCGAGGATCGCGTCGATTGCCGGCTGGGTCGAGCGGGCGCGATCGGTATCCTCGATGCGCAGCAGGAACTTGCCGCCGAATCGCCGCGCGAACAGCCAGTTGAACAAGGCGGTGCGGGCACCGCCAATGTGCAGATAGCCGGTCGGCGACGGCGCGAATCGCGTCACCACTGCCGATGTGTCGGGCGCGCCGGAACCGGCGGCCGCAATGTCAGACCTTGCGCCCAAACGCGCATGCTCCCAGAAATGAAATTCGATGGCCAGTTCAGCCGCCGATGCCGCTAGCACAGCACCCTCGCGGCTTCAAATCGCGCGGATCGCTGGCTTTGCGCTTCGTTTGCGCGACGGCGTGGAATTATGGCTCGAAGCCGAACGCGACCAGCTGGCGCTGTGGCTGCCTGTCGCACTTGGCGCCGGCATCGCTGCCTGGCTGATACTCCCGCTGGCGCATCAATGGCGCGGCCTGATTCTAGCCTTGGGGGCGCTGGCATTGGCCGCGCTGGCGGTCGGACGTGGCGGGCGCGCGGGCAGGGTGGTCGCGATCGGCGCGGCGACGATGGCGATCGGGGTCGCGCTAATCTGGTGGCGCGCCGCGGGCGATGCGGGAAAGACGTTGACCGGTCCGACGATCGCGACCTTCGAGGCGAAAGTGGAACAGGTTCAGCCGCTGCCGCCGCGCCAACTCGTGCGGTTGCGGTTGACACCGCTGCGAGTCGTCGCCGTGCCGGACAAGCATCAGGATCGCCGCTACCGCCGGCGAAAGCCCGACGCTCTGCCGGTCCTGCCCGCGCATCTGCGCGTCAACATCGCCGATGCCGATATGCCTGCGGGCTTGGTGCCGGGCGCCACGGTCAGGCTCGGTGCGCGGTTGATGCCGCCGGCGGAGCCGGCGGTGCCCGGTGCATATGACTTTGCCCGCGTCGCGTGGTTCAGCGATATCGGCGGTACCGGGCGCGCCTTTCCGCCGATCGCGATCGTCACACCGGGGCCGGTGGCGGACAACGGCCTGCGCGATCGCCTCTCGCGGCATATCCAGGCCAGCGTGCCGGGCGGCGCCGGCGGGATCGCCACCGCACTGGCGACGGGCGATCAGGGGGCGATGCCGGAGAGCGATGCCGATGCGATGCGGCGATCGGGTCTCGCGCACCTCCTGTCGGTCAGCGGCCTGCATATCAGCGCAGTGGTCGCGGCGACGATGTTCGTGGTGCTGCGGCTGCTCGCGCTCAGTCCCTGGCTGGCGTTACGCTTCCAGCTGCGGTTGTTCGCCGCCGCGGCCGGCGCGTTGGCGGCGATCGGCTATACCGCACTGACCGGATGGGAGGTGCCGACGGTGCGCTCATGCGTCGCGGCGGTGCTGGTGATAATCGCGCTGATGCTCGGCCGCGAGGCAATCACGCTGCGGCTGGTCGCGGCCGGCGCCTTCCTCGTGCTGCTGCTGTTTCCCGATGCGCTGGCCGGACCGAGCTTCCAGCTGTCCTTCGCCGCGGTCGCGTCGATCGTCGCGTTGCATGAGCATCCGCGGGTGCGTGGCTGGTTCCTAAAGCGCGACGAGCGGCGGCTGCGCAAGATCGGACGCGAGCTGGCATCGTTGCTGCTGACCGGCTGCGTCGTCGAACTGGCGCTGCTGCCGATCTCGTTGTTCCATTTTCACAAGGCTGGTGTGTACGGCGCGGTGGCCAATATCGTGGCGATCCCGCTGACGACCTTCGTCACCATGCCGCTGGAAGCGCTCGCCTTGTTGACCGACCTGGTCGGCGCCGGCGCGCCCTTCTGGTGGCTGACCACGCGCTCGCTCGACCTGTTGCTGTGGATCGCGCATGTCGCCGCCGACTTGCCCGGCTCGGTCGCTGCGCTGCCGTCGATGCCGGGTGGCGCCTATGCATTGATGGTGGCCGGCGGGCTGTGGATCGCCCTGTGGCGGACCCGTTGGCGGCGGCTTGGCGTGATCCCGCTGGCGGCCGGCGCGCTATGGGCGCTGCTGACCCCGGCACCCGACCTGCTGGTGACCGGGGACGGCCGTCACGTCGCGGTGCGTACCGCCGATGGCGGTCTGGCGTTGCTGCGCGATCGCACTGGCGACTATGTTGCCGACATGATGACCGAGAACAGCGGCGCCGACGGCGAACCCATGCTGCTGGCCGACCAGCCAGACGCGCGGTGCAGCCGCGATCTGTGCCTCGCCGAACGCGCGGCCGGCGGGCGGCACTGGCGTATCCTCGCGACGCGCAGCACCTATCTCATACCCGCCGACCAATTGATCGCCGCCTGCGCGACGGCGGACATCGTGATCAGCGAGCGGCAGTTGCCGGCGCGTTGCCGCCCGCGCTGGTTGCGGCTCGATCGCGCGACGCTGGCCCGCACGGGCGGCGTGGCGATCGCCCTGGGCAGCGGATCGGTGCGCACGGTGCGCACCGGGGTCGATGAACATCCCTGGCGCAATGCGGCGGCGCCACAGCGGCCAGCGCCCGGCAAGGAGCATCAATGACACCCGCCTCATCGCCGCTCGACCGCATCGCGCCCCATGTCGTGCGCGACGATTTCCTGCCGGCCGACACACTTCGGTCCTTGATTGCCTGGACGCTCGCGCGAGAGGCGGATTTCGTGTCCACGCTGGTCGGCGGGCCGCACGGCCGTGTCGACACCGCGATCCGGGCGTCGCGCTGCTTGCCGGCAAAGACGTTCGAGCCGCAGCGCGCCCTCTTCCTTGACCATATCGCGCCGCTGGTGGCGGATCTCTGCCCTGCGCTTGGTCTACAGCATTTTACGGTCGGCAAGATCCAGCTCGGACTCGTCTGCCACAATGACGGCGATTATTACCGGCGCCACAGCGACACCGCCGTCACCGCGACGCGGCAGAGCGCGACGCGCATGATCAGCGCGGTGTTTTATTTCCACCCCGAGCCGAAGGGGTTTTCCGGCGGCGAACTGCGCCTGCATCCCTTTTCGGCACGCGCCGAGACGGGGGCGTTCGCCGATCTCGTACCCGCGCAAAACCGTCTCGTCGCCTTCCCCTCCTGGGCGCCGCACGAGGTGATGCCGGTGAGCTGCCCGTCAGGCGCCTTTGCCGCCTCGCGCTTCTCGGTCAATTGCTGGATCCACCGCGCGCTGCCCGACGGAGATCAGTAGCGGCGCAGCAGCCCGGCGAGCTTGCCCTGCACGCGCACCTGTTCGGGGCGATAGCGCTGCGGGTCATAGGCGCGGTTGGCCGGATCGAGCCGGATCATCGCGCCTTCCTTGCGGAAATATTTGAGCGTCGCCTCGCTGTCCTCGATCAGCGCGACGACGATGTCGCCATCGCGCGCGGTATCGGCGCGCCGGATCAGCGCATAATCGCCGTCGAGAATGCCGGCCTCGACCATCGAGTCGCCCGCGACCTCGAGCGCGTAATGCTCGCCGCCGCCCAGCAACGCCGCCGGCACCGCCAGCATCGCACTGCTCTCGAACGCCTCGATCGGCACACCGGCCGCGATGCGGCCATGCAACGGAATCTCGATCACGTCATTGGCGGGCTCGGGCAGGTTTCGCACATTGGATGGCGTGGTCGCCGTGACCGCAGTCTTGCGTGGCGCTTCGGCGCGTTCCGGCATGCGCAGCACCTCGAGCGCACGGGCGCGATTGGGCAGGCGACGCAGGAACTTTCGCTCTTCCAGCGCGCTGATCAGGCGGTGGACCCCCGATTTCGACTTGAGGTCGAGCGCCTCCTTCATCTCCTCGAACGAGGGCGAGACGCCGCTCTCCTCCAGACGGTCATGGATGAAGCAGATCAGTTCATGCTGCTTGCGGGTCAACATCCGGTAATCCTCCGTCGGAACAGACGAGGAACGTTTATGCAATGTTCCGGCGCGTTGTCAAGCGATCGAGAGGATCTCGATCGGATCGCCGGGTTCGGCCGCCGCGGCGAGCGGCTGGCGGACGATCAGGCAGTCGGCGCGGGCGAGCGTGCGCAGCATCGAACTGTCCTGGATCGCGGCGGCGAAGACCCGGCCGTCGCGCGTTGCGGCGCGCAGATAATCGGTGCGGTGGTCATTCGCCTTGAGCGGCTCGCCGAGGATCGCGGTGCGCGTTGCCGGCATCGGATCGGCCGCCCCAGACAGCGCGGCGATCAGCGGCCCGAGGAACAGCGTCGCGGTCATGAAGGCGGAGACCGGGTTGCCGGGCAGGCCGAGCACGACCGCGCCGTTCAGCCGGCCGGCCATCATCGGCTTGCCCGGGCGCAGCGCGATACGCCAGAAATCGAGGCTGCCGCCCGCGGCAAGCAACGCGGGGCGGACCAGGTCATGGTCACCGACCGAGGCACCGCCAGTGGTCACCAGGATGTCGGCCTTCACCGCCGCGAAGGCGTCGCGCAGCGTGTCGAGCCGGTCGGGCAGGGTGCCGAGGGCGAGCACGTCGACGGGCAGGTCGGCGAGCATCGCGGCGAGCATCACGCCGTTCGATTCGGGGAGTTGATCGTCGCGCAGTGCCGTGCCGGGGCGTACCAGTTCGTCGCCGGTGCCGACGATCGCGACGACGACGCGGCGGCGCACCGGCAGCGTGGCGTGGCCGCCGATCGCCGCGACCGCCAACCGGGCGGGCGTGATGCGCTCGCCCGCCGCGATCAGCACGTCGCCGCGATGGAAATCCAGCCCGCGCGGTCGCACATTGCCGCCACGTCGCATCGGACCTTCGCCGATCATGCGGATATCAACGCCGTCGGCCGCCACTTCTTCCTGCACCAGCACGCTGTCGGCGCCGTCGGGCAAGGGCGCGCCGGTGAAGATGCGCGCGGTCTCCCCGGCGCCGATCGTTGCGGCAAAGCCGCGGCCCGCGGCGCTTTCGCCAATGAGGCGGAACGGCCCGGGCTTGTCGGCAAAGCGGATCGCATAGCCGTCCATCGCCGAAAGGTCGGCGGCCGGTTGGGTGCGCAGTGCGAGGATATCTTCCGCCGCCCAGCGACCGATGGCGCGCGCGAGCGGCATGGTTTCGACCGCGAGCGGCGCGCCGAGCGCGAACAGCCGTGCCTGTGCATCGGCGACGGGGAGCAATGGGGCAGGGCTGGCGGTCACGCTGCGTTCCTATCGCGCGCAGCGCAGCGCCGCTAGGCTCGGGATGGAAAGACGAAACTTCTCGCCCGGGAGATCGACCATGCTCAAACCCCTGCTGGCTGCATTGCTGCTGTTGCCCGTCGCGGCGCCGGTGGACGAGGCGCATCCCGCTGCGCTGGTCGGCACCTATGACGGCCACCAGATGGAGATGGCGGCGGGGCTGGAACTGACGGCCGATGGGCGCTTCCGCTACGCCCTGTCCTATGGCGGGCTCGACGAAGAGGCCGCCGGCAACTGGGCTGTCGACCATGGCACGGTCGTGTTGACCAGCGATCCCGTGACCGCGCCGCGCATCGTGATGACCGGGCAGAAGATGGGGCCAGCCGGCGAATTGCGGATCGCCCTCGACATGCCCGAGGGCGGTATGACGCGGCAATTGTTCGAGGCGGAAATCACCTTTGCCGATGGCCATGCGGCGCAGCAGCAGCTTGCCGAGGACGAGACGGTCGTCGCCTTTCCGGCGAGCGCGCCGCCAACCGGGGTCATGCTCGTGCTGCCGATGTTCGACGTCGCCAGCGATCGGGTGGCGATCGACCCGGCCAAGGGCGAGCAACTGCGTTTTACATTCGCGCCGAACGATCTCGGCAAGGTAGATTTTCGCGGCACGAGGTTGCGGCAGGTGGCTGGCGAATTGCTGCTCGATCGCTTCGGTCGTACGATCCATTTTCGTCGCGCGGGGGACTAGCGAAAAATATCGCTGATTGGCGTCAATTTTTGTGGAAATTAATCTCTGTAATTCAATAAATTAAACGACCTCTCCCCTGCTCCGAAAAGCAGGGGAGAAGGGGACGAAGAGCAGGGGAAAATCCGCACCGAAGCAGGGCGAAGATCGGTGCGGCGCGGCATGTGTCTGCGTTCGTGTCGACGATGTGAAGGAGCGTGGGGCACATCGGCGAAGCAGCCGAAGCTATGGCTGACCATGGCGTGCATTCTCCACGATTGAATCAGCCGCGCGCCGTGCGCGGATGGATCAGGCGTGCCAGTCGCCCGATTTGCCGCCGGTCTTGCTGACCAGCCGCACGCCGGAGACGATCATGGCTTTGTCGACCGCCTTGGCCATGTCGTAGATCGTCAACAGCGCGAGCGAGACGGCGGTCATCGCCTCCATCTCGACGCCGGTCTTGCCTTCGGTCGTGGCAGTCGCGGTGGCGACAATGCCGGTTTCGTCGAACGCGAAGTCGACGGCGACCTGGTTCAGCGGGAGTGGATGGCACAGCGGGATCAGTTCGGCGGTTTTCTTCGCCGCCATGATCCCGGCGACGCGCGCCACGGCGAGCACGTCGCCTTTTGCCGCGGCACCGTCGCGGATTGCCGCAAGCGCGGCGGCGGACATGGCGATATGCCCCGTCGCCACCGCCACGCGCGCGGTGATTGCCTTGCCCGAGACATCGACCATCTGCGCCGCGCCGGCCGCGTCGAGATGGGTGAGGCCGCTCACCCGACCATCGCCCGCGTCGCCGCCTCGACATCGTCCTGGCGCATCAGCGCCTCGCCGATCAGGAAGCAGTGCACGCCGTGCGTCGCCATCTCGTCGAGGTCGGCACGCGTCATCAGACCGCTCTCGGCGACGAAGGTGCAACCCGCCGGTGCCTTACCGATCAACTCATAGGTTCGCGCGAAATCGACCGAGAAATCGCGCAGGTCGCGATTGTTGACGCCGATCAGCCGCGACTTGAGCTTCATCGCGCGCTCCATCTCGCGTTCGTCATGAACCTCGACCAGCACGTCCATGCCGCAATCGATCGCGCTCGCCTCGATTTCGGCGAGCAGGCCGTCGTCGAGCGCTGCCATGATCAGCAGGATCGCGTCGGCGCCGAGCGCGCGCGACTCGGGTACTTGCCACGGATCGACCATGAAGTCCTTGCGCAGCACGGGCAGCGCGCAGGCGTCGCGCGCGGCGGTGAGATAGTGGTCGGCGCCCTGGAACCAGCGTTCGTCGGTCAGCACCGAGAGGCAGGCGGCACCACCGGCCTGATAGGCGCGGGCGTGGGCAGGGGGATCGAAATCGGCGCGGATAAGACCTTTTGACGGGCTGGCTTTCTTGATTTCAGCGACCAGTGCATGGCCGGTCGCCGCCTTCGCGTCGAGCGCGGCGCGAAAACCGCGTGGCGGGGTCTGGCCATGGATGCAGGCATCGATCTCCGAAAGCGGAATCGTCGCCTTGCGCGCGGCGACGTCGGCACGCTTGGTTTCGAGGATGCGGTCGAGGATGTTGGTCATGAATAGGCGATCCAGCGATCGAGCAGCGCATTTGCCGCGCCGTTGTCGAGTGCTTCGGCAGCGCGCGCGGCCCCGGAGGTGAGGGTATCGGCGTTGCCCGCGACGATCAACGCCGCAGCCGCGTTGAGCAGGACGGCGTCGCGATAGGCACCGCGCTCGCCGGCCAGCAGCCGCCGCAGCGCCGCCGCGTTGTAATATGAATCGCCGCCGTGCAACGCCGCGATCTGATGGCGCGACAGGCCGGCATCCTCGGGCGCGATACGGTCGGGCAAGGCGAGCGCGCCGATGCTCACCGCGATGCTCGGGCCGGCGCCCGACAGCTCGTCCAGCCCCTCCTCGCCCGATACGATCAGGCCTGCCTCGGTGCCGAGCTGGCCGAGCGCGTCGGCATAGACCGGAGCATAATCGGGCCGCGCGATACCGATCAACTGGCGTGTGACGTGCGCCGGATTGGCCAGCGGCCCCATCAGGTTGAAGATCGTGCGCCGGCCGATGCGGCGGCGAATCGGCGTGATGCGCGCCATCGCCGGATGATGGTTGGCGGCGAACAGGAAGCAGATGCCGATATCGGCGAGGCTCGCCTCGGCCGTGGCGCCGGCACGCTCCATGTCGAGGCCCAGTGCCTCGAGCGTATCGGCCGCGCCGGCCTTGGACGTGGCGGCTCGGTTGCCATGCTTGGCGACCGGCACGCCGCATGCCGCAACGATGATCGACACTGCGGTCGAGACGTTGAGCGTGTGATGCCCGTCGCCGCCGGTGCCGCAGACGTCGATCGCGCCGACGGGCGCGTCGATCGGGATGAGTCGCGCGCGCAGCGCCCGCGCCGCCTCGGCGATCTCGATCGCCGTCTCGCCGCGATCGGACAGGCCGATCAGGAATTCGGCAATGGCGTCTTCGGACGTCTTCGCGTCGAGAATATCGGCGAACGCCTGCGCTGCGCCGTCGCGCGACAGGGCGCGCGACGGGTCGGGAAGGCGGGTAGTCACGCCATGGCCCGGTGGGGCAGACCCGCCGCTGTCAGGAAATTGCCGAGCAGCTTGTGGCCATGCTCGGTGGCGATGCTTTCCGGGTGGAACTGCACGCCGTGGATCGGCAGCGATGCGTGGCGGAAGCCCATCACCGAGCCGTCGTCGGCGGTGGCGTTGACGATCAGCTCGGCCGGGATATCGTCGACGATCAGCGAGTGATAGCGCGTCGCGGTAAAGGGCGAGGGCACATCGGCGAACACGCCGGTGCCGTCATGGGTGATCGGTGAGGTCTTGCCGTGCATCAGTCCGCCGCGAACGACGCGCCCGCCGAAATGCTGCCCGATCGACTGGTGGCCGAGGCACACGCCGAGCAACGGTTTGCCCGCCTCGGCGCAGGCCGCGACGAGGTCGAGGCTGATCCCGGCCTCGTTCGGCGTGCACGGGCCGGGTGAGATGAGGAAGGCATGGGCGTTGCTGGCGATCGCCTCGGCCGCGCTGATTTCGTCGTTGCGAACGACTTTGACCTCGGCGCCCAGCTCCATCAGATAATGGACGAGGTTCCAGGTGAAGCTGTCATAATTGTCGATAACGAGGATCATGCGCAGCGCCGCTAACGCTTTTGCGGGGACTCGACAATCGGCGCGCGCATCGCCACCTCCCGGATTAATACTTATGGCCAGCCGCGACGCGCTCTGTTCAGGATGGAGCAAGGCGGCCGGACGGACGTTGTATCGACAAGGAGTTCACCCAATGTCCCGTATTCTCGTCGCTATCGCGCTGCTCGGGCTTCCCGGTGCGGCCATGGCCCAGACAGCACCCGCGCCGTCCGTTGAAGCAGCCCAAGCGGCGCAGACCCAGGCCGAATCGGGGAAGCCTCCCAAACGGATTCGCGACATTACGCTCACCGCCGGGCAGCCCTGCCCGAAGTCGGAAGGCGACGAGGTCGTGGTGTGCCGCACGCTGGAGGACCCGTATCGCATTCCCAAGCCGCTGCGCGATTCGGGCCCGATCCCGCCGCAAAACCAGAGTTGGGTGAACCGCGCCGCGACGATGGATGAGGTCGGCCGCAAGGCTGGTGGCCTGCCCGACACCTGCTCGCCGGTCGGCTCGGGCGGCGCGACGGGCTGTACCGCCCAGATGCTGCGCCAATGGACGGCGGAGGAGAAGGCCAGGCGTGCCGGCCGGGCGCCCGACGATTCGACCACGCCGTAAGCGGCTGGAACAGCGAGGCTGCAATCGGGATCAGCGGGGCTGCTCCGGGGCCTCGTGAGATTCACTGTGAGCCGCAGCAGCGGCAAGATAGATGGTCGCTTTGAAGCTCTGATTGTCAGCGCGCATGGCGGTGCGTCTGACATATTCGAGACTATCGAAGGTGTTTTCCACTAGATGTCGCCATTTGGCTTTGAGTCGCCATTGGCGATCTATCTATGACGGTGAACCTTGACGATCATCGCATCGACCATGGCATATCCCGAGTCCGGCTCCTCCGAAGCGGCATCGAACAGCCGCTTGAAGACATCAGCTTTCACCCAATTCAGCACGAATACCGCATTCCGCTTGCCGAAACGGGCAGGTGACGCAACGGGCTACCCGTTCGCACGACCCACGATATAACCTCTATAGCCGTCGATCGTCGCCGCCACCCCGCCCCGGTTCGCCCGGCCTACCGAGGCGCTGCAGCGCCATCCTCACCCATTGGGCGTCGGTAAAGAAGGGCCTGTCCATCCACAGCTTGAATCGGAAAGACGACCTCCGTGAAATCTTGAATCTCCACAGACCATAGCCGAGACCGATACAGCTGAGACGGTGGGGGCGGCGTGACGGGCGGTGTTTTGCCAAAAGGCGGCATCTGGTCTTAATTGAAAGATGCGGCGATAATGGCGCCAACGGGGCGCCAGGTGGTAGCGCAGCTATGTCGCCAATCGATCTGGAGGGAGGACACTGAGATTCAAATTGGCGCGGTAAGCTGGTATGCCGCTCTGTGGGAAAACCATGACGGCGCGCGACTGGCGGTGGATCTCGCAAACGGAGGTAGGGTGGTCGATGCGAATCCCGCCGCAACCTCTCTCTGGCATATTCCCAAAACTCGCCTTTGCAGCAACGTGTTTCCTGATTTGCTGGACCCTGCGTCGGGCGATGCGTTCAGCAGGTGGGCCGCGGGTGACCGTCGTAGTACGCTAATTCACCGGTCAGCCACCCTGCGTCAACCTGATGGCGCCGTTGCAGACGCCGCGACTTTCGTGCTCACCGTCAACAAGACGGCGGACCGGCAAACCTGCCTGTGCGGCCTGGAAACGGCAAGCCGATCGGACGCCGATCTTGAGCTTCGTCGATTGAATTGGGCTCTTGAGGCTTATACCCGATCGGCTTCAGCGTTGATCCATGCCGAGTCGGTCGAGGAGATGGCCGAATGCGTCTGCCGCGCGATCATTCAGGATGACGCCTATGCCTTGGCAACAATCATTATGGCCGATGCGGAGCCGAGCAAGGAAGTGCGGCCAA
Organism: Sphingomonadales bacterium; assembly: GCA_038245375.1. Taxonomy (GTDB): domain Bacteria; phylum Pseudomonadota; class Alphaproteobacteria; order Sphingomonadales; family Sphingomonadaceae; genus Sphingomonas. The sequence goes on along the minus strand of JBBRSN010000045.1, from coordinate 902 downwards.
TTGCTCGCGCTGGCATGGCCCTTGCCTATCTGGATGGTCTGACGCTCAGCTGGTCGGAGGATGTTGTAGAGGGCAGAGGTCCGACTGGTCGCGCTATCCGCAGTGGCGAAGCGGTGGTGATGTATGATGTGCTGCATGATCCGATTTTTACGCACTGGCGTGATCGAGCGTTGCGTCACGGCATAAGGTCCAGCGTGACGGTTCCGTTTAGGTCAGACGAGGGAGTGGTCGGGGCAGTGCTGGTATATGGCGCTCAGCCGGCAGCGTTCACGGACAGTGCGGTAAGGGTCTTTTCGCAGCTCGGCGCCGAACTGGCATTTGCTATGTCTGTGCTGAAGAATCGTGCGCGCTTGAAGGTGGCGGAAGCCGCGCAGCGCGAGGCTGAGGCAGCCATTCGCGAAAAGCAAGCCGAGCTTGCGCGCGTTTCGAGGGTTCTGGCAGTCGGCGAATTCGCGTCGTCGATTTCTCATGAGATAATGCAGCCTCTGGCGGGAATCATCACCAACAGCGCGACGGCGCGGCGCTGGTTGGCGAAAGACGAGGCAAGACTCGATGAGGCACGGGCTGCGCTGGATCGGATCACCCGGGACGCTGGACGCGCCGACGAAATTGTTAAACGAACCCGGTCATTCCTGACCAAACAAGCCCCGGACCACGGCATTTTCGACGTGAATGAGATGATCGTGGAATCGCTTGATTTCTTGTCGGACGGGCTGCGCAAGGCAAAGGTAAAAGCAACGACGCACCTTACGCCTGAGCGGCCTCAGTGTCTGACCCAAAAGTAAGTTGAGTGATATCAGTCGGTTGCGCTTGACGCGCTGGCGCATGGCTGATTCTGGAGGTTTTGCGAAGAACCGACCGGAGATCAACGATGTGGACCGATACCACTCGCGCTATTCATG
>JBBRSN010000044.1:0-34852 GCA_038245375.1 Sphingomonadales bacterium | reverse complement strand
TCAGAAATACCATCAGATTGCTGGTATGGAGTGGCATTCAACCGATCAGACTGGGATGCTTATACCACAAAAAACCGCAGAAAACAGCCATTTACGGCATATTCTGGGATGCCTTGGGAAGGCATTTTGGTGACCCCTACGGGAATCGAACCCGTGGCTTCGCCGTCAGGGCACGACCGCGAGACGAGCGAGGCGCCGCCCGATACCAGGCATGCCTTGACGGCACGCACTCATCCCGTCGCGGCTATCATGGTTCCTCCTGCGCCGGAATTTGGAGCTTCGCGGCGACACCCTCCTCAACCGCGATACGGATTAGATCTGCTTCCCAAAGGCACAAAGCTTCACGCTTTTCGTCGAGATACTCGTAGCGATCGTAAATCGCCTCCACGCCTTGGGGTTTGTGGCCGATTACGCGCTCTGCAATCTCGCGTCGCACCCGCAGACGCGATATATGTGTGCGGATCACACGCCGCAGATCATGCGGCGTCCAATGATCCACTTCATAACCTTGCGGCGCGATATTTTGCATGGCGGTACGAAGGCCACGGTAAAGACCGACGATGTGTCCCAGCCGCGGCCCGGTTCCCCGAACTGACGGAAAGACCCAAGCATCATTGCCGCCTGCGAAGATGGACCGGCCCCATGCCGAGAGAGGTACGACGTTGGGTTCATCGTTCTTGGTGCGTTCGATTTCCCAAGCATCCAATTCTGCGTTCCATTGGAGTGGGCCTGCACGAAGCACATTATCGATCCGTTGCCCGCTCAGCAGGAGCAACGAGAACAGCCGGCGGGCGAACGAATCTTCCGTGGCAGCCAGTGCTCGCACGAACAGTCGAAGCTCCATCAGATTGAATGTTCGACGCCGCGATTTGTCTTTGCTCAGCTTGATGAGATCCACTGCCGGATTGCGGCGGAGTCCCGTCGCAGTCCGACCATAGGTGACACACCATTTGAAGAAGACCTTGATCTCGGGAACAAGGTGATTTGACGCGCTGACGAAGCCCGCGTCCTTCTTGGCTTCCACGATCCGCCAGAGATTGTCATGTTCGACGTCGCTGAGCGGCATCTCGCCGATAGCGGGCAAAATGTCACGGCCGAAGCGGCATCGCTTCATTTCGAGCGTCTGCGGCATGTGGTTTCCCTCGCGTTCGAGGGCGCCAATATAGAGGTGCCAAGCGGCGCGAACGGTCATCGCGAGCCGGGCTCGTTGCTCGGTTGCTGCTGCGATTTGCCCCGCGAGTATCTCTTTCGGATTTTCACCCCGCTCGATCATCGCGTTGAAGCCGCGCGCCCATTCGCGTGCTTCGACGATCCCAAATGTGGCTGTGGTGCCGAATGTCTTCTTGAAGATTTTTCCGTCTCGCGATTTCCTCAAATAGCGCCATGAGCACAGGCCATTATCATTCGCATCGACGAGCAACCCAGGACACTCGTTATCCCGAATGATTTCGCCAGGTTTGAGCCTGCTGATTGCAGAGAGAGTTATAGATCGTGAGTAGGCCATCCTTCGTCCTTGGATTTCATCACAAGGTCCGAATCGGGGGAGCACTGCAGGGTAACTCGACACGCGGTCCCGGAAGATTCCACGTCGTTTCACCGCATTCCTCGAACTCGACAGACCTGGTGAAGATCTAACAAAATCCAAGAATCTCTATACTTTAGCCTGGTGCTTGGTTGCAATTCCCAAGCTTACGACGAGGGTTCGATTCCCTTCACCCGCTCCATCCCTGCGTAAGCAGGCTGCGATTGGTCGAAGCGCAATTCGCTACGCCGGCGGACGATCGCTTCGGGCATTTCGTCCCTGATGAAGGCGAGCATCGCCTCGCGGATATCGCATCGCAGGTCGAAGGCGGTCGACGCGTCCCTGGCGGTCATTAGCGCCCGCACCTCGATCGCCTCGGGCTTTGTATCGGTTACCTTGAGATTGCAGAAGCGGCCATCCCACAGTTCGCTTGCTTGAACTGCCTGCTCCAACCGTTCGCGCAATCGCGCGATGTCGGTCGCGGGGTCGAGATACCAGAACACGCTGCCGATGATCTGGCTGTTCTCGCGCGTCCAGTTCTGGAAACTCTCCTCGAGAAACTTCGATACCGGCACGACCAGCCGGCGCTCATCCCAGATCTTGACCACCACATAGGTCAGGCGGATTTCCTCGATCCGCCCCCATTCGCCGTCGATGATCACCACGTCGTCGAGCCGGATCGGCTCGGTGAAGGCCATCTGCAAGCCACCGATCAGGTTCTTCAGCGCTGGCTGCGCGGCGGCACCGACCGCCAGCGCGGCAAGCCCGGCGGAGGCGATCAGCGTGACGCCGATGCTGCGCACGCTCGGGATACTGATCAGCATCATGCAGAAGGTCACGAGCAACACGGCAAACACGGCGATGCGATGGAGAATGTCGGCGCGTGTGCGGCGACGGCGCGCGCGTAGATTGTCGGCGACGCTGATATCCGCGCGTGCCACGACAACATCGGCGGCGGCGCCGAGCAATGCCACCGCGGTCCATCCGAACAGCGCGGGCAGGATCAGTCCGGCGCCCCGGCTCCAAACCTTCAGCGCCGCATCGGTCAGCGCGAGCGCAGGCTGCACCGCGGAAAGCGCGAAGGCGACGACAAGCCAGCGGGTCGGCGTGCGCAGGCGGCGGATCAGAATGTCGTCGATGCTGGTGCTGGTCAGCTTTGCCGTGCGCCGGGCAACGAGCAGCATCAACCAATGTATCGTCAGGGCGACAAGGACGACGATCGTGATGACGACGATGGTCCAAAACCAGGCAGGCAGGGCGGTGGCGATCCGCGCCATGAGGTCTCCTTCGAGTTTTTGTAGGCTTTTCGAACGGGCAGGACCGCAGAACGTTCCGCGCCAGTCGCGCTAAGCAGTCGTCAGGGGGGAGGCGCCGCTCCTAGCGCAAGGCTCCGACGGCTTGGCCTCGAGCCCCTTTCATTGCCGAAACCGGCATGCCTTTGGCGATCCGCGGTCCGGTGCCACGCCGCTCGCCGCCGATCGTGAATTTGCTCGCCTGCTCGGCAAGAATCGTAACCTCGTTCGAGAGGTTGCGTGCGGCGGCCGATGTCTCCTCGACCATCGCGGCATTCTGCTGGGTCGCTTGATCCATCGTTCCGACCGCGCAACTGATCTCGCCGACCGCCGTGGATTGCGCGCCGTTATCGGTCGCCATCCCGGCAAGCAGTTTGTGGACCTCGCCGACATCGCCGGAGATGTTTGCGAGCGCTGCATCAACTTTCGGGACCAGGTCGACGGCTGCAACGATGTCGGTCTGCGTGGCGGTAAGCTGCTCACGGGCGCGGCCGGCCTCTTCCTCGGCCCGCATTGCCAGTGCGGACACCAGGTCCGCGACCACGGCAAAGCCGCGCCCCGCCTCGCCGGCGCGGCCCGCTTCAACGGCCGCGTTCATCGCCAGGACGCGCGTCTGGAATGCGATCTTGTCCAGTCCCTCGATGACGTCGTCGATGCCTTTGGCGCTATCGGCGACGCGGCCCATTGCCTGGACCGCCTCGTCCGCGATCGCGCGCCCGTTGGAGACGGTGGCGATTGCATCGTCGGCGCGCGAAACAGTGCGCCCGGCGGAAAGCGCGGTCGCCTTCAGCCTGCCATCCATCTGGGTGATCGCGGCGGAGGTCTGTTCGAGACTGGCGGCATTGCTCTCCGTACGCCGCGCGAGATCCTCCGACGCCGTGGCGATCTCGCCGGCGCCGCTGCGAATCGTTGCTGTGCTTTCGGTGACCGAGCCGATCAGCGTGCGGAGGTTTTCGATCGCCTCGTTGTAACTGCCTTCCAGCGCCGCGAAAGCGGACGGTAGTCCGGTCAGGTCGTGCGACAGATCGCCCGACGCGAGCATCGCCAGCGCTCCGGTGAGCGAGTCGATCGCTTCATTGCGTTCGACTTGGGCCTCTTCGAAATAGATCGACACCGACAGATCCATGTCGAGCAGCGCGGCCTTCACGATCGCGATGCTCGCGTCGCGCGCGCTCGATATCCGGAACAGGCTCAAGAACCGGCGGAACGGCGAATGCTGCCGCGCAATGCCTTTGAGTAGGTCCTCCAACACGAGCGCATAGGCGCCGATATACCAGCGCGGCTCCAGCCCGATCCGCGCATGGACGGATCCGATGCGGCGCACGCTTGCATAAAACTCGTCATCGAAACGTGCCCCCGCGATCCGCAACCAGTGCGCCTTTTGCGCGGCGCTGGCCCGGGTCATGTGCGCATCGTCGTTGAAGAAGACACTCGTGGCGGGCGTGATGCGCGCCTGCGCGTAGAAGCGGTCGAGCGCACCGCCGATAATCTTGCGCACGAACGGCTGGAGGCCGGCGAGTTTGGCACGCTGCGCATCGTCGAAGGCCATGAAGGCTAGGCGGGTGCTGATTTCGGGGTTGGACATGAGATCCAGGTTCCTCTGGCGCGCGGAGGTCACGCTCCGGGGTCGTTGCACATTATTGATATGAGGTAATTATAGGTTGGCCAGCCGATGCAGGCAGCTTGAGCGCTGGAGACATGGACGCGGAGAGCGCCTTTTTCTTCTTTGGCTGGCTTTGGTGCGACCGGTGCAAAGGTCAGCGTGGAAACGCAGTTGACCGCAAATCTGCAATGTCATATATTTCTGTCATGACAGAAATAACAATCGAGTCGCCAGGCCTCCCCCCCGCCATCGCGCAGTTCGTGCTGCGCTGGGGCGACATGGGCGGGCAATGGGGCGTCAACCGCTCGGTGGCGCAGATTCATGCATTGCTCTACGTTGCCGAACGGCCGCTGACTGCGGAGGACATTGCCGACACGCTCGGCATGGCGCGCTCGAACGTGTCCAACAGCATGCGCGAACTGCTCGCGTGGAAGCTGATCCGCCGCGTCCCTGTGCTTGGCGACCGGCGCGACCATTATGAGGCCGAGACCGACCTGTGGCAGATGGTCAGCCGCATCGCGCAAGGCCGCAAAGAGCGCGAGATCGATCCCGCCTTGGCGGCACTGCGTCACGTGCTCGATGCCGCCGAGGGCGACACGCGCGTCGGCAATACGGCGCGCGCGCGGCTCAAGGAATTGCAGGGTTTCGTCGAAACGATCGATGGCTGGTACGCGCAGATGCTCACCGTGCCGCCGGCCAAGATCATGGCGCTGATCAAGCTCGGCGCGAAGGTGGTCAATCTGCTCACCTTCGGTCGTGGCAGGCGCGCATAACGCAGGTGGAAAGCCGATGACGGGCATGACCAAGCGGCGAAGGGAGCGGGCGCACGACGATCGCGCGCCCGCCGGCGAGGTCGCCGTGCTCGATCACCGCTTCCGCTCGCTGCTCGGCGCCGAAAGCTGGGCGCTGCTCCCCGCCGCCGTTCGCACGCGCTTCGCCAGGCGCCTGGGCGACGATGCGATGACCTATGCCGGCACGATCATCGCATGCCGGATGAGCCGTACCGGCTGGCTGCTCGCCCAGGTCTGCCGAATGATCGGCGCGCCGCTTCCGCTGGGAAGTGACACCGGTGCGCCGGCGGCCGTGGTGGTGACGGCGGACGCCACCGGCGGCGGCCAGCACTGGACCCGCATCTATGGCCGCACCTGGGGCTTCCCGCAGGTCATCCGCAGCACCAAGCGCTTCGCCGGGGCAACGGGGCTTGAGGAATATCTCGGCTTCGGGGTCGGCATCGCGCTCACCGTGCGCGCTGACGCGCAGGCGTTGCATTTCGAGGGCGACCATTATTTCCTCGTGCTCGGCGCCCTTCGGCTGCGCCTTCCCGGCTGGCTCGCGCCCGGCGATCTGACGATCAGCCACGTCGACCGGGGAAGCGGCGCATTCGACTTCATACTCGTGCTGCGCCACCCGCTGTTCGGCGAACTCATCCACCAGCGCTGCCGTTTTCGCGATCAGGGCGCTATGAGGAAAAGATGATCGCGCCGTTCGATCTCATCGGCCGCAAGGCCAAGCAGCGACTGGTCGGCGAGGTGCGCGCGCTGTTCAACGACCAGGATCGTGGCGAGAAACCGGTCGAGCGCCGCGAGGACGGCCTGTTCGGTCCCCGGTCGGTGGTGTGGCGCGTGCACGGCGACGTCACTTCGATGATGGTCGGCGGCGTCACCGCATTGCTGCTGCAGATGCTCCACCCAGCGGTGCTGGCGGGGGTGTGGGACCATAGCAACTTCCGCACCGACATGATCGGCCGCCTGCGCCGCACCGCGCGCTTCATCGCGCTGACCAGCTATGGCGGTCGCGACGATGCGCTCGCGGTCGTCGCCCGGGTGCGCGAGGTCCATGACCATGTCAACGGCACGCTACCCGATGGCACGCGCTACGCCGCCAGTGATCCCGACCTGCTCGCCTGGGTTCATGTCAGCGAGGCGGTAAGCTTCCTCGACGCGTGGATCCGCTACGCCGAGCCCGCCATGCCGTTGCGCGACCAGGACCGCTATTTCGCCGAAATGGCCATGCTGGGCGAAATGCTCGGCGCCGATCCCATCCCGCGCAATCGCGCCGAGGCGGTGGCGTTGATCGTCCGCTTCCGCCCCGCGCTGTCGGTCACAGACCGCACGCGCGAGGTCGCGCGGCTGGTGCTCGAGCAGAAGCCGCGCAGCGCCGCCTCGGCGCCGTTCCAGGCGATGACCTTCCAGGCAGCGGTCGACCTGCTCCCGACCTGGGCGCGTGCGATGCACGGCCTGCATGGCCCGATGTTGACGCGGCCGCTGGTGCGCGCCGGGACCTATGGGGTGGCGAAAACCTTGCGCTGGGCGTTCAGCTGACCGCGACCATTGGCGGGGTTCGTGCGTTGGCATCGGAATGACCCGCCTGTTCCATGTCAGCGACGTGCATTTCGGTGCCGAGGATCCGCTCGCGATCACGTGGTTCGACGCGCTGGTGAAGGCCGAGCGCCCCGATGCAGTGGTGATGACCGGCGACCTGACGATGCGCGCGCGCTCCGCCCAGTTCGCCGCCGCGGCCGACTGGCTGCAGCAACTCGACGTGCCGGTGACGGTCGAGGTCGGGAATCACGACCTGCCTTATTTCAACCCGTGGAAGCGCTTCGTCAGGCCCTACCGCCGTTATGCGGCGGTCGAGCGGCGCGCCGAGCGGCCGCTCGCGCTCGATGGGGTCGCCATCGTGCCGCTCAAGACGACCGCGCGGGTGCATTGGCGGTTCGACTGGTCGAAAGGCCATATCGCCAAGAGTGCGCTGGCCGAGACTCTCGATCGCATCGCGGCAGTGCCGGCGGGAACGACGATCCTCGTCGCGTGCCACCATCCGCTGATCGACTCGGGCACCCACGCGACCGCCCGCACGCGCGGCGCCGACGACGCACTCCACGCCTTCGCCGAGGCAGGCGTCGCGGCGATCCTCAGCGGGCACGTCCATGACCCGTTCGATCTGGTGCGCGACATTGCCGGGCGTTGCGTCCGCATGATCGGCGCGGGTACGCTGTCCGAGCGCGTGCGCGACACGCGGCCGTCGTTCAACGAGATCCGCATCGATCGCGGCGCGCTGAACGTCACGCCGCGCGTGATGGCCTGATCAGCGCAGCCAGCGCAGCATATGGGGGTAGGGCGCCACGCCGCATGCCTCGACATCGCGCTTCGGCACCGCCATGCCCCAATATTCGAGCATCGGCGTGCCGACATAGCAGCCGGCGGCGAAATTATCGGCGAGATAACCGCCGCCGCCGCGATAGCCATGGTCATGAAAAACCAGCCTCGGGTCGATGCCCGCCGCCAGCGCCGCAGCATAGGACCAGGCGATCGCGGCCATTTCCTCGGCCGGGTCGCTGCTGACATCGCTGAGCGCCGCGCGTTGCGCCGTGTCGGTCACCGCAATGTGCCCCGCCTCGTGCAGCAGGTCGCCCGGCCATGCCAGTCGCGCCGGATCGATGACCAGTGTGCCGTCGCGCACGGTCATCGCCGGCAATGCCGTTTCGCCTGCGACCTGTTCCAGCGCGACCGGAATGCCGATGCGATCGAGAAAGGCGAGGATCGCGCGGGTTTCGGGACTGTCGAAGGACATGAAGCTCCCTGCATCGCCACTACCGCCGCGCGCAAGACCTGCGGCGCTCAGAACAGGCTGATCTGTTCGTCCGTCCTGGGTGCATGCCCCTCGATCCCCAGTAGCAAGGCCTTCGCCGCCAGCCCGCCGGCAAAGCCGGTCAGCGCGCCGTCGGACCCGATGACGCGATGGCATGGTGCAATGATCGAGATCGGGTTGCGGCCATTCGCCGCGCCGACAGCCCGGCTCGCGGCGGGGCGGCCGATCTGTCGCGCAATCTCGCCATAGCTGCGCGTTTCGCCGAACGGGATGGTCAGCAATGCCGCCCACACGCTGTTCTGGAATTCGGTGCCGCTGAAATCGAGCGGTACGGTGAAGGCGGTCAGGGTTCCCGCGAAATAGGCCGCCAGCTCTCGCGCGGCGTGGGTGAGGATCGGGTCGTCGCCGTCCTCGACCATCGCGCCGAGGCGTACGCGATCCGGTTCGTCATTTTCCCACAGCACCGCCGTCAGCCCGGCATCGTTCGCCACCAGGGTAAGCTCGCCGACCGGGGACGGCATTGTCGTGAAGCGCAGGGTCACCGCTTGTCTCCCGTCAACATGGCCGACTTTGTGGCATGATCGGCGCGTCGTGGCTTCCCGCGTCTTGCCATCAAAGCCACACCCGCACTTCGCGCAACGAAAAGGGGCGGCCCGTTGCCGGACCGCCCCATCGTTCGCGCGAAGGCGAGAAAACTTAGCGCTTCGAGAACTGGAAGCTGCGACGCGCCTTGGCGCGGCCATACTTCTTGCGCTCGACCGTACGGCTGTCGCGGGTCAGGAAGCCCGCCGCCTTGACCGGCGCACGCAGGATCGGTTCGAACTTGGTGATCGCCTGGCTGATGCCATGCTTGACCGCGCCGGCCTGGCCAGAAAGCCCGCCGCCCTTGACGGTGCAGACGACGTCATACTGGCCGGTGCGCTCGGTGATGCCGAACACCTGGTTGATGACGAGACGCAGCGTCGGACGTGCGAAATACACTTCCTGGTCGCGACCGTTGATCGTGATCTTGCCCGTGCCCGGCTTGATCCAGACGCGTGCCACGGCATCCTTGCGGCGGCCGGTGGCGTAGGCGCGACCGAACGTGTCGAGGATCTGCGCGCGCCGCGGCTGCGGCTCGCGTGCCGGCACCATCGGTGCGGCGGGGGTATCGCTGCCGGCGTCGGCAGCGGCGACCGGAGCGGCCGCTGCCTGGTTGGCCAGATCGGCCAGGTCGGAGAGGGACTGACGATTGTCGGACATTATGCGCCCACCTTGTTCTTGCGATTCATGGCACCGATGTCGAGAACCTCGGGGTTCTGCGCTTCGTGCGGATGCTCGGTACCGGCGAAGATACGCAGGTTGCGCATCTGCTGGCGGCCCAGCGGCCCGCGCGGGATCATCCGCTCGACGGCCTTTTCGAGCACGCGCTCGGGAAAGCGACCCTCGAGGATCTTGCCCGCGGTAATTTCCTTGATACCGCCGGCATAGCCGGTGTGCTTGTAGTAGATCTTGTCCTTGAGCTTGTTGCCCGTGAAGCGGATCTTGTCGGCGTTGATCACGATGACATTGTCACCGCAATCGACGTGCGGGGTGAAGCTCGTCTTGTGCTTGCCACGCAGCACATTGGCGATAATCGTCGCGGCGCGACCGACCACCAGGCCGTCGGCATCGACGATATGCCATTTCTTCTCCACCTCGTGCGGCTTGACCGACTTGGTGGTCTTCATCAGCGCCTTCATGGGGCCAGACCTTTTTGCTCGAGGCGCTCGCGCGCCTGCTCTAAACGACACGCGCCGCCCCGGGCGGGACGGCGCTGTTGGCGGGCTAATGTCGCCGGGTCTCGCGAAAGTCAAGCATATCGGCGGGTTTCACGACGGGTATTGGGATACCGTCGACTATTCGCCGGTGGAATTCCGCACCCAATCGGCCGCCGGCGCGTCGGTCTCGACGTTCCAATGTTCGATCACCGGCACATCGTAATCGTGCAACGCCGCGATCCGTGCGCGCAGCGCAGGGGCGGACTCGACGCTCGTCTTGAACAGCACCGCGACCTCGTCGGCCTGCTCGATCGCGCCGTCCCAGCGATAGATCGAGCGGACCTGATCGAGCGTCGCGCAGGCGGCGAGGCGCTCGGTGAGGACGGTCCGCGCGACCTGTTCCGCGCGCGCGGTGTCGCCGAAGGTGGTGCGCACTAACGCAATCTCGCTCATCGCGTCACCCTCCCGGCTGCATGAGCCCCCCAGGCGGTCGCAGCGACGAGCAGCGCACCGGTCAACTGGTGGAGCGCCGCCAGGGTAATGTTGACGTCGGTCATTACCGTGGCGATGCCGAGCAGGATCTGCGTGCCGAACGCGATATGGATAGCGCGTGACGCCGCGCGATCGTTGCGCTTAGCCGCGCGTGCCAGCACGACGAGTGCCGCGACCGCCACCCACGCCCACCAGCGATGGATAAAATGGACGATCGCCGGATCGTCGACGAGTGCGGTTAGCAACGGGCGCGGCTGGGTCTCGCCGGGAAAGAAGGCGCCGTTCATCAGCGGCCAGCTGTCGCTGACCCGTCCGGCGCGCAAGCCCGCCATCAGCGCGCCGTAGAACAGTTGCACGAACAGAACGATTCCCGTGATCGCGCCGAGCGCGGTGAGCCGTGCCGGCCTTGTGTTGCGGTTGCGATCGAGCGCGCGAAGGTCGAGTGCCGTCCAGATGATCCCCGCCATGGTGAACAAGGCGGTGAGCAGATGCGCGGCGAGCCATGCCGGCGCGACCTCGGTGCGCGCCGACAGGCCCGAGCGGACCATCAACCAGCCGAGCGCGCCCTGCAGCCCGCCCAGCGCGAGCAGCGCGAGCAGCCGCCAGAAATAGCCGCGCGGGATTTGCCGCCGCAGCGCGAACCACAGCAACGGCAGCGCGAACGCCATGCCGATCACGCGCGCCAGCACGCGGTGGATATATTCCCAGAAGAAGATCGTCTTGAAGCCGGCCAGTGTCATGCCCTGGTTCAGCGCGGCATATTGCGGAATCGCGCGATAATGCGCGAACTCGGCCTGCCACTGCGCGTCGGTCAGCGGCGGGACGATGCCGGTGATCGGCTTCCATTGCGTGATCGAGAGACCCGATTCGGTCAGCCGGGTAATCCCCCCGACGACGACGATCGCGAGGATCAGCGCGGCGACGAAGAACAGCCAGTTCGCCACGGCACGCGGACGGGCGGGATTGGCGAGCGATGAAGCCTGAAGCATCCCGCGCCCCTAGCGCGTGGGGGACGGCGCGTCGACTCGGTCATAAGGGAAGCGCTGCTCGCCACGCCGTCGCTCCGTCCGCGGTTGAATCGCAAACCACCCACAATTCTTCCGATGTTATATTGTAACGCGCGGTGACCTGTGCCACATAGCGCTCGCAATGACGGCACATGTCCATAACCACTCCGCCCCGTTCCGTTGGGTGGAAGCGCGGTTCGATCGATTCGCGATCGGGCTGTCGGGGCTGTGCGCGATCCACTGTGTCGCCAGTTCGGTGCTGCTGGCGCTCGCCGCCTCGGCAGGCGGTCTGCTCGATCCGCGCATCCACGAGGTCGGGCTCAGCTTTGCGATGCTGTTCGGGATCGTCGCGCTGGGCCGCGGCGTGATGAGCCACGGCTATATGTTGCCGGCAGTGGTCGGTTCGGCCGGTCTCGGCATGATGGCGGGTGCGATCACCATGCCGCATGACGGCGGCTATGAGACGGTGTGGACCTTGCTCGGTGTCGCGATCCTCGCGCTCGGCCACGATCTCAATCGCCGGGCGACTTACTGATCCTTCCCAAAGATCGTTCCCTTGTGATCGGTGGCAACCGCGCCTAGCTTCCGGTCATGGCCTCGCAACATCACAAGCATCACGAACCGCAGGGCGCGGATCTCGCCCGTGCCGCGCAGGCGACGCTCGAACGCGCCGGCGAGCAATGGACCGCGATGCGCGCGCGCATCTTCGATGCGCTGACCGGATTCGACAAGCCGGCCTCGGCCTACGACATCGCCGAGGCGGTATCGAAGTCGGAAGGCCGCCGCGTTGCCGCCAACAGCGTCTACCGTATTCTCGACCTGTTCGTCGGCACCAACCTTGCCCGCAAGGTCGAAAGCGCGAACGCCTATGTCGCCAACGCGCATCCCGACTGCCAGCACGACTGCATTTTCCTGGTATGCGACGAATGCGGCCAGACCACCCATCTCGACGACGACCATATTACCAAAGCCGTTCGTGCGGCGGCAAGTGCGGCCGGCTTCACGCCCGAGCGGCCGGTGATCGAAGTGCGCGGCAAGTGTGCCGAATGCGTTGGTTGACCTGATCGCCCCTGGTTCCTCCCCGTGCCGGGGAGGAACGACAATCAGATCACATATTCCACCGTGTTCATCTGCGTCTGCGCAGCGCGCGCGGCGTTGCGCTTTAGCACCAGTTCGGCATGCAACGCGGCGACGGTGTCGCTGCCGGCGGTCTTGAACACGAACGGCAGCGCCGCGTGGAGCGCGCAACGCACCCCGCCCGAGACCATCTTCAGCCCGAAGCGCGACGCCACGCCGAAATGTTCGGTGTAGCTTTCGCCGACGGAGGCCGGGTGGTCGAGGAACAGGCGGCGCAACATGCTGGTAATTCCCTTCCGGATCTTCTCGATGCGGTGATCAAAAGCGTCGTCGCTCTCCTATCACGCGACGGCGATTTTGCCATCCTTCCCGGCTATCATCCGCAGCATGTCGGCGGCGAGCAGGCTGAGCGTGTCGTCGCGCGCGCCCATCACGATGATGCGATCGCCGGGCCGCGCCATCGCGGCGAGATGCGCGGCGGCGGCGGCGCGGTCGGGGATGTGATGCGCCTCGGCGCCCGCCGCCACGATGTCGGCGGCAATGTCGGCGCTGGTCACCTCGCGTGCGACCGTCCCGCCCTGATAGACCGGATCGGGCAGCACCAGCGCATCCTCGGGCCCCATCTTCGTGGCGAAGGTCGTGACCAGTTCGCGCCGCATCATCTTGAGCGGGCCGTACCCATGTGGCTGGAACAGCAGTAACAGGCGGCCGGGAAAGGCGTGCAGCGTGTCGAGCGTCGCGCCGATCTTGTCGGGATTGTGCCCGAAATCGTCGATTACCGACACGCCCGCCGCGTCGCCGACCAGTTCCATGCGCCGCCGCAGACCGACAAAGCCGCCGATCGCCTTCGCCGCATCGTCGAGCGCGATCCCCGCCGCGCGCGCCGCGCCGATCGCGGCCAGCGCGTTGGCGACATTGTGCCGGCCGGGCACCTGCAGCTTCACGTGCGCGCTATGCCCAGCGCGCTCGGTTACCTCGAAATCGACGCCGAAGGGCCGCTCGGCCAGGTTGCTCGCGACCAGGTCCGCCGCGCCCTCGATCGAAAAGCTCGTCACGCGCTCCGCCGGCAGTGTCATTGCCAGCGTCGCGCCATCGGCATTGTCGATGTTGATCACCGCTTTCTCGGCCTTGGCGATGAACGCGCCGAACAGTGCGCGCAGTTCCTCGAGCGACTTGTGGTCGAGGCTGACATTGTTGAGCACCGCGATCTTCGGGCAGTAACCGGCGATCGACCCGTCGCTCTCGTCGACCTCGCTGACAAAGGGCAGGCCGCGCCCGACCAGCGCGCTGGCATAGGGCGTGTCGTCGCCGACGAAATTCTTCATCACCGCGCCGTTCATCACCGTCGGGTCGCACCCCAGGATATGCAGGATCCAGCCGATCATGCCGGTCACGGTCGATTTGCCCGACGTGCCGGCGATGCCGATCGGTAGCGACGCGGCGTTGAACAGCGAGGCGAGCAACGCGGCGCGCGTCATGCGCTCGGCACCGACCCGCTCGGCCGCGACGATGTCGGGCACGCTGGACTCGACCGCGGCGGATGCCACCACGATCTGGTCGGCCGACACGACCCCGCTGCCGTCCTGCGCGAACAGGGCGACGCCCTTGGCGCGCAGGTCGTCGAACTTGCGCGGCAGGCGGCCCTGGTCGAGCGTGCGATCGGATCCCGCGACCTCGGCGCCGCGACCGGCGAGGATCATTGCCAGCGGCATCATGCCGGAACCGCCGATGCCGACGAAGAAGTAGGGTTTGCCGTCTGCCATCACCGCGCGCTATCGCGTGGGCCGGTAAGGGGCAAGCGCCCCGGCAACGGCGCGAGGGACGAGACGGGTGAAGATCGGGGTATGCGCGCCGGCCAATCGGCTCGATTCGGGCAGTGCCGCCAAGGCCGAGGCGTTCGTCGCGCTAACCTTGCCGATGGTAGAACTCGTCATCCACCCGCAATGCTTCCTTGACGACGGCAGCCATTTCGCCGGCCCCGACGCGGCCCGTGCTGCCGCTTTCGTCGAGCTTGCCAATGATCCGACGATCGACGCGATCTGGTTCGCGCGTGGCGGTTACGGGTCGAATCGTATTCTCCATACCGTGCTGCCGCAACTCAACGCCGCCGCCCGTGCAAAATCCTATGTCGGCTATTCCGACATGGGCTTTCTGCTCGGCGCGCTTTACGCCGCGCGCATCGGCCATCCGGTGCACGGCCCGATGCTGATCGACCTCAACCGCAAGGGCGGCGACGTGACGGTGACGCGTTCGCTCGACTGGCTGGTGCGCAAGGACCGCGCCGGGCTCGAGCCGAGCCTCGACGGAAGGCCAACCGCGGCGTTCAATCTCGCCATCCTCGCCTCGCTGATCGGCACGCTGTACATGCCCGATCTGACCGACCATGTACTGATGATCGAGGAAGTGTCGGAGCCGCTCTACCGCGTCGACCGCATGCTGTTCACCATGGCACATGCCACGCAGCTGAAAGGAGTCGCCGGCATTCGCCTGGGGCGGATCGTCGACATCAAGCCCAACACCCCGGCCTGGTCGGGTACCCCGGCCGAGATGATCATGCGCTGGTGCGGCGAGATGGGTGTGCCGTTTCTCGGCGCGGCCGACATCGCGCACGATGCCGGCAACAAGGTCGTGCCGTTCGGTATCGGTTGATCGCCCCGCAACGGGATCGCGTGGCAGCACCTGGCTTCCTTCCTAACCCCTATGGTTTAGATTATGCTAACTTCCATCGGAATGGGAGGGTTCTATGACAATTTTTAAGCGTATCGGATTGATTCTGGCTGCCTTTTTTGCATCCGGAATGATCTTTAGCGCACCTGCTACGGCACAGGCGACTCGGACCTGGGTCTCGGGTGTCGGCGACGATGCCAATCCGTGCAGCCGTACCGCGCCGTGCAAGACCTTTCCCGGCGCGATTTCCAAGACGGCGGCGGGCGGCGAGATCAACTGCCTCGATCCCGGCGGCTTCGGCGCCGTGACGATCACAAAGTCGATCGCGATTATCTGCGATAACATTGCGCAGGGCGGTATTCTGGTCGCGGCGACCAACGCCGTCATCATCAACGTGCCCGCTGGCACGTATGTGACGCTGAGCGGCCTGTACATCGACGGCCTGGGCAGCACGGGCGTCGCGGGCGTCAACGGCGTCTACGTACTGCAAGGCGGCAATGTCACGCTGCGCAACCTGACGATCAGCGGTTTCCGCAATGGCTATGGCGTGAACTTCGTGAACACGGCGACCGGCAAGCTGATCATGCATAATGTGTCGATCATCGAGGGCGGTGTCGCCGGCAACACGCTGACGGGCGGCGTGCTGGTCCAGCCGGCGGCGGGGATCACCACCGATGTGACGATCTTCGACAGTCGTTTGATGAACAACGAAAATGTCGGGCTGCGCCTCGATACCATCGGTATCGTCGGATCGGTGATCAATGCGACGGTCGATGGTTCGACCTTCGCGGGCAACGCCAACGGGATACTCGTCAAGGCGCCGCCGTCGACCGGGACCGTCAAACTGATGATCGACAACACGGCGGTCACCAACAGCGCGAGTGTCGGCTTGATCGTCAACGGCAGCGGATCGACCGTGCGTGTCGGCAACAGCGTGATCAGCAACAATCTCACCGGCATCATGGCGCTTCAGAGCGGCGTGATTTCGAGCTATGGCAACAACCAGCTCGACGGCAACGGCACCGACGGCGCCTTCTCTGGTGTGATACCGAACAAATAGGCGTTCGCGCGACGTACGCAGGACCATCGGCCCCGGTCGGCAACGACCGGGGCTTTTTTCATGCCTCGTGCCTGCCGATGATGACTCGCCCGGCCGCACCGGCTAGGGCGCGGCGATGCGCGGCATGCGACACCTATTCCGGCGGCACGCGAGCCTCGCCTGGCTGATGGTGACGCTTGCCCTTGCCATGAAACTGCTCGTCCCCGCCGGCTTCATGCCGGTGCTCGGCGCGAACGGCGTGTCGATCGTGATCTGTTCGGGCAGCGGCCCGATGTCGATGACCATGGCGATGCCCGGCATGGCCGGTGCGCATGGCGGCGATCATGACGCGCCCGCCAAGCACGATGCGCCCTGCGCCTTTTCCGGCCTTGCCGCGCCCAGCCTTGGCGGCGCCGATGCCATCCAGCTGTCGATCGCGCTCACCGAGATCGTCGCGCTCGGCATATTGTTCACGCCGATCGCACGGCGGCCGATCTGGGCGTTTCTGCGCCCGCCCTTGCGCGGGCCACCCCCGCGCGGCTGACGCGGTGTCGCGCGCTGATATGATCTGACGACGGGGATCGTGCGGGCGAGTTGAGTCTCCCCGCGGCATCCCGGTTGTGGTCGCCTGCCAACGACATTTCGTTCCCGCCTCCGTGCGGCCGCTCCGTCGGCCGGCCACCCGACGCGCGGCTCCGTGCCGCCGCTGAACGAGTATTTCCCATGACCGATATCGCCCGCCTGCGCGCTTCCGCGTCGGCTTTCGCCCTGTTTGCCGCTTTCGCGCCCCTTGCGGCAACGGCCGACGACACTCCGTCGCCTGCGCAGGACATTCTCGTCGTTGCGCAAAAGCAGACCCAGTCGATCGAGAACGTGCCAACCAGCCGTGCGACGATCACCGCCGATCTGATCGCTGACACGGTCAACGCGGTGAGCGTAGAGGACACGCTGAAATATCTCCCGAGCCTGATCGTGCGAAAGCGCAATATCGGCGACACCCAGGCGCCGCTCGCGACGCGTACCTCGGGGCTGGGCGCCAGCGCGCGCAGCCTGATCTACGCCGACGGCGCGTTGCTCTCCTCGCTGATCGGTAACAACAACACCTCCGCCAGCCCGCGCTGGGGCCTCGTCAGCGCCGAGGAAATCGCCCGGATCGACGTGCTCTACGGCCCGTTCTCGGCCGGCTATGCCGGCAATTCGATCGGCGCGGTGGTCAACATCACCACACGCCTGCCCGACAAGCTCGAGGGAACGCTAAGCGCCGGCACCAGCGTCCAGCCCTATGACCAATATGGCACGCACCGCACTTTGCCGGCGTATCAGCTCGGCGCGACGCTAGGCGACCGCTTCGGCGCGCTCTACTTGTTCGGCAGCGTCACCCACACGATCAGCAACAGCCAGCCGATCGGCTACGTCACAGGCACGCGCAGCGCTGTCGCGGCAGGAAGCGACGTGCCGACCATTGGCGGCTATGACGACGTAAACCGCACCAGCCAGGCGATCCGCGTGCTCGGCGCGACGGCGCTGCAGCATCAGATTCAGGATAACATCAAGTTCAAGGCGGCGCTCGATCTGTCATCGTCGTTGCGGCTGACCTATGTTGGCGGTCTTTTTCTCAACAATAGCGCCGCGACTGTTGAGACCTATCTGACCAATGCCGCCACTGGCCTGCCAACCTATGTCTCGCCGGCCAGCCCGGCCGCCAAGCTCAACGTCGCCGGTTATGGCTATACCGTCGCTGCGAGTGCCTTCGACGGTGGCCTGTATCGCTTCGATGAGCGCCACTGGTCGCATGCATTGTCGGCGACCGGCCACGGCGGTCGCTTTGACTGGCAGGTGATCGGCACGATCTACACCTTTGCCAGGGACACCCAGCGTACCGCCGGCGATCCGCTGCCAGCCGCGTTCACCGGGGGCGCCGGCACCATCACCCGGCTCGACGGCACCGGCTGGAAGACCTTCGATGCCAAGGGGGCGTTTCACCCGGGCGACGCCAATACGATCAGCGCCGGGGTGCATTGGGATCGCTATGTCGTGAACAGCAATCGCTACGCCACGACCGACTGGATTGGTGGCGGCGAGGGCGCGCTCAACCAGGCGTCGCGCGGCAAGACCCAGACGGCCGCATTATGGGCGCAGGATGAGATCAGGATCGCCATGCCGCTGACGCTGACGCTCGGCGGGCGCTTCGAATGGTGGCGCGCGTTCGACGGGTTCAACTATTCGCTCGCGCCGGCATTGTCGGTCGACCAGCCCCGGTTGTCGGCACAGGGTTTCTCGCCCAAGGCGTCGCTCGGCTGGACGCCGGCGCCCGGCTGGACCGCGCGACTGTCCTTCGGCAAGGCGTATCGCTTCGCGACCGTCGGCGAACTCTATCAGGCGATCACCACCGGCACGGTGCTGAGCGTGCCCAATCCCGATCTCCGCCCCGAACGCGCGCTGTCGGAGGAGCTGGCGATCGAGCACCACGATGCGCACGGCAATGTCCGTCTGTCGCTGTTCAACGAATCGATCGAGGATGCACTGATCTCGCAAAGCGGCCCGCTCAACGGCACGGCGACCATCGCCACCTTCGTCCAGAATGTCGACCGCACCCGTGCGCGTGGCGTCGAGCTCGCCTTATTGTGCATCAACGTCGCAAGCGCGCCGATCGATGTTTCGGGCAGCGTTACCTACACCGACGCGACCACGCGCAAGGACACCGCTTTTCCGGCGGCAGTCGGCAAGCTGCTCCCGTCCGTCCCGCACTGGAAAGCGACCGCGATCGTTACCTGGCGCCCGACCGGTGCCATCGCGCTGACCACCGCCGCGCGCTACGCCGGCCGCAACTATGGCTCGCTCGATAACAGCGACGCGGTCGGCAACACCTATCAGGGCTTCTACAAATATTTCGTCGTCGACCTGCGCGCCGCCTTCAGGATCACCGATCATTACCGCTTCGCGATCGGCGTCGATAATGTGAACAACGACAAATATTTCCTCTTCCACCCCTTCCCGCAACGCAGCTTCCACGCCGATCTGACGGTCAAGCTGTGAGCGTCCATCCCCCCGGCACGCGCTGGCACAATGCGGTGTGGCGCTGGCATTTCTATGCCGGGCTGTTCTGCATCCCGTTCGTGATCTGGCTGGCGCTGACCGGCGCGCTCTATCTGTGGCGCCCGCAGGTCGAGGGCTGGCTAGACCAGCGTTACGACCAGCTCGCGCCGACCGCGGCGATTGCGTCGCCCGACGCCCAGGTCGCCACGGCACTCGCGGCGGTGCCCGGCGGCACCTTGCGCAAATATGTCCTGCCCGAGACCCCGGACACGGCGGTACGCATCCTCATTACGCGCCACGGGCAGGATAGCCGCGTCTATGTCGATCCGTACCGGCTGCGCGTGCTGGCGGTGGTGCGCGAGGACCGGCGGCTCTTCCCGCTCATCTCGCGGCTCCATGGCGAGCTGCTCATCGGGACGGTGGGCAGCTATATCGTCGAAATCGCCGCCTGCTGGGCGATCGTGATGTTGCTCACGGGTCTCTATCTGTGGTGGCCGCGTGGTCGGCGCGGCTGGGCAGGCATTGTCTATCCGCGATTGCGCGGCGGCAAACGTGTCTTCTGGCGCGACCTTCACGCCACCACCGGCCTGTGGGTGTCGCTGTTCGCACTCGGCCTGATCCTCACCGGCCTCCCGTGGGCGAAGGGCTGGGGCAGCTATCTGGTCGAGGTCAGGACGCTCACGGGCACGATGCGCGGGCCGGTCGACTGGACGATCGGCGGGAGGCCGCCGAGCGCCGTGCCGGACGAGCATGCCGGCCATCGTGGCATGGCGATGGCCATGGCGCCGGTGCCGCCCGGCGACCTCGCCCGCGTCATCGCCACCGCGCGCCCCTTCGCCATCGCCCCGCCGGTGCTGATCGCGCCGCCAAAGTCGGCTGGCGAACCATGGTCGGTCACCTCCGACGCGGCCAACCGCCCGTTGCGCTCGGAACTCAAGGTGGATGGCGCTACCGGCCGTCTGCTCAGCCGTACCGGTTTTGCCCAGCGCCACTGGATCGACCGGGCGATCGGCTACGGCATCGCCGCGCATGAGGGCGCGCTGCTCGGCCTCGCCAACCAGATCGTCGGCACGCTCACCGCGCTGTTTCTCGTACTGCTGGCGGTATCCGGCGCGATCATGTGGTGGCGCCGGCGCCCGTTCGGCTTGCTCGGCGCGCCGCGACCGCTGTCGCGGCCGCGTTTCGGACCGGCACTCGTCGCGGCGATCGTCGCGCTCGCGGTCTATATGCCGATGTTCGGGCTGACCTTGCTCGTGATGCTGTTGGTCGAGGTGGCGGTGCTGCGGCAACTGCACGGTGTGCGTCGTTGGCTGGGCTTGACGCCGCGCGTCCTAAGTTAGCAGCCGTCGCGCGCGTCAGGGGCGGGCGACGCCGCGCCGCCGCGTCGCCGCAGCATCGGCGTCACCACCGGGATCGTCAGCATCGTGCTGCCGATCGCCATCAGCAGCAACGCCGTAAAGGTGTCGCTGGTGATAACCGCACGATCGAGCAGGATGTTGGCGAAGATGATCATGATCAGCGCCTTGGTCTGTACCAGCCAGCCGATGATCGCGGCATCGCCCTTCGCCCAGTTGAGCAATCGGCCGGCAAGCTGCATGCCGGCGAGCTTGCCGGTCACCGATGCCACGAGCAGCAGTGCCGCCGCCGCGAACACTTCCAGCCCGCCGACGCCCCAGCCGGTTTTCAGCCCGGTACTCAGGAAGAATACCGGCATGATCGTCAGCAGGATATGGTCGCGAAACGCATCCATCCGCGCTTCGCCGAACAATGCCTTGTCGAGCACCGCCCCCGCGACGAACGCGCCGACCATGAAATGCAATCCCGACCAGTCGGCGGCGAAGCCGCATGCCGCCAGCCAGATCAACGCGACATACCAGCGATCCCGTTCGCCGATCGCGCGCATCGCGCGACGCATCAGTGCGGCCGCGATCGCGAACAGCATGAAAAAGCCGATCTGGTGTCCGACGCGGTGCCAGTCGAGCAGGATCAGCGCCAGCACGCCCCAGATCGCGATATCGTCCATGCTGGCATAGCGCAGAATGCGCTGCCCGAGTGGCAGACGCAGGATACCCAGCCGGTCGAGGAACAGCACGAGAATCGGCAGCGCGGTGACGGCACAGGACATGCCGATACCGAGCACGACCTGCCAGTAAGCGCCTTGCGCGCCGATCCAGCCCGGCCAGTGTAGGATCACGACTGCTGCCGCCATGCCGAACAGCAGCGGGACGACCAGCGCCAGCCCGGCTGTCAGTCCGGTTTCGCGCCGCCGTTGCCACGCCTCGCCAAGGTCGAGTTCGATGCCGGCGACAAACACGAACAGCATCACCGCCCACCACGCGATGCCGTTCAGCGCGCCGATCACCGGCGGATTGAAGATCAAGGCATAATAACCGGGGAAGGCCGCACCCAGCACGCCCGGTCCCAGCAACACCCCGCCGATGATCTGCACCACGACGAGCGGCGCGTAATAATCGGTTCGACCCAGCCGCCAGACGAGATAGGGCAGCGCGAAAATCAGCAGCATCGCGACGAGGAATATCTCGGTGGTGCTCGTCATGGGTGGCGCGCGATCCTGTCACTGCACGCGCGCCCGATGGCAGAAAAGCGCGGAACGCCAACGTAACGAAACCACGCGCCTTTGTACAAGCCGGCATCGCCGACAAGGCTTGGTGTCGGCGATGAACACCGTAACCGGGCGGCACGCAAGCGCCCGGTTTTATGGCCGCGTTCGCGTGTCCGCCCCTTGCCCCGCGCGGCATTAACGCCCACATGGGGCATGCTGGCACTCGCGCTCCGTGAGTGCCAATTCGCAAATGGCGCGCTGGCGCCGGTTGTGAAAGCGACGAACACGTCGCGGTCCAGCAAGCGAACGGCCCCAAATCCATGACATTCCGCCCCCTGCACGATCGCGTGCTCGTCCGTCGTATCGAAGCCGCCACCAAGAGCGCCGGCGGCATCATCATTCCCGACACCGCCCAGGAAAAGCCGCAGGAAGGCGAGGTCGTCTCGACCGGTTCCGGTACGCGCAGCGAGGACGGCACGATCGTCGCGCTCGACGTCAAGGCCGGCGACAAGATCCTGTTCGGCAAATGGTCGGGCAGCGAGGTCAAGATCGGCGGCGAAGACCTGCTGATCATGAAGGAATCCGACATCCTTGGGATCGTCGGCTGAGCTGAATCGCAACCCTCCCACCCGTTCGCCCTGAGATTGTCGAAGGGCCGCTCTTCTTGGGCGCGCGTGGAGAGAAAACGGCGGGGCTTCGACAAGCTCAGCCCGAACGGTATTTTCCAGAAGGAACCGCCAAGATGGCAGCCAAAGACGTAAAATTCGGCCGCGACGCGCGTGAGCGCATCATGAGCGGCGTCGACATCATTGCCGACGCGGTCAAGGTCACGCTCGGCCCCAAGGGGCGCAACGTCGTGCTCGACAAGGGCTATGGCGCGCCGCGCATCACCAAGGACGGCGTTACCGTCGCCAAGGAAATCGAACTCAAGGACAAGTTCGAGAATATGGGCGCGCAGATGCTCCGCGCGGTCGCCTCGCGCACCCAGGATCATGCCGGCGACGGCACCACCACCGCTACCGTGCTTGCCCAGGCGATCGTCCGCGAGGGCATGAAGTCGGTTTCCGCCGGCGTCAGTCCGATGGATTTGAAGCGCGGCATCGATCTCGCCGTGACGACGGTCGTCGCGGCGCTCGTCGCGCGCTCGCGCCCGGTGTCGAACAATGCCGAAATCGCCCAGGTCGGGATCATCTCGGCCAATGGCGACGAGGAGATCGGCAACATGATCGCCGAGGCGATGGAGAAGGTCGGCAAGGAAGGCGTGATCTCGATCGAGGACGCGCAGGGCATGGAGTTCGAGCTCGAAGTCGTCGACGGCATGCAGTTCGACCGTGGTTACCTGTCGCCCTATTTCGTCACCAATACCGAGAAGATGACGGTCGAGCTGCTGGATCCGTACATCCTGATCCATGAGAAGAAGCTGTCCGATCTCCAGGCGCTGCTGCCGGTGCTCGAGGCCGTGATGAAGTCGGGCCGTCCGCTGCTGATCATCGCCGAGGACGTCGAGGGCGACACGCTCGCCACGCTCGTCGTCAACAAGATGCGCGGCGGGCTCAAGGTCGCCGCCGTCAAGGCGCCGGGCTTCGGCGATCGCCGCAAGGCGATGCTCGAGGATATCGCGATCGTCACCAAGGCGGAGCTTATTTCCGAGGATCTCGGCATCAAGCTCGACAGCGTCACGCTGGAGATGCTCGGCACCGCCAAGCGCGTGCTGATCGAAAAGGACGACACCACCATCGTCGATGGCGCCGGCTCGTCCGAGGCGATCAAGGCGCGGATCGCGGCGATCAAGGCGCAGATCGAGATCACCACCAGCGACTATGACAAGGAGAAGCTCCAGGAGCGCCTTGCCAAGCTTGCCGGCGGCGTCGCGATCATCCGCGTCGGTGCCTCGACCGAGGTCGAGATGCGCGAGCGCAAGGATCGCGTCGACGATGCGCTCCACGCCACGCGCGCGGCGGTCGAGGAAGGCATTCTTCCCGGCGGCGGCACCGCGTTGCTCTACGCATCGCTGGCGCTCGTCGACCTGAAGGGCGCCAACGACGACCAGGCGCGCGGCATCGATATCGTGCGTCGCGCGCTCCAGGCGCCGTTGCGTCAGATCGCCGAGAATGCCGGGCATGACGGCGGCGTCGTCGCCGGCCGCCTGCTCGACGGCAACGATCCCGCGATGGGCTTCAATGCCCAGACCGAGAAGTTCGAAAATCTCGTCGAGGCCGGCGTGATCGATCCGACCTTGGTCGTGCGCTCGGGCCTGCAGGATGCGGCCTCGGTCGCCGGCCTGTTGCTCACCACCGAAGCGGCGATCGCCGACGCATCCGAGGACCAGCCGGCTTAAGTCGGCCGCCTGTCCACCATCTGCCCAACCTGTCCCAGGAGAATAAAATGTCGCGAGTTCCCGTCCGCCCCTTCCTCGTAACCAAGGATGAGGAGGGCGTGTTCCGCGTCACCGTCCGCACCACGCGGTATAACTCGCAAGGTTATCCGCTGGTGTCGGCCGAAACGCTCACTGACGCCTTCCGCACCCAGACTGCGGCCAAGGCCTTCGTGCGCGAGGAATATCGCTGCGAAGCCGGGGATATCGCGACCAAGTAGAATTGCCGTCGCGCGCCGACGTTGACCGCCGGCGCGCGACGCGCGCTTCGTCCGCCCCCGGTGCCGGGGGCGGCGACCCCGCGATCATCGATCTCAGAGGGTTCTTTCAGCCCTTTTCCGACTGCTGCCCCGGCCCGGCGCACGGCTGTTTCGCCCGGCCGCATCTTGCCGCGCGGATGATCGACGTTACGGTCTTTGCCACGTCGCTTGTCTACACCGACGAGAAGACTCGGTTTTGGGAAAGACATCGCCCCGATCATGGTTGAAGACGCCGCGCTCAATGCCTGGTTCTGTCGAGAGGTTCTGCCGCTCGAGGCCGCGTTGACGCGCTTCATCCAGCGAAACTGGCGCACGGCGGAAGATGTGATCGAACTGCGACAGGATATTTACGAGCGCGCCCTCAACGGGGCACGCGCCGCCTTGCCGGCGAGCGCGCGCGCGTTCGTCTTCACCGTCGCGCGCAATCACCTGATCAACAACGCGATCCGCGCGCGTATCGTTTCGTTCGAGCTGGTCGCCGACCTCGAGGGTGTCATACCGGCCAACGACCTGTTCGCCACCGAACGCCTCCTCGACGCGCGCGACCAGCTGCGTCGCGCGCGTGCTGGCATGGATGCGCTGCCGCCGCGCTGTCGCGACGTGGTGCGCCTGCGCAAGGTCGAGGGGCTGACCACCCAGGAAACCGCCGATCGGCTCGGCGTCGGTCTCGACACGGTCGAGCGCCAGTTGACGCTGGGGATGCGTGCGCTGGTCGATTTCATGCTCGGCGGCACGGGCAAGATCCGTCGTGCCCCGGCGGTTCGCCGCCGCCGGAGCGACCAGGCATGAGCGCCGCGGCCATCGAACAGCGCGCTGCGCTGTGGCTGGTCCGTCGCGAGCAGCCGGGCTGGACGTGCGAGGAGCAGGCTTCGCTTGATGCCTGGCTCGACGAATCGATGGCGCACAAGGCGGCCTATTGGCGGCTCGAACATGGTTGGCGCGAAGCCGATCGCATCGCCGCGCTTGGGCCCGCGTCGCACGACGAGGTGCCCCCGCCGCCGCGCGCCGCGCGCTGGCTGCCGCTCGCTGCGGCCGCGTCGCTGCTCGGCATCCTCGTCTTCGGCGCGGTCGAGCTGGCGCGCCCCGGTCCGGCGCCGATCGTCGCCGCGCAGCATTTCGCTACCGCGGTCGGCGGGCGGCAGATCGTGCCGCTGGTCGATGGCAGCAAGGTCGAGCTCAACACCGCGACCACGATGCGCACCGCGGTCTCCGCCGAGCATCGTGAGGTCTGGCTCGACCAGGGCGAGGCCTATTTCGAAATCGCGCACATGGAGAACCACCCGTTCGTCGTCCATGCCGGCAGCCGCACCGTCACCGTGCTCGGCACCAAATTCTCGGTTCGCCGCGAGGGTGACCGCGTCACCGTGTCGGTGGTCGAAGGCCGGGTGAAGGTCGATGACGCGGGCCAGGCCGATGCGGTGCCGACCGCGATCCTCACCGCCGGCGACGTTGCCGTCGCGCGCGGCCCCGCAACGCTGCTCGCCGCAAAGTCCGAGGAGCGCGTCGCGTCCGCGCTGGCATGGCGCGACGGCATGCTCAATTTCGATCGCACGTCGCTCGCCGACGCCGTTCGGGAATTCAACCGCTACAATCGCAAGCAGATCACCATCGCCGATGCTGATACCGGCGCCATCCGTATCGGCGGTTCTTTCCAGGCGGCGAATGTCGATGCGTTCGTGCGCCTGTTGCACGACGCCTATGGCCTGCGTGTCGAGTCCGGCACCGATAGCGTGAAAATTTCAGACTGAATGATGTTACGGCTTTGTAACGGGCAGCTGTCTTGAACTGCTGAAGAACGCGAATACCGCGTCGAGCAGGAGGGGTTACCATGAACAGGCAGTTGATCGCCATGTTGGCGACGGGTACGTGCATCGTCGCGCTGGCGATGCCGGCGCAGGCGCAGGCCGCGACCTTTGAAATTCCCGCCGGTACGCTCTCCCGGGCGCTGGACGATTATGCCCACCAGACGGGCCGCCAGATCGTCTACAAGGCCGACGACGTGAAGGACGCCTGGTCATCCGGCGCGCATGGTACCTTGACCAGTGAGGCGGCGTTGCAGGCGATCCTCGCCGGGACCGGTTTTGCCGTGCACAATGACAGTTCGGGCGCGATCGCCATCGTTCGGGTGGGAAACGGCCGGCTGCGCGCGAGCGCAACGCCGGAGCAGAGCGCACCGGCCCCGGCCGGGAATAGCGCGTCTCAGCCCGCCGCCGAACCGGCGGAAGTGGTGGTCACCGGCTCGCGCATTTCGCGTCGTGACTATAAGTCCGATAGCCCGATATCGACCCTAGACAGTGCCGCGATCACTGCCGCCGGCCAGCCATCGCTCGATCGCGCGGTGGGACAGATGCCCCAATTCTCCGCGGCGCAGGGCGCGGCGGAAGTCGGCGATGTGCAGGGCAGCGTCGGCTTTGGCGGCGGCGCTTCGTACAGCGATCTGCGCGGCATCGGGCGCAATCGTTCGCTCGTGCTGCTCGACGGCCGCCGGATGATGCCGTCGACACCCGATGGCGCGATCGATCTCAACACGATCCCGATGTCGATGCTCGACAGTGTCGAGGTTATCACCGGCGGCGCATCGGCGACCTACGGGTCCGATGCCGTCGCGGGTGTCGCCAACTTCAAGCTCAAGCAGCGGTTTTCGGGCCTCGAGCTCAATGTCCAGCATGGCGGCTCGTTCCACGGCGATGGCGCGACCACCCAGGTGAGCGGGATAGTCGGCGGCAAATTCGATGACGACCGCGGTCACGCGATCATGGCTTTCGACTATGCGCAGCGCGATGCCGTCAGCGGTTCGCAGCGCGCGTTCTTCACGCAACCATCGGTGCGCTTCCTCGGACGCCCGCCCGAGGGCATCATCTTTGCGGGCGGCTGGGGCGCGGGTGCGACCAAGCCGAGCAACGCCGCTGTCAGCGCCGTGGTCCCGGGATATACCACCACCACCGGCAGCTATACGGG
The DNA here is from genome assembly GCA_038245375.1 of Sphingomonadales bacterium. GTDB lineage: Bacteria > Pseudomonadota > Alphaproteobacteria > Sphingomonadales > Sphingomonadaceae > Sphingomonas. The sequence continues at coordinate 7,632 of JBBRSN010000044.1, read as the reverse complement.
CGCGATCGGCGTCAATACCGATCAGTCGCTCTACACCAGCGCCGGATCGGGCTGCGCGCAAAACTACAAGGGCGTGGGGAGCGTTGCCGGCGATATTATCAGCCCCGATTGCAAAACGGCCGGTGTGGTTCTGGGCAATTACTTCGCGGTGCAGGTGCCGCTGACCAAATATAACGTCTTCGCCAAGGTCGATTACGACTTCAGCGAGCATCTCCAGGTCTATGCGCAGTTCAATTTCTCCGAATCGAGCGCGCTCGACCAGACCAGCCCCGGCAGCACCAAGACCAGCGCGAGTGCGGCGCAGCAGCTTCACATCCCGGTCAGCAACCCGTTCGTCCAGTCGAACGCGGCGCTGCTTTCGCTCATCAGTTCTGCCTATGGCGGCGCGGTTCCGGCCAATGCCAGCTTTGGCTATTCCAAGCTGCTGTACGGCTGGGGCAACCGCGTCGAGACGTACAAATATAACGTCTGGCAGGCGCTTGTCGGCGTCAAGGGCGACGTGCCCGGCACCCGCTTCAACTGGGACCTCTATGCCTCATACGGGCGCAGCAACTATAGCAGCCAGGCGCAAGGCGACATCAGCATCACCGCCATCAACAATGTCCTGGCGAATGAGGGGGTCGGGGGCTGCACCTGGAACCCGTTCGGTCTGCAGCCGGTCAGCGCGGCCTGTCTGAGCTATGCCGGGCGGACGGACAATACCACCAACGTGCTGACCTCGAAGAATGTCGAGTTCTCGGTTCAGGGCCCGTTATTTGCCCTTCCCGGCGGGGACGCGAAGATCGCGCTGGGCGCCGATTATCGCGCCTCGGACTTCAACTACCACCCGGATTCGATCTTCATCACCGGCGACACGCTGTCCTACGGCACATCGACGCCGTCGAGCGGGTCGCAGAACACCAAGGAGCTGTTCGGCGAACTTTACCTGCCGCTGCTCAGCGACCGGAGTTTCGTCAAGGAGTTGTCGATCGATCTGGGCTATCGCTATTCCAAATATAATACCTTCTCGGGCAAAAGCACATGGAAGGTCGATCTGAGCTGGCAACCGGTCGATCCGTTGCGCTTCCGCGGCGGCTATTCGGTGGCGATCCGCGCGCCGAGCCTGGCCGACCTCTATGCCGGCCAGTCGATCCAGCAGGGTCCGCTCCCCGGCGGTGTCGATCCGTGCGACATTCACAGCAGTTATCGCACCGGGGCGAACGCCGCGCAGGTTCAGTCGCTCTGTGCGGCGCAGTCGACGGCTGCAGGCGCCTCGACCTACACCTATACCGGTGGGTCGGTCTCGGTGCAGTCGGGCGGCAACAACCTGTTGCAACCCGAAAACGCCAAGACCTGGTCGGCCGGGGCCGTGCTGACGCCGCTGGCCGGCCTGAGCATCTCGGTGGACTATTACAATATCAGCATTTCGGGCGCCATTTCGGGCCTGTCGGCGGGCGCCATCCTGGGCGATTGCTATGGCGCCATCACCAATCCGGGCTTCTCGGCCGGCAGCGCCTTCTGCCAGCGCATTTCGCGCGACGCGAGCACGGGTACGATCTCCAATCTGGTCTCCGGCACGTTCAACTTCAACCGGATCAAGCTCGACGGCGTCGATTTCCAGCTCGATTACCACACCGGGCTGGACACGTTCGGCATGTCGTCCAAGGCCGGGAGCGTGCGGTTCGGGACGATCGTTTCGTATCTGCGTCACTACACCGTGACGCCCGGCGACGGCACGGCGCCGGTGGAATATGCCGGCGGTATCAGCGATACGCTGGTCACGTCGGATGGCGAAAATCTCTACACCCACCCGCACTGGAAGGCGAACACCTCGCTTGGCTACAGCAATGGCCCGTTCAACGGCACGTTGCGCTGGCGCTATATCGGCAAGATGGCCAATCTCGATGCGCCCGGTACGACGGTCCCCGCATTAAGCTATTTCGATTTTGACGCGCATTTCGCCCTCAACAAGCATCTGACGTTGAGCGCCGGGGTCAACAATATCGGCGACAAGGCCCCGCCCTATATCGGCTCGCTCGAACTGCGCACCGATGCTGCCACCTACGACGTTATCGGCCGGACCTGGTACGTGGCTGCCAAGCTAAAGTTCTGACACGACAACGAACCGCCCCCACCGCGCCGATCAATCGAAGGGAGACGCGGCGGGGGCGATCGGCCTCTGGACCCGATGCGGATGGCTGCGATGCCGGTCGCATCGGCCATCCGGACGCGCTGCCCGACGGGATTTCCAAGCGATGCGGATCGCAGCCGTCCGTGCCGGCAATGTGAGAGCGTCGCTTGCGGCTGAATGGCGAAAGCTGGTCGAAAGCTGCCGTTGACGGATGGGGGTGCTCAAGTAGGATCAGCCGATGATCGCACCGAACATTTTCACGGAGAGCGCAGGGAAATTAAGCTTCCCGGATTGCTTGGTCACAAGCTTTCAGGCGGATCGTAGCGGTGTCGAGTTCGTCACCGATGGAGTGCACGTTGACGGGTTTGGCGTCGCGCGCAAAGCATACATTGTTCGATGTACCAGCGAAGATGGTATCTCCTGTCGACGATACGCCGAAGGCAGGTGGCGGCATCTGCCGCTCGACGTCGCCGGAGCACTCAAAGACGTTTGTGAATGGGCGGTAGAAGGCGAGACTTTGGTTTTTGCTGGCTTCGAAAAGCACTCTGGCCAATGGCAGGAGTATATCGTTCCGGCATTCTCCCTCACAGGGTCGTCCGAACCAGCGTGTGAGGGGGGGCATTCAACTTCAGGTATTGGGGCGACATTTGCCCGGCAGCTTTGACGCCTTTACCCCGAAGTCGAATTTCCGGCCCGTGTGCCGCGTCAAGTACCCTCTGACGGAGGAAGCCCGGCGGCATCGGTCGGCCAGCCTCCGCAAGCGACTATGGCAGGGCCGATATTACCTGCTGCGTCATCGCAGCACCGTCCGCGCGTCCACCAGTCTCACATCGTGCATCTGGTCGAGATACGCCTCGTAATAACCCTTGTGCGATGCCCCGACGATCGCGAGCAGGCGCGTGCCGGGGCTGCGGCCGAGCACGTCGCGGATGTTCGCCACCATGCGCAGGTTGCGCGTTTCCCAATAGGCGACATAGCTGCGGCCGAATCCCTGGCGCGACGGTTCCATCAGCGCCGCGCCAAAATCGGACTGGTACGCCAGCAACGCCGCGCCCGGCGCATTATCGGCGCGGTAGATCTCCAGCAATCCGTCGGGACGCGTCAGGCCGGCGTTGAGCCGCTCGTCCTGGGCGCGGCGCGCATGGGTGGCGGGATTGTCCCAGGCGCGCGAGATCGCCGCGTCGTACGCCGCCTCGTCTGCGGGACTGACCTCGCTGTCCGCCGAATGATCGTCGACGCCCCAGACGCGCTCCAGCCCGAGTTGCGCGGCAAGCGGGGCCGCGATCAGCGTGGTCTCGTTCCGGCGGACCCTCAGCTTTTCCAGCGCCGCGACCGTGTCGCCGTCCAGACTGTCGCCGGCGTGCCGTTCGACCTCGGGCAGTCGCAGCCACTGTACCAATGCGGAAGCCCGCTCGCCCGCGGCAAGGAACACCGCCGCCAGACGGCGCCGCTGGGCAGGGGCGGGTGCTGCCGGCCAGGCCGCGAGCAGCCGCTCGGCCTCGGCATTGGCGGCCGGCACGTCCAGGCCAATGGCGCGACCCGCCGCCGAAGGATCCGGGCAATAATCCTTGACCGTCGAAGCATAGCGGAAAAGATAACGGCGCAAATTGTCGCACTGCAGCCCCGACAGATCCTCGGTCGCGATGGCGGTGGGTCGCCACGCCGCCAGGCGCTTGATCACCGGCGCGACCATATCCGGGGTGAAGCTTTTCGGCAGGCCGGAGAGATGGGCCGATCCCAGGACCAGCACCTCGTTCGGTTTGCCGGGCGGCGGTCCCTTCAAGCGGTCGGGGTGGAAGGACGGATGATAATCCTGCCCTTGCCCGGCACGCGTTGCCGACACCGGCACCAGCAGGAACGCAACGAGCAGGGCAAGCGAAAACGGGCGTGGCGGCAGGGTCATCAGGGGCTCCCGGCAGGTCTGGGACCATCAATCTAGCGAGACTGTATTGTCAATGCAATACACCTAGGGCGGTGACGCTTTTCGGGCTGCCGGAAGGGTCGGCCTCGGCCAACACTCAGTACGATCGTTCGAAGCCATTTTCGGCGAGTTGCCGCCAGCTTGCGGTGATCGGCGCGGCGGCCGGCCGCGTCCGTCGAGACTCGGCGCGCGCGCCCGCAGCAACCCCGTTGCGCGGCCCAGCTCACACGGTGGCGATGTGTGCCGACCCTCTAAATACCTTACAGCAATTGCCAGCCTTGGGCGCGATCCACCGAGGATTGGCGGAAAATCCTGCGCGGTTTGATCAGGCGCAGCCGTCTCTACCAGCTGAATCAGTGTATTAGGTATATGGCACACTTCTCGCATGGAGTCTCAGGCAGTCGCTCGAGCTGATCGGAGTTCGGACTGCCTGGAGACCCACGATGAACATGTCCGCCTGTCTGATTGCCGTTGCTGCCCTTGCCGTTGTCGCATCGCCCGGCACGGCGTCGCCGCGGCGAACCACGACCACCGAGACCTATCGGGTAACCTATGAGGGTTCCCGCGATGTCTATTGCATCAGGTTCTTCTCGGACGCCCAGGCTGCCGACCCGCACCCCGGCGGCCCGGGAATCATCTGTCATTCACGCACGGCATGGGCGAAGCAAGGCGTCCGGATCGACGATCCGCTGCATGACGTCGCCAAGGCGGTCAGCTCGTAAGCGCCGACTTTCGGTATTTGCCAAACCACGGCCATAGGGAACCGCTATCCCCCGCACCGCGGCGGCACGACCGTTTCGCGCGGCTGGCCCGCCACCGTGTAGAGCCGCTCGGCCGGAAGCTTCACCCGCAGCCGGCTGTGCGTCAGGTCGAAATCATAGACCGCGCCCTTCAGCCCGGCCATCGCCGTGCCGCACACCGGCTTGCCCAGCGCAGCGAAGCCGATCGCCAGCCCTTCGCCGAGGCTCCCGGTCCAGCGCCCGACCCGCACGCTGATCGGGCCGGGATGATATTTGCCCGCGCGCGGCAGCACCTGTTCGATCCACTGCCGGGCGATTCCCGTCTCGCGTTCCTCGGCCGGCAGATTGTGCATCTGGTACGCCATCGGCCGCTTTACGAACCATCCCATCACCGCGCGCGCGATGCTCGTCGTGCCGCCGCTCGGCGTGTCGGTCAGGTCGATCGTCACCGCGGCGCGCGGCGCGATTGTCGCCATCGCCGCATCGAACGCGGCGATCGTCGCATCGTCGCCCAGCGCATTGTTGAAGGTGATCGTCACCGCGCCGTTCTTTTTTCCCGTCACGCTCAACGGTGGCCGTTTCGCCTGCGCGTCGTAAAGGCTGGCGAGCGTCACCACGCGCTGTCGCCCGCCGCGCGCCGCCAGCGTCAGCACGCGGCTGCGGTCGCGTCGTCCCGCTGCCAGCACCCGCGCCGCGAACGGCGCACGCTCGCCGACCGACGTAAGCCCGAGCCGTTCCCAGAACGCCGCCACCGCGCGGTCGGTCGCCACGCCATCGACCGCGACCAGGCGCTCACCCGTAACGATCCCGGCGCGCGCCGCCGGCGTGCCCGGCTTCACCGCGTCGACGACATAGTCGTCGCCCCGCCGCACGATCCACAGGTCGGCAAAGCTCGGCACGATCGCCCAGTCGTCGTTGAACGAACTGCCGGTCATCGCGTGATGGTCGGCCAGCGCGGTGATCAAGTCCTCGGCATAACGCAGCAGTGAATCGCGGTCGTGCACCGCATCGCGCTCGGCGCTCAGCACCGGCGATGTCGGCACCACGCCACCCGGCAGATCGTCGAGATAGGCATAGTTGGCGGCGATCAGCGCGGCGATCTCGCCGGCATCGGCGCGATAATCCGCCGGCGACGGGCTGTCGGCCTGTGCCGCGCCGCTCGCGCCGCTCGCCAGCGCCATCATCACCATCACCCAGACCCGTCGCATCCAACACTCCCGCCATTGCTGGTGGCCGGGTCTAGACGCGCCGCCTCGCCATGGCTTGAACGCTATTGCTGCGCATAGCGTCCGGGCGACGCACCGACGATGCGCTGGAACTGCCGCGTCAGATGGCTTTGATCGGCATAGCCTACCGCCGCCGCGACATCGGCGATCTGTCCACCGTCGCGCAGCAGCCGCCGCGCCGCGATCACGCGGCGCTGGTTGCGATAGGCCAGCGGGCTGAACCCGACCGCTGCGCGGAAGCTGTGCGCGAGATGGAACACGCTCAGCCCGGCGACCGATGCGAGCGCGGCGAGGCTGAAGCCGTCGGCAAAATGGCCGTCGATATAGTCGCGCGCGCGCTCGATCGCCGCCGCCGGGGCGCTCGCCGCCGGCGCGCTCGCCGCCGGCGCCTCCGCCCCGTCGCGGGCCAGCGCGCCGATCAGCGCCAGCAATGCGCTCTGCTGCTCCAGCGGGCCGCCGTCATCCTCGCGCAATAGTGCGTGCGTCGCGGCCAGCTGCGCCGCCAGCCGCGCATCGCGCGCCACCGGGCTCGCAAAGGCCAATGGCCGGCCATCGTCCAGATAGGGCGCGATGCTCTCGCCCGACAGATAGAAGACGCGGTACCGCAACGTCGCGTCGCCGACGCAGCGATTGGCGTGCGGTTCGCCCGGGTGCAGCCGCAACACGTCGCCGCGTTCGACGATATGCGCGACCCCGCCGACGCACAGCTCCTCCGCCCCCGCCTCGACCGTGCCGACGACATATTCGGGGTGGAGATGCGTCGGGAACGTCCGGTGGCGATAGGCAACCGACACCAGCTCGACGCCCGGCAGGTGGCGCGGTCGCGCGAAGGCGACACGGTCCTTCACGATGGTATCGGCGCTCATGCCCGCGCCCGCTAGCACAAGCCTGCCCGGCCGGGGAATGGCGCCACCCCGCATCCTGCCGGCGGCGACGCAGACCGCGTAACAATACCGATACCGGCTAGGCAGCGCGTCGTGCAGGCATGCCGCACGCGGCAGATCCGAAAAGGCGACGACCATGAAACTCGATGAGATTTCCCGCCCCGACGACGCGACAGGCGCTACCGAACTCACCACGCGCAGCGGCTATTCATGCCACGTTCGTCCGGTCAGGGTCGGCGACGAGGCGGCGCTCGCCACTTTCTATGCCGGCGTCTCGTCCGACGACCTGCGCTTCCGCTTCCTCAGCGGGATGAGCGAGGTTCCCGCGGCACGGATCGCCGAAATGACCCATGTCGATCACGGCAAGACCGAGGATTTCGTCGTCTTCGCGCCCGATGGCGAGACGATCGTCGCCAATGCGCTGCTCGCCGCCGATGACCGGCTCGACACCGCCGAGGTCGCGATCTCGATCCGCCACGATCTGCGCGGGCGCGGCATTGGCTGGGCGCTGCTCGACCATGTCGCGCGCGCGGCCAAGGCCAAGGGCATCAGGAAGATCTGTTCGATCGAGAGCCATGAGAATCACGCCGCGATCGAACTCGAACGCGAAATGGGCTTCACCGCGCGCGCCTATGAGGGCGATCCGAGCCTCGTGCTGCTCGAGGCTTCGCTGCAGGATTGAACTCGTCAGGCCTTCCGCTTCGGGGAGCGGCCGGCCGCTCAAATTCTGCCCGTCACCCCGGACTCGTTC
>JBBRSN010000043.1:0-34864 GCA_038245375.1 Sphingomonadales bacterium | reverse complement strand
ATGTCAAACGCTGGTAAGGTTCTGCGCGTTGCTTCGAATTAAACCACATGCTCCACCGCTTGTGCAGGCCCCCGTCAATTTCTTTGAGTTTTAACCTTGCGGCCGTACTCCCCAGGCGGATGACTTAACGCGTTAGCTGCGCCACCGGAACGCTAAGCGCCCCGACAGCTAGTCATCATCGTTTACGGCGTGGACTACCAGGGTATCTAATCCTGTTTGCTCCCCACGCTTTCGCACCTCAGCGTCAATATGTGTCCAGTGAGTCGCCTTCGCCACTGGTGTTCTTCCGAATATCTACGAATTTCACCTCTACACTCGGAATTCCACTCACCTCTCCACAATTCTAGCGATGCAGTCTTAAAGGCAGTTCCGGAGTTGAGCTCCGGGCTTTCACCTCTAACTTACAAAGCCGCCTACGCGCGCTTTACGCCCAGTAATTCCGAACAACGCTAGCCCCCTTCGTATTACCGCGGCTGCTGGCACGTAGTTAGCAGGTCCTTCTTCTTCCAATACCGTCAGATCTACAGACTATTCGCAAGTAGACCCTTCTTCTTGGCCGAAAGAGCTTTACAACCCTAAGGCCTTCATCACTCACGCGGCATTGCTGGATCAGGCTTTCGCCCATTGTCCAATATTCCCCACTGCTGCCTCCCGTAGGAGTCTGGGCCGTGTCTCAGTCCCAGTGTGGCTGATCATCCTCTCAGACCAGCTAAGGATCGTCGCCTTGGTGCGCCTTTACCACACCAACTAGCTAATCCTACGCGGGCTCATCCCTAGGCGATAAATCTTTGGACTTACGTCATTATCCGGTATTAGCAGCAATTTCTCGCTGTTATTCCGAACCAAGGGGCAGATTCCCACGCGTTACGCACCCGTGCGCCACTAAGGCCGAAGCCTTCGTTCGACTTGCATGTGTTAGGCATGCCGCCAGCGTTCATTCTGAGCCATGATCAAACTCTCAAGTTTTATGTCCGATCTCGACGCGGTGGAATAACCACGACAAGACCGCTCATCTCAAGGAGCCGTTCCTGCACATTTCTTTACGTATGGATACGTGAAGGACATATAGGAACGGCTTAATTTAACCGAGTACATGGCACCTTGAATGCCAGACCCGGAGCCGCCGCCCACATGTCCCTTCATCTAAACCGACAATGTCAAAGAGCGCAAAAGCCCGACGCCATCCCAAACCCCTTTTTAGTGGGGCGGTTCGGCGCCTGGTTTCTGGTGACCGTAGAAGCGAACCGGGTGGTCCGTCGCTGCGGTGAGAGGTCCTATATGTAGGAGGTTCGGACCCGTCAAACGCTTTTTGCAATTTTGTTTCACGAGGCTCATAACATACTGTAAAACAAAGATAGTTTTGAGACGTTTTGTCACATTGCCGTGGCGACCGGTTCGAGAATCACCGGCAGGCGAGTCGAATCACCCCTCTGATTCGTCCGATTCACCCCGAAAACGCGTCAATCGGCGTCGGAAAAGGGCCGCCACGCCTGTTTTGGGCGTGGCGGCCGGCACGACTCATGCGGATTGGATGTAGCTGCGCATCGCGTCGGCATCGGCCTCGATGCGGTCGATGCGGTATTTGACCAGATCGCCGATCGAGACGACGCCGATCACCGTACCGCCGTCGAGCACGGGAAGATGGCGCACGCGGCGCCGTGTCATGAGAGAGAGTGCGCCGATCGCCGGCTCGCCCGGGGCCACGGTTATCGCTGGTGCCGTCATTACCTCGCCGACGGTGCGCTCGAGCGCCGCCGCGCCATGCGCGGCGATCGCGTGGATCACGTCACGTTCGGAAAAGACCCCGACGACGCTGGCGCCGTCCATCACGGGCACCGCGCCTATTCGTCGCGTGGCAAGCAGCGCCACCGCTTCACTCACGCGTTGGCCGGCGGTGACGGAAATCACCTCGCGCCCTTTAGTGCCCAGGATCGCTGCGATTGTCATGATTGCCTCTCCTCGTGCGGATCTCCGCTTATGAGGCCATTGATGATCACATTTTTCGGGGCCAAGGGAAAGCATGGACCGCAAATCTTCCGCGCTCGACGATCCCGAACAGGCCGCGCATGCATGGGCGCGCTATCGCCGCCTGATGGCCTGGATGGGTCTCGCCGCCTTGCTGACCGCCGGCGCATGTGTGTGGGGGCTCGACTATTTCTATGGCCCGCTGACGTGGATCGCGATCCTCGCGACGATCGGCGGGATCGGCGGCTCGGTGATGATGGCCGCCGCGCTGATGGGGCTGGTGTTCCTCAGCTCGGGCACCGGACATGATGAAAGCGTCGGCGAGCACGACTGAGGTCGGCTAGTTGCCGATCGTCACGTCGAGCGTTGCCTCGCCATTGGCCGGCACGCTGACCTGCCACGTCTTGCGCCCCTTGCGTTCGACCAGCGGCAACGACGCGGTGATCTGCCGACCGGGGATCGCGATCTCGAAGGCGGCGGCGGTCCCGCGGGCATTGGTCACCGTGATGCGATACGGCACCTTCTTCTTCTCTACCGGCAGCGCTGTCACCGTATAACGCACGTCGCTGCTCGTGCCGGCACCGAACTCGATCTCCTCGCCGACCGCACGATCGGCCAAGCCGCTCTCTCCGATCAACAGCGACGTGTCACCGCGCGGCGCGAAGACCGCGACACCGCCGGCCGGCAGCGGGAGACCGAGATGATCCTCGGTCCGGTTCCGCGCGCGAAGGATCACCGCTGTCGGCAGGCTCACCGATTGGCCGGGTGCGAACTGGCCGATATGAACGCTCTCGAACGGCACCGCGCTGCGATCGATCATCGCCACCTGCTTGCGACTGCGCGCCGCGACCGTGACGGGCTCGGGAATGCGGTAGAGCTTGAGGTCGCCGAGTTCCTCCTGCTGGGCGATCATCGGCGGTGGTGGAGGCGGCGCCGACATCGTGGTAATTGCCATCGGGACCGACTGGACCATATTTCTGCGTCGATTGTCGCTGACGATGATGTCCATGACACCATAACCTTCTTCCGACTCCGGCAACGATAACCGGGCGATGCTCCACTTCGGGTGGGTCGACGTGACATCCATCGGCCAGCAGCGAAGATGTAAATCCGGCGCCGGCCCGGACGGGAGGATCGCCGCCGCCTCGCGGTGCAGGCCGCCGGCCACCGCCTGGGTGTGCGCGCCGCTGAATCCCTCGCTGCCGCCATTGGCGATGGTCAGCCACGCGAACAGGTCGAGCGTCCGGCCGTCGGGCGCGACGCGCACGACATAATTGGCCGACCAGTCGAAGCCCTGCGCAAGATAGGATAGCTGGAGCATGACCGTGCTCGCGCGCGGGCTGTCGGTCACCACCGACAAGGTCGGCCGCGCGGCGAGATCGGCCGGCACGCCGGGATAGGACAGTTTCTCGGGCAGGCCGGAACAGCCCAGCGCCTCGACCCCGCTCGACGTGGTCAGCAAGACGCCGCCATTGGGCCCGGATTCGATGATCGCCTCGCCGGTCGTCACCTTGCCGGTCTTGCGGTTGGTGCGGCGGATCGTCACGCGGCGCTTGAGATACGCGTCGATCAGCGCGGCGGGCGACAGCAGCCGCGCATCGCGATTCTTCTCGACCACGCCGCGCGGCAGACCGGTGACGATCGCGGTTTCGGGCAGCATGCCTTGCGCGACGCCTTCGAAGCGCAACACCGCGCGCCCCGCCGGCACTGCGATGGTGCGCGTCTCCGTGACGAGCGCGTAACCGCCCGGCCAGCGCGGATCCATCGCGCCCTGCCCGCGTGTCGGGTCGCGGTACAGCGTCACCGACACCCGATCGACATGATCCGAGGTCACCACGCGCTGCGCCGTCGCCGGCGCGGCGAAGAGAAGCCCCAAGGCAAGGGAAAGGCCGATCCGGCGCATGGGATCAGTAGCGCGTATCGAACACCACGCTGAGCGATGCCTTGCCATTGGCCGGCACCGGCACCTTCCATTCCATCCGGTCGGCCGAGACGCGCGTGCCGGGGATCGACTGCTCGACGATCCGCACATCGCCCCACAGCCCGTCCTGCGCCATGTCGACCGTTACCGGCGCAGGCCGCGCATTGGTGAAATCATAGCGCATCGTCGTGCGCCAGCGGCTCGACGACAGACGCTTGCGCTCGACCGTCACCGCCTGCCCCTTCACGTCGAAGGCGTCGCCGGTGCGCAGCGACATCTGCGAGCCCATCGGCGTCGCCTCGATGCGGCTTTCGCCGACGAACTGCGGATCGCCCTGCGCATCGCGCATATAGACGCGGATCGTGCCCGACGGCAGCTGGTCGCCGAGCCCGCCGCTTTTGGCGGTGGAGAATTTGATCACGCTCGCCGCGCTGCGTGGCTCGTCGGTCGTCGCCAGCCAGCCATTGACCCATTCATAGCTGCGCCGCGCCGTCGCACCCTTCACGTCGAGAAAGCTGACCTGCTTCTGCTGCGCATTGGCAACCGTCGTGCGCTCGGCCAGCGGGTAAAGATAATAGTCGCCGAGCCGCTCGCGCGTGCCGCTTTCGGTGCCGGCGGCGTCGAGCCGCGAATCGCCGAGCCGCGAGAAATCGCCGCGCGTCGCATTGGGGTTGCCGGCGATCAGCAGGACATGCGCGTTGCGATAGGTCGTGCCGGTATTGTTGGTCAGCGTCACCCAGCCCTGCACGTCGACGGTGGCCTTTGGCTCGTCGAACAGCATGACATAATCGCTGGTCCAGTTCATGCCCGGCGTCAGATAGGTCAGCGTCGTCGGGATGCGGCCGCCATGGTCGGCCTGTACCGTTACCGACAGTGTCGGCCGGGCGCGCAGATTGTCGGGCACCTTGTCGAACACGACGCGCACCGGCAGCCCGTCGTCGCGCAGCACCTCGATGCGGTTGCCGATCTGCAGCACGATGCCGCCATTGGCCGCCAGCACCCTGGCCTGTTCGCGCGTTTCGGCGCCGGTCGCCGGGTTGGTGCGGACGATGGTGATGACCGAGCCGACCGCCTTTTCCATCAGCTTGTCGGGCGAAAGCAGGTCGTAATCGAAATTCTGCTCGACCACGCCGAGCCCCGGCCCCGACAGCGTCACCGTCTCCGAACGGATCTGCGCCGACACGTCGGGGAATTCCTGCCGCGTGCGGCCGCCGGGCAGATCGAGCTGGCGCTGGTCCTGCACCAGTGCCTGGCCGTTCTGGTAGATCGTCACCGCGACATCGCCCTGCGCCGAGGCGCCCTGCGGCGATACCGCCGGCGACGCGTCGGGCGCGGTCTGCGCCGTTGCCACTGCCGGCCAGGCGAGCGCCGCCAGCATGATCCGTCCGCGCATCGTCACTCTCCCGCCGCCGTGCCGCGTGATGCTACGATCAACCATTCGCAACGCAACGAAAAAAGGGACCGATCCGCGCTGGATCGATCCCTTCTTCGAAACCGGTAATGCGCCGCTCAGCTGGCCGGCGTCTCCGCCGGCTTGATCAGCCGCGGACGACCGCGCTTGCGCGGTGCCTCCGCCGGAGCCTCGTCGCTATTGGCAGGAGCGGCAACGGTCAGAGCCGGTGGCAGCAAAGCGACGTCAAACGCCGCAGGCGCCTCGGCTTCCTCGCGACGCGGGCGACCGCGACGACGCGGCTGCTCGACTGGAGCCGCCGCCTCGACGACAGGGGCACTGGCTTCGACACGCTCGACAGGCTCGGACCGCTCGAACTGCGTCGGCCGTTCAGGACGCTCGGCCCGCGCGGGGCGCTCTACGCGCGCCGGGCGCTCGGCACGATTTTCACGCGGCTCGTTGCGATCCTGTTCGTAGCGGGCGTTGTTGTTGCCGGCGTTGTTCGCATGGTTGTTGCCATGGTTGCCGCCGCGCTCGGGACGGTCCTGGCGTTCGGCCCGCTCGGGGCGCGCCTGCCGCTCGGGCTGGCGGTCCTGGCGCTGCGGGCGATCCTGCCGGTCCTGGCGCTCGTAACCGCCATTGCCGTTGTTGCCGCCATCGCCATTGCCGTTGCCATTATACTGGCGCGGACGCTCGTCGTCCTGCTGGTCGTCGCGATTGCCCTGATGGTTGCCGCCCTGATTCCCCTGATAGGGAATGCCCTGGCCCTGGCGATCGACGCGGGCGACGGGCTCGCCGTCGTCGTCATAATCCTGCTCGTCCTCGTCGAACGACTGGCCGGTCTGACGGCGCGTTTCCTCGAAGCGCGAGCGCGTCTCGGCCAGCACGCGGAAATAATGGTCCGCGAACTGGAGATAATATTCGGTGTTCACCCGATCGCCCTGCATCTGCGAATCGCGGGCGAGGTTCTTGTATTTCTCGAGCAGCTGCGCCGCATTGCCACGCGCGCGATTGTCGATGCGATTGCCATTATCCTGGCGACCGGAATTACCTTGCGGGCGCTGCTGTTGCTGCCCGCCACGGCCGCGACGGCGGCCGGCTTGACGATTGTTGATCAACTGTTGCTGTCCTCGTCCCTTAAAACCAACGCGGTCTCATGCTCCGAAATAATAGGAGGCGTGCTCCCCGGGGAGCGCTCACCGACCATCGGTCGAGCGATCCTGCCACGGTCGCCGGACTGCAGCGACGTCATGACCGAAGAGACGGGCAACAGCCCGATTCCAACAACTTGATGTTGATATCGCGTGCCCCTGTCTGGCTCATAGCCGGTGGCGCGACATTCGCCAAGCGGAATATTGCAACCGGGTTGGATTGGATCACGCCGCGACCAAGGCCCGCGGGCGGGCGGCAAGGTCGTGTCGCAAGGTAACGGCAAGGCTCTGCGCGACAAGCAGTTCAGTCACCGCCTCGGCTTGCGTCGCGCCGATTTCGAGTATCGCGACGCCGCCGGGCGCAAGCAGCGCCGGGAGCTGCGGCGCGATGATACGATAGGCGTCGAGGCCATCCGCACCGGCGAACAGCGCGCCGGCCGGTTCGTGCGCGCGGACCTCGTCGGGGAGGATTTCGTCGATGCCGATATAAGGAGGGTTAGCGAGGACGAGGTCGAAACGCTCTGCCACCCCCGCCGCCCAATCGCCATGCCGAAACGTGACGCGATCCGTCATCTCGAGCCGCGCCACATTCTCGCGCGCGCAGACGAGCGCCGCTTCCGAGGCATCGATCCCCAGCCCGCTCGCCGCGGGCCATTGATCGAGCGCCGCAAGCAGCAGCGTGCCCGGGCCGGTGCCGAGATCGAGGATGCGCGCCGGTGCCCGGTCGCGGAAATGTTCGACCGCGGCCTCGATCAGCGTTTCGCTATCGGCACGCGGGATCAGCACGCCGGGACCGACCGCCAGGTCGATCGTCCAGAAGGCGCGCGTGCCGGTGATATAGGCAATCGGCTCATGCGCGGCGCGGCGCGCGACCAGCGCCGCGAAGCCGGCGGGCGTCGGGTCATCGAGGTGGCGCAGGAGCAATGCTTCGCGGGTGGTGCCGAGCGCGTGGGCCATGAGCAGTTCGGCATCGAGCCGCGCGGTTTCGGAGAAGGCGAAACATGCGGCGGCTTCCGCGATCGCTCTCCTTACCACCCTCCCGCCCGCGAGAGCGGTCGGTGGACTCGCGCTCACCGCAACCGTCCCGCCCAGGGCAGGCCGGGCGCCGCCGCCCTCCCGCTGGCGGGCTACTCGATCACACATTGTGGCGCGGTGTTCTCCCTCTCCCCTTGTGGGAGAGGGAAGGGGCCCATCGCGTAGCGATGGGAAGGGTGAGGGGGACAGACGCGGGCGTCGCGCTCCGTGAATGGGCTAGGCAGGCGGGAGGGGGTGGCGTCAGGCATCGAGGCTCGCCAGCCGCTCGGCCTCGTCCTCGGAGATCAACGCGCCGAGCAGTTCGTCCATCTCGCCTTCGAGAATTTCGGGCAGGCGGTGGAGGGTCAGGTTGATGCGGTGATCGGTCACGCGGCCCTGCGGGAAATTATAGGTGCGGATCCGCTCCGAACGATCGCCCGACCCGACCATCGACTTGCGCGCGCCGGCGCGGGCGGCGTGCAGCCGTTCGCGCTCCGCTTCATAGAGCCGAGTGCGCAGCACCTTGAGCGCCTTGGCCTTGTTCTTGTGCTGCGATTTCTCGTCCTGCTGGATCACCACCAGACCGGTCGGGATATGCACGATGCGCACCGCGCTGTCGGTGGTGTTGACCGACTGCCCGCCAGGCCCTGACGAGCGATAGATGTCGATGCGCAGATCCTTGGCCTCGTCGATCTGCACGTCGACCTCCTCGGCCTCGGGCAGCACGGCGACGGTCGCCGCCGAGGTGTGGATCCGCCCGCCGCTTTCGGTGACGGGGACGCGCTGAACGCGGTGCACGCCGCTTTCGAACTTCAACTTGGCGAACACGCCCTTGCCCTCGACCGAGGCGACGACTTCCTTGTAGCCGCCCATCTCGGCCGGACTGGCCGAGATCAGCTCGACCCGCCACCCCTGGTTGTCGGCATAACGCTGGTACATGCGTAGCAGGTCGCCAGCGAACAACGCGGCCTCATCGCCGCCGGTGCCGGCGCGGATTTCGAGCATCGCGGCGCGCTCGTCGGCTGCATCGCGCGGCAGCAGCGCGAGCGCCAGCGTGCGATCGGCGGCTTCGAGACGAATCTGGTTTTCGTGCAGTTCCTCGGCCGCCATCTGGCGTAGCTCGGCGTCGCCATCCTGCGTCATGTGCTGGAGCGCGGTCGCCTCGGCGCGCAGCCGCCGCACATCGCCCGCCGCGCGCGCTACGGGTTCGAGCTCGGCATATTCCTTCGACACCGCGACGAAACGGTCGGAAGCAAGCTCGCCGGTCGCCATCAGCGCCTGCAACTCGTCGCGCCGCGCCTCGATCTGCGCGATCCGGTCAGCGGAGATGCGCGTCATGAAGTTTTTTCGCGAAGCAACAAAAAGGACTGATTGGGGGCGAGGTATGTATCACCATTCGGAAGCGCCACTGGATTTACGACTTCCACATCCAAGCCACCGACTCGTAGTATTTCTACGATGTCCTCCATCGCGCGACCCATTAAGCCGTACTTACCAACTCCAAATCTCACCTTGCCGACCTTACCGGCTTCTTTATCGCTTCCATCAACGATAATAACCATCGCGGAGATTTTTGCGGCTTTTTCCCATGCGCGCTTATATTTTAGCCCATTAAACTGAGCGACGCGTTCGGTTGGCCTCAAAAAGTGGGGCGATCGCGTCTCTCGTATGATTCGAGTCAGACGCCAAACCAAAGCTTCTGAGTCAGGGTTTTCCGGGATAACCGCGTATTGCACGACTTCTTCGGCAGGTGCCTCAATCAACATCGCCAGCCGCTCGACCCCGGCCGCCCAGCCCACGCCCGGCGTCTCGTTGCCGCCGAGCGAGCCGATCAGCCCGTCATAGCGCCCGCCGGCCAGCACCGTCCCCTGCGACCCCAGCCGCTCGGTGACGAACTCGAACGCGGTGTGGCGATAATAATCGAGCCCGCGCACCAGCCGCGCATTGCGCGTCCAGGCGACGCCGGCGGCATCGAGCCCCGCCGTCACCGCCTCGAAAAAGGCGCGCGCCTCGGTTGTGAGATAGGCGTCGATATCCGGGGCAGCATCGGCGATCGGCCGGTCGCGCGGGTCCTTGCTGTCGAGGATGCGCAGCGGGTTCTTGTCGAGCCGCGTCACGCTGTCGTCCGACAAATCACCGCGATGCGCCTCGAAATGCGCGACCAGCGCCGCGCGCCACGCGTCACGCGTCTCCGCGTCGCCCAGCGTATTGAGCTGCAACGTCACGCCGTCCGCAATGCCGAGTTCGCGCAGCAACTGATCGGCAAGCACCAGCAGCTCGACGTCCGCCGCCGGCTCCGCCGCGCCGATGATCTCGGCATCGATCTGGTGGAACTGGCGGAAGCGGCCCTTTTGCGGCCGCTCATAGCGGAACACCGGCCCCGAGGTCGCCAGCTTCAAGGGTGCATATTGCTGCCAGCCTTCGGTGAGGTAGGCGCGGCAGATACCGGCAGTGAACTCCGGCCGCAGCGTCAGCGAATCGCCGCCGCGATCGGGGAAGGTGTACATCTCCTTCGACACGACATCGGTGGTTTCGCCGATCGAACGCGCAAAGACCTGGGTGTCCTCGAACACCGGCACGTCGACGCGCTGGAAGGCGTAGAGCCGGCGCACCCGCTCGAACGCTGCGAGCACGCGCGCGAAGCGACGTTGCTCGTCACCGAAAATGTCCTGGGTGCCGCGAATGCGACGGGGGGTCTCTATGCGCGCCATGTTGGCGGCGCTCTCTAGTAGAGAGCGCGGCCAAGCGCTAGCACCGCGTGAAAATCCCTCTCCCACCGGCGGGCGACGGGCGGAACACGGCAGGGAAGACACCGTATGGCCCTCAACCTCGGCAAGAAGATCGCGCCGCCGCGCTTCGTGATGTTCGTCATGGTGTTCGTCATCGGGCTTTTCGTGGCGATCCCGCCGCTCGGCTGGGGGCGCGGCGCAATGGCCGCGTTCGATGTCGCCAGCGCGCTGTTCCTGATCGCGATCTGGCCGCTGCACCGCAAAGGCACCGCCGCGCAGATGCGCAAGTCAGCCTCCGACAACGACGCCAACCGTACCCTGCTGCTCGGCGTTACCGGCGTGACGATGCTCGTCATCCTGGTCGCCGTCGCCAAGGAACTGCAGAGCAAGAGCGACGCCAAGGTCATCGCGCTGGTCATCGCCACGCTGATCCTGGCATGGCTGTTCTCCAACATCGTCTACGCGCTGCACTATGCGCATTTGTTCTATTCCGATTGCGACGGCGACGGTAACGACACCGGCGGGCTCGAATTCTCCAAATGCGCCGAACCCGATTATTGGGACTTCATCTATTTCAGCTTCACGCTCGGCATGACGTTCCAGACCAGCGACGTGGAAATCTCGTCACGACGCATGCGACTGCACTCGCTCGGCCAGTGTCTCGCCGCCTTCGTGTTCAATCTCGGCGTGCTCGCCTTCACGATCAACACGCTGGGCAGCGGCTGACAGCCCGAAAGGGCCGTTCCGGCCGTGTGGACGCGCGTGC
The DNA here is from genome assembly GCA_038245375.1 of Sphingomonadales bacterium. Lineage (GTDB taxonomy): Bacteria > Pseudomonadota > Alphaproteobacteria > Sphingomonadales > Sphingomonadaceae > Sphingomonas. Next base: position 23,928 of record JBBRSN010000043.1, on the reverse strand, counting down.
GACACTTGCCTAAACCAGCGGCTTTCCGATCACGTTCCGAAAGCCCCGCATGAACGCCAAGCTGTTTGCCACCCTCTTGCTGTCGTCCGCCGCCGCGATCACGCCGGTGCTTGCCGAGAATTCACGGCCACAGCCGATACCGTTTCTCGATGCCGTTCCTGCGCCGCGCGACATCCCCTACCCCGGCACGATGACACTCGACATCGACGCAACCGATGTCGAGCGCGGCATCTTCACGACGCACGAAACGCTGACCGTGCGCGGCGGCGGGCATATGGTGCTGCAATTCCCGAAATGGCTGCCGGGCGCGCACAGCCCGCGCGGCGAGCTCGACAAGCTCGCCGGGCTGCACATTCGTAGCGGCGGTAAGGAAATCGCGTGGACGCGAGACCCGGTCGAGGTTTTCTCCTATCACATCGACGTGCCGCAGGGCGCGCATGCGCTCGACATCGACCTGCAGTTTCTGTCGGCAACCAAGCCCGATCAGGGCTCGATCGTGACGAGTCCGGCGATGCTGCGTCTCCAGCCCAATTCGATGAGCCTCTATCCCGCCGGCTATTTCACGCGCCAGATTCCGGTCAGGATGACGGTCAAGTACCCGGATGGATTCACCGCGGCGAGCGGTCTCCCGTCAAAGGCATCGGGTTCGACCTATACCTACGACCCGACCAACTACGAAGTGCTGGTCGATTCGCCGATCCTCGCCGGGCGCTACTGCAAGGCGTTCGCGCTGACCCCGCGCGTGACGATGGACACGTGCGCCGACACCCCCGAACAACTCGCCGCCAAGCCCGAGCAGATCGCCGCGCACACGCGGCTGGTAGAGCAGGCGGTCAAGGCATTCGGCGCGCAACATTACGACCATTATCATTTCCTGCTCTCGATCAGCGACCAGATGGGTGGCATTGGTCTCGAACATCACCGCAGTTCCGAAGACGGGGTTCGCCCCGGCTATTTCACCGAGTGGGATGCCAGCACCGGGTCGCGCAACCTGCTGCCGCATGAGTTCACGCACAGCTGGGACGGCAAGTTCCGCCGCGGCGCCGACCTGTGGACTCCGACGTTCAACGTGCCGATGCGCGATTCGCTGTTGTGGGTCTATGAAGGCCAGACGCAATTCTGGGGCTATGTGCTTCAGGCACGCTCGGGCCTGGTGTCGAAGCAGGACACGCTCGACCAGATCGCCGCGACCGCCGCCTATTACGACACCAATCCCGCCCGGCAGTGGCGCGACCTGGTCGACACGACCAACGATCCGATCATCTCGTCGCGCCGGCCCAAGGGCTGGGTGAGCTGGCAGCGCAGTGAGGATTATTATTCGGAAGGACAGCTCGTCTGGCTCGAGGTCGATTCGCTGCTGCGCGAAAAGTCGAACGGGACCAAGTCGATCGACGATTTCGCGCGGGCCTTTTTCGGCATCAATGACGGCGACTGGGGCGAAGTGACCTACACGCTCGACGATGTCGCGGCGACGCTGAACGACATCGTGCCCTTTGACTGGAAGGACCTGCTGGTGAAGCGGCTGACCGAGCATGCCGAAGGCGCGCCGCTATCGGGCCTGGCGCGCAACGGCTACCGCCTGATCTATAGCGACACCGCATCGCCGACCTTCAAGCAGGGCGAGAAAACCCGCAAGACGACCGACCTGACCTATTCGATCGGCCTGATCGCCAACGCCACCGGCGAACTAACCAGCGTGCTATGGGATGGGCCAGCCTTCAAGCAGGGCCTGACGATCGGCGACAGCATCGTCGGGGTGAACGGGATGACCTGGTCGGATGAGCGGGTGAAGACAGCGATCATCCAGGCGAAGGACAGCAAGGAGCCGATCCGGCTGCTGGTCAAGGCCGGCGAGCGGCTCCGCGATATCGCCATCGACTATCATGGCGGGCCGCGCTATCCGCACCTCGAAAAGATCGGCAGCGGCGAGACGGGTCTCGACCGATTGCTGGCGGCGAAGTGAGGGGAGCCACCCACCACCGCGTGTCCTGAACCTGTCGAAGCCCCCCGGCCCGCGACAGGCCCGGGGGGCCCGGCAGCGAGCAGAACCACGCCCATGAACATCGACATGATCCCCGTCGGCGACAACCCGCCCGAAAGCCTTAACGTCATCATCGAAGTGCCGGTCGGCGGCGAGCCGGTGAAATATGAGTTCGACAAGAAGTCGGGCGCGCTGTTCGTCGATCGCATCCTCCACACGCCGATGCGCTACCCGGCGAACTATGGCTTCGTGCCGCACACCCTGTCGCCCGATGGCGACCCGCTCGACGCGCTGGTCATCGCGCGCTCGCCGTTCATCCCGGGCAGCGTGGTCCGCGTCCGCCCGATCGGCGTGCTCAAGCTCGAGGATGAGGCCGGCGGCGACGAAAAGCTCATCACCGTGCCGGTCGATACGACCTTTCCTTATTATACCGATGTCGGCGAGCGCGGCGATCTGCCGTCGATCGTGCTCGCGCAGATCGAGCACTTCTTCACCCACTATAAGGATCTCGAACCCGAGAAATGGGTGCGGATCGGCAGCTGGGGCGACGCCGAGGAAGCGCGCGCGATCGTCTTGGACGCGATCGCCGCCGCCAAGACCGCGAAGAAGAAGGCCAAGAAAAAGAAGGACTGATCCCGGGTCCCGTGGGCCTGGCCGCTGCGACCCGACCCCTCCCGTTCGGCGGAAGGGTTGGGGCGCGGCATTTTTCGCAAGCCCATCTCGATGACGGCCGCCGCCGCGCTGATTCAACCGACACCACCGCTACCTTATGCTCGCAGGCATGACAGCGCGCACCATTCGTGAGACCCGCCGTCGCGCTGAAACAGCGCGGCTCCGGCCCGGGCGCGTGCTGCGCAAAGGGGCGTTGCCGGCCGACGGCCACCTGCTGTTGGATTGCGGACGCCGTCCCGCCCGCCGTGCGGCAATCAAGGCCATGAACAGATCAGGCTATTCGCATAATGCGCTCAGTAACGCCCAGTCTTTGGCGTGGCCGCAAGCGCCAGCGCCATTGACCGCCCGAGCCGCGCGATGTTGGAATCTGCTCCTTTTTCGTCGGTTCGTCATCGCGGCGCGGCGATCCAACACCACGAAAGCACGACCCCGTCCCCTCGCAAAATAGCCCCTTTACTTGCCCCGCCCGCTCCGCACGACTTGCGCAATAGTTGCGCAGGACACACCTGCCGAGGCGAATACCCCGTGATTCAAATCGCCCGCTCTCACGGTAGAAGCAGGGCCACGGTCATCCCCGGCCGCCGCTCTTTGCCATCGTCCGATCGCGCTACTTCTTCGCGCGCATCTTCCTGACCGGCGCGCGCAGCCCGGCGGCAACGCCGAGCGCCGCCCATTCGCGCAGCGCGTCGGCATCGTCATAGACGTCGTCGGGCGCGCGGCGATAGTTCATCGAATCGACGCGGCCGTCCTTGAAGGTCATGGTGAAGCGCGGGCAATCGGCCGCGTCCCAGGTCGCGTCGCTCTCGCGATCGGCCTTGAACCATAGCAGGTCGTCGGCGACGATCGCGAAGATCGTGCCGTCGAGATACAGCGTCGCGCCGCCCATCATCTTGCGCATCGTCATCGTGCCGAGCGGCGCCATCGCCTCCTCGACCCAGTCGATCAGTCCTTGGTCGAACGCCATCAGCGCACAGCCGTCAGCTTGAGACCGGCGATGCACGCCACCACGCCAAGGATCAGCAGCAGCCGGGGGAGGCTCGCCGGCTCGTGATACCAGGCGATGCCGACGATCACCGTACCAAGCGCGCCGATTCCGCCCCACACCGCATAGGCGGTACCCATGGGGATCGAGCGCGAGGCGATTTCGAGCAGCCCCATCGACAGCGCGACCGAGCCGAGGAAGCCGAGCGTCCAGGGCAAGTTGCGGAAGCCCTCGACGTTGCGCAGGCAGGTGGTGAAGCCGATCTCGAACAGCCCGCCGATCACCAGCCAGACCCACGCCATCAGCCGCGCCCCGCCAGCGTGGCCAATGCCGCGCCCGAAACGCGGTTGACCGTCCATTCGTCCAGCGCCTCGGCGCCCATCGAGCGATAGAATTCGATCGCGCGCTCGTTCCAGTCGAGCACCGCCCATTCGAAACGCGTACAGCCGCGATCGACCGCGATGCCGGCGAGGTGCCGCAACAACGCACCGCCGACGCCCGATCCGCGCGCCTCGGGCGTGACGTAGAGGTCCTCGAGATACAGCCCCTTCCACCCCGTCCAGGTCGAAAAGTTGTGGAAGAACAGTGCCATGCCTAAAGGCGCGCCATCCCGCTCCGCGATCACCGCCTCGGCTACCGGCCGCTCGCCGAACATCGCCTCATGGAGCAGCGACTCGGTCGCGACGACCTTGTCGGCCTCGCGCTCGAATGCGGCGAGCTCGCGCACGAAATGAAGGATCGTCGCCACGTCGCCCGGCATGGCCGCCCTGATCGTCACGCTCATATTGCCGCCTCCGTGTCGGAAATGTGCGCCGGGCGGTGACGCGCGGCGATGATACATCCGGTGATGATGAACGCCGCACCGGCCAGGGTGTAGGGCGAAAGGCGCTCGCCGAACACCAGCCAGCCGAGCGAGGCGGTCCATAGAAGCGAGGTATATTCGGTCGGCGCGAGATAACTCGCCTGTCCACGCGCATAGGCCCAGGACAGCAGCAGCAGCGACGCGGTGGCGAGCGACGCCGCACCGACCAGCGCCGGCGCGTGGCGCGCCTCCGGGATCACCGCCAGCCATGGCGCGGCGAGCGCCAGCAGTACGGCAACGATGCCGCTCTGGAAAAAGGCGATCTCGATCGGCCCGGCGACCTGTGCCTGTTGCCGCATCAGGATGATGTTCCACGCATAGCAGACCGCCGACGCCAACACCGACGCCGCACCGAGAAACGCGCCGTGCCCGAGATGCGCCTGCGCCTGGCCGAGCAGGATGATCCCGACCCCGACCAGCGCCAGCAGCGATGCCCCGACCGCGCCGCGGCTGATCGTTTCCTTGAGCAGGATAGCGGCGAGGAACAGCGCGATCAGCGGTGCGATGAAGGCGAGCGAGATCGCCTGCGCCATCGGTATCCGCGCCAGTCCCCAGAAAAAGGTTACCGCCATGACTGCCGAAACCGCACCACGCACCAGGTGCACGCGCAACACGGACCACGCCGGCAGGGCGGTACGCGTAACGAGAAACAGCACTCCGCTGATCGCCGACCCGGCAATGCTGCGCCACAACAATGTGTTGTACGCGCCGATCGCAAGGCTGAGCCCCTTCATCACCGCGTCCATGCAAGAGAAGACCGCAATGCCGAGTGTCGCGACGGCAAAGGCCGTCGCCGGGGATACCGTCCGCGATGTCATGGTCAGTGGACCGACGGTGGCGCGGCGATAAACCCGACCTTGTAACCGCCTCGCTTCTGGAGCGCGTAGATAACGGTGCCGACACAGACATACGGGATCGACTGATCCGCGATCAGGCGAACAGGATGGCGCGGATCCAGACCCAGGCCGTCGATTGAGGAGCCGCCTTCGACAACAACGTCTTTCTCGGCAACGCGAACATGGCACTTGCCTGCGGAATCAAAAATCACTTTCGCGCGTTGCAGGGTGTTCCGTGCCGCAACGGGCTGCACGGCCATGAGTACCAGCGCGACACAGCAGAGGGTACCATATTTCACTCCGCCGCCACGGCCTCGCGCGCTGCATCCGCAGCGTCGATCTCGGCCGCCTTGGCTTCGACCAGCTTGACGATGTGCTCGATCATGTCCTCGCTCTGTACATGGTGATCGGTCACGCCAGAGAGATAGACCATATGCTTGCCGTTGCCGCCGCCGGTCAGCCCGATATCGGTTTCGCGCGCCTCACCGGGCCCGTTGACGACGCAGCCGAGCACCGACAGCGACATCGGCGTGCGGATATGCTGCAACCGCTCCTCCAGCGCCTGAACGGTGCGGATCACGTCGAAGCCCTGCCGCGCGCAGCTCGGACACGACACCACGCGCACGCCGCGGTTGCGGATGCCGAGCGCCTTGAGGATCTCGAAGCCGACGCGCACCTCTTCCTCCGGCTCCGCCGACAGCGAGACGCGGATCGTGTCGCCGATACCGTACCACAGCAAAGAACCGATCCCGATCGCCGACTTGACCGTGCCGCCGACGAACCCGCCGGCCTCGGTGATGCCGAGATGCAAAGGGCAATCGACCACTTCGGCGAGTTGCTGATAGGCGGCGACCGCGAGGAACAGGTCCGACGCCTTCACCGCGACCTTATATTCGTGGAAATCATGGTCCTGCAGAATCTTGATATGGTCGAGCGCGCTCTCGACCAGCGCCTCGGGGCACGGCTCGCCATATTTCTCGAGCAGGTCCTTTTCGAGGCTGCCGGCATTGACGCCGATACGGATCGCACAGCCATTGGCCTTGGCGGCGTTGATCACTTCCTTCACGCGCGCTTCCGAGCCGATATTGCCCGGGTTGATGCGCAGGCAGGCCGCGCCGGCATCGGCCGCCTCAAGCGCGCGCTTGTAGTGGAAATGGATGTCAGCGACGATCGGCACGCGGCTCGCGCGGACGATCTGCTTGAGCGCGGCGGTGCTCTCGACATCGGGGCATGACACGCGAATGATGTCGACGCCGGCATCCTCGCAGCGGCGGATCTGGTCGATCGTCGCGCGCGGATCGGAGGTCAGGGTATTGGTCATCGTCTGCACGGTGACCGGTGCATCGCCGCCGACAGGGACGTTGCCGACCATGATCTGGCGGCTGGTGCGGCGCGTGATATCACGCCAGGGACGGACGGACATGGGAGTGGTTCCTTACGCTTCGCCGGCCTTATAGCCCGGCTCGACCCCATCGCGATAGCGCCGACTGCGACGCACGCTAACGCCGCTCTCGAGATCGACGGTGAGGTCGCCGCGCGCTCTTTCGCGATCTACGCGAATCGGTACGCTTGCCGAGCTCGCCATCCTCGTTCCGGCGACGGTCGCGGGTTGCCGGGCCTTTTCATTGGTCGACGGATCGGGGCGCTTCGGCCGTTCATCGGCTTGAAGCGACGCCCCGGCACGGCTAGCGCGACACGGCATGATCGACAAATCGAACCCGATGCTGGCGACCCATGGCGGCGCCGGGCGGATATCGCGCGACCGGATGTCGTCTGACCGCGATGGCGCCACCGGGCCTTTTGCCGCCGCCGCAGGTTGGTCGCGGTGATGTCCCGGCATTATGGCATGGATTGGCTGAGGATCGGCGCCTTCGCGCTGCTGATCCTCTACCATATCGGCATGGTCTTCGTGCCATGGGGTTACCATGTGAAGACCGCGCAGCCCGCCGCATGGGTCGAGATTCCGCTGCTCCTGACCAACCCGTGGCGGCTGACGCTGCTGTTCGTCGTATCGGGCTATGCCAGCCGGGCGTTGTTCGCCAAATCGTCGGGCGTCGGGGGGTTCATGGCCAACCGCAACCGCCGCCTGCTCGTGCCGCTTATTTTCGGCATCGCGGTGGTCGTGCCGCCCCAGGCCTGGGTCGAACTGACCACCCAGCATGCCTATGCCCACGGCTTCGGCTGGTTCTGGCTGCATGATTATTTCAGCTTCTCCCGACGCAGCGGTATCGCGCTGCCGAACTGGAACCATCTGTGGTTCGTCGTCTATCTGTGGGTCTACACCCTCGTGCTGGCGGCGCTGGTGCTGTTGCCGGGCACCGCCCGGCTCCAGCGCCCGTTCGATCGGCTGTTCGCCAGCAGTCGCGCGCTTTTGCTGCCGCTCGGCTTCGTTCTGATCACACAATATTGGCTGTTCCAGCGCATTTCCGACACGCAGGACCTCGTCGGCGACGCGCTCGCCCATGCGCAATATTTCCCCGCCTTCCTGTTCGGCTTCGGCCTCGCCGGGTCGCCGGCGGCGATGAGGGGCCTGGCGCGGCACTGGAAGCTTTCCGCGATAATCGCGGTCGCGAGCTATGCTGTCCTCGCCGGGTTGACCCTTGCGGCGATCGCCAGGCAGCCGATCGCGATTGGCGATTTCAGCCTTAGCTGGGGAAATATCACCCGCCTGTCGCGCCTCGCGCGCGTCGTCGACAGCTGGGCGGCGATCGCCGCGCTGATCGGCATCGCCGAACGTTTCCTCAATCGTGACGGCACGTGGCGTACGGTGCTGGCGGAAGCGGTGTTCCCCTTTTACATCATCCACCAGACGATCATCGTGCTGGGCGAATATTGGCTGTTGCCGTGGCATATCGACCCGCTGATCGAATTCCTCATTCTCCTGCCGACGACGATCGCCGGATGCTGGCTGTTCTATCTGATCGGTCGCCGATTTGGCTGGCTGCGCCCGCTGATCGGGTTGAAGCGCAAGGCCCACACGACTACGGCCCCGCGCCATGACCAACACGAAAAACTGGACGCTGGTGATCCACGGTGGCGCCGGGGTGATCGAGCGAAGCCGGATCTCGCCTGAGACCGACGCCGCCGTCCGCGCCGCGCTGGGCCGCTCAATCGATGCCGGCAGCTTGATCCTCGCCGCCGACGGCACGGCACTCGACGCCGTCGAAGCCGCGGTGCAGGTGCTCGAGGACGATCCCCATTTCAATGCCGGACGTGGAGCGGCCTTCACCTTCGAAGGGACCAACGAGCTCGACGCCGCGATCATGGACGGAGCGACCCGCGCCGCCGGCTCGGTCGCCGGAGCGACCGCGACCCGCCACCCAGTTTCGCTCGCCCGCGCGGTGATGGAGCAGAGCGCGCATGTCCTGCTCGGCGGGGATGGTGCCGACGCCTTTTCGCGCGAGCACGGCCTCGAACAGGCCGGCGCCGCGTGGTTCGCGATTCCCGAGCGCCGCCGTCAGCTCGACGAGCTCAAGGCCGGTGGCGGCAAATTCGACGTCGACATGAAATATGGCACGGTCGGCGCGGTCGCCCGCGACGCGCACGGCCACGTCGCCGCCGCCACCTCGACCGGCGGCGTGACCGGCAAGCGCTGGGGAAGGATCGGCGATTCGCCGCTGATCGGTGCGGGCACCTATGCCGATGACCGGGCCTGCGCGGTATCGTGCACCGGATCGGGCGAATATTTCATCCGCCTCGGAGTTGCGCACGAGATCGCCGCGCGCGTCCGCCTTGCCGGCGAGGGCGTCCAGGCGGCAGCCGACGCGGTGATGGCCGAGGTCACCGCGCTCGGCGGCACCGGCGGCGTGATCGTCGCCGGCGCCGACGGGACGCCGGCATGGCATTTCACCACCCCCGGCATGTACCGCGGCCGCGCCGGCGCCGATGGCCTGCGCGTGGTGGCGATCTACGGCGACGAGTAGACCGTCAACCGCGCGACATGGTTAACGCTTCGGCAACCGCTTTCAGCGATATCCGTTCACGCTTGGCGCCGCGCCAGGCGCCGGGGAGCTGCCATGACGACGACCATCCGCCCGCATGAGATCGCGACCCTGCTCGATCGCGCACCGGCCGGCATCAAGCTGCTGTCGCTCGACTGCTTCGATACCTTGCTGTGGCGCGCCACCCAGCTGCCGCAGGACGTGTTCGCCGAATTCGGCGATGCCGGCGGCGGGATCGAGGGCCGTGTCGCCGCAGAGAAGACCGCGCGCTATCGCCGTGCACGCCGCGATGGCCAGGTCGAGGCCAGCATCGAGGAGATCCACGCCGCGCGTGCCGGCCGGCCCGACCCCGATGGCGTCGCGCGCGAACTCGCACTGGAAGCGCGGCATTGCTATGCTTTCGCGCCGACCGTCGCGCTGATCGCTGCGGCAAAGGCTGCCGGCCTCGGCGTGATCGTCGTCAGCGACACCTATCTGTCCGAACCGCAACTCCGCGCGCTGATCGCCAGCGCCGCCGGCGATGATGTCGCCGCGCAGATCGACCGCATCTTCTGCTCCTCCGAATTCGGCGTGTCGAAAGGCGCGGGACTGTTCGGCCCGGTGCTCGCCGCACTCGGCGTACCCCCATCGGCCATTCTCCATGTCGGCGACAATCCGCAAGCCGATGGCGTGGCGGCCGACGCGGCCGGGCTCCATGCGGTGCATATCGAGCAATTCGACGCCGTAACCGAGAAGCGCCTGCGCTTCGAAGCCGCCGCCTCGGTGATGGTCGATCCGGCAACGCGCGTCTCGAAGCCGGCGATCCAGCCACACCGCGCCGCGCTCGCGCTCCGCCCCGACGGCGACCCCGCCTGGTGCCTCGGCCATGACGTGTTCGGCCCCTTGTTCGACGCCTTTGCCCGCTGGATCGGCGACGAGGCGACCGCGCTCGCCGCTGCGACCGGCCGCCCGGTCAAGCCGGTGTTCGTGCTGCGTGACGGCTTCCTGCCGCAGCGCGTGTTCGAGGCGCTCGGCGGCGCCGGCACGGCCGTTGCGATCAGCCGCTTCGCCGCGCGCCGCGCCAGCTTCACCGATGTCGGCGCGATCCACGATTATCTCGATACGGAGGATACCGACCGGCTCGATGCACTCGCGCCGCAGCTCGGCCTGTCCGAGGTCGAGGCCCGCAAGATCGGCCCATCCGGCCAGGCGTTCCGCCGCAACGTCGTCCAGCCCGATACGGTGCGCCGCATCGTCGCGCGCAGCGCTGCCTTCGCCAAACGCCTCGTCGCGCATGTCGTGCGCGAGGGACGCGTCGCGCACGGCGACATCGTGATGCTGGTCGATCTCGGCTATCACGGCAGCGTCCAGCGGCTCATCACGCCGCTGCTCGAAGAAGCGCTCGGCGTGACGGTCGAGGGCCGCTATCTCCTGCTGCGCGACGCTGGCCCGCTCGCCGTCGCCAAGCGCGGTCTGTTGGATTCGCGCCACTACGACCACCGCGCGCTCACCGCGCTCAGCCGCCAGATCGCCATCGTCGAGCAGATCGCCACGTCGGGCGTCGGCTCGGTGGTAGACTATGCCGAGAACGGCCGCGCCGTGCATCGCACCAACCGCGTATCGAAGGCGCAGGGCGAAATTCGCGAGGCGATCCAGGCCGGTATTCTCGCCTTTGCGCGCACCGCACCTGCCGCGGTCCACCGCCCGCCCGTGTCGGACGATGCCGAGGGGCGCCGCCGCATGGCGATAGCGATCCTGGCGCGGCTGCTGTTCCTGCCCCAGACCGAGGAAATCGCGCTGTTCGGCGCGTTCGAGCATGACGTCAATCTCGGCACCGACGACCTGCTCGGGCTGGTCGATGACGCGAGCGCAGGCGCGGGGCTCAGGCGTCGCGGCCTGCCTTATCTCCGCTCGGTCGACCGCATGTTCCTGCCCGGCGAATTGCAGCGCCACGGCCTGCCGCTCAGTCTGTCGCTATTCGCCGGCAATTGCCTCGAGCTCGACCTGCGCAGCAGCGATTTCAACGTGGCCGCACTGCCCGTACAGGTTTTGGTGGTCGATGCGACCCGCCAGATGACCGGCAGTTTCGACGCCTACGCCACGCATGAGGGGTATCATGCGCTGACCATTCCGGTGGGCGAGGCGCAGTTCAGCGTCGGCATCCAGTTCGGGCTGATCGCCAGCGTCATCCAGTTCGATGAGATCGCCTTTTACCGCGTCAGCGATTTCGAGCGCGGCAGCGGGCTGCCGCCGCGTCCGATCGCGGCCGTGCCGGTCCACGACGCAATGACCCGCCTCGCCGACGGACTGTGGCAATGTCACGATACCAGCCTGGTGTTCGTCTCGCCGCCGGCGATGCCGAACCCCGAGCCGCTACTGCTGTCGGTGGTATTCCGGCCGGTGGTTTCGCGTCCCGCGGTCGCGTTGCGCGCCGTAGCCTAAGCGGATCGCGCGCCCTATAGCCTGCGCCAATGAGTCGCTTCGCAACCGCCGCCACGATCGGCGTCTTCATCGCCGCGTTCGGCCTGTCCGCCCCGGCCTCGGCCTATTGGGAATATGGCCACGAGACGGTCGGCGAGATCGCCATGGCCAATGTCACGCCGGCGACCCGCCTCGCGGTTCGCCGTCTGCTGGCAACCTCGGCATCGCTCGACACTCCCGAATGCCCCGCCACCACGATCGAGACGGCGAGCATTTGGGCCGATTGCGTCAAGAAGCTCAAGGGCACCGACGGCAAGCCGCGCTTCGGCTTCGCCTACACCTGGCACTTCCAGGACGTGAATGTCTGCCAGCCCTTTTCGCTGACCGAACCGTGCAAGGACGGCAATTGCGTCTCTGCGCAGATCGAGCGCGACGTCGCCACGCTGCGCGACCGCCACGCACCGCGCAAGGACAAGGTCCAGGCGCTGGTGTTCCTGATCCACTTCGTCGGCGATCTGCACCAGCCGCTCCATGCCGGCGAGAAAGCCGACAAGGGCGGCAACGACATCGGCGCGAGCTACGGCGTCTATGCCCCGCCGCGCTTCAACCTCCATTCGATCTGGGACGGTCCGCTCGCCGAGCGCGCCATCACCACCGGACCGTCGCTGGTCCGCCGCTATCCGGCGACCACCCGCGCACGCATCGCCGCCGGCACGGTGACCGACTGGAGCCGCGAAAGCTGGCAGGTCGCGCACGACGTGGTCTATGCCACCGCGCTGCACGGCGACCCGTGCGGCCCCAATCCGGCGCATGTCGCGCTCGACGACACGACGATCGCCAGCCTGGTGCCCGCCGCCCGTCTTCAGGTCGAACGCGGCGGCCTGCGGCTGGCGAAGCTGCTCGACAAGGCGTTCAGCCGGGGCGCCTGACGAAGGCGGCGACGGCGGCGGCGATCGTCGGGCTGATCGGCAGGGTCGCATCGCCATAGGTTGCCAGATTTGCCGCGCGATCGTCGCTCGCCACCGGGCGCAGCACGTGATTGACGCCGGGCAACACCGTCAGCGTTGCCGCCGGCTGCGCCTTTTTGAGCGCACTGGCGTCGACCAGCGACACCTGCATGTCGCGGTCGCCCTGCAGGATCAGCACTGGCAGCTTGATACCGGCGATGAGCTTTGTCGGATCGTGCGCGAACAGGTCGATCAGATAGGGTTGGAGCTTGTCGGCGAACAGCGGCTGGATCGGTCCCGGCAGCGTCGCGGCATCGACGCGGTGCCCTGCTTCCAGCGCATCGATCGCGCCGAGCGCGGCGTCGAGGATCGGCGCATTGGCGGGGTTGGCGCGCAGTTGTTCGCGCATCACCGCGCCGATCGGTCGCCCGCCTGCCGCGAGCAAGATCAGCCCGCAAATGCCGTCGGGCGTCTGCGCCGCCTGCAACGCGATAAGCCCACCCTCGCTATGACCGAGCACCCAGATGCAGCGCCGCCCGCTGCGCTGGCGCAGCATCCTGACCCAGGCATGGACATCGTCGGCATAGCCGGCGGTCGTCGAGGCGTAGGGATCGGCGAACGCCGCCTTGCTGCCGAACAACCCGCGCTTGTCGACCCGCAGCGTGGCGATGCCATCGGCAGCGAGTGCCTCAGCGAGCTGACGATAGGGGCCGCCGGCAACGCCGTAGCGGTTGTTGCCGTCACGATCGGTCGGGCCGGAACCGGGCAGGATCAGCACCGCCGGTGCCTTGGGATCGGGGTCGATCAGCGTGCCCGCAAGCGGCCCTTCAGGACCCGGTGCGGTGACTTCGATCGGCGCGGCTTGTGCCGGCGCCATCAGGGCGGCAGCGACCAGCGCGAGGGCAGCGAGCGCGATCACCGGTCAGTGCCTCGACCCCAACGCCAGCGCCAGCCGCCATCGGTCTTGCCGATGCAGATCGCGACGAACGCGGCGAGCAATGCCAGTGACGTGAGCAGCTTTTCCGTCGGGTTCGGCAATAGACGCATCGCGATGATCAACAGCGCGGCGAACCCCAGGGTGAGCGCCCAACCCTGCCACGTTACCGGCGTCGCCCCCAGTCCGAAGCGCTTTGGCGAGAACCAGTAGCCATCACGTACCTTGTACTTGTTACGGATCTCTTCGATCGTCATTGCAACACCCTTCGAAATTTCCGCTTAGTCGTCGATCACCACCGCTGCCCGCCACGCAAAGACGGTGAACAGCAGCGCGCTACCGAAATTGAAGATCGCCCATATCGCTACGGTCCTTGGCGTCGGCGGGGGCCGATGTGCGAATACCTCGAACGCTACCGCCAAAACGACTGCTGTATAGACCAAGGTAATCACCCAGCCCGTACGCGACTTCGCCGATATCTGGAGGCCCGTGCGGACGAACATGGGCGGGTTCGAACCAGGTTCGGTCATGACTTGTCCTCCTTGGGCGGCCGCCCGCGTTTTGCCGCGACCGGCACCGTCAGCTTCACGCCGCGTCTGGCCAGCGCCTCGCGCAGCAGGCATTCGAGCTGGGCATTGACGCTGCGCAGGTCGGCCGCCGCCGTACGCTCGATCGCCGCATGAAGCGCAGGATCGAGGCGTAGCGGAAACGCCTTCTTGGCCGGGCCCGTCACCAACCCGCCTATTGGTAGAGCGAGCCGGCGTTGACGATGGGCTGCGTGTCGCGCTCGCCGCACAGCACGACCATCAGGTTCGACACCATCGCCGCGCGGCGCTCGTCGTCCAGTTCGACGACATTCTTCTCGCTGAGCATATCGAGCGCCATCTCGACCATGCCGACCGCACCCTCGACCAGCGTCTTGCGCGCCGCGACCACCGCCTGCGCCTGTTGCCGCCGCAGCATCGCGCCGGCAATCTCCTGCGCATAGGCGAGATGCGTGAAGCCGCACTCGTCGACCGTCACGCCCGCCGTCACCAGCCGCGCAATGAGTTCGGTGCGCAACTCGGCCGCCACCTGGTCGTGATTGCCGCGTAGCGTCACCTCCTGATGCTCGAAATCGTCATAGGGATAGCGCGCGCCGATCGTGCGTACCGCCGCCTCGATCTGGACGATGACGAACGCCTTGTAGTCGTCGATGTCGAAAAGCGCCTGCGCGGTGTCGGTCACGCGCCACACCACCTGCGCCGCGATCTCGATCGGGTTGCCGCGCAGGTCGTTTACCTTCAACCGTTCCGAAATCATGTTGTTGGCGCGCAGCGACACCTTCTTGCGGCCGAGCCACGGCAACAGCCAGCGCAGCCCGGTGTTGCGATCAGTGCCCTGATAGGAACCGAACAGCGTGATCGCGACCGCCTGGTTCGGCTGCAGCATGTAGAAGCCGACAAGGACGAAGGTGAACACCAGCGTCGCGCCGGTCATCATGGTTCCGCCCAGCGCGGGGTCACCCTTGACCATCGCGGCGCCCGCCACCCCGGCTACGATCGCCGCCAGCAGCACCAGCAGCATCACATAACCGCTCATCGTCGCCGCCGGCCTTTCGCGCGACAGCGTCAGCGCTGTGCGCGCGCCATGATCCGTAACAATGCTCGCCATGAGGAAACCCTCCCGTTAATATGATATCATATTTATATCGGGTTTCACCGAGTCGCAAGCGGAATCGAAAAGCGCCGCCCGGGGCATCCCGGACGGCGCTTTTTCGATGTCTGGCCGCTCCCTTTCATGGAAGCCGGGAAAGCTCAGTTAAGGACGATCGTCACCGCGCGGCGGTTCTGCGCCCAGCTTGCCTCGTCCGAACCCAGCGCGAGCGGACGCTCCTTGCCGTAGCTGATCGTCGAAATCCGGCGCGGATCGATGCCGCGCGCGGCGAGATAGTTCTTCGCCGCATTGGCACGGCGGTCGCCGAGCGCGAGGTTGTATTCGCGCGTGCCGCGCTCGTCGCAATGTCCTTCCAGGCTGACCGGCACGTTGGGCCACCTGGCGAGCCAGGCTGCCTGGCTGTCGAGGATCGCACGCGCCTGCGGATCGATGTCGTAGCGGTCGAGCGCGAAGTGAACCGTATTGCTCGTGACGGTGTGCTCGAAATCGGCGCGCGAGCCGGGAGCATAGCCCGGACCGCTTGGGATCTGTTGGGCAGGACCGGCCGGCGGCGGCAGTTCGGCCGGATGTTTCTTTGCGCAGCCGGTGGTCATCGCGGCAAGCGCGGCGGTCGCCAGCATTATGGTCGTCAGTCTGGCCATCAGGCTTCTCCTTCGATCATGTCGTGACGGAAGCACAACAAACTCGCGTGCATCGTCGCGCCTTGGTTAATGAGAGTCAACGTCGCAGCGTCACGGGCGTAACGGTCCCCAGCTCGGATCGGATCCGTCGAGCGGGGTGGGAATGCGACGCAGCGCCACGCCGGTCAGGTCGACCGAATAGAGATCGGCGACGCCGCTGCTTCCCTGGGTCGCGCGGAAGAACATCAGCACACGGCCATTGGGCGACCAGCTGGGCCCTTCATCCTGCCAGTCGTCGGTCAGGTCATGCGCGCCGGCGCCGACCGGGCTCATCACGCCGATGCGGAAATTGCCCGCCATGTGCGTATAGGCGATCAGGTCGCCACGCGGGCTCCAGACCGGCGTCGCATAACTTCCTCCACCGAAACTGATACGTTGCGGCTGCGTGCCATCGGCGTTCATCACATAAAGCTGCTGGCTGCCCGAACGATCGCTCTCGAACACGATGCGCCCGCCATCGGGCGAATAGCTGCCACCGGTATCGATTCCCGGCGCCTCGGTCAGGCGCTGCGGCGTGCCGCCGGCAAGGGGGACGCGATAGACATCGGTATTGCCGCCGATCGCCATCGAGAACAGCACCCAACGGCTGTCGGGCGAGACGCGCGGCGCGAAATTGAGGTTGGTTTGGGGTACCAGCAGCCGCTGCTGACCTGTCCCGATATCGTACACATAGATCGCCGGCCGGTCGCCCAGATAGCTCATATAGACGATCGCGCGCTGGTCTGGCGTGAGCTGCGGGTTCAGCACGATCGACTGGCCGTTGGTCAGGAAGCGGTGATTCGCACCGTCCTGGTCCATGATCGCGAGCCGCTTGATGCGGTGCGCCTTGGGACCGGATTCGGCGATATAGACGACGCGGCTGTCGAAATACGGCCCCTCGCCGGTCAGCCTCGTATAGACCATGTCGGCGCATTTGTGCCCGGCACGGCGCCAGTCCGATGGCGGCACGACGAAGCCCTGCCGGGTCAGCTCGCTCTTGGCAAAGGTATCGTAGAGATAGCAGCCGACCGTCAGCGTGCCATCGCCATTGGCGCGGATGAAACCCTGCACCAGCGCCTGTACGCCGGCCCCGGCCCAATAGTCGAAACCGGGGTTGGTCACCTCGGCATAGCCGATGGGGTGCAGCGCCTCGCCGGTCAACGGCTTGAACAGGCCAGAATTCTTGAGGTCGTTGGTGACGATATTGGCCAGTTCGCGGCCGAGCATGTCAGTTGCGCCGGCGGCCGTCTGCTGGACGGAGGCGGTCGGCATCGGCGGAATCGCGATCTGCGCCGGCGCCGAGGTGCCGCCGACCACGTCGACGATCATCTCGGTCGGTTGCTGCTGACCCGGCGCGGGCGCCGGCGTCGGCGTCCCGGTCTGCGGTGGCTGGGGCGCGGGTGCGGGCACGACCTGGGCGGCCGCGGCGAACGGCGTCACGCCGGCAAGCAGGGCGGCGATCAACATCGGGCGGAACAACATCTTCTTCGTCTCCTCAGCCGGGCAACTTGTAGCGCATCTTGAAGTCGCTCCAGCCGCGCGGCACATCGTACAGTTCCTGCGGCAAATCGCGTAGCGGCGCGCATCCCTTGAACGTGGCGATCGCATTGTCTTTCACGCGATCGATGTAACGGCGATTGTCGTCGTCGTCGCCGTCATAGCCGACAACCTCGGGATTGCCGATCAGGGAGCCATCGCGCCGCAGCTTCAGCCGAATGATCACGCGGATCCGCTCCGCGCCCGGCCCCGGCTTGACCTGGCGGTTGGCGCAGGGCTGCACCTGTTGCTGTATCTTGGATGAGATATCCATCGCCGCCTGCGCGCTCATCGTCGCCGCCTGCGGCACCTGCGCGGTCGAGCGGGTCGGCTGCGTGCCTATCCCCTTCATGACATCGCCGAGATCGGCACCGCTGGGACGCTTGCCCGGCCTGGTGCCCGCGCCCGCTGCGTGAGCTTGCTCCTTGGCCGGCTTGGCTGCGGTGGTTGCCTCGCGCCGGGGCGGCTCCTTCGCCTTGTCGGGCGTCGGCGCGACGGGCTTCTTCGGTTGCGGCGGCGCGGGGGCCGGCTTGGGCGGCGGGGCTGCCTTGGGCTGCGGCTTGGGCGGGGTCGGATCGGGCTCGCTGTCGGCGGCCGGCGCGGCGGGTGCATCCTCGGGCGCACCGAGTTCGGGCGCCTTGCTCTGCGCCGGCGGCGTCACCACCTGCGGCGCGGTCGCCTGCAACCCGACCTTGTCGACCAGCGAGACGTCGATCGATGGCGGTGGCGGTGGCGGCGGTATCGTCCTGCTGAAAAAGCCGAGCGACAGCGCGCCGAACACGACCACATGGCCGATGATCGCCACGCCCAGCCCGGCTTTCTCCGTCCGGTCCATCAGGATGCAACCCGCGCCATCTTACTTGCCGTCGTCGCCGACGGTCACCAGCGCGACGCGATTGAGCCCGGCCCGGTTGAGCTCGCCCATCACGCGCATCACCTTGCCGTAATCGAGATGACGATCGGCCCGCAGGAAGATCTGCGGCGGCCGCGGGCCCTGCGGCCCCTGCTGCTGCCGGGTCGCGACCTGAGTCAGCACGTCGGGCAAGGTCGCGTCGCTGACGGCGAGCTTGTCGACATAGATCCTCCCGTCGCGATCGAGCGAGATCTCGACCGGCTGCTGGTCCTGCTCGAGCGGCTTGGCCTTGCTGTCGGGCAGCTCGACCGGCACGCCTGCGGTCAGCAACGGCGCGGTGACCATGAAGATGATCAGCAGCACCAGCATGACGTCGACCAGCGGCGTGACGTTAATGTCGGCCATCGGCGCACGCCGCCCGCGGCCGCGCTGCGAGGGGAGGTTGATCGCCATCAGCCGCGCACCGGCTGGCCTTCGAGCTGGCGGCTCAGCGTGGCGTGGAAGCCGTCCGCGAAGCGATTGAGACGCGCCTCGATGCGGTTGATGCCGTGGCCGAAGCGATTGTAGGCGATGACCGCCGGGATCGCGGCGAACAGCCCGATCGCGGTGGCGAACAGCGCCTCGGCGATGCCCGGCGCGACCACCGCGAGCGACGTGTTCTGCGCCTGCGCGATATGCGTGAAGCTGCTCATGATGCCCCACACCGTGCCGAACAGCCCGACGAACGGCGCGACCGAGCCGACCGTCGCGAGAATGTTGAGCCGGTCGGACAGCTTGTCGACCTCGCTCGCCACCGCCGCGCCCATGGCGGTCGCGAGCCGCTCGCGCGTGCCGTCGCGATCGACCGTGCCGGTCGCGGTCGAGCGGCGCCATTCGGCGACACCGGCGGAGAACACCTTGGCGATCGGCTGCTCGCTTTCGGCCTCCTGACGATGGAACGCGTCGACATCGTCGGCCTTCCAGAAGGCGCGCTCGAATCGTTCGGTCTCGCGCCGCGTCTTGCCCAGCCGCAGCGCGAAGCTGACGATGATCGCCCAGGTCCAGATGCTGGCGAGCAGCAACCCGCCCATCACGATCTGCACCACCAGGTCGGCTTGCAGGAACAGGGCGACCGGCGACATCGAGCCGGGGTCGGTATGCACGAAGAGATCGGTCACGCTTGTTCTTCCCCCCGGATCAGCACCGCTTCGAACGCGGCGATCCATGATGTCGGCTGGCGGCGCGGCCGGCCCGTCGGGCCGACCAATGCCACCGTCACCTCGGCTTCGGTCAATATCGCGTCGCCGCGCATGACTCTCTGATGAATATGCGCCGCGGCGGCGCGCAATTGTGTCAAACTGGACACCACGACGAGCTTGTCGTCCAGTTCGGCGGGGCGAAGATAGCGAATCGCGAGCGCGCTGACGGCATATCCCCCCGCACCCGAGACGATCGCATCGCGATGATCGATGCCCAGCAGCCGCAGCATGTCGGAACGCGCTCGCTCCATATAACGCAGATAGTTGGCATGGTAGACCACCCCCGTCAGGTCGGTGTCCTCGAAATACACGCGCACGGGGAATCGATGCTCCGGCCCGTCGAAGCGCCCTTCGAGCGGCTGGTCCTCGGTCGATGCTGGCATGACCGACCGTTAGCCGAGACGATCCCGCGAAGGAACCCCGTTCGCCTTGTCGGCGACACGCCTTGACGGCCGGGTAACCTTGAGGTTACATGTCACCCATAGGTTACATATCTTGAGGTGAAGCATGTCCGAACAATCCGATCTCGCCGAGCGTCTCGCCCGCCGCCGCGCTCGCGTCGCCACCGTGATGGCGGTATATTTCATGGTCACCCAGGCGATCAGCTTTCCGGGGGACATCGTCCTGAACCGCCCGGGAATCGTTCACCTCATCGGCTGGGTTGGCTGGGCCGCGGCGTTGCTCGTACTGCTGGCACTGGGCAACGGGCTGTTGCGGGGCGGCGCAGTGCGCGGCATCCTCAATGACGAGACCACACTCGACCATCGCAAGCGCGCCATGGCGCTGGGCTTCTGGGCGGCGATCGCTACGGCGTTTCTGGTGTTCGCCCTGTCCTTCATCGAGCCGATCTCGGCGCGCGAAGGCAGCCGGTTGATCGTGACCCTCACCATCGCCACCGCGCTGCTCCGCTTCGGCATGCTCGAGCGACGGGCGCTACGCGGTGAATGACGGCCTGGTCAGCCGGCTGAAGGAGATTCGCAGTGCCGCCGGGCTGACCCAGGCCGAGCTTGCCGAGCGTGTCGGCGTCAGTCGCAAGACGATCAATACCGTCGAAAACGGGGTATTCATCCCCTCGACGATCCTCGCGCTCAAGCTGGGTCGCGCGCTCGGCTGCCCGGTCGAGGCGCTGTTTCAGCTCGCCGCAGAGACGTGACGGCGATCACGGCCATGTGCTGCTGAACCCGGGCGCGGGATCGTCCGTACGATCACCAGGCGGTGTTTCGTCGACGCGCGGCATATCCGCGACTTCGCGGCCATCGGGGGCCAGCGGCACGCGCGCGTTGGTGGCGTAGGCGACGCGCGGCGCATCGTCGCTTGCCGCCAGCATGTAGCGCGCCTGCGCGACGAGGCTGCGTTGCGGTGCGAAGGCCTGTTCGAGCTGCGGCAGCGCATAGCGCGCAAAGGCGTAGAACTCGGCCGGCGTAACCGTCGCGCTGTCGAGCAACAGGTTGCGGGCGGCAGCGCAGAAGGCGTCGTGCGCCTCGGGCGCGGCGAAATGATTGTAGAGCCGCGTCATATCGCCATCGTCGCGCTCCTGCCAAGCTGCGCCGAACCGCACGCGTAGCTTCGCCTCAACGCCGGCGCGGGCCGCGGCAAGCGGGGCACGATGATTGCTCAACATGCTGTTATAGCGCGCAACCATCGTTGCTGCGTCGCGGTCGCGGCACGCCAGCGCCGCCACGTTGAGCCCGGCGCGAACGTGCCATGCGATCTCGTCGGGCGACATGCCCTCGCCAGCGGGGGCCTGCCACGACGGGCCCTGAAAGGATTGTGCCGCTGCGGGTGACGCGACGACCAGTGCAGCAACCATCGCCACCGCGGTACGCAGATACAGAACCATGATGACCAACCCCTTCATGCCCATCATCATCATAGGCGAGTGCCGCGACGGTCGCGGTGAAGGAGTGCGGAAAATTACCGATTCACCACTATTTGCCTGCCATGCAATCTCCGCTGGACGCAGCGCCCCGCAGCCGGGCAAGCTGCGCGAATGACCGATCCCGCACTCAGCATTCACGGCCTTGCCAAGGCGTTCGACAAGCCGGTGATCGCCGGGCTCGACCTCGAGATCGCCGCCGGGCAGCTCTATGCGCTGCTCGGTCCCAATGGCGCCGGCAAGACCACCACGCTGCGCATGGTCACGGGCCTGACCGCCCCCGATGCCGGCACGATCCGCATCTTCGGCATCGACGCCCGCGCCGATCCGCTCGCCGCCAAGGCGATTACCGCCTGGCTGCCCGACGAGCCGATGCTCTACGACAAGCTGACGCCGTCGGAATATCTCGCCTTCATCGCCGGACTGTGGCGGATGGACCCGGCCCACGCCGCCGACGAAGCCGAGCGGCTGCTCCACTGGCTCGATCTGTGGGCCGAGCGCGACACGCGCTGCGAAGGCTTTTCGCGCGGCATGAAGCAGAAGGTCGCGCTCGCCGGGGCACTGATCCACGATCCCCAGCTGCTGATCCTCGACGAGCCGCTGACCGGGCTCGACGCCAACATGGCGCGCGCCGTCAAGGATGCGCTGCGCGCCCAGGTCGATGCCGGCAAGACGGTGATCATCACCACGCATATCCTCGAGGTCGCCGAGCGCATGGCCGACCGCATCGGCATCATCGCCGGCGGCAAGCTGCTGATCGAAGGCAACCTCGCCGAATTGCGCGATCATGCCGGCAATGAGGGCATGACGCTGGAGGACATCTTCATCCGCATGACGAGCGCCGCGTGAGCCGCTTCACGCCGTTCACGCCGGGCTCCTTTGCCTGGCTGGCTTGGCATGAGGTCATGCTGAGCTGGCGCGCACGGCCGAAGCGTCTGCTCAGCCAGATCCTCGGTGTCGTGCTGCTGCTCGGGCTGTTCGCGCTGGGCGGCCTGATCGGCTGGGCGCTGCGCGATGTCACCATCCCGGTCAACGGCACCGCCTATGCGATCGTCCTTGCGGTCTGCGTACTCGGCTTCACCTTCATGTCGACCCAGGCGATGATCGGCAGCCAGCGCACCTTGTACGAAAGCGGCGACCTCGCCTTGCTGTTCTCCGCGCCGATCGAACCGCGCATCGTGCTGCTGGCCAAGCTGCTCGGCATCGCCGGCACGATCGTGCTGACCTATGCCGTGCTGATCGTGCCGGTGCTGCTGCCGATCGCGATCCTCGGCCATCCCGCGCTGCTCGGCTTCATCCTGCTGCTCTTCGCGCTGGCGCGGACCGCCGCCGCGACCGGCATCGCCATCACGCTGACGCTCGCGCGCCTCGTCGGGCCCCGCGCCGCGCGCACCGTCGGGCAGATCGTCGCGGCGCTGCTCGGCGGCAGCGTGTTCCTCGTCTCGCAGCTCCTGCCGCGCAGCGAGCGCGGCGAATCGTCGATGGCGGCGCTGTTCCTGCGGCTGCGCAACGCCGGCATCGGCAGCAGCGGGCTGAGCGCGCTGCCCGGCCGCGCCGCGTTCGGCGATCCGCTCGCCTTGTTCATCCTGTGCGGCGGCGCGGTGCTGCTGTTCATGCTCGCCGGGCAGACGCTGCAGCGCCGCTTCATCAGCGGCTACCAGGATGGCGGCATGCGGCTGTCACGGTCCACCGCGCGCGGCAAGGCGATGCGGCGACTGTTCCATGCCGGGCTGACACGGGCGATCTTCGCCAAGGAATGGCGGCTGCTGGCGCGCGACCCGGCGCTCGCCTTCCAGCTCGTGCTGCGGCTGGTCTATATGGCGCCGCTCGTGCTCGTCGCCTTCGGTCGCGGCCACAGCATTCCGCTGCCGCCGACGCTCGCCTTTGCCAGCGTACTCGTCGCCACGCAGCTGGTCGGCAGCCTCACCTGGCTGACGGTTTCGGCCGAGGACGCACCCGAGCTGATCATGGTCGCACCGGTCGTGAAGGACGATATCGACAGCGCCAAGCTGCTCGCCGCCTTCGCGATGGCGACGCCGTTCGGCATCATCCTGCCGATCGCGATCGCCTTCCAGACCATCCCCGGCGCGATCGCTACGCTGGTGCTGACCGCGATCGGCGGCGGCCTCTCAGGCGCCGTCGAGATCCAGTTCGGCAAGCCAGGGTCGCGCTCGAGCTTCCAGCGCCGCCAGCGCTCGGGCTCGTTCATCGCCGGAATCCTCAACCTGATCATCGCCGTCGCCTTTGGCTGCGCTGCGGGGGTGGTGGTCTATTTTCTGAGCTGAACAGGATATCGCGCAGCGCGGTCCATCAGGTATGCGGGCGCTACGCGCCGACAACGATCGACGGGACCGGCTGAGCGGATGTTATACCAAGTCCCAGCCAGCATGACTCTCTCAAGCCCCTCCCCTTCAGGGGAGGGGCTATAGGTGCTGACTTGTGAGATGCGGTATTAGCCGACGCTCCGCTGGATCGGGAAACCAAGGGAGCGGGGGAGGAAGCCCTTATCGCCCGAACCATCAGCGGCGGCTCGTCGCCTGATCCACCTTGGGCTT
>JBBRSN010000042.1:0-36397 GCA_038245375.1 Sphingomonadales bacterium | reverse complement strand
CTAGCAGCGCGACAAAGCGGACCTTCATTTCCTTCTCCCTGAATTGCCAAGGGCATTCCTGCCTTCATGAGCAATGACATCCTCGCTGCCGTCACTGAATTGACCGGCGCTCTCAATCCGACGTTTGGCGGATCGGCCGGAATTGGCGGGTGACGTGGGGCGTTGGTCCACCGTCCTGCGACGCGGAGCCGTCATGTGCCCGATGCTCGATGCCATCCAGACTCCGGCACGCCGCGACGATGATCTGGATGTTATGGAACGGGATATTGTATAACGGGCCTTGCAGCCAAAGGTTGGGCTAGCTGAACGCCCCGGTCATCGGATGAAAGCAGGCAGATGGGTCTTTATTCGGAAACGGTCTTCCCCTGGCTTCTCGACCGGGCCCTGGATACGCCGCAGATCCGCGATCGGCGCAAGCGCCTGGTCGAAGGCGCGCGCGGCGACGTTCTTGAAATCGGGTTCGGAACCGGTGCCACGCTGCCCTTTTACAATCGTGAGATCGTTCGTTCGCTGTCGGTGGTCGAGCCGTCGACCGGCATGAACAAGCGTGCCACGGCGATGATCGCCAGGACGAACTGGCCAATCACCATCGACGCGCTTGCGGGCGAAAATCTCCCCTTCGGCGACGAGAGCTTCGATTGCGTGGTGTCCAGCCTGACGATGTGCAGCGTCTCGGATCCGCCCCGCGTCCTCGCCGAAATCTGGCGTGTCCTGCGTCCCGGCGGGACATTTCGCTTCTTCGAGCATGTCGCCAGCGAAGATCCGGCGAGGCGCAAATGGCAGGACCGCCTCAATCCGGTGCAGCGGGTCGTCGGCGTCGGCTGCAACCTGAACCGCGATACGACCAGCCTGGTGCGCGCGGCGGGCTTTGCATTGGAGCCGGTGCCGCAGCAGATCGAACCCAGCTTTCCGTTTGCCGCCTATTTGCCTGTTGTCGAAGGGGTCGCGCATAAACCGGCCTAACGGCGGATCGCATTCCTCAATGGCGGGGAAGGTGCTGATCCGCCCATGCGACAATCGACCGCTGATCCATCGCGCCCGCGCTGCGGGCGATCTCCCGGCCACCCGAAAGCAGGATCAGCGTGGGGATCGACCGGATCGCGAACCGCGCGGCAACCGCCTGTTCCGCTTCGGTATCGACCTTGAGCAAACGCACGCGCGGCTCGAGACTTTTTGCCGCGGCGGTAAAGGCCGGCGCCATCGCCTTGCACGGGCCGCACCAGCTAGCCCAGAAATCGACGAGAACGGGCAAGGATCCGGTCTTCACATGGCGATCGAATACCTGGCCACTTACAGCAACGGGCGCGTCCTGGAACAGCATCTGGCCGCAGCGTCCACATTTCGGGCCTTCCAAAAGGCGGGCGGCCGGAACCCGATTTGCCGTCGCACAGGACGGGCAGATGATGACGGCGGGATCGTCCAGCGCTGCACTCATTACAATATTCCTCATAATTAAAGTATGTTACTGGCGCCAAAACGAAGGCGCGAACCTGTCGTTGCCGGATGCACGGGAAATCATGCGCGCATCATTCTGACATTCTGATACCCGAACGCCTCAATTTCTCGCTTACAACTGTAATGTAATCGTGTATGAAATAATGCCAAGATGCGTGAGACGGAATTCCCCGAAATGGACGAAATGTCGGCCGAGATGGGCAGCACCCCGCCGTTCCTGCAGATCGGTGACGCGGCCCCAAATTTCCAGGCGCGAACGACGATGGGGGTGGTCAGCCTGTCCGATTTTCGCGGCCGGTGGCTGATTCTGTTCTCGCATCCTGCCGATTTTACCCCGGTCTGCACCAGCGAGTTTGTTGCCCTCACCATGGCGAGCGAGCGCTTCGAGGCGCTCGACTGCGCGCTGCTCGCCGTCTCGGTGGACAGCCTCTATTCGCATCTCGGCTGGATTCGCGCGATCCGCGACGGGTTCGGCGTCACCGTGAGCTTTCCGATCGTCGAGGATCCGTCGCTGATCATCGGGCGGGCCTATGGCATGATCTCGGATCGTTCGCCTGACGCCGCGACGATGCGATCGACTTATTTCATCGATCCCGACGGGATCATTCGGGCGATGATCTGCTACCCGGCGACGGTCGGACGCTCGGTCGAGGAAATGCTGCGGGTGCTCGCCGCCTTGCAGATCGTCGATGCCGACCATGTCGTAACCCCGGAGGGCTGGCATCCCGGCGACGCGGTCCTGTTGCCGCCGCATCAGGACCAGACTTCGCTGTTGGCGGAAGCTGATGATCCGTTGTGGTTTCACCGCAGCAAGCCGCCGTTACAAAAAGGTTAGGGCCGATGTCCGCTATGATGCCCGCTTCCAACCTCGAAGCACTCGCCGAGGTGATGCGCACGCTGGGGCACGATACGCGCCTCCGGCTGATCGCCACGTTGCTCGCACAGGGCGAGAAATCGGTCGGTGAGATCGAGGCTCTGACCGGCATCGGCCAGCCGGGCCTGTCACAACAGCTCGGCGTGCTGCGGAAGGCTGAGCTGGTGCAAACCCGGCGCGCCGCAAAACAGGTTTATTACAGCATTGCTTCGGACGCGTTCGAGGCGGCAGCGACCTTCCTCGCCGCGCTCGCCCGGACCGGGCTTGTCGAAGGGACGGTGAGGGCAGATCGCAAGGTATCGCCGGCGCGCGGATCCGCTGCGATGTTCGCCAAGATCCTTTAGGGCCTAAGCCGGCATTGCGAGATGCCGGCCGGCCAATGAGAGCATCGCTGGTCGGTGCGTGACAAGGACAAGGCCGGTTCCGGTCTCTTCCAGCCACCGGTCCAGGTTCGTCCGCACGTGCGCCTCACTTTGCGGATCGAGCCCCTCGCTCGGCTCGTCGAGCAGCAGCCAGGGCCGGCCGGCAAGCAGCGCGCGTGCTAGCGAGAGGCGCTTGCGCTGCCCACCCGAGAGACGCGCACCGCCGTCGCCAACCCATGTCGCGAGGCCATCGGGCATGGCGCGCACATCGCCCGCAAGGCACGCTACCTCCAGTGCCTGCCACAGCGCATCGTCTGTCAGGCTCGTGCGGGCAAGGCGGAGATTGTCGGCGATCGTCCCGGCAAGCATTTGGGCGTTTTGCGGTGCGAGTGCGAACAAGGGGCGTCGCCGCTCTGGCGCAGATTCGGCGATCGACAGGCCGTCGATCGCGACATCGCCTCCAGCAGTCCGCACGCCGGCGAGATATTCGAGCAGGCTGGTCTTTCCCGCTCCCGAGCGACCCGTCACGACGAGACGATCGCCGCGCCTCAGTACAAGCGTCTGATTACCAGAGGTGATGGCGATCTGGTGCCCGGCGAGCGATGGAGCAGGAACGCAAGGCGGGGTCGGCGCACCGACCAATTCGGCGAGGCGCGCCAGCCCGGCGGCGATGACGGCTTCGCGTCCGCTCGAGCGCACCGCCGCGCCCAATGCTTCGATCGCGCCCGCCGCCGCCAGCCCTGCGAGAAGCGTCAGTGGGAGCGTTGCCGTCGAAAGACCGAGCACCGCCGCCATCGCCAGCCCGCCCGCGCCCGTGACGATTGCCACCAGCATCGCCTCGGCGCGCGCAAAGGCCAATCGCTTCGCATCGAGGCTGGTGGCCTGTACCTGCAATTGCGCCTCAACGGAGTGTCCGAGCGCATAGGCGGCGATCTCCGGCGAGGCGGCGGCATATTCCACGAAGGTTTGCTTGAGCGCGGCGATCTCCTGCTGGATGCGCAGAGCGCGCGCCGGCAGCCAGCGGCGCGAAAGCCGCCGCGCCAGCACCAGCACGGTGAGGATGATCGCGGCGAGCGCGACCATGGCTGCCGGGCCCGCCGGGATGGCCAGCGACAGCGCCGCTCCCGCGCCGACGAACGCGGCAAGATTGCCAGGTGCGCGAACGAACCTGTCCTCGAGCGCATCGACATCCTGCAGCAGCAACGCTGCGAGATCGCCGGCGCCGCGCCGGACGTCTACGCCGGGCCTGGTGATCAAGGTCGCGAAGAGCCGAACGCGGAAGAGCGCGAGCGCTGACAGAGCGGCCTTGTGGCCGTAAAGCCGCTCACCATAGCGGGTGACGGTACGGCCGATCGCGAGCAGGCGGATCGCCGCGCTGGGCAACAGATAGTTGAACGCCTGGACGGCGGCGACGCCGGCGGCGCCGGCGAGCGCGGCGCCGGTGATGAACCAGCCCGCCAGCCCGAGCAGCAATATGCCGCTGATCGCGGCACCGGCCGCGCACAGCATCGCCCCCTGCGTTGCGCGACGATAGGGTCTCGCTACCTCTTTCAGGAGTGCTTCGAGGCTGCGGTCGGTCATGCGATCGCCACATGATGCGCAGCCAAGGCCGCAACGCCGGGATCGTGGGTGACCAGCAGGACGGTCCGCCCCTTGGCGACCGTGCGGATGAGGTCGATCAGGTCTGCTGCTGATGCTCCATCAAGGTCGGCGGTCGGCTCGTCGAGCAACCACAGCGGCGCGTCGCGCAGTACCGCGCGTGCCATGCCGACGCGTCGGCGTTCGCCGCCCGACAGACCCGAGCCATGCGGATCGATCGGCATTGCCAAGCCGGCGGCGCGACCGGAGACCAGCGTGCTCAGGCCGACGCACGAAGCCGCAAGCTTAACTTCAGTGTCAGACGCGTCCGGCCGGGAAAGCCGGATATTGTCGCCGAGCGTACCGGGCAGGAAGGTCGTCGCCTGGCCTGCCCAACTCACCTGTCCCTGTAGCCAGGCCGGTGCAAGCGGCCTGCCGTCGAGCAGGATTTCGCCCGCCGTGACGGGTGCCAGGCCCAGCAGTGCATTGAGCAGGCTCGACTTGCCGACCCCCGATGGGCCTGAAAGCACGGTTAGTTCACCGGCCGGAATATCGAGCGTGAAGGGCCCGATCCGCCGATCACCATAGTCGATCTCGACAGCATTGAAGCGCAGTCGGGGCGCGTGATTCAGCTTTTGGGTGGAGGCTTCGTTCGGGTCGATTACCGGAGCAAGATTCAGGAGCCGCTCGGTCGCGGCTTCACCGATCTGCTTGTCATGGTAGGCGGCGGCCATGCGCCGCATCGGCAGATAGAATTCGGGCGCGAGCACCAGGACGAAGAGCGCCCGCCCGAGCGTTAGCGTCTCGGGCGCGGGAAAGGGCAGGAGCCGGAGAAGGCTGAACCCGCAATAGACAGCGACCAGCGCGACCGAGATCGCGGCAAAGAATTCCATGACTGCGCTCGAGAGGAATGCCACGCGCAGCACCGCGAGCGTGCGCCGTGCCACCTCCTGTGTCGCGCCCGACAATTGTCGGACGATGCGATCCTGCGCACCAAAGCCAAGGATGATCGGCAGCGCGCGAACGCGGTCGATGAACAGGCCCGAGAGCTTGCTCAGCGCGTCAAGCTGGCGCGCAGCGGCGCGCGCGGCGGCGGTGCCGGCCAGCGCCATGCCGAGCGCGAACGGGACAAGTGTCGCCAGCAGGATCGCCGCCGCGACCCAGCTCGCCAGCGCGGCCGCGGCGGCCACCATCAGCGGCGTGGCGACGGCGGCGAGCCGCAATGGCCGGAAGCGAGCATGATAGCCGTCGAGATCCTCGATCCGGTCGGTCGCATCGGCGGTCTGCTCGCCGAGCATCGCGCGCGAACCCGATGGCGCCCGCAGGACGGCGCCGAAGGCGCGCGCGCGCCATGACTGTTTCGCGCGTGCGGCGTCCCTCTGGCCGGCAGTGGTCGCCAGCACCTGTATGACGGCCCGGCAGAGACCGGCGCCGATGAGCAGGGCTAGCGCGAGCAGCAGCCCGCCGCCGAACGGGGGGGCAGCGAGGCGCGTGACGGCAAGCGCCAGGCCGGCCGCGACGGCGATCGCCAGCGTGCCGTCGAGCAGCCAGAACAGAAATGCGCGGTGGGATTTCATCGGGTCCGTATCGAAACTTGCTTGCTCATATACACAGTTACTCCTATTGGCTAATCATAATCACGCCGTAGCGAACCGAGTCGTCCCGCGTGACCGACCGAACAGGAGTGCCCACCCATGGTGGATATGGCCGTCATCGAGCTTTCGCGCCTGCAGTTTGCCCTGACGGCGCTCTATCACTTCCTGTTCGTGCCGCTGACGCTCGGCCTGTCGTTCATGCTCGTCATCATGGAGAGCATCTATGTGATGACCGACCGGCCGATCTGGCGGACGGTCACGCGCTTCTGGGCCAAACTGTTCGCGATCAATTTCGTGCTGGGCGTCGCCACCGGCATCACGATGGAATTCGAGTTCGGCACCAACTGGTCGTATTTCTCGCACTATGTCGGCGACATCTTCGGCGCTCCGCTCGCGATCGAGGGCCTGATGGCCTTCTTCCTCGAGGCGACGTTCGTCGGCCTCATGTTCTTTGGCTGGGAAAAACTCAGCAAGCGCCAGCATCTCTTCACGACGTTCATGGTGGCGCTGGGCTCGAATCTGTCGGCGCTGTGGATCCTCGTCGCCAATGGCTGGATGCAGCATCCTGCCGGCTCGCACTTCAACCCCGAGACGATGCGCATGGAAGTCACCGACTTCATGGCGGTGCTGTTCAATCCGGTCGCGCAAGCCAAGTTCGTCCATACCGTCAGCGCGGGCTATGTCTGCGCGTCGGTGTTCGTGCTGGGCGTTTCGTCCTGGTATATCCTCAGGGGCAAATGGGTCGCGGTCGCCAAGCGTTCCTTCACGGTCGCGGCGGCCTTTGGTCTCGCTTCCTCGTTGTCGGTCGTCGTGCTCGGCGATGAATCGGGCTACGCACTTACAGACAACCAGAAGATGAAACTCGCCTCGCTCGAGGCGATGTGGCACACCGAACCCGCGCCCGCCGGGATCGCCATCTTCGGCATTCCGAGCATGGCAGGGCGCGATACGCGCTACGAGATCAAGATCCCCTATGTGCTTGGGTTGATCTCGACGCGGAGCCTGACGGGCCAGGTCGCCGGCATCAACGAACTGGTCGTCAAGGCCGAGACCCGCATCGAAAGCGGTATCATCGCCTATGACGCGGTTGAGAAGCTGAAGGTCAACCGCACCGACATGGCGGCGCGCGCGCAGTTTGAGCAGCACAAGCTCGACCTGGGCTATGCCATGCTTCTGAAGCGCTTCATGCCCGATCCGCGCGCGGCGACCGCTGCCGACATCCAGAAGGCGGCATGGACCACGGTGCCCAACGTGCCGGTCATGTTCTGGCTGTTCCGTGCCATGGCCGGTCTCGGCTTCTTCTTCATCGCCTTTTTCGGGGCTGCCTTCTACATGGCCTCGATCCGGCGCTTTGGCAGCATCAATGGTTTTTGGCGGCTGTTCATGCGGACTGCGGTCTGGATCATCCCGCTGCCCTGGCTTGCTATCGAGTCCGGCTGGGTGCTTGCCGAGATCGGTCGCCAGCCCTGGGCGATCGATGGCGTGCTGCCGACCTTTCTGGGCGCATCGAGCCTGACGATCCCGCAACTGTGGACGACGATCATTGGCTTCACCCTGCTCTACGGCACGCTCGCGGTGATCGAGGTCCGGCTGATGTTGGCAACGATTCGGCATGGTCCGCTCGAGCATTATGACGAGCCTAAGGCCGACCTGCCGCCCCATCAGGGCTATGCCCCGCTGCCCGCCGAATAAGGAGACCACCCATGGCCCCTCCCATCGACTATGAATCCCTGCGCGTGATCTGGTGGGCGCTGATGGGCGTCCTGCTGATCGGTTTCGCCCTGACCGACGGGTTCGATCTCGGCGTCGCCTCGCTGCTACCCTTCGTCGCCAGGACCGACGAGGAGCGCCGCATGGTGATCAACTCGGTCGGCCCAACCTGGGAGGGCAACCAGGTCTGGTTCATCCTCGGCGGCGGCGCGATCTTCGCGGCATGGCCCTTCGTCTATGCGGTGAGTTTCTCGGGCTTCTACCTTGCCATGTTCCTCGTTCTCGCCGCGCTCATCCTTCGGCCTGTCGGCTTCAAATATCGCTCCAAGAAGCCCGATCCGGCCTGGCGCAGCCGCTGGGACTGGGCGCTGTTCGTGGGCGGCTTCGTGCCGGCCTTGGTGTTCGGCGTGGCCGTCGGCAATGTGCTGACCGGCATACCCTTCCGGCTCGATAGCGACCTGCGGTCGTTCTACGAGGGCAGCCTGCTCGGCCTGTTCCATCCCTTCTCGCTGCTGGCGGGCGTGCTCTCGGTCGCCATGCTGGTCCTGCACGGATCGGCCTGGCTCGCGATCAAGATCGAACGCGGCGCGGTCCATGATCGCGCTACGCGCTTCGGCCAGATCGCGGCCGTGCTGGCGATCCTGTTGTTCGCCGCAGGCGGCGTGATGGTCGCGACCATGAATATGGGCTTTCGCATCGATGGCGTGGTCGATCCTTTCGGTCCGTCGAACCCGCATCTTTCTGCGCTGGTGGCGGCTCCCGGCGCGTGGCTCGCCAATTATGGTGCGCATCCGTGGATGCTTCTCGCGCCGCTGCTTGGTTTCATCGGCCCGCTCATGGCGCTGATCGGCATTCGGTCGAAACGCGAATTACTGGCCTTTGGCGGCTCGTCGATCGCGGCGATCGGGATCATCTCGACGGTCGGGCTGTCGATGTTTCCGTTCATCCTGCCGAGCTCGATCGATCCCGGCTCGAGCCTGACGGTCTGGAATGCGTCGTCGAGCCATCTGACGCTGTTCGTCATGCTGCTGGTGACTTTGGTCTTCCTGCCCATCGTGCTGCTCTACACGGCGTGGGTCTACAAGGTGATGTTCGGCCGCGTGACGATGCAGGACGTGCGTACCAATCCCGACTTCTACTGAAGAGGATTTGAGCGATGTGGTATTTTACCTGGGTGTTGGGTCTCGGTCTGGCGGTCGGCTTCGGCATCCTGAACGGCATGTGGCATGAGTTCCGCTCTGATCCCGACGAAGACCTGACGCAGTAACGGCGAAAGTTCGCGATCCCGACTGCCGCTTTTTGCCGCGGTCGCCGTAGCGAGATCACATTTCGCCATCCGCCGCCATCTGGGCGCCCTGCCGGCCGAAATGATCGCACAAAAATGCCATCAGCGCCTGCGCATTGGCATCGGCAATGCGGTAGAAGATGGTGGTGTTCTCGCGCCGGGTCTGCACCAGACCGCCCTCACGCATCCGCGCCAGATGCTGCGACACGCGCGATTGCGACAGCCCGCAAAGGCCGACCAGTTCGCCGACCGAGGTTTCGCCGTCGCGCAGGCGGCACAGCAGCAACAGGCGTTGTTCGTTGGCGACGACCTTGAGGAATGCGGCGACCTCGGTCGCGCGCTCGCACAGCATTTCCACCGCATCATCCGTCATCATCGGCTTGCCGGCTTCCCAT
Organism: Sphingomonadales bacterium; assembly: GCA_038245375.1. Lineage (GTDB taxonomy): Bacteria > Pseudomonadota > Alphaproteobacteria > Sphingomonadales > Sphingomonadaceae > Sphingomonas. The sequence continues at coordinate 27,143 of JBBRSN010000042.1, read as the reverse complement.
CGTCGCGCAGCACAACATAGATTGCGGGGATAACCAGCACGGTGAGCAAGGTCGAGGAGGCGAGGCCAAACAGCAGCGAAATCGCCAGGCCCTGGAAGATCGGATCGGTGAGGATGACAGCGGCACCGATCATCGCCGCGGCGGCGGTGAGCACGATCGGCTTGAACCGGATCGACCCCGCTTCGATCAGCACGTCGCGCAAAGGCTTGTCGGGCGTCGCCGCATGGCGGATGAAATCGACCAGCAGGATCGAGTTGCGCACGATGATGCCGGCCAGCGCAATGAAGCCGATCATCGAGGTGGCGGTGAACGGCGCGCGGAACAGCATATGGCCAAGCACGATGCCGATCAGCGTCAGCGGGACCGGCGTAAGGATGACGAGCGGCAGGCGGAAGCTGCGGAACTGGGCGACGACGAGGATATAGATGCCGAGCAACGCCACGATGAACGCCGCACCCATGTCGCGGAAGGTCACCCAGGTGATCTCCCACTCGCCGTCCCACAACAGGCTGGTGGCCTTTTCATCGGTCGGCTGGCCGCTCAGCCGGATCACGGGTTTTTGAAGTCCCTTGGCGGCCCAGTCATAGCTGTCGATCGCGCGATCGACGGCCAGCATGCCGTAGATCGGCGCTTCATAGTCGCCGGCCAGTTCGGCCGTCACCATATCGGCGAAATGGCCGTCGCGGCGGAAGATCGCCGGGCTGCCCTGTTCCTGTCGTGCCGCGACGACGGCGCCGAGCTCGACCAGCTTCGGCCCGGCGGCGGTCTGCGACACGGCAACGGGCGTGCTCGTCAGCGTCTGTGTCCAGCTGCGCGCGGATTGCGGCAGCGCGACGGTGATGGGCAGGGGGGTGCGTTCGTTGCCGCGTGGCGCATAGCCGACCGTCTTGTCGCCCAGCAGTGCCCCGATCGAGTCGTTGATGTCGCGTTCGGCGAGGCCGTAATAATCGATCCGGTCGCGCTGCGGGATCAGGCGGAGCCTGGGGCGGGGCTGGCCGAAGCTGTTGTCGACATCGACGATATAGGGAATCGATTTGAAGATCTTTTCCAGTTCCGTCGCGGTCGCGCGGCGGCTTGCGGCATCGGGACCGTAAATCTCGGCGAGCAATGTTGCGAGCACCGGCGGCCCGGGCGGCGTCTCGACCACCTTGATCGAGGCACCGGACGGTAGCTTCAGCGCCGCCAGCTTGTGGCGCAGGTCGAGCGCGATCTCATGGCTCGAGCGGCTGCGGTCGCTCTTGGGCAGCAAGGTCACCATCACGTCGCCCATTTCCGGGCGGCTGCGCAGGAAATAGTGGCGGACAAGGCCGTTGAAATTGAACGGCGCCGAGGTGCCCAGATAGGCTTCCATCGCGGTCGCCTCCGGGAGCTCGCGGGTCAGGCGGGCGACGTCTTCGAGCACACGGCCGGTGCCTTCAAGGCTGGTGCCTTCCGGCATGTCGACGACGACCTGCACCTCGGACTTGTTGTCGAACGGCAGCAGCTTGACCGTCACCGCCTTGAAATAGAACATCGAGCAGGCGAGCAGCGTGGCGATGCCGACCGCGATCAGGAAATTGCGCGCTGAGGTGCGATTGTCGATGATCCGGTGGGCGACCCGCGCATAGAGCCGGCCGAGTTTACCGCCGCTCTCGTCATGGCCATGCGTCCCATCGGCTGCCAGCGTCTTGCGCGCAAAGCGGATCATCAGCCACGGCGCGATCACCACGGCCACGAAGAAGGAAAAGACCATCGCAGCCGACGCGTTGACCGGGATCGGCGCCATATAGGGGCCCATCAGCCCGGAGACGAACAGCATCGGCAGCAGCGCTGCGACGACGGTGAGGGTCGCGACCATGGTCGGGTTGCCGACCTCGGCCACCGCCTCGATCGCCGCCTGGGTTCGGGTGCGATCGTCGGGCATCGCCCAATGTCGGGCGATATTCTCGATCATGACGATGGCATCGTCGACGAGGATGCCGATCGAGAAGATCAGCGCGAACAGGCTGACGCGGTTGATCGTGTAGCCCATCAGGTTCGACGCGAACATCGTCAGCAGGATCGTGGTCGGGATCACCACGGCGGTGACGGCGGCCTCGCGCCAGCCAATGGCAAAGCCGATCAGGATGACGATCGACACGGTCGCCAGCGCGAGGTGAAAGAGCAGCTCATTGGCTTTTTCGTTCGCGGTCGCGCCATAGTTGCGTGTCACGGCGACATCCACACCATCGGGGATGAGGCTGCCCTTGAGGCTCGCGACACGGGCGAGCACCGCATCGGAGACGACCACGGCGTTGGCGCCGGAACGCTTGGCGATCGCGATGCTGACCGCAGGGGCGCTCGACCAGCGCCCGTCGGTGCGGGCCCAGCGCCACGCACGGGCCTGATCCTCGCGCGGGCCCTGCGTTACCGACGCGACATCGCGCAGATAGACCGGTGCGCCGGTCACCGATCGAACGGTGAGCATGCCGACGTCCTGCGCCGAGGAGAGCGTCTGGCCCGCGGTTACCGTGACGGCCTGTCCGCCGTCGCGGATGCTGCCGGCGGGAAAGCTGCGATTGGCCTGGGCGGCGGCATCTATGACGGCGCCGAGCGGCACGCCATATTGGCTGAGTTTGCCGGGTTCGGGGGCAATGCGGATCTCTTCGGGGCGCCCGCCGGTCAGAAAGGTGAGCCCGACATTGTCGACCTTGGCGATCTCGGTCCGCAATCTCGCGGCCAAGGCATAGAGCGCCTGATCGCTATACTGGCCGACGGCGCCGCGTTTTGGCGAGAGCGTCAGGACGACAGCGGGGACGTCGTTGATCCCGCGCACCGTGACCTTGGGGTCAGGGATGCCAACGGGAATCCGGTCCCAATTGGCGTGCAGCTTCTCGTTGATCCGGGTCGCGGCGTCCTCGGGGTTCGATCCGACCAGAAAGCGCGCGGTCACCATCACGCCATCGTCTTCGGCCTGGGTGTAGACATGCTCGACACCATCGACGCTCTTGACGATCGTCTCGAGCGGGATGCCGACCAGTTGCACCGCGTCGGGTGCGGAAAGGCCGGGCGCCATCACCTGGATGTCGACCATCGGCACGCTGATCTGCGGCTCTTCCTCGCGCGGGATCGTGAACAGCGCGAGCAGGCCGACGGCGATGGCGGCCAGCAGGAACAGCGGCGTGAGCGGCGATGTGATGGTCGCGCGGGTGAGCCGCCCCGACAGGCCGAGATTCATTTGGCGCGTCCCGGCGCAAAGAGGGTGTCGCCGGCGGCAACGCCGCCGAGGAGCTCGACGCTGTCAGGGTCGGCGGTCGGCGAGGTCTGCACCGCCACGGCGCTGATGCGCCGATCCGCAGTGACGACATCGACATAATCGATGCCGTAGCGGGTCGAGATGAAGTGGCGCGGTACCACAAGCGCGCGACGCCGGCCGACCTCGATCATCACGCCGACCCGGCGACCGACCAACTGGGTGGAGAGACCCGGCAAGGTCGCGTCGACCTGCACACGCCCCCCTGCGATCGCAGGATAGACCTGTGTGACCTGGCCTTGCCGCGAGCCGTCGGGCAAATCGCCCTGGGCGACCGTGATGTGCGCGCCGACGTGCACCGCATCGGCCAGCGATTCCGGCAGATCGAGCCGCAGCACCGGGGGGCCGGCAGTGATGGTCGCGATCGACATGCCCGGTGCCACGACCGAACCCGCGGGGATATCGGCACGCAGGACGCGGCCAGTCGCCGGCGCGAGCACCGCGCCTTGTCCGGCGACGCTAGCGCTTGCATTCTGCTGGGCACGGGCGGCGGCGACCTGGGCATCGGCGGCGCGGGCCATGGCGACCGACTGGTCGAGCCGCGCCTTGGCATAGACCTGGTGATCGTAGAGATCCTGCACGCGCGCGAGGTCGCCGCGCGCGCGCGCCGCTTCGGCTTGCGCGGCGACGACCTGCGCACCCGCCGCGCTGGTCTCGAAGCCAAGACGCGTGTCGACGATCGTTCCGATGCGCTGGCCCTTGGTCACCATGTCGCCGGCGCGGACACCGAGACTGACCAATGTCCCGGGAATGCGGGCCAGCGCCTGCGCCTGGTCGCGCGTGGTGATTTCGGCGCCGACCGCCTTCATGTCCGCGGTCTCGGCGAGCGCGACGGTGAGTCGCTGGCCGGCGGGCAAGGGCGCCACCGGTTCCTTGCGCGGCGCGCTCTCGCCACAGGCCGTCAGCGCCAGGGCCGCGCTGGCGGCCATCCATGCCCATTTTGTCACTACCGATGGCTCCCCTGTTGCATGGCTCTAGCCGCGTTCGACCGGCAAACCGGCGGCCTTCCAGGCGCCGATGCCCCCGGCAAGGTGCGTATCGATGCTTGACTGCGCACTGGCACAGCGATCGAGCGCAAGACCGGAGCGTTTGCCACCGGCGCATTGAAGCACGATCGTCCGGCCGGCTGCATCCGGAACATTACGCGGTGCGAAGGTCGATAGCGGGGCGCTAATTGCGCCCTTGATATGCTCGGCCGCGAATTCGCCGGGTTCTCGCACGTCGATGAGGACCACCGAACCGTCTGCCAGCATTGTGTTGAGGGTCTGCGCATCGATTTCGCGGTGCGGTTTGGTCTTGCCGAATCCGAACATGCCGAGTCTCCAAGGTCAGGCGTTTAATTTGTATATTGCATATATCATGTAAGTGGCATATTCAGTCAAGCGAGATTTGCGACACGAGAGGAGCGGGCGTCATGAACAAGCCGAAAATCGTGATACTGGGAGCTGGTCTGGGCGGCACCATTGCCGCTTATGAAATCCAGGCCGCGGCCAAGGGCCGCGCCGAGGTGATGATGGTGTCCGACTCGGAGACCTTTTCTTTCGTGCCATCCAACCCCTGGGTCGCGGTTCGCTGGCGCGAGCCCGAAGCGATTCAGGTCCATCTGCCGCCGGTGTTCGCCAAGCGGAAGATCGGCTTCACAGCCGTTGGGGCGAAGCGCCTGCATGCGACCGAAAAGCGGCTTGAGCTCAATGACGGCAGCAATATCGATTACGATTATCTTGTAATTGCGACAGGCCCGGAATTGGCATTCGATGAAATCGAGGGGCTGGGGCCGCATGGCGGTCACACCGTCTCGGTCTGCCAGACGTCGCACGCTGCGGCCGCGGCGGATGCGTTTGACCGTTTCGTGGAAAATCCCGGGCCGATCGTGGTTGGCGCGGTGCAGGGCGCGTCCTGCTATGGCCCGGCATACGAGTTCGCGCTGATCCTCGACACCGAGCTTCGGCGCCGCAAGATCCGCGACAAGGTGCCGATGACCTTCGTCACCGCCGAGCCCTATATCGGCCATCTCGGTCTCGATGGCGTCGGCGACACCAAGAGCCTGCTCGAAAGCACTTTGCGCGAGCGGCACATCAAATGGGTGACCAATGCGCGCGTCACCAAGGTCGCGCCGGGCATGATGCATGTCGAGGAGATTTCCGAGGGCGGCGCCGTCGCCAGGACACACGACCTGCCGTTCGCCTTCTCGATGATGCTCCCGGCCTTCCGGGGCGTGCCTGCGGTCAGTGATATTCCCGGGCTGACCAACCCGCGCGGCTTCATCCTGATCGACAAGCATCAGCGCAATCCGACCTTCCCGGAGATCTTCGCGCTCGGCGTTTGCGTCGCCATCCCGCCGACCGGGCCGACACCGGTGCCGGTCGGCGTGCCCAAGACCGGCTTCATGATCGAAAGCATGGTGACCGCGATCGCGGCCAATCTCGATGCGATCCTCGGCGGCAAGGAGCCGGCCGCCGAAGCGACCTGGAATGCCGTCTGCCTCGCCGACTTCGGCGATGGCGGCGTTGCCTTTGTCGCGCAACCGCAGATCCCGCCGCGCAACGTCAACTGGGCGGCAAGCGGCAAGTGGGTCCACTACGCGAAGATCGCCTTCGAGAAATATTTCCTGCGCAAGGTGCGTAAAGGCGAGAGCGAGCCCTTTTACGAGAAGCTCGCGCTCCACGTCATGGGCATCGACAAGCTGCGGATGTGACCGCCTCGCTCGATACGAAAAGGTAAAGCAAAATGACTCTGGATCGCGCCGTCATGATCTTCGCAGGCTGTGTCATTCTCCTCGGCATCGTCCTGTCGTTCACCGTCCATCCCTGGTGGATCGGCCTCACCGCCTTTGCCGGGCTCAACCTGATCCAGGCCGGCTTCACCGGCTTCTGTCCTGCCGCGCTGGTCTTCAAGGCAATGGGTGTTCGCCCGGGCAACGCGTTCAAATGAACCGCGCGCGCCGCATCGCACGCCGGATGCTGTGGCTCGTCGCCCCGCTGGCGGCAAGCAGTGCGGCGCACGCCACCACGCTCGCGGAGGCCCTCGCCGCGGCCGTCGCCCATGCGCCCGAGATCGCCGCAGCCGATGCTGACGCGGACGCCGCCAGGGCGCGTCTCGATCAAGCCAAGGCGGGCCGCCTTCCGACCGCGACGCTGAGTGGTACGATCGGCTATGGCCGGCTCGATCCGCGCGGATTCTTTGGGCTAGGTTCGGCGAACGTAACGCCGCGCGCCGCGCAGATGACGGTCGAACAGCCGCTGTTCACGGGCGGCAGGGTCGGTGCCGGGATCGATCAGGCACGCGCCGGCATCGCCGCTGCCGAGGCGGGGCGAGGTGGCACGCGCAGCCAGATCGCCATGGCGGTGACCCAGGCCTATGGCGACGTCCTGACCTCGGCGCGCATGGTCGACCTTTATGGCCGCCTCATCACCCAGACCACCGAGATCGAGCGACAGGCGCGGCTCAAATTCCGTGCCGGCGAGAGCCCCAGTACCGATGTCTCCCAGGCCGCCGCCCGCCTCGCCGAGGCGCAAGCCGGACTGGCCCGCGCGCAGGGCATGCAGGTCTCCGCCGAGGCGCATTTCCGCAATCTTACCGGGCTCGAGCCAGTCGATCTCCAGCCGCTGCCGGTCAATCCCGCGCTCCCCGCCACGCTCGATGAGGCGATGGATGCGGCAACCCACAACAATCCCGCGCTCGCCCAGGCCGAAGCCGCGCTGCGCGCTGCGCAGGCGGCGGCGCGCGGCGCGCGCGCCGAGCGCTTGCCGACGGTCGGTGCCTTCGCGGAGGGCGCAACGGTGCGCGACCAGTTCTTCCCCGACTATCGCGCCGACAGCGCGACGGTCGGCATCCGCGCCCGCTGGGCGTTGTTCAGCGGCGGCCGCGTGTCGGGCAAGGTTGCCGAAACGGACAGCGGGGTCCGCGCCGCCGATGCGCGGCTGCGGGCCGCGCGGATGCAGATCCAGGAACAGGTGATCTCAGCCTTCCAGGATATCCGCACGGCGCAGCTGGTCGAACAGGCGGCGACCGATCAGGCCACTGCCGCTGCGCAAGCGCTCGACAGCGTTGGCCAGGAAGTCCGTGTCGGCATGAAGCCGCAGCTCGATCTGCTCGATGCCGAGCGCGAATCGATTGCCGCCGAAGCAGGCGCGGCGCGCGCCGCCACCGATAGGATCGTAGCTGCCTACCGGCTGCTCGGCCTGCTCGGTCGCTACTGAACAGAGAGGACGAGCCACGATGCACACGGATTGGCCCGAGATGGCCGCGCAACTGACCGGGGCGATCAAGGAGGTGCGCCTTGGCAGCCCGGAGGTGACCAAGGCCTTTTCGGCGATGGCCAGGGCCGCGACCGAGGCGGGTGCGCTCGACACCAAGACCAAGGAGCTGATCGCGCTTGCCATTTCGGTGGCGATCCGCTGCGACGGTTGCATCGCCTTTCATAGCCAATCAGCGGTCAAGCAGGGTGCGACCCGCGACGAGATCATGGAAGTGATGGGCATGGCGCTCTATATGGGCGCGGGGCCGAGCCTCATGTATGCCGCCCAGGCGGTCGAGGCCTTCGACCAGTTCGCGGCGCAAGCCGGCGCTTCCGATTCATCCAGGCTCGGGACTATCGATTGAGCCTTAAGATGACGGTGGCGGCGATGCAGATGGCGGACATGAAGGTGTCGGCACATCGAGCGTAGCGGGCGTGAATGCGCCGCCAGTCATTGCGCCGTCCGAACATCTTCTCCATCTTGTGGTGTTCGCGCAAGCCGCGATGATGATCGGGCGGACCGTGCTGCTGCCCCGTTGGCGTGGCCGATTCCTTCACGGCGTTCGCCTCGGTGCCGCTCGACAAGCTGCTGGCGACGATGTCCTGAAGCATAGGTAACTTTGCGGATTGGGATCCCCGCCGTCGACGGGCAGGGCCCGGCCGTGCGCATCGGGTTCGCGCGCGCCGCCGCATGGCACCCGATTTCCGCCAGCACCTGGCGCCGAAATTACGAGGCATGACGATGGAAAAGACAATGAAGGCGGCCGTGGTCCGCGAATTCGGCCAACCGCTCGTCATCGAGGAAGTGAAGGTGCCGATGCCCGGCGCCGGGCAAATTCTCGTCAAGATCGCGGCGACGGGCGTCTGCCATACCGATCTCCATGCCGTCGAGGGCGACTGGCCGGTCAAACCCAAGCCGCCGTTCATTCCCGGCCATGAAGGCGTCGGCCATGTCGTGGCGGTAGGCACCGGCGTCACGCATGTGAAGGAAGGCGACCGGGTCGGGGTGCCGTGGCTCTACTCCGCCTGCGGGCATTGCGTGCATTGTCTCGGCGGCTGGGAAACGCTGTGCGAGACCCAGCAGAATACCGGCTATTCGGTCAATGGCAGCTTCGCCGAATATGTGCTGGCCGACCCGAACTATGTCGGTCACCTGCCCGACAATGTCGGCTTCGTGGAGATTGCGCCGGTGCTGTGCGCCGGTGTCACCGTCTACAAGGGGCTCAAGGTCACCGACACCAAGCCGGGCGACTGGGTGGCGATCTCCGGGATCGGCGGGCTTGGCCATATGGCGGTGCAATATGCCAAGGCGATGGGTCTCAACGTCGTCGCCGTCGACATCGACGACGCGAAACTGGCGCTGGCGACCGAGCTGGGCGCGGCGCTCACCGTCAATGTGCGCAACGCCGATCCCGCCGCCTTCATCAGGAAGGAGATCGGTGGCGCGCAGGGCGTGCTGGTGACGGCCGTCAGCCCGATCGCCTTTCAGCAGGCGATGGGGATGGTCCGGCGCGGCGGCACGGTGTCGCTCAACGGCCTGCCGCCGGGCGACTTTCCGCTGTCGATCTTCGATACCGTGCTCAACGGCATCACCGTGCGCGGGTCGATCGTCGGCACGCGGCTCGATCTGCAGGAAGCACTCGATTTCGCCGCCGACGGCAAGGTCCGTGCGACCGTCGCGACCGACAGCCTCGAAAACATCAACGACATTTTCGCCCGCATGCATCGCGGCGAGATCGAGGGCCGCATCGTCATCGATTTCGACAAGGCGGCGTAGCGCGCTCGCGTCGCTAGATCAGTCGCCGGCCGGGCCGAGATAGCCCGCGCCGTAGACGGCGGCGCGGATGTCGTGGTGCAGCGTGCCATCGAACGGCGTCACCTGCGCGAAGAACACCGCCGCCAGGTCGTTGGCCGGATCGACCCAGAATAAGGTCGATTCGGCACCGTCCCAGAAGAGCTCGCCGACCGCGCCGCGATTTTCGCGCGCGTCGTGCGGCCGCGCGGTGCGCACCGCAAAGTCCATCCCGAAGCCGACCGAGCCCTTGGACGGCAGGAAGAAGTGACGCACGATGCGCGGATCGAGCTGATCGGTTGCCATCAGCCGCACCGTCGACGGCGCAAGGATGCGCACGCCGTCCAGCGCGCCATGCCCAAGCAGCATGCGCGCGAAGCGCATATAGTCGTCGAGCGTCGAGGCGAGTCCGGCACCGCCGATCGTCAGGCGGCGCGGCCCGAAATTGAGCGCGGCGTTGCGCTCGTCGGGCACGCGAACGAGCTTCCCCGCCTCCCCACGCCGTACTGACGCCGCCGACGCGCACGCCATTGACCCATGTCGTGTCGAAGGTGTCGATCGTGCCAAGTTGCAGCCGGATGGCGGCGGCGGCCTGTGCCGCGTTGAGCGTGACCGTGGTGCGGAACCAGGCGACGCCGTCGAAACCGGCAAGCGCGGGGATGCCGGCCTCTTTCCACGATCCGGCGGGCGTGATGCTCGACCAGCCGCGGTCGTCGTAGCCGGGCGCCTTCCAGCCGCGCTGCGCGGCCGCTTCGGGGTCGTGAGCGTCCCACCATGCCTCGACCCGCCGCTCAGCGCTCGCATTTGCCGCTGCCGAATCTCGGGCAAGCAACGTCACTGCGGCGACGCTATCGGCGAACGGCGCGACGCCGCGCAGTGACGCGGCGGAAATCCAGCTCTGGATCGTCGTCCCGCCCCAGCTGGCATGGATGAAGCCGACCGGAACCTTTGCGGTCTTCTGCAGCGACCGCGCCATATAATAGCACACCGCCGATGCCTCGCCGACGGTCTCGGGCGACACGATTTTCTATGTGGCGAGGTGTTTCAGGTCCTCGAGCGGCGCGGCCTCGCTGTCGCGCACAATGTTGACGAAGCGCAGGTCGTCATTGGCCGCTTCGTTGAACCCGCCCCAGGTGCCGGTCGACAACCGGGCGGGGAATTCCATGTTTGACTGGCCGCCTCACAGATAGATATCGCCGATCTTGATGTCGCGGAGCGACGCCGTACCGGCCGCGTCGCTGGCGGTCAGGCGATAAGGGCCGCCGGCCGGCATCGCCGGCAGCGTGGCGCGCCACCGGCCCCGCGCATCGGTGCTGACATGCGCGCTATGCTCGCCTAGCGTGACGGTTACCGATTGTGACGTGCCGGGTGTGCCCCAGACGGTGATCGGCCGATCGCGCTGCAGCACGGCATGGTCGCCGAAGACGCGTGCAAAGGCGGGCGCCGTCCGGGCGCCATCCTCGGCGCGGGTGTCAGGGACGGCACCGATCATCAGCATGGCGAAGGCGGCGGTCGCGGTCAGGCGGAGGCTCATGCGGTAACCCCTGTCGATGTGGCGGCCGCGAGCGACGCGGCCGTGCCGAGCACAACGCCCGAAGCGATCACGGTCCGTCGGTCGATCATGCCGCTGCCATCCCCTCCGCGCCGGTGCCCTGACCGGGTCGCTAGCGGACCTCAGGCGCGGCTTTCCCGTTCATCGTGTCGCAAATGTAGCGCTAACATCGGCCGATGGCCAACGGGTTATGACAAAAACAGCTCCGCCGCGGCATCGATGATCGCTTCGGCATCGAGGCGGTAACTGCGATAGAGATCGGGCAGGTCGCCGGTCTGGCCGAAGCGGTCGACGCCGAGCGGGCTGACGCGCATGCCCTTGACCCCGCCCAGCCACGACAGCGCGCCGGGCGAACCGTCGATCACTGTAACCAACCCCGCGCCAGGCGACAGCGCGGAGAGCAGCGTCTCGACATGCGAGGGGGTCGGCGGCGTGCCGGTCCAGCGCGCGGCGCGGCGTGCCGACCAGCCGCGATGCAGCAGGTCGGGTGAGGTGATGGCGAGCAGCCCGAGCCCGGGAATGTCGTCGAGCAATTGTTCGTGAGCGGCGAGCGCCTCGGGTGCGACCGCGCCGGTAAACACGATCGCCGCGTCGGTCCGCGCGCCCGGCTTGCGCAGCCAGTATCCGCCCTTGAGCGCACCTTGCTCCCAGTCGCTGTCGGTGCGCGCGACCTGCGGAATCGTGCGCGTGCTGAGCCGCAGATAGACCGAGCCACCGTCATCGGCCTGAATATGCGCGAAGGCATGGCGCATCATCAGCGTCAGCTCGTCGGCCCAGCTCGGCTCGTAATAGGTCAGGCCGGGCTGGCCCATGCCGATCAGCGGCGTGTTGATCGACTGGTGCGCGCCACCCTCGGCCGCGAGCGTCAGCCCCGAGGGCGTGCCGACCAGCAGGAAGCGCGCATCCTGGTAACAGGCATAGTTGAGCGCATCGAGGCCACGCGCGATGAACGGGTCATAGACCGTGCCGACCGGAATCAGCCGCGTGCCGAAATGCGGTGCGGCGAGGCCCAATGAGGCGAGCATCAGGAAGAAATTATTCTCGGCGATGCCGAGCTCGATATGCTGGCCGGCGCCGTGGCCCGACCATTTCTGCGCCGAGGGGATGTTCGCCGCGCGAAACACGTCCTTCAGTTCCTGGCGGCGGAACAGCCCGCGCTGGTTGACGAAACCGCCGAGATTGGTGGTCTGCGTGACGTCTGGGGCGGTGGTGACGATGCGGTCGCCGAGCGGCTCGCCCGACTTGGCGAGGTCGAGCAGGATGCGGCCGAACGCGCTCTGCGTCGATTGCTCGTAGCCGTCGGGCACCGTCAGCCGCGCAGGGACGGGCACTGCCGGCGCCCGCGGCTCGAGGCTCTTGCGGGCGAGCGCGCTGCGCCCGACGAACGCCTTCAGCTCGGCCGCGACATTGTCGCCGAGCCCGCCCCAGGGCGCCCATTCGTCGCCCTCGGCGATGCCCAGGCTCGCGCGCAGCGCGGCGATCTGCGGCGGGTTCATCATGCCCGAATGATTGTCCTTGTGGCCGGCCAGCGGCAGGCCATAGCCCTTGATCGTATAGGCGATGAACAAGGTCGGCCGGTCGTCATTGGCGCTGTCGAACGCGCGGGTAAGCGTCTCCATGCAATGCCCGCCGAGATTGGTCATCAGCGCGGCGAGCGCGGCGTCGTCATGGCTGTCGAGCAGCTTGGCGACATGCGGCTTGCTGCCGATATCGGCCAGCAGCCGCGCGCGCCATGCGGCGCCACCCTGATAGGTCAGCACGGCATAATCGGCGTTGGGGCAGGTATCGATCCAGTCCTCGAGCGTCTTGCCACCGGGGCGCTTGAACGCCGCGCGTTGCAGGGCACCGTGCTTCAGCGTCAGCACGCGCCAGCCGCACGTCTCGAAAATGTCGTCGAAGCGCCGGAACATGCGGTCGGCCGTGGTATGGTCGAGCGACTGGCGGTTATAGTCGACCACCCACCAGCAATTGCGTAGGTCGTGCTTGTAACCCTCGATCAGGCACTCATAGATATTGCCCTCGTCGAGTTCGGCATCGCCCATCAGCGCGATCATCCGCCCGGCATCGGCCTCGGCCAGCGCGCCGTGCGCGATGAGATAATCCTGCACGAGGCTGGAAAAGGCGGTGACCGCGACGCCGAGGCCGACCGACCCGGTCGAGAAGTCGACCGGAATCCGGTCCTTGGTGCGCGACGGATAGCTTTGCGCGCCACCCAGCCCGCGAAAGCGCTGCAGCTGGTCGAGGCTTTGGCTGCCGAGCAGATAATGGATCGCGTGCAGCACCGGGCCGGCATGCGGCTTGACCGCGACTTTGTCCTGCGGCCGCAGCGCATGGAAATAGAGCGCCGCCATGATCGCGGTCATCGACGCGCAGCTCGCCTGGTGCCCGCCGACCTTCAACCCGTCGCGCTTCTTGCGCAGATGGTTGGCGTTGTGGATCGTCCAGGACGACAGCCAGCGCAGCCGCGTGTCGAGCGCTTCCAGCGCGGCCAGCGTGTCGTGATGGGAAGGGGTGGCGAGGGTGGTCATGGCGTGTCGTCCGCGGCGAATATGTACCGCGCCATCAGACATTCGCACGGCGCATGGTCAAGCCGAACTATCTCATGGCGGCATGACGAAAGCGCGTCACATCGCCGGTTGCGGCAGCAGCGCGATGATCGCGTCGGTTTCGACCACCTCGGCATATTTGGCCTGCAGGTCGAACAGATTGGCCTTGTGCGGCGCCGGCGTGCGATCGGCGCAAGCGTCGCTGGCGACGAACGGGCGAAAGCCGCTCTGCAGCGCATCGAGCGCGGAGGCGCGGACGCATCCCGAGGTCGAATAGCCGCACATGATAACCGTATCCACGCCCATGGCGTGGAGCGTCGAGGCGAGCGACGTGCCGAAAAAGGCCGAGGCATATTGCTTGGTAACGACGACCTCGCCGGGCGCCGGGCCGAGGTCGGCCGGGAAGGCGCCCAGTGCCGAGCCAGCGTCGAACACGCGCAGCGCCGGCACCTTGCGGTAGAACAGGCCGCCATCGGTGCCGCCCTGCTGATAGACGACGTTGGTGAAGATCACCGGCACGCGGCGCGCGCGCGCCGCCTCGACCAGCCGCGCGATGATCGGCAGCGCGGCGACGAAGGTCGGCGCGTGGAGCGGCGAGGCCGGATCGAGATAGGCGCGGACGACGTCGATGACGATCAGCGCGGGATGCGCGCCGAACGATAGATGGCCGTCGAACGCGCCGCGCGCATCCTCGCTCATATGATCCCGGCCGCCGTCATGCGTTCGATCTCCTCCGGTGGCAGCCCGAGGTCGCCATAGACCTTGAGGTTGTCGCGCCCCACCGTCGGCGAGGCCGGGCTGCGGATCGAGCCTGGTGTCTCCGACAGTTTGGGAAAGCAGTTCTGCATGTGGACTGTGCCCCAGCGCTCGGTTTCGACCGGTACCAGCGCCTCGCGCGCCGCGAAATGCGGGTCGGCGAGCATCTCCGGCGCGCGGAAGATCGTCCCCGCTGGCACTGAATGGTCGAGCATCGCCGCCTGGACCTCGGCGACGGTGCGCACGCGGGTCCAGTCGGCGATCAGGCCATCGAGTTCCTCCTGGTGCGCGCCGCGCGCGAGATGGTCGACATAGCGCGGGTTGCTGGCGAGTTCCGGTTGGCCCATCGCCTTGCACAGCCGCGCGAACACCGCATCCTGGTTGCCGCCGATCAGGAACTCGCCGTCGGCGCACGGATAGACATTGGACGGCGCGATCCCCGGCAGCACCGAGCCGGAGCGCTCGCGGATATAGCCCGACACCTCATATTCGGGGACGAGGCTCTCCATCACCTGCAGCACGGCTTCGTACAGCGCGCTGTCGACGACCTGTCCGCGCCCGGTGCGCTCGCGCGCGTGGAGCGCGGCAAGCGCGCCCATGCAGCCATAGGTCGCCGCCAGGCTGTCGCCGATCGAGATGCCCATCCGGCTCGGCGGCCGGTCGGGGTCGCCGACGATATAGCGCCACCCGCCCATCGCCTCGCCGATCCCGCCAAAGCCGGCGCGCCCGCTATACGGGCCGGTCTGGCCATAGCCCGAGACACGGACGATGATCAGCCGGGGATTGAGCGCGTGTAGCGCGTCGGGGCCAAGGCCCCATTTCTCCATCGTACCGGGCTTGAAGTTCTCGATCAGGATATCGGCGGTCGCGGCGAGCTGGCGGACCAGCGCCTGGCCTTCGGGCACGCGCAGATTGGCCGACACGGTCAGCTTGTTGCGGGCGACGACTTCCCACCATAATTTGTCCTCGCCGCGCCCCCATTGCCGCATCGGGTCGCCCGCGCCGGGCGGCTCGACCTTGATAACCTCGGCGCCCATGTCGCCGAGCAACTGCCCGCAAAACGGCCCCGCGATCAACTGGCCGAGTTCGATCACGCGTATCCCGCGCAGCGCGCCCTGGTTTTCCATCATGGGTTCAGGCCGCAATATCGTCGTGCTGCCATACCGGCTGGCGCGGCGCGGGCAGGCCGGTTTCGGCGAGACACGTCGTGCGCAGTGTCGCGATGTCGGGACCGAAGTCGAACAGCGCGTCGTTCGTCCCGCGCTCCTCCGCCATGTGCTGGCGCAGCGCTGCGGTGGCGGCACCATCGGCCGCGCCGTCGCGTACTACCACGCCATAAGCGAGCGCGCCCGCCACACTGACCAGTCCCTCGCGCACCTCGAGCGCGACAAGGTCGGCGTCGCGCGCCAGCGGGTCGCCCCAGCCGCCGCCGCCCCAGGTGATGAAGTGCAACTGGTCGCCGGCCGCGACCTCGACATCCTCGACCTTGTTGCCGACGACGCTGATCGTCCCGTCGGCGCGTTCGAGCACTTTGCGCGCGCGCGCGCCCGGTTTGCCGCCGTTCACGCCCCAGGGGCGGGTGAACCAGCGATCGTCATGGATCGCGATCATGCCGGGTTCGAGGAAGCGATAGGTCATGTGGATGCCGTTGCCGCCGCGGTGCAGTCCGGCGCCGCCCGAATCCGGCTCGGTCTCGTAGCGCTCGATGCGCAGCGGGAAATAGCGTTCGAGAAACTCGTTGGGCACGTTGGTGAAGCCCGGCCACAGCGAGTGCCCGTCGGGCCCGTCGCCGAGCGGCCGCCCCGGGATGCCGCCAAAGCCGATCTGGAACAGCTGGAACCACGCACCCTTGGCGTCGCGCCCCGAATAGAACAAATGCGGCGAGGAGGAGAAGCCGGCGGCGTTGAGGAACTCGGGCGTCTTCTGGCCGAGCAGCCCGCCGAGAATGTCGAAGATCCGGCCCAGCGCATGCGTCCGCCCCGACAGCGCGGCGGGGAATTTCGGCTTGAGCAGCGACCCTTCGGGGATGCGCACGTCGATCAGGTCGTAGAAACCGTCGTTGAACAGGATCTGCGGGTCGAACACCATGATCATGTAGATGCCGAAGAACATGCGAAACATATTCTCGTTGAGGAAGAAATTGATCGAGGCATGCGATTGCGGGTCGGTCCCGGCGAAATCGAGGATCACCCGCTCGCCCTCGCGCCACATCGTGCACTTGATCTTGTACGGGCCATAGCCGAGCCCGTCGTCGCACAGATAATCCTCGAAGCTGACCGGCGCCTCGCCGATCGAGGTCGCGATCAGCTGCTTCATCGCGCGGTGGTTGCGCGCCAGCAATTCGCCGGTCGCCGCGACGTAGAGGTCGTCGCCGAAGCGGCCCGCCATCTCGACCACGCGCCGCGCGGCGACGCGGCACGAGGCGATCAGCGCGTTGAGATCGGCGGTGCACCAGTCGGGCTTGCGCGTCTGGCACATGATCAGCCGGATCAGGTCGCTATTGTGCACCCCGGCGGCGTAGAGCTTGACCGGCGGGATGCGCACGCCCTCCTCGAAGATCGAGCGCGCGGTGATCGGCATGCTGCCGGCGACCTTGCCGCCGATGTCGCTCTGGTGGCCGAACATCGCGGTATAGGCGATCAGCCGGCCGTTCTTGAACACCGGGAGCAAGACCAGCCAGTCGTTCGAATGGCTGATTGCGCCGCCGACCGAATAGGGGTCGGACATCAGGAAGATGTCACCTTCCTCGACGGTGCCGTGATAGCCGTCGAGAAAGCCGCCGATGAACGAACCGAACTGGCCGACGATCATGCGGCCCTGATGGTCGGCGATCAGCGGGAAGGCGTCGCCCTGTTCGCGGATGCCGGGCGACATGGCGGTGCGCACCAGCGTCGCATCCATCTCGACGCGGGCGTTACGCAGCGCGTTCTCGATGATGTCGAGCGTGACAGGGTCGACCTGGGTGGGGGCGAAGGGCCGGGGATTGGTCTCGACGATGGTCGCGGGCATGGTCGCTGCTCCTCAGGCCGGGTTGATCATGATGTTGCCGACCGCATCGACGACCGCGACGTGGCGGGTCTCGATCAGCGTGGTCGAATCCATTTCGATGACGATCGCCGGGCCAGTGATGCGATCCCCGGCGCGCAGCTTCGCGCGATCGTAGATCACTGCCGCCTGTTCGGCGCCGTCCATCCACAAAATATGGTCGCGCAGCTTGGCGGCGGACGGGTCGCCATTGCCCTCGGCCAGCCGCGCGGCGGGCAGGTCGAGCGCCTGGCCGAGCGCAACGGCGCGCAGGTTCACGATCTCGTGTGCGCTCTCCATGTTGAAGGTGAACAGCCGCAGATGCTCGGCATCGAAGCGGCTGGTCAGCCCGGCGATGCCGTCGCGGCGCAGTACCTCGGGGTCGATCGTCAGCGCGACCTCGAACGCCTGGCCTTCATAGCGCAGGTCGATCTCGAACAGGCTGGTGATGTCGCTGTCGGCGATGCCGTCGGCGGCGAGCTCGCCGCGCGTCTGCGCCGCCATCTCGTCGAGGATCGCGTGAAGCTGTGCCTCGTCGGTGTCGCGCGCCAGCCGCGAAAAGCTACGCGCGGTTTCGGTGCGCATCCGCGTCGTCGCGTCGCCCAGCGCGCACAGCACGCCTGGCGAGACTGGCGAGACCGCCGGATAGCTCCCCATCAGCCGCGCGACCGCATTGACGTGGAGCGGCCCGGCGCCGCCAAAACCCATCAGCGCGAAGTCGCGCGGATCGTAACCCTGCTGCACCGAGATCATGCGCAGCGCGCCGAACATGTTCTCGTTGACGATGTCGATGATGCCGCGCGCCGCCTCCATCAGCCCGATGCCGAGCGCGTCGGCGATCGTCTGCACAGCGGCTTGCGCCGCCGGCCGGTCGAGCTTGAAGGTGCCGCCGAGCAGATTCTCGGGCAGGTAACCGAGCACGACATTGGCGTCGGTCACGGTCGGCGCGGTGCCGCCCTTGCCATAGGCCGCCGGCCCCGGCACCGCGCCGGCGCTCTGCGGCCCGACGCGCAGCGCCCGGGTCAGCTCGGGGACATAGGCGATCGAGCCTCCGCCCGCGCCGACCGTCTTTACGTCGAGCGACGACGCGCGGACCGACAGATGGCCGACCTCGGTGGTGCGCACGCGGCGCGGCTCGCCATGCTCGATCAGCGCGACGTCGGTCGAGGTGCCGCCGACGTCGAGCGTCAGGATATTGTCCAGCCCGGCGTTCTTCGCCACCCACAAGGCGCCGGTCACGCCGCCGGCGGGGCCCGACATCAGCAGCGACACGGGATGCTCCTCGGCCTTTTCGGACGACATCAACCCGCCGTCGGAGCGCAGCAGCGCGATCTTGCCGGCCATGCCGGTGTCGCGCAATTTGCTGCGCAGGCTGCGGACATAGCGCCCGACCACCGGCCGCACCGCGGCGTTGGCGACGGTGGTCAGCGTGCGCTCATATTCCTGCATTTCGGGCAGCACGATATGGCTGAGCGACACCGGCACGTCGGGCATGATCTCGGCGGCGAGCGCGCCGATCCGCGTCTCGTGCGCGCCGTTCACATAGCTGTTGATCAGCGCGATCGTGACCGTCTCGACGCCGCGCGCCTTGAGCGATTCGAGCGCGGCGCGCGCACCCGCTTCATCGAGCGGGCGTACCTCGCTGCCGTCTGCGGCCATGCGCCCGCCGACCGCGATCGTGTCCTCCAGCGCGGCGAGCGGCTTGGGCTTGGGCCAGATGATCCAGCCGGCCAGGCCGCCCGGCACGAAGCTGCGCGCGATTTGCATCACGTCGCGATAACCCTCGGTCACGATCAGCCCGACGCGCGCGCCCTTGCCCTCGAGCACGGCATTGGTCGCGACGGTCGTGCCGTGGAGGAAAATCTCGATCTCGGCCGGGTTGACCCCGGCATCGGCGCAGATTGCCGTCACGCCGGTCAGGATGCCGACCGAGCTGTCGGCCGGGGTGGACGGCGTCTTGTGGCGCCAGAAACGCCCCGATGCCGCATCGAGCAGCAGGAGGTCGGTGAACGTGCCGCCGACATCGACGCCGAGACGATAGCTCATATGCTGCGCTTGCTCCTGTAAGGTCGTGGTCATGCCGGTTTCGGAAAGCCGCCGGTGCGGGCGAGCCGACCGGGCAAGGGCTTGCCCATGATGCCGGAAAGCCAGTTGCTGGCGTCGATCACCGCAGCGAGGTCGAGCCCTGTCGCGACGCCAGACCGCTCCAGCATGTAAACGGTGTCCTCGGTCGCGACATTGCCCGCCGCGCCGGGCGCGAAGGGGCAGCCGCCAAGGCCGCCGAGCGATGCGTCGATCGTCGCCGCGCCGGCCTCGACCGCCGCCCAGACATTGGCGATACCGGTGTTGCGCGTGTCGTGGAGGTGCACGCGCACCGGCAGCGGCGTGATCGCCGCGGCGACGCGCGCGACCAGCGATGACACCTGCGCCGGCACCGCCACGCCGATCGTGTCGGCCAACGCGATCTCGACCATGCCGGCCTCAGCCAGCGCGGTGGCCATCGCGACGACATGATCGGGGTCGACCTCACCCTCGAACGGGCAGCCAAAGGAGCTGGCGATCGTCGCCTGGGCGGTGCGGCCGGCGGCCTGTGCCAGCGCGGCGATGCGTATCGCGACCGCGACCGACTCGTCGCGGGTCTGGCCCTGGTTGCGCATTGCGAAACTGTCGGTTGCGACACAGACCGCGCCGAGCTGGTCGATGCGCGTCGCCAGCGCGCGTTCGGCGCCGCGCTCGTTGAGCACGAGCCCGATCCAGGTGACGTCGTCGCGCTCGGGCAGCGCGGCGGCGACCGCCTCGGCATCGGCCATCTGCGGTACGCGCCGCGGGTTGACGAAGCTCGCCACCTCGATGCGACGGATGCCATAGCCCAGCGCGCGCTCGATTAGCGCGATCTTGTCGGCGGTCGGGACCTGGATCGACTCGTTCTGCAGGCCGTCACGCGGGCCGACCTCGACGATTTCGACACTGCGTTGCACCACGACCCTCCGCCAGATTGTATACAACCTAGCGGTGGAACGGGCGTGTGGTCAAGGCAGACGGGCGTCGCGTGGCGCGGCGGTAAGCGCTTCGCTGTAGACGTGGAAGGCGCGGCGGATATGGCCGATCATCACCGCCTTGGCCCATTCCGGGTCGCGGTGTCGAAAGGCGCCGACCAGTTCCTCATGCTCGGAGACCGAGCGCTCGAGTTGGGCGCGGTCATAGCGCCGCGCGGTGCGCAGCACGACCGGTTGCTCGACGATCGAGGCCAGCAGGCGGGTCAGCCGTTCGGAGCCGGCAGCATCGGTGACGATCGCGTGGAATCCGCGGTTGTGCTCCAGAAATAGTGCAACATCAGGTGCCTCGCTACCAATCGCTTCGCGAATTGCGACGTTGTGCGCGGTCAGCGCGGCAAGCTGGGCGGGCTTGATCCGCTCGGTCGCGCGCGCCGCGGCATGGCCTTCGAGCATGGCGCGCAGCGCGAAGGATTCGGCGATGTCATCGAGCGACAGCGTCGCGACGAAGCTGCGCTGCGAATCGTTGCGCTGGATGAGATGCTCCGCTTCGAGCTTGCGCAGCGCCTCGCGTACCGGCGTCCGCGACACGCCGCAGGCGCCGGCCAGCGCTTCCTCGCGCAACTGCTCGCCCGGCGGCATCGTCCCGGCGAGGATCTCGCCGCGAATGAACTGATAGGCGCGGTCGGCGGCCTTCGACATGTCTCACATTTCTCCTGCGTCACGATAACGGTTGACGTGTCGCTTTGTATACAGCAGATTTGTATACAATAATCACGATGGTGGCCGCCGCGCGGTCAACCAAAGGGGGAAATGGCATGAGCGTCAAGACTATCGCCTGGCTTCTGTGCGGCGCCGCGAGCGCCGCCATCACCGCGCTTCCGGCAAGTGCGCAAACCGCGCCCGCACCGGAAACCACGGTCGAGACGCCGACCGACAGCGGCGAGATCGTCGTCACCGCGCGGCGCACCAGTGAGAAGCTGTCGCAGGTTCCCGCCTCGATCACGGCGTTCAACGCCGAGTCGATCGAAAAGGCCGACATCCACCGCGCCACCGACTTCACCAAGCTGACCCCGGGTGTCAGCATCGTCTCGGCGACCGCCGAGGCCGGCGACAACCAGATCAACATTCGCGGCCTCAACGGCGCGCGCGACGCCGAGAGTTCGGTCGCGTTGGTCGTCGACGGCATCCTCAAGACCAATACCGCAGTGCTCAACCAGGATCAGGGCACGCTGCGCCAGATCGAGGTGTTGAAGGGCCCGCAGGGCGCGCTCTACGGCCGTAACGCCGCCGCCGGCGCGATCGTCATGCAGACGATGAAACCCGGCGATCACTTCGAAGGCGGTTTCACCGGCAGCTATGGCAGCCAGAAGACCGGTGCCTTCAACGCCTATGTCGCCGGGCCGCTCGCCCAAGGCATCGGCTTCGTCCTGTCGGGCAATTACGACCGCACCGACGGCTTCTACCGCAACAACTATCTCAACAACTACACCGTCGACAATCATGAGGAATGGGCGATCAACGGCCGTGTCGTCGCGGCCCTTGGCGACGCCACCGAGCTAGACGCCAAGCTGCGCTACGGCGAATATCACGGCGCCTCGATCAACTTCAATTCGGTGTTCCATCTGCCGGCGTTCGGTGGCGCCTTCTACGAGAACGTCAACGCCCACCCGTTCAACTATTATTCGAACATCGTGCCGACCAACGACCAGACGACGCTCGAAGGCTCGCTCAAGGTCGATCACGATTTCGGCGGGGTCAAGCTGACCGCCTGGGCGCTGTACAGCAATGTGAAGAACGACCTGACCGCCGACGGCACCTCGGCCGACTTTGCGCGCTATATCTCGGCGGTGAACCCTGCTGCGGCGCCTGTGGTCAATTCATGCTTCGCCTCAACCGCCAGGCTGACCGGCTTCCCGACCAACCCGCCGACCTTCATCGGCCAGATCCCGGTGCCGTTCATCTTCGCGCCCGCCACCGGCTCGACCTTCGGCGCCTACTCGCCGACGACCTGCGACGGCACGCAATATCAGGTCCGCAACCAGAAGGACTTCAGCACGGAGATCCGCCTCGCCTCGACCGGTGCCGGGCCGATCGGCTGGCAGTTCGGCGGCTATTATCTGCACATCGATCGCTTTACCGCGGTCAGCCTCGGCGGCGACACCGGCGCCGGCGTGACGCACCAGATCTATAACGCGCCCAATTCGTCCAATCCGACCTCGCAGCTGTTCGCCGACAAGTTCCGCACCGACGTGTTCGCCGGCTTCGGCTCGGTCGACTGGAAGCCGACCCCCGCCTTCGATCTGACCGTCGCGCTACGCTACGATGTCGAGCAGCGTCATGTCGACAACCAGGTGCCGGTGGCGATCGACCCGTTCACCGGTGGGCCGATCAACCCCGGTCAGGTCGGCGGCGCGATCCCCGCCAAGAACCGCACGTTTCAGCAACTCGAGCCCAAGATCAGCGCGCGCTGGACGATCGCGCCGAACACCAATGTGTTCGCCAACTGGGGCGTCGGCTTCAAGTCGGGCGGGTTCAACAACCAGGGCTCGGCGGCGATCGTCAACCAGAACTTCAACGTGGCGCCGATCAACGCCGGCGTGCTGATCAATGACGATTTCCGCAAGGAACGGTCGAGCGCGTACGAGGTCGGCATCAAGGGCAAGCTTGGCCCGGTCAACTATAATGTCGCCGGCTACTACACCCAGGTCCGCGACATGCAGTTCTTCGAATTCTTCGTCGGCAGTTTCGGCCTGCTACGCGTCGTGTCGAACATCGACCGGGTCGACCTCAAGGGCGTCGAGGTGGGCGCCGATGTGCGGCTGGTGCAGGGCTGGACGCTGTTCGGCGGGTTCAACTACACCGATTCCAAGATCAAAAAGAACAGCTCGCGCCCCGACACGGTCGGGAACAAGTCGCCCTATACGCCCGATTACACCATCAACCTCGGGTCGCAGCAGGAATTCCCCGTCGCCAACGGCATCAATCTGCTGTTCCGCGCTAATTATCGCATCACCGGGCCGACCTGGTTCCACACCGTGCAGAACCAGACCAAGGCGACGATCTTTAGCGCGCTGCTGCCGATCTCGGCGCTGGCACTGCCCGCGTTCGTCGGCAATGCCGATTACAGCGTCACCCGGCGCGACGCCTTTGGCGTGCTCGACCTGCGGCTCGGGCTTGAGGGGCATAGCTGGAAGGCGGCGATCTTCGCCAACAACGCCCTCGACAAACGCTACCTCAACGAGGTGATTCCGGCGATCGAGTTCGGTGGGTCGTTCAACTCGCCCGGCGCGCGGCGCGCTTATGGGCTGGAAATCGGCTACAAATTCTGATCGGCGCGGCGATCGGGTCCGCCCGGTCGCCGCATACCCGCCTCTGGGGTCTCAGGCGCTCCAGTCGCGCATCGCCGCGATCACCGCTGCAGGGTTTTCCCACGGCACGAAATGGCCGGCATCGACCTTGTCGATGCGCACGCCGGGGACCAGCGTGTCGAGCCCTTCGAGCTGGCTCGGTAGCAGTGCCGCGTCGCCCAGCCCCCAGATCACCAAAGTCGGCACATGCAACGGCGGGAACGGCGCGTCGAGGAAGGCCGGGCGCGCCGGTTCCTCATCCATCGCCGGCACCTGGATCGCGCTCGCACGGTACCAGTTGAGCATCGCGGTCATCGCGCCGGGCTGGCCCCATTGTTCGAGATAGATCGGCTTTTCGTCGGCGATCTTCGAAAAGTCGGTGTGGCGCAGGAAGCTGCCGTCGAAGAAGCTAGACAGGCCGATTTCGGCGATATGATTCTCGAGATCGGGGTTGCGGAAGGCGCGGATATACTGGCTCGCCTCGCGTTGCGCGGGGTCGTCGAACATCGTCTTCTGGAAGATGAACGGGTGCGGCGCGTTGATGATGACGAGCTTGCGCACGCGGTTGGGGTGCTGCAGCGCCGCCATCCACGCTACCGCGCCGCCCCAGTCATGCCCGACCAGCGTGAAGCGGTTGATGTCGAAATGGTCGGCCAGCGCGAGCAGGTCGCCGACGATCTTGTCGGGGGTGTAGCTCGCCACCCCTTCCGGCTTGGACGATCTGGCATAACCGCGCTGGTCGGGCGCGAGCACGAAATGGTCCTTCGCCAGGTCGGGGATGATGTGCCGCCACGTGCGGTGCGATTCGGGAAAGCCGTGGAGCAGGATGATCGGCGGATTGGCCGGATCGCCCGTAACAACGACGTCGAGCGTGACGCCGGTCGACAGCGCGATGGGTTGCAGGTCGAAGTCCTCGGTCATTCTTCTCTCCTTTAGCCTCTCCCCTGAAGCGGCTGCATCATTCATACATCATCGTTG
This sequence comes from Sphingomonadales bacterium, assembly GCA_038245375.1. GTDB lineage: Bacteria > Pseudomonadota > Alphaproteobacteria > Sphingomonadales > Sphingomonadaceae > Sphingomonas. Next base: position 2,644 of record JBBRSN010000042.1, on the reverse strand, counting down.
AAAGGGAAGTCGAAGTCCGATTCCTCATCTCGGGACAGAGGCGGATGGGATGAAGCGGGCGCTGGGTCGATTTGCCGATCCTCAACTGTAAAGGGGAAAGCCTTTTGCAAGGTTGGCTCGAAATCCAGGCTGCCAGGCGCGCCATCACGATCTGGTAGCCCGCAAATGACGGGGTGATTTTCTCAAAGCGTGCTGGCGGCACGCCAAAAGCCGAGAAATCAAATAAATGGCACCGCAGATGGCACGCTGTACTTGCCGAAACCTCCTATAATTCTCTTGAAGTCATTCAGGGAGTGTTTGTGAAGTTTCAGCCAGCCGTTGGAAGGTTGTTCTTCCCGAACACGATCGCCCTGCTGATCGGATCCGCCATGTTCTCCATACCGGCCGCGCACGCGGAAGCCGGCGACGCCAATCCGTTGCTTGCCGCTGTTGGCGCGCCCACCGGCCTGATTCTGCGGGGCAGCCTACGCACCCGCATCGAAGCGATCGACGGGCAGTTCCGGCCCGGCTTTCCGGATGCCGATGCATTGATGTCGTCACGGCTGATCCTGTTTGGCGAATATGATTTCGGCCGGATCCGCCTCGGCGCCGAACTGCGCGATGCGCGCGGCTATGGCGAGCGGCACGGATCCTCGACCAGCGTGAATGAGGTCAACGCGCTCGAACCGACGCAGGCATACGCCACGCTTGATCTGGACGGCTTGGCCGGCAAGGGTTCGACCGGCGGCCTGACTGCCGGCCGCTTCACGATGGAGATTGGCTCGGGACGACTGGTGGGGCGTCCTGATTTCTCCAACAGCGTCAGCAGCTTTACCGGCTTGCGGCTGGAGCTGAGGGACAAGTCCAGGGATCAACTGACCGCCTTCTGGACCGAGCCAAGCCTGCGCGGACCGGTCAATGCGGACCAGATCCGTGACAACGCGGTCGGCTGGGACCGCGCCCAGTCCAATGTCCACTTCTTCGGCGCCAGCGCGACCAAGGCGATGGCAAAGGGCGTCAGGCTGGAAGCCTTCGTCTATCGCCTGGTCGAGAACGACCGGCCCGATCGACCGACCCGCAACCGGCGACTGATAACCTATGGCGTACGGCTGCTCCGCCCCGCCAAGGTGGGCAGCATCGATTTCGAGGTCGAGGGCGCGCGCCAGACGGGCAGCACTCGTTTGTCGACGACCGACAGCGATCTGCGCGACGTGTCGGTGCGGGCGTATAATATTCATGCCGAGATCGGCCGTAAATTTGCCGGCGGCTGGTCGCCCCGCATCTCTCTGCACGCGGATCGAGCCAGCGGAGATGGCGCGGTCGCGAACCGTTATGAACGCTTCGACACCCTGTTCGGCGCGACGCGCGCCGACTTCGGCCCAGGCGGCCTCTACGGCCCGCTCACACGTTCCAATCTGGAATCGATTGGCCTGCGTGCCGAGCTTGCGCCCACCAAGCGCATCGACGGTTTCGTCATGACGCGCGCCCTGTGGCTGCAGGAGGCGTCCGACAGTTTCGCCAAGACCAATGTGCGTGATCGCAAGGCCCTGTCCGGCCGCTATGCCGGCACGCAGATCGAAGGTCGGGTCCGGTACTGGTTGATCCCCGGGCGGTTGCGGCTCGAAACCGGTGCCGCCTACCTCGCCAAAGGCCGCTTTCTCCAAAGCGCGCCGACTGCGCCGGCGACAGGCGACACGAAATATGGCTATTTCGACATCGCTACGGAATTCTGAGCGCTACGGGATTTCGGGTCGGAAGGGCTGCCATACGAACGAGGGGGCTTCCGCCTTGCCGCCACATTCTGGCAGATTGCGAGCCCGGCCCCGATGCATCGCCCGCTATCGATGCTGATGCCGAGTTCGCTCTCGCGACCGGCAAGGATCGATTCCTGTTGCGGATCTCGTGACGCTTTCGACCACTCGGACCATGTGCGGAGTTGTCCATGTCGCGCTGTGCCATGGCGAGCGTAGAGCCCACCAGGGCAGGCCTCGACGATCACCCCATCAAAGCATGCCCATGGCATCGATCCACAAAAACAATGCGGGCCATTAGAGCGGGGCACGATTAATCTGAATCGGATCCCGCTCTATATCTTTTGTTGTCGCGTGATTTATTGTGGAATACCGGTTCCGACTTTTTCGTATCACGCTCCAGTTTTGAACTGATGTTACGGACGCCGCGTGAACGGGGCATCCATATCATCAGTTCCCAACGCGCGCGCGAGCACCAACTCATCGCAAGCGGTCGGCTCGTGCACGCGCAACGCCCCGGACATTAGAACGCATTCCAGTCGTCATGTCCGGCACCGCTGCCGTTCGCGGTCTGGAGCGCTGCGGCGGGCAGTGCCTTGATCGGGGAACGATAGGCGGACGCTGGCTTCTTCGCTGGCTGGCGCTGGATCGGCTGCGGCGATGCGACCCGCTGGGCCGGGGCGCGCCGGACGTGCGTTTCCTCGACCTTGAACATCGCGGCCTGCTCGGCGAGCGCGGTGACCTCGGCGGTGAGGTTGCGGGCGGCGGCGGAAGTTTCCTCGACCATGGCGGCGTTCTGCTGGGTCGACTGGTCCATCGCGCCGATCGCGGCGCTGATCTGGGTGATCGCCGTGGATTGCGCGCTGGCGTCGTCGGCCATCGTGCCGAGCAGCTTGTGGACCTCGTCGACGTCG